>NZ_AEJB01000406.1 GCF_000331005.1 Streptomyces turgidiscabies Car8
CAGACGGCGTACGCGACCGAGGGGATGATGTTCGCGAGCAGTCCGTTCCAGGCGAGCGGCCCGGTCTGGTTGAGGAAGACGAAGGCGCCCGGGACGAGCGTCACGCCGAGCACGACGCTGAGCCAGCCGTACCAGCGCGGGAAGAGCGGTTTCGCGCGGGTGTGGTCGATGAACGCGGCGTAGCCGATCGACCAGACCTGGAGGACGAAGATGCAGGCGTTGCCCACGAACATGAGCCAGAAGGTGTCGACCATCGCGGTCAGGACGTCGACGGAGTGGCTCTCCGGGCGGTAGGCCGCGGCGGCGAGGATCGCGAGCGGGAAGAAGAACCCGAGCGGGGCCACCACTCCGGTGGTGAGCTGGATCATGGACAGGAGCCCCCAGCCGCCCTCGACCCGGCGCAGCTGCATGCTCGTCACGATGACGTACGGGTACTCGAACGGGACGAGCAGCACCATCAGGGCGACACAGGTGAGGATCCCCGTGCGGTGGTCCTTGAGGAAGGCGACGACGTCGTCGGGGCTTTCCGTGGGGCTCATCGGCGGGGTGAGGTGGCCGATGGCGAACGCGGCGAGGAATCCCACGAAGAGGATGACGCCGCACCACGCCGATATTCTCTGCAGTCTTATATGGAGGTCCTTCTTCATTTACGGCTCCCCTTTGAGCTCGTTACCAACCATCACCAGTCGTTACCAGCCGACAAGCCTGTCCAGCACGAGCGTCGCGCTCGCGAGATAGTCGCCGTATCCGCCCCGGAAGAACAGCAGCGGAGTTTTCAGTGATTCGACGCGGAGATCGCGGACCCGCCCCACGACCAGCCAGTGGTCGCCGATCTCGACGCACTGCTCCAGCGTGCAGTCGACCCGGGCGACCACCCCGTCGAGCACGGGATTTCCCAGGGCGGACGCGCTCCAGGTGGCGCCGTCGAATCTCTTCGACGCCGGGCCCGCAAGCTGTCGGGACAGTCGTTCCTGGTTGCCCGCAAGCGAATTGGCGCAGAATCGGCCCGCGGTGCGGATCGTCCGCAGGGTCGTGGAGGAACGGTCGACGAGAAAGGACACGAGGGGCGGGTCCAGGGAAACCGAGGTGAAAGTCCCGACCACCATTCCGTGCGGGCGCTGTTCGGCGTCCGTGGTGGTGATCGCGACGACGCTCGTGGGGAAGTTTCCCAGGACGTCGCGGAATTGACGCCCGTCGATCGCGGTCGCCGGGCAGCCGGAGCTGTCGCTCATCCGGTCTCCTCAGATCAGGATGCGCATCGGCTCGGGCAGCTCAAGTCCCATCTGGGCGAGGGCGTTCGCGTGATAGGCCGAGCCGGGGACATGGATCATGTGCTGGAGTCCGACGTGCGCGTCCCGCCAGAAGCGCTGCATCGGATTGCCCCGCCGGATCGCGTTCCCGCCGGACCTCGCGAAGATCTCGTCCAGTGCGGACACGGCCCGCCAGGCGCAACGGACCTGGTTGCGCCGTACGTCGGCCCGGTCCTCGATGCTGATGGTCCTGCCGGCCTCGATCCGGTCGTACAAGCGGCTGATGCCGTCGATCAGTTGGACCCGGGAGGCGGCGATCTCCGCGGCGGCCTCCCCGGCGGCGTAGAGGACGTACGGGTCGTCGCGCACCTGGACGCCGGTCACGGCTACCCGGTCGCGCTGCTGGGCCAGGTGCACGGCGAGCGCGCCCTCGCAGATGCCGATGACGGCGGCGGTGATGCCGAGCGGGAACATCGAGCTGAAGGGCAGTTTGTAGAGGGTGTCGGTGAGCCCGACGGCCTCCGCGGCGGCGCCCTCCTGGACCGCTTCCTGGCGGATGGCACGGTAGGAGGGGATGAACGCCTTGTCGACGACGACGTCCTTGCTGCCGGTGCCCGACAGTCCGACCACGTCCCAGGTGCCGTCGATGATCTCGTAGTCCGAGCGGGGCAGCACGACGTGCAGAACGGTGATGGGCCCGGCGGGTTTCCCCTTGCCGTCGCCGAGGAGCGCGCCGAGGAAGTCCCAGCCGCAGTGGTCGCTGCCCGAGGAGAACGGCCAGCGTCCGCTGAGGACATAGCCGCCGTCCACCGGTTCGGCGATGCCGTTGGGCATGTAGGGCGAGGCGATCCAGGTGTCCGGGTTCTCGTCCCACACCTCGTGGGCGAGCCGGGGATCCATCTGGGCCAGCTCCCAGGGGTGCACCCCGACGACTCCGCACACCCAGCCGGCGGCCCCGTCGTGCCGGGCGACCTCCATCACGGCTTCCGCGAAGTCCCGGGGGTGCGCGCCGAATCCGCCGAACTCCTTGGGCTGCAGGAGCCGGATGACCCCGGCGGACCGGAGCAGTTCGACGGTCCGGTCACTCAGTTTGCCGAGTGACTCGTTCTCGTCGGCGAGTGCGGCCAGTTCGGAACCCAACTCCTCGACACGACCGACCACTTCATGCGTCACGCCGCACACCTCCTGGTGCCTGATCCATCGCATGCGCCGCACGTCCCGGCGGCAGGATGTCCTCAGTGTCGTGACGCCCCGCGAGGCCCGCTGGGCTCTTTCCGCTGACCGGGACTGGCCGGCTTCCCCCGGGTGACGCGGGGCCGCAAGGCGGCGGTGGAGCGGCCCTTGAGCGCGGAGAACCACACGCCGGCGCCGTAGGCGAGGTCGTCGAGACGGCGGGCGACGCCGTAGCGGAACGGGTCCAGTGCGGCACCCCCGGGGTCCCCGGGCCGGTATTCAAGAGCGATGTCGGCCAGTGCGGCGACCGCGGCGGCCCGGCGTATCCGCCGGGACACCAGGCAGCCGACGGCGGTGAGCGGCCACCAGTGCCGGGTGAGGAGCGCGGAGGTCTGCGCCAGGGTGGCGAGGGCGCCGTTGCCCGCGAGCGGCACAGCCAGCCGGTACGGATGCCGGGTGCCGTCGAACTTGCGGCCGATGCGCAGGGTGACGACGCCGAGGACGGCCCCCGCGACCGGCGCCGACCAGCGTCGCCCGGCGAGCAGGCCGGCGGTGAACAGCACGCTCCAGGGGGCGAACACGGCCGGTGCGATGAACTCGGGGTGCCGCAGGGCGAGCGGGTGCGCCCCGGTCCCGTAGACGGCCTTGCGCAGGAACCAGTCGCCGAGCCGCACCCGGTGCTCGTGGGAGGCCCGGACGGCGGGCTCGTACCGCACGCGCAGTCCCGCTTCGATCAGCCGCCAGCACAGGTCGACGTCCTCCCCCACCCGCATCCCCTCGTCGAACCCGCGCACCTCCCGCAGCGCGTCCACCCGCGCCACCGCACAGGCCGTCGGCGCCCAGGAGACGGGGGTGCCGGGGCGCACCGGGGCCGGGTGGGCGCCGAGGTCGAGGGACGACCGGGTGTTCTCGTACCGCTCGATCCAGGTCGCGGTGTGGCCGGTCAGCCCGGTGATGCGGGGTACGGCCATGGCGACCCGGGGATCGGCGAAGTGCCGGAGCAGGGTCGGCACCGTGCCGGGGTCCAGCACGATGTCGGAGTCGGCGAACACCACGTAGGGCGTGGTGACGTGCCGCAGCCCGGCGTTGCGCGCGCCGGCGGGCCCGGTGTTGGTGTCCAGGGCGACCAGCCGGGCACCGTGCCGGGCGGCGACGGCGGCCACGGCGAGCGGGTGTCGCGAGGCATCGTCGACCACGATCACAGGAGGTCCCGTACGGCCCGAGCCGCCTGCACTACCCCTACCGCCTGTACTGCCTGTACCGCCTGTGTTGATACTGCGCAGCAGGCGGTCCAACTGGCGCGGACGGTCGCGGACCGGGATGACGACCGTGTACCGGGGATCGGGCGGCGTCGGCAGCGAGTCGACGACGGGATGGGCCATGCCGCCCTCGACCAGCCGGTCCGCGAGGAGCGCGCTCGCCGCGTCCCGTACGGGAACTGTTCGACCTACGAGCAGTCCGCGGGCCCGCGGTGTCAGCCGCAGCAGCCGGGTGGGAAACCCTCCGACGAGTGCGCGGCCTCCGTCGACGACTCTGGTGTGCCGGTCGAACGCGACGACGACGCCGACCCCGACGGGAAGCGTCATCGGCGTACGGTCCCGGCGCGGCGGGCCGGGTCGGCGAGGCGTCCCCGGTCGTCGACCGTCCAGGCCCCGATCCGGCGGACCGTGGCCGACACCATGGCGTCCAGCGTCCGGCGGCCCTCCTCGGCACAGGCCCCGGTGGGATCGCCGAGCACACCGGAGGGCGAGACCGCGCGGACGCCGTGCGCCACGAGGTCCGGCAGGAGGTCGGCGAGGGGACGTGTGTCACCCACAGCGGCAGCGTCGAGCCGTACGCGCTCCGGTTCCAGGTGCAGCATCAGGGAGGTCTCCGCGCGGCCGGCGTGCGCGTCGCCGCCGGGTGTCTCGCAGGCGGTCCAGGCGATGTCGTGGCCCTCGGCGCGCAGTTGGCCGAGGGCGGTGTCGAGGGAGGCGGTGTTGCCTCCGTGGCCGTTGACGAACACGACGCGTCCCGCCCAGAGGGAGAGGGAGCGCGTCAGTTCCACGAGCACCGCGCACAGCGCCTCGTGCCCGATGGAGACGGTCCCCGGGAAGTGCGCGTGTTCGCCGCTGGCCCCGTAGGCAACCGGCGGTGCCACCCACGCCGTGGGCAGGGCGTCCGCCGTGCGCCGTACGACGGCACGGGCGACGACGGTGTCCGTGTCGAGCGGCAGATGCGGGCCGTGCTGCTCGGTGGACCCGACCGGCACGAGCACCAGCGCACCGGACGGTACGGCGGACCAGACGGCGTCGGCCAACACACGCGCCGCCATGCTCAGCCGGCCGGGGTGTGACGAGCCGCCGGTGCGTCCCCGCCGCCCAGAGTCAGTGGGAAGCCCAGCGGAATCACCAGGTCCTGGGGCGACAGCTCGTGGACGGAGGAGTGGCCGAGGCCGAGGACAGCCGAGTCGAGGCCGCCGCGCAGGATGTCCAGCACGTTCTCCACGCCGGCCTGTCCGCCCGCCGCCAGGCCCCAAAGGTAGGCGCGGCCGATCAGGACGGCACGTGCACCGAGGGCGAGGGCCTTCGCGACATCGCTGCCCCGCCGGATGCCGCCGTCCAGCAGGACTTCGACCTGGTCGCCGACCGCTTCGGCGATGGAGGGGAGCACGCGGATCGTGGCCGGGGTGGTGTCGAGGTTGTTCCCGCCGTGGTTGGACACGGACAAGGCCGAAACCCCTGCGTCGACGGCCCGTCTGGCGTCGTCGACCCGGGTCACCCCCTTGAGCAGGAAGGGGCCGCCCCACTCCCCGCGCAACCACTTGACGTCCTCCCAGGTCGGCGGCGCGGTCCGCATCCACTCGCCGTAGGCACCGAAGAAGGTGGGCGCCCGGCCGCCGGGGGCCCGCAGGTTGGGCACGGTGAGGTCGGGGACGCGGCCGGATCTTGCGTGACGCCACAGCCATCCGGGCCGGGGCAGCACGTCGGGGGCGAACTTCAGCATCGTCCTGAGGTCGAGCTTCTCCGGGATAGCGGGGCTGCCCCAGTCCCGGCCGTGGGAGAACGACCAGTCGAGGGTGACGATGAGCGCCTTGGCTCCCGCCGCCCGGGCCCGGTCCATGCGCTGGACCATCGTGTCGCGCGTGCCGCTCCAGTACAGCTGGTAGAAGAGGTCGGGCTGGGCTGCGGAGACCTCCTCCACCGGCTTGCTCGCGAACGAGCTGAGGCTCATGATGACGCCCCGGTTCGCCGCGGCCCGGGCGACCGCCACCTCCCCGTCCGGGTCGACCGCCTGCACCCCGGTCGGCGAGATGAGCACGGGCAGCGCGGTGGGCACGCCCAGTACCGTCGTCGACAGGTCGCGCTGCGCGTGGTGGCCCACGACCCGTGGGGCGAAGCCCAGTTCGGCGAAAGCGGCGAGGTTGTCGTCGAGGGTGCGCCCCCGTTCCGAGCCCGCGACGAGCGCGCCGTACACCGAACTCGGCAGCCGCTTCCGGGCCCGGCGCTGCGCCTCGGCGACCGTTTCGAACCAGGGGTTCCTAGCCATGGGTCGCGTCCTTTCCGGTGGGCGCCAAGTCCAGTCCGGCCAGCGGTTGTTCGTCACAGTCGCTCACCGGTGGCCGCCGGGTGAGACGAGGTCCACCGACCTGCGGGAGTGGTCGACGGACGGCTTGGGCACCGGCGATCCGTCGCGGTGGGCCAGGAGCGTCTCCCCGTGGCCCTGGACGCACTCGGGGTCGGGCCCGTCCAGCGGCAGCCCCGTGAAGAACTTCGCGGCCACGCAGCCGCCCTTGCAGGTGTCGTAGAACGCGCAGGAGGCGCAGGCTCCGCCGTGCTGCGGGGCGCGCAGCCGCCGGAACAGCTCCGAGTCGCGCCACACTCCCGCAAAGCCGTCCGGCTGGCGGACGTTGCCCGCGAGGAACTCCTCGTGGATGGCGAACGGGCAGGCGTACACGTCACCGACCGGGTCGATCAGACAGACGACGCGCCCGGCTCCGCACAGGTTGAGACCGGGCAACGCCTCGCCGTACGCGGAGAGATGGAAGAAGGAGTCACCGGTCAGGACATCCTCGCCATGGGCCAACAACCAGTCGTACAGCTCTCGTTGCTGTACGGGCGTGGGATGCAGGTCGTCCCATACGTCCGCGCCTCGCCCGGAGGGTCGCAGCCGGGTCAGGCGCAGTTGGGCACCGAAGCGGTCGGCGAGTGCCTTGAAGGCGTCCAGTTGCGGGATGTTGTGCCGGGTGCAGACCACGGAGATCTTGAAGTTCCGCATGCCGGCTGCGGCGAGGTTCTCCAGTGCCCGTAGCGCCGTCGCATACGAACCGGCCCCGCGCACCGCGTCGTTGACGTCGGCGGTCGCGCCGTCGAGGGAGATCTGGACGTCCACGTAGTCGTTGCGGGCGAGACGAGCGGCGGCGTCCGGGGTGATGCGGACACCGTTGGTGGAGAACTTCACGCCCACGTGGTGCGCGGTGGCGTAGTCGAGGAGTTCCCAGAAGTCGGCGCGGACGGTCGGCTCGCCGCCGCCGATGTTGACGTAGAAGACCTGCATGGCCTCCAGCTCGTCGATGACGGCCTTGGCCTCCTCGGTGCTCAGCTCGCGGGGGTCACGCCGGCCGGAGCTGGACAGACAGTGGGAGCAGGCCAGGTTGCAGGCGTAGGTCAGTTCCCAGGTGAGGCAGATCGGCGCGTCGAGCCCGTGCTCGAACAGGTCGACCAGCCGTGGCGTACGAGTGGTGGCGGCGGTCATGGTGTCCTTCCGACGACCATCGACGACTGGACGAGGACGGCCAGTGCCCGTCCGTAGCGCGGGAGTTCGCCCTCGTCGAGGCCTGCGGCCAGACAGGCGGCGCGGGCCGTGGGCGCGTCCGCGAGGGACTGGACTACGGCCAGCAGGCGACGGTCCTTGAGGAACGAGAGCTTGCGGGTCCCGAAGTGGTAGAGCAGCGCGCCGAAGGGTTCGGGGCGCACGGAGACCTGCGCATGCAGGTCCCAGGCCTGGTCGAGGTCCACCGGGCGGCCTAGTAGACGCCGCACATGCCGTCGATGGAGACCTCCTCGATCAGGTCGTCGGCCTCGATCAGCGACTCCAGCGGCTCTGCGGCCGGGGCCGGGGCGTCCCGGATCTCGCTGGCCGGGACGGACGGGGTGCCATGGAACTCGTTCATGCGACTCTCCCTGTGCATCGCTTCCGACGGACATCCGGAGAATAATGGCACCGGATGCCGAAAGTGAAGAGGACGGGCGCGACAGGACTGCGAGGACCACAGAAGAAGGTCAACTACCTTTGACCCGGACCGAGTTGACGCCTGACGTCATCGTGGTAGGGGCCGGCGGCAGCGGCGCCGTGCTCGCGGCCCGGCTGTCCGAGGACCCCGAACGCACCGTGCTGGTACTGGAGTCCGGCCCGGTGCCACGCCATCTCTCCGCCTTCCCACCCGAGTTCCTGGACGCGCGGCTCGTGCCCGGCGCGCGCCCAGGAACGCCCGCTGTCCGGACGTACCCGGCGCACCTCACATCGCAACGGCCGTACACAGTCGTCCGGGGGCGCTACCTCGGCGGCTCGACCACCGTCAACGGCGGCTACTTCGTCCGGGCCAGGCGCGAGGACTTCGACCGCTGGTCGGCGGCGGGCGGTGCCGCCTGGTCGTACGACGGTGTGCTGCCGTTCCTACGGGCCCTGGAGACCGATCTCGACCACGGCGCCGACCCCGCGCACGGAACGGCGGGCCCGATGCGGGTGCGGCGCACGGACCTGCGGCATCCCGCCGCCGTCGCGTTCCGGGACGCGGCGTACCACCTGGGCTTTCCGCCGGAGCCCGACAAGAACGCCCAGCAGAAACCGGGATTCGGCCCGGTCCCGTGCAACGCGGTCGACGGAGTACGCCTCAACACAGGCGTCAGCTACCTGCTGCCGGCACTCGACCGGCCCAACCTGACGGTGCGGGGCGGCAGCACGGTCCACCGGATCGTCATCGAGCACGGCCGCGCGACCGGGGTGGTCGTCGAACGAGACGGTCGCCGCGAGGTCGTCCAGTGCGGTGAAGTCGTCCTGTGTGCGGGGGCGTTGTGCTCCCCGCACCTCCTGCATCTCTCGGGCGTCGGACCGCGCGCCGACCTGGACCGCCTCGGCATCCCCGTCGTCCGGGACGCCCCCGACGTCGGAGTCCGGTTCGGCGACCACCCCCAGGTCGCCCTGGAGTGGACACCCCGTAGGCCCCTCCCGGAACCGACCGACTCCTGGCTCGGCGGGGCCCTGCATCTGCCGTCGTCGGACGGCGGCCACCCGGGCGGTGACCTGGAGATCCTGCAGTCGCTGGTCCCCTTGTCCGGGCTGGCCACCGGGACGGTGAGCGTTCCCGGCGCACGCCTCGCGTTCCTCGTGTCCGTCCAGTCACCCTGCGTCGGGGGCCGGATGCGCACCTGGTCCGCCGTCCCCGCCGCACCCCCGAGCCTCGGCCACAACTACCTGCGGACCCCCGACGACAGACGCCGCATGCGCGAGGCGATCCGCACCACCGCCGCACTGCTGACCACCCCCGCCTTCGACAGGATCTCCGCCGGCCTCGTCGACCCGACCCCCGAGGTACTGACCGACGACCGGTCCCTCGACACATGGATCCACACCCACCTCAGTACCGCCCACCACACCTGCGCCACGATCCCCATGGGCCCCGCCGTAGACCCGCACGGAAGGGTGCACGGCATAAAGGGCCTCCGAGTGGCGGACACCTCGATCCTCCCCACACCCCCTCTACGGGGCACAGCGGCAACCGCCGTCCTCATAGGCGAACTGACGGCGAACGCGATGCGCGCGACTGGATAGAATGTTGATCATCCGCAGGCCGGCAGGACTGGCCGAGCGCCCCTCAAGGGGCGCGGGGAACTGCGCGACAAGCCACGACGGCGCCGCACGGAACCAACAGCCCCAACTCCCGCTCACCCGCCGGAGACACCCCCGTCGAACCCCGCAGCAACCTGCCGCATCGCCTGATCCAGCACCGCCCCCAAGTCAACCTCCGAGTCCGTCAACCAGTACTCGTACGCGGCGATGCACGCGGCCAGCGCCGCATGGCCGAGCAGCCTCGGCGGCAGGTCGGTCACCGGCCGCCCCATCCGCCGCGCGGCGAACTCCGTGACGAGCGCCCGCCACGTCGTGTACCGCACGGTCGAGTCGGCCTGGAGCGTCGGCACCCGCAGGATGAGCGTCATCCGCTGCCGGTGCCAGGGCACCACCTCCGGGTCAAAACGGTTGAACTCGACCACAACGCCACGCAGCGCGTCCATCATCGGAACGGCTGGATCGGTCGCCGCCAGCAGTTCCTCGAACCCGCGCAACTGGTCCTCGAAGTCGCCCCACACAAGGTCGTTCTTGGACGCGAAGTAGCGGAAGAAGGTACGCCTGCCGATACCGGCGGCGGCGGCGATGTCGTCGACCGTCGTGGCGTCGAAGCCCTGACGGGCGAACAGTTCGAAGCCCAGTCGTTCGAGGGCGGCCCGCGAGGTCACCCGCGGCCGGCCCGTACGGGTCGCCCCTTCCTGGCCCTCACCACCCGCCCGGTACTCCCCCGACCGGACCTTCGCCGCTCCGTCCGCCACGCTCCCCCGCCGTCCCGTGTCAACAACCACACGACACATCATGCAACGGCCGGGCCCTGGGACACCTACCCCGGAGCCGACGGCGGGGAATCACCGCGGCCCAGCCGCTGTTGTCACGCACAACAGCGGCTGTTCGAATCCCAAGGAGGCCGGGCGTGTACGGCGACCCAGCGACGATCCGCAAGATCCTGACCGAGCTCGGCGACACCTGGGCGGTCGTGGGCCTGTCGACGAACCCGCAGCGGGCCGCCTACCGGGTGGCCGAGGTCCTTCAGCGCCACGGCAAGCGGATCGTCCCCGTGCATCCGAAGGCCGAGACGGTCCACGGCGAGCAGGGCTACGCCTCGCTGGCCGACATCCCCTTCGACGTCGATGTCGTCGACGTCTTCGTGAACAGCACCCTCGCCGGTCAGGTCGCCGACGAGGCGACCGCCATCGGCGCCAAGGCCGTCTGGTTCCAGCTCGACGTCATCGACGAAGCCGCGTACGACCGCACCCGGGCCGCAGGCCTCGACATGGTCATGGACCGCTGCCCGGCCATCGAGCTGCCCCGCCTCGGCTGACCCTCGAACCGTCCCCGGTTTCCGGCAGTCTCACTGTGCCGGATCGCCGCCGGACCGCCCCCGTCGGCGCAGCAGCAGAAGCCCGCCCGCGACAGCGGTGATCCCGGTGGCGGCGGTCCAGGCGACGACGTCCGTGGTGCCGGTGGCGGCGAGGTCCTCGCCCTCGCCACCCTGGGGAGCCGCACCGGCCGCGGGCGACGCACCCGCCCCGCTGCCCTTCGCGCCCTGACCGTCGGCACCCGGGCTACTGGTACTCGCGCCGGGGTTGGGGCCGGAGTTGGGGCTCGCGCTCTCGATCGCTCTGTCCCGGGTGAACGCCAGTGTCCCGAAGCCGAGTTGGTCATAGCCTCCGCTGTTGGGGCCGTAGTCACCGCCGCCGCCCTCAGGAGACGCCTGGGCGGCGACGCGGGTCAGATAGGTCGCCGACAGGCCTCGGCGCTTGGTGTAGTGGTTGGCGATCATGGCCCAGATCGGGCGGGTCATCGCCGGGTCCACACCGGCGGCGCGGGTCGCGCTCTCGCTGCCGGACCAGCCGCCCACCGCACCCTTCCTGCGGGTGTTCGCCGTGTAGGGCACCTCGCCGCCCATGCTCCACCTGGCCACGTACTGGGCGCCCTTGAGGAAGCGGCTGTCGTCGTAGCCGTAGAGGTCGATGCCCTGGTTCCAGGCCATCTCGCAGACGGTGCCCATCAGGCCGACGCCGAGCAGCGCGTGCCCCTGGTCGCGGCCCGCCTCCGCCCACTCGCCGAGCCCCTGGTCGTCGTGGACGACCGGGATGGCGTTCTTGACCGAGCCCATTCCGGCGCCGTGCTTGAAGTACTCGACGGCCCGGTCGATCTTGGCGCGGTCGTCGCACAGGATGCCGACAGCCAGGACGCAGGCGATGGCCGTGAGGTCCCAGTTCGCCCAGTAGTTGGTGATGACGGCGCCGTTGTGGTGAGCCAGGAAGTCCTCGCTGAGCGGGTAGAAGACGTCCAGCATCATCCTCTGGAAGCGGGCGAGGTCGAAGTCGGCGTGGTCGCGGACGAGTTCAGCCGCGTTGGCGAACTGGTAGCCGTACAGACCGGCCGCGAGGAACCGGTCGGCCGACCCCGCCACCTCGGTCAGCTTGGCAGACCAGGCGTTCAGGATCGCGACGGCCGTGTCCGCGTACACGCTCTCACCGGTGACATGCCACCGCAGGGCGTTCTGGTAGGCGGCGTGGATGTCGTTGTAGAGGATCGCGTAGTTCTGCGGGGAGCCCGCGCCCCGGTAGACCGTCCTCTGTGGATTGGCCGTCCAGCCGCTCTGCGCATGGCGGTTGGCGGCCAGCCGCGTGAAGCCCGCCGTGTACGGCGCCGCTCCGGCCTTCACCTTCTTCGCCATCCGGTCCAGATCCGTCCGGGTGTGCAGCATGCCCGGGTGGACGAGACTCGCGCCGGCCGCGACGGCCTGGGGGGTGGCGAGAGTCGTACCGATGGCGGCGGCGCCCGCTGTCGCGCCGGTGAACTTCAGCATGCCGCGACGGCTGATCTCTGTGTTCAAAGCTCCGGTCCTTGGCTCTGGGGGGTGAGGTGCTCTCGGAGATGCGGAGAGGAGATACGGAGGGGAGACGCGCCCCAGGACCGCCGATAACGAAAAGTGCGGGTTGCCCGACCACAGGCGTCTTCGGCGGCGGGCGGTCGACATAATGCACAAGTGACTTTCGACTCACCGCCCCCCGGCACCACGCCCAACTCCCCCTCCACGCAACGGTTCCCGGTGGTGATCGTGGGCGCCGGACCCGCCGGGCTCAGCGTCGGCAACATCCTGCGGGCAGCCGGCATCGACTGTGTGGTGCTGGAGACGGAGAGCCGGGAGTTCATCGAGCAGCACCCCCGAGCCGGTTTCATCGAGGAGTGGGCGGTACGCGCGCTCCAACAGCGGGGCCTGGCCGACACGTTGCTGGAACGGGCCGGGACGCACACCAGGTGCGAGTTCCGGTTCGACGGCCGACGCCATCGCTTCGAGTACGCCGAGCTGTCGGGCCACCGCCACTTCGCCTATCCACAGCCTCTGTTGGTGACGGACCTGGTGCGCGAGTACGCCGACGTGCGCGGCGGCGACATCCGCTTCAGCGTGCGGGACGTACTCGTCCACGACCTCGACACCGACCGGCCCGCCGTGTCCTACGTCTCCCCGGAGACAGGGCAACGGGAGTATGTGCAGGGCGAGTTCGTCGCCGGCTGCGACGGGGCACGTGGAGTGACCCGTACGGCGATCCCGGCGGAGCACGCCCGCGTCGCGCGGCACGACTACGGCATCGGCTGGCTGGCCCTTCTCGCCGAGGCGCCGCCGTCCAACGACTGCGTGATGTTCGGTATCCACCCGCGCGGCTTCGCCGGGCACATGGCGCGCGGGCCCGAGGTCACCCGCTACTACCTGGAGTGCCCGCCCGGGGACGACCCGGAGAACTGGCCGGACGACCGTGTCTGGGCCGAACTACACGAACGCCTGGGCGCGTTGGGGGCGCCCCCGCTCAACGAGGGCCGCCTGATCGAGAAACGCGTCCTCGACATGCACAACTACGTGGTGGAGCCGATGCAGTTCGGTCGGCTCTTCCTGGCCGGTGACGCGGCCCATCTCACCGCCCCCATCGCCGCCAAGGGAATGAACCTCGCCCTGCACGACGCCTTCCTGCTCGGCGACGGACTCGTCGACTACCTCACGAAGGGCGACCCGGACGCCCTCAACGGCTACTCGAAGGCATCTCTGCGGCGGGTCTGGCAGTACCAGGAGTTCTCCCTGTGGCTGTCCGACATCTACCACGGGGCGTCGTCGGGCGACCCGTTCCGCGCCGGCACCACCCTCGCCCGTCTGCGCCGCATCCTCAACTCCCCGGCGGCGGCAGCGGCGTTCGCCGACGTGTACATCGGCAGGGACGCAGACCACTGACACCGGGAACCACGACAAGCCGTATCCGACACCGGCTCACCAGCCCGCACCCACCCGCCGTCAGCTGACTCCCAGCCCGGTCACGACCACCGCTCCCGGAAGCCCCGCGAACGCCTTCCCGGGCACCAGCAGCTTGCCGCGCCGCCGCCCACTGCCGACCAGCACCCAGGGCAGGTCGACGACGGCCGAGTCGACCAACAGGGGCCAGGAGTCCGGGAGTCCGATCGGCGTGATGCCGCCGTACTCCATTCCGCTCTCCCCGACGGCCGTGTCCATCGGCGCGAACGACGCCTTTCGGGCACCGAGTTGGCGGCGCACCACGCCGTTCACATCGACCCGGGTGGTGGAGAGGACGAGACACGCGGCGAGCGTGGTCTCACCGCCGCGCTTGCCGGCCACGACCACACAGTTCGCCGACTGTTCGAGCAACTCCCGCCCGTAGTGCTCCACGAAGACGGCCGTGTCGGCCCACTCCGGGTCGGTGTCGACGTACAGGACCTGGTCGGCGGGCACATCGCCGGTCCAGTGGCGTACGGCGTCGGCGACCGGGCCGACCAGTTCGTCGAGGCAGTCGGGGGCCGGAGTGGCGGAGTCGAAGTCTCCGATGGGCGCGCGCATGACGGCACGCTAACAGCCCCGGCCGGGGCCTTCGGCCGGACGTCTCAGCTCACCGGCGGGACCGACACCGACATCAGCATCTCCAGCGGTACGGCGCCGTCATTGCCGTATGTGTGGGGCACGTTGGCCTCGAAGGTGGCGCTGGCGCCCGCCGGGACACGGTGTTCGACTCCGTCGACCGTGAGCGTCAGTTCACCAACCGTGACGTGGAGGATCTCGAACGTGCCCGCGGGGTGCGGGTCGGAGGGGCTGCTGTCGCCGGGCATGAGCCGCCAGTCCCACAGTTCCAGCGGACCCGGTGCCTCGGTGCCCGCCAGGAGCCGGTTGTAGCTGCCCGCGTCGTTGTGCCACAGCCGTACGGCCTGGTCTGCGGGGACGATCCGGACCTTCGGGCCCTGTTCGTAGTCGAGCAGGGTGGTGATGCTGACGCCGAGCGCGTCGCCGATCTTCACGACCGTGCCGAGGCTCGGGTTGGTGCGGGCCTGCTCGATCTGGATGAGCATCCCGCGGCTCACCCCGGCACGGGCGGCGAGCGTCTCCAGGGTGAAACCACGCTCGGCGCGCCAGCGCTTCACGCTGCGCGCCAGGGACTGGGTCAGCAGGTCTAGGTCCGACAATGTTCCGTCCCAGTTCTCGTCCGACACGTTTGTCTTCGGCGTAGTCATCGACTTCGGCTACCGCTCTACCGCTTCGGACCTCATCCTGCCGCACAATTCCCGAGTACAACATCTTGCATGACAAGGTTCACTTCACTGCACTACCGTGTGGTGCACCGAATCGTTCACTCCACTGTACTGCGAGGCGTCCTCATGACCGCATTCTTCGCCCTGGTCACCAGCCTGCTCTGGGGGCTGGCCGACTTCGGCGGCGGCCTGCTGACCCGGCGCATGTCCGCGTTGACGGTGGTCGTGATCTCCCAGTCGATGGCGGCGGTCGTGCTCGGCACGATCGTGGTCCTGACCGGCGGCTGGAGCGAGGCGGGCCCTCGGCTCTGGTTCGCCGTCGCCGCCGGCCTGGCCGGACCGGTGGCGCTCCTCTCCTTCTACAAGGCGCTCGCCCTGGGCCCGATGGGGGTCGTCTCCCCTCTCGGCTCGCTCGGTGTCGCCGTCCCCATCAGCGTCGGGCTCTTCCTCGGCGAGCGCCCCGGGCTGCTCCAGTTCGCGGGGATCGCCGTGGCCGTCGCCGGGGTCCTACTCGCGGGCGGACCGCAGTTCAGGGGCGCGCCCGTGCAACGGCAGGCGATCCTGCTCAGCCTGCTCGCGGCGTTCGGCTTCGGCACCGTGTTCGCGCTGATCGCGGAGGCGTCGACCACTCTGACCGGCCTGTTCCTCGCCCTCTTCGTGCAGCGCCTGACGAACGTGGCCGTCGGTGGCGCCGCACTGTACGTCTCGGTCCGGCGCGGCGGCGCCGCCCTCCCGGCAGGCGGCTTCCCCTGGCGCCTGCTCCCCGCGCTCGGCTTCGTCGGCCTCGCCGATGTCGCCGCCAACGGCACCTACTCGATCGCCGCCCAGCACGGCCCGGTCACCGTGGCCGCCGTACTCGCCTCCCTCTACCCGGTGGTCACCGCCCTGGCGGCACGCGGCTTCCTCAGCGAACGCCTGCGCGCGATCCAGACCACGGGCGCGGGCCTGGCCCTACTGGGCACACTCCTACTCGCGA
The DNA here is from genome assembly GCF_000331005.1 of Streptomyces turgidiscabies Car8. Taxonomy (GTDB): domain Bacteria; phylum Actinomycetota; class Actinomycetes; order Streptomycetales; family Streptomycetaceae; genus Streptomyces; species Streptomyces turgidiscabies. The sequence goes on from NZ_AEJB01000406.1 coordinate 15,760, forward strand.
CCGGCTGACCACCGGGCACCGCGCCCGCCGCGATCAGGACTCGGCGCGCACGTCCCCGGCGTGCTTCTCGGCATCCAGCTCCGCCAGCCGTGCCACAGCGCTCTCGTCCAGCTCCGCCAACGCCCGCAACTGGTCCGGCGTGGTCCCCTCCGGTATCGGTGTCGGGGCCGGTGTCCGCAGCGGTGGGCGCCAGCCCCCGGCCGGCGTCCAGCGGCGTACGACGCGGGCCGGGGCCCCCGCCACCACCGCGTGGTCGGGCACCGTCCCGCGTACCACCGCACCGGCGGCCACCACCACGTTCCGCCCGATCCGCGCCCCCGGCAGGATCACCGCACCGGTGCCGATCCAGCAGCCCGGGCCGATCTCCACCGGCTCCATCCGCGGCCACTGCTTGCCGATGGGCTCGTGCGGATCGTCGTACGAATGGTTGGTGGACGTCACGTACACGTACGGCCCGAAGTAGCAGTCACTGCCGATGGTCACCGTCGTGTCGGCGATGACATGGCTGCCGCGGCCGAGGACGACACCGTCGCCGATACGCAGGATGGGGTCGGGGCCGAGGTCGAGGTCCGGCATCAGCCCGGCCGTCAGGGTCACCTGCTCGCCGACGATGCAGTGGGAGCCCAGCTCGATCCAGGGTTCACCGAAGACCGTGCCCAGCGGGAAGGCGAGCCTGGTACCTGTTCCCATCGCCCGGAAGTTCAGCCGCCCGGGGCTCTCGGCGGTCACGGAACCCGTGCGCTGCACCCAGGCCCAACCCGCGTGCACCGCGCGCTGCGCCAGCCGACGCCGCCATGACGAGAACGTGTTCTTGGGCTTGGGCACCCGCACACCGTACTCACGGCCGGGCGGGGCCAGCACACCGCACACCTGTGATCTTCGCCCCACGGAGGTGGCGTACCGTCGACGCATTCGAGGGCCAGGAGGCGCGATGACGCACAAGGCGTTGATCACCGGCATCGGCGGCAGAGAACCGAAGGTGGACGAGGAGGCGTTCGTGGCGCCCACGTCCTCGGTGATCGGGGACGTGACCCTTGAGGCGGGTGCCAGCGTCTGGTACGGGGCGGTGCTGCGCGGCGACGTGGAGCGGATCTCCGTCGGTGCCCGGAGCAACATCCAGGACAACTGCACGCTGCACGCCGATCCGGGCTTCCCCGTGACCATCGGCGAGCGGGTCTCCGTGGGCCACAACGCGGTGGTGCACGGCGCGACGGTCGGGGACGACTGCCTGATCGGCATGGGCGCGACCGTGCTGAACGGCGCGGTCATCGGCGCGGGTTCACTGGTGGCGGCGCAGGCCCTCGTACCGCAGGGCATGGAGGTCCCGCCGGGTTCACTGGTCGCGGGTGTACCGGCGAAGGTGAGGCGTGAGCTGACGGACGAAGAACGTCAGGGCGTCACACTGAACGGCACGATGTACGCGGAACTGGCGAAGGCCCACCAGGAGATCCACGAGTAGAGCAGCCGACCTACAGGGGCGCGGGGAACCGCGCGACAAGCCACAGCCGGCCCGCGCCCGACTTCACTCAGCAACCCCTACGGTCTCCGCCTCAGGCGCAGCACCCTGCATCTTCTTGGCCTTGCGCTTGAGCACCAGCATCGACGTCAGCCCGATCAGCACGGCCAGCACCAGCCCCAGCCACGAGAACCGCTTCAGCCAGGACTCGGCGACCACGCCCACGTAGTAGATGACCGCCGTCGTACCGCCCGCCCAGATGATCCCGCCCAGCACGTTGGCGATCAGGAACTTCCAGTACGGCATCCGCAGCACACCCGCCAGCGGCCCCGCGAAGATCCGCAGCAGCGCGACGAAGCGGCCGAAGAAGACGGCCCACATGCCCCACTTCTCGAAGGAACGCTCGGCGGTGGCGATGTGTCCCTCCCCGAAGTGCTTGGGGAACTTCGCGCCGAGCCAGGCCAGCAGCGGCCGACCGCCCTTGCGGCCGATGGCGTAGCCGATGGAGTCACCGATGATCGCGCCGGCGCTCGCGCAGGCGCCGAGGATGAACGGGTCGATCTCGCCGTGCTGGGAGGCGAGCAGCGCGGCGGAGACCAGAACGATCTCGCCCGGCAGTGGAATGCCCAGGCTCTCCAGCCCGATGACCAGCCCTACCAGGGCGTAGATACTGACAGCGGGGATCGTCTCCAGCCATTCCTGCACGTGCAACGCCGGTTTCCTTCCGATCTCGCCGTACGCCCGGTACGTCTGCGTTCCCGGCGCGTGCCCGGCCTTGGGCACACGCCGGGAAGCCTACCGGGTCGGGGTGACACCGGGTCCGCGTCGGCATCCCGCAGCTCGCACTGGGGTTCTCATCCGGACATGACTCGTGTCAGTCAGCTGGGCGAGTGACTCGCTACCTGTGCGAACGAGCCGACCGCCCGCACCGCCGAGACCACGACGGCCTTCGCCGCGTCGAGTGGCTGCTGCAGGTCCGCCGCAGGGGCGGGCGCGGGCTGCTCCTGGGTACCGTCGTCCGCGACGTAACGGGTCTCGAACTGCTGGCCGGAAGTGGACTGGGGTGAGGGCGCGGGCGCCCCGGGTGCTCCCGAAGTTCCGTCACCGGTACCGGACCCGGTCCCCGGTTGCCTGCCGTCCGAGCCGCCCTCCCCCTTGTCCTTCTTGTCCTTCGGTTTCTGTCCCGTCCCCCCGCCCTTCACGTCCTTCTCTTCCTTGTCACCTTTCGCCGCCCCGTCGCCCTCTTGCCCGTTCCCCTTCTTGGCGGAGTCGGACGCGGACCGCCCGGGCACGAGCGTCCAGTTCTCCCCCTCGGACCCGGACCTCGTCCTGACCACGACGTCCGCACCGGCGCGGAGCGAGGCGGGCGCGACGGCCAGTTCCTCGCGCCAGCGGGGCAGCAGCTCGCCCTGGACGGTGAGGTCGTAGCGAACCTCGTCGGCAGGGGACCCGACGCAACCGGAGAGGAAGACGTCTCCGTCGGCGCCGTGCGAGTCGAGGCACAGCCTCGGGTCGGCCAGGCTGCGCAGAAGCCCGTCGTACTCGTACGACCACTGCTGGGTCTCGGCGGACGAGCACTCCGCCAGCCGGGTCCCGGCGCCGGCCAGCACCCGGCCGCCCCTGATGTCCAGGCACAGACCCGTGGCGTCATGGTGGAGCCTGCCGCGCCGCCCCGCGCCGGGATAGCCGGCAGGGGCCGGCGACGAACCGTCCGCCTGCGACGGGGAGGCCGACCCGGGGTCGGCGGGGCTCGGGGAGCCGACACCCGGTCCGGCCGAGTAACCGCTGGCCGTCCCCCAGGTGGCCGTCGGCACAGTGCTGTCGTGCGACCAGTTGCGGGCGCCGAGCACGCTCGCGAGCAGCGCGAAGGACATCACGCCGACTCCGACGGCCACGGCACGCCGGCGCCTCCCCGGGAGGGCGAACCGGTCGTCGGGCAGGGGGAGATGGGCCATGAGCCGATGCCGGCCACCGTTGCCAGGACCCTGTTTGCCGCCACCGCCACGACCGGCCGGCTTGCGGGGGAAGGCACCCGGGCCGCCACGTCCCGGGCGGGAGTCGAGGTACCGATGGGCTCCCCAGCCGAGCACCGCCTCGGCGATGAGCGTGCCGAGTTCCCCCTCGAAATGGCTGAGTTGCTCAGCGGCGTGCCGGCAGTGACGGCACCCCAGCAGATGCTGCTCGACATCGGGCAACAAGGCGCCGCCGCGTCGGATCGGAACGTCGAGGAGACGGCTGTAGAAGCGGCATTCGTTGGTCGGCGCGAGTTCACGATGGGCGTGTACACAAGCGGTGCGGAATTGCTCGCGGGCCTGTTCCAGCGCTGTCGAAGCGCTTACGGAGTCCACGCCCAACAGACCGGCCGGTACGGAAAGAGGCTCGGCCTCGACCTCGGTGTGCCAGAGCAGGCATTGGGCCGCTCTGGGCAGGACACCGAATGACCGCTCGGCCAGTTGCCGATTTTCGGGTGTACGAGCCCTCGCCGCGCGTAGACCACGCGCACCGGTGGGTTTGCGGAGTTCCGGAAGCACCACCGAAATACCGTCCTCGGCGGACCACTCCCGGACCGTTTCCCTTACCGCTACGAGGAGTTGGGGTCGCAGCGCCCGATTCGACTCGCCGCGCTCCAGCAGCCCGAGCACACGGTGAAAGGCCGATGTGGCGGCCATCGTGGCGAGGTCTCCCTCGACCGCGAGACAGATGGCCGCGTAGTCGTACGTCGACTGCCAGTGCCGCGCCAACAGCAGTGCGACGGCGTACGCGCTCTCGCCCTCCACTCGCCCTCGCAGTCGCGCGGCGAGGTTCATGTCGGATTCCCCCTGGCTCGCACCAGGACGAGGAGGGTAGGGCGGACGCGGTGGGGGAGGGGATTGCACAGAACCTATTTCCTTCCAAGCCGTAGGACGGCACGAGCTGATTGCACATCCACGGGAAAGCAGGTGCCCGATTGGTGCGTACCTACGACTCGTCAGCTGTGGGACTTCGGGTCGACCGGCACGGAATCCCGAGCGGGATAAGGGGGTCCGACCTCCGCCCCCGCGCGAGTTGGCTCACACTCGCACACACGTCTCACAGGAAACAAGCAGTACGAGTGACCGAAGTTCAAAACGAAAGGAATTCAGATGTGTTACCGACGGTATCCGCACCAGCATTCGAAATTACACCTCCGGCGCCCACCGAGTTGTGTGCACGAACACCCGGATGGCACACACAATCTTCATCTTCCGGCGCCGCGCGGGACGCCGTCACCGGGCCTGGAGTCCGGAGTCAACTGACCTCCACCCAGACCGAGTTGATCACTCGGGCCGGTCGGCGGCGGCCCGGAGCACGGCCCGAAAAAATGACTATGACCCGGTAGGTCCATGGACCTACCGGGTCATAGCGGCTCCGACGGCCAGTCAACTGTTGCGGGACACCGGCAGATGTTCAGACAAAGGGCCGGACAACGCTCATTTCGTCCCCATCGGCACCGCCGTCCCACCGGTCGGTGACGGCCCCGAAGCGACTCTCGCCGGATCCCGCCCGCCGATCGCCGTATCGTTACCGGCCATGTGGCCAGAAGAGCAGCCGCCCGGGGGCGAGCAGAACCCGCAGGACCCGCACCATCCGCAGCAGGCGCAGGTCCCGCCGCACAATCCCTACCAACAGGCGGGCTATCAGCAGCCGAACCCGTATCAGCAACCCGGTTACCAGCAGACCGGGCATCCGCAGCCCAACCCCTACACCCAGCCCCCGCAGCAACAGCCGCAGCCGGCCTGGGGTGCTCCGGCGCCGACCGGCGCCCCGCAGCCGCCGTCGGGCGGAGACGGGAACCGGACGAAGGTCACCGCGATCGTCGCGGCCGTCGCTGTCGTGATCACGGCCGGTGTGACCGGTTTCCTGGTCCTGGGTGGCGACAAGGACGAGCAGGCGGGCGCGGGTGACAAGAACAAGCAGTCCGCGCCCGCGTCGACGCCCGCCCCCGAATCGGCGGACCCCAGTGATTCGGCCTCCGCGTCCGCGTCGGCCTCCGACGACAACCCGCGGGACTCCCAGGCCGAGCAACCGACCGTCGCCGGCTGGAAGGTGGTCGTGAATCCGAAGTGGGGCACGGCCTTCGACGTACCGGCGGACTGGGAGGTGAAGACACCGGGCACGCTGATCGGCTTCGAGGAGACCGACGCCAAGGGGGACATCAAGCCGATCATCACCATGTCGGCGCCCGCGTACTACAAGTCGAAGTGGTGTGTCTCGGACGACGACAAGGACGGCCGTACGTCGGACACCGCGCTGGCGGCCGTGGGCACCAAGGGTGCGAGCGGCGCGAAGAACGCCGACGAGGTCGCCCTGAACCAGGCCCCCTGGTGGGTCTACGGCGGCTACACCCAGCCGGACAAGAAGAGCCTCGTCTTCGGCGAGAAGGCGACTCCGTACACGACGAAGTCGGGCGTCAAGGGCAGTTACGCACTGGCCCACTCGAAGAACACCCCGCAGAAGGGGAAGTGCGCGAGCGACGGCAAGGCCATCACCTTCGGTTTCAAGAACTCGGCCGGAGACTACGTGGCATGGAGTCTGTACGGCGCCACGGGAGTCACCGGGGAGGTGCCCGAGAAGACGATCATGCAGATCCTGAGCACGGTCCGACTGCACGGGGACCCGACCGGGGCGTGACGGGGGCGTGAAGGACGTACGGAGCGGACTCGGCGGGAGCCGGTGACCCGCGGCGGCCGACGTCCGCCCCCGACCGGCTGAAACCGGCCGGTCCGGGGCGCGGCGGGCCAGGAAATGGATTGGCAAGTCGGCGGTGGGCCGCGATAGTCGCCCGGTGACCTCCGTCGGCTCCCCCACCGCACGTCCACGCCGCCCCGACTGGGCGGGCCGCAACTACAGCCTCCTGACCGCATCGGCGGTCGTGACGAACCTCGGCAGCAACGGGGCGATGATCGCCGCCGCGTTCGCCGTGCTGGAGGCGGGCGGCGACGCCGGTGACGTGGGGCTGGTCGCGGCGGCACGGACGTTGCCGCTGGTGCTGTTCCTGCTGATCGGCGGCGCGGTCGCCGACCGGCTCCCCCGGCATCACGTGATGGTCGCCGCCAACGCCCTCAACTGCCTCTCACAGGCGGTGTTCGCGGTGCTGGTCCTGGTCGGCGAGCCACAGCTGTGGCAGATGATGCTGCTGACCGCCCTCGGCGGCACCGGGCAGGCGTTCTTCAGCCCGGCGGCCGAGGGCATGCTGCTGTCCTCGGTCAAGGGCGACCAGGCCGCCCGCGCCTTCGCGGTGTTCCGGATGGCCATGCAGAGCGCCTCGATGGGCGGCGCGGCCCTCGGCGGCGCCATGGTCGCCGTACTCGGCCCCGGTTGGGTCCTCGCGGTGGACGCGCTGGCGTTCGCCGTCGCCGGGGCGCTGCGCTCGTTCCTCGACGTGAGTCACATCCCGGCGCGCGAGCCGGGCGGCGGCATGCTCGCCGATCTGCGGGAGGGCTGGCGGGAGTTCGCCGGACGGTCCTGGCTGTGGGTGATCGTCGTCCAGTTCGCCGTCGCCAACGCGGTCATCGGCGCCGCCCAGTCGGTGTACGGCCCGCTCGTGGCCCGCGACAGTCTCGGCGGGGCCGGCCCGTGGGGACTCGCGCTGGCCACGTTCGGGGCCGGCACGGTCGCCGGCGCCCTGCTGATGACGCGCTGGAGACCACGCCGGCTGCTGCTCGCCGGCACCCTCTGCGTGTTCCCCCTCGCCCTGCCCGCCGCCGCGCTCGCCGTACCGGCGCCGATGGCCGTGCTCTGCGCGGTGATGTTCGCGACCGGCGTGACGCAGGAGGTGTTCGGCGTGAGCTGGATGACCGCGCTCCATCAGGAGATCCCCGAGGACAAGCTCTCCCGTGTCTCCGCGTACGACTGGTTCGGCTCGGTCGCGCTGCTCCCTCTGGCCACGGCACTGGCGGGCCCGGCGGAACACGCCTTCGGCCGCACACCGGCCCTGTGGGGCTGCGCGGCCCTGATCGTGGTGGTGACTGCGGCGGCCCTGTCCGTACGGGACGTACGCAACCTCACCCGACACACAAGGGCGACTCCCCGCGACTCGGCCCAGGAGGCGCCGGTGAAGGGCGAGTTGGAGAGCACCGGCGGCTGACACTCCATCCGCCGCCCTGAAGCGAGCCCGGCTCCGAGCCTCACCCGATCCCGAACGCTCCGTTCGGCGGCACCGGTGAAGGCACCGCATCCTCGTCCCGGACAGGTGCGGCGCCCCCGATGAACTCCCGTAGCGCGGGCCCGTGTTCGAGGCGGGCCGGAAAGGCGTCGGAGGCGACACGGCGGGCCAGGGCGGCCGGATCGAGAGGGTGGTGCGCGGCGACGAGCACCGCGTTGCCGAAACGCCGGCCCCGCAGGACACCCGGCTCGGCAATCAGCGCCAGATGCTCGAACACCGCTGAGAACGTCGCGAGTTGGGAGCGCAGAAAGGCGAAGGGCGCGCCGTCGGCCAGGTTGGCGAGGTAGACGCCGTCACCGCGCAGCACGCGCCGGGTCTCTTCGGCGTACGTCAGGGACGTCAGGTGCGCCGGAACGCGTGAGCCGCCGAACACGTCGGCGACGAGCACGTCGGCACTGTCGTCGGGGGCGGCTTCGAGCCAGGCGCGGGCGTCGGCCGCGTGCAGGGCGATGCCCGCGTCGGCGGGGAGCGGAAGGTGTTCGACGACCAGGTCGAGCAGCCCGCGATCGGCCTCGACGACGTCCTGCCGGGAACCGGGCCGGGTCGCGGAGACGTACCGGGGCAGCGTGAGCGCGCCACCACCGAGGTGCAGCACGTCCAGCGCCCGCCCCTGTTCGGCGACGGTGTCCAGGACGTGCCCGAGCCGACGCGCGTACTCGAACTCCAGATACGTCGGCTCATCGAGATCGACGTACGACTGGGGCGCCCCGTCGACCGTGAGCAGCCAGGCCCGCTCACGGTCGACATCGGGCATGAGCTTGGCAAACCCATGATCGACGGCACGGGAAACGGGTATCGACTCGTCGTTCACCCTCTTATTGTGCCTGGAAGAAGTGCCCCAAAGGGGCGCGGGGAACTGCGCGACCAGCCACAACGGCCCCGCACTCCCCCACGCACCCCAAATCGAACCCCCTCACTCCACGGCGGTCACGGTCCCGGCCCCCACGGTCCGCCCACCCTCACGGATGGCGAACCCGAGCCCCGGCTCCAACGGCACCTCACGCCCCAGCTCGACGATCATCGTGACCGTCTCCCCGGGCCGCGCGACAGCCACCTCACCGAGGTGCACATCACCCACGACATCCGCGGTCCGGATGTAGAACTGCGGCCGGTATCCCGTGGAGACGGGTGTCGTACGCCCACCCTCGCGCGCGGACAGCACATACACCTGCGCCGAGAACCGCCGCCGAGGCACCACACTGCCCGGCGCCGCGACAACGTGCCCGCGTCGCACCGCGTCCCGCGGCACTCCGCGCAGCAGCAGCGCCACGCTGTCCCCGGCCTGCGCCTCCTCCATCGGCTTCGCCACGTATAGCCAAACCACCCGACCAAGAGGGGTCGGTGCGGGCCCCGGAGGGAGGGCAGGCGGCGGCTTTTGCACCAGATTGAGCACCTAGGCGAACGCTCCCGAATCCGTACAATAGGGAGCACCCAACCATGCCGACCCTACTACCCGAAGTACCCGTATCTTTCCTCAACACCGCTATATATGCGCGGCTCAGCGAAGACCGCAGCGGAGAGAGTGAAAACGTCCGCATCCAGGTCGCGGAGTGCCAGGACTACGCCGCTGACAACAGCTGGCCAGTAGTCGGTACCTACTCCGACAACGACATCGGTGCATCCAAGTTCAGCAAGAAGCCGCGCCCCGACTACGTGCGGCTTCTCATGGCCGTCAAGTCCGGCCGCGTGAACATCATCCTCATCACTGAGGTACCCCGCCTGTACCGGCGGCTGGAAGAGTTGCTGTCCCTCATCCGCATGGCGGAGACAACGGCACTCCGGCGCATCCAGACCACGGATGGCATCAGCTACGACCTCTCAACAGAAGAGGGCGTGCACGCCGCCATCAACGCGGTGAACAACGCCATGCTGGAAGCCGCCCGCATCTCGAAGCGGGTCAAGCGCAAGCAACAGAAGAACGCGCAGGCGGGTAAGAACCACGGCGGGAAGCGACCGTACGGCTACGAGTCGGACGGCGTGACGCTGCGCGAGTCAGAAGCCGCCATCGTTCGCGAGTGCGCCAAGCGCTACATCAGCGGCGAAACCGTCAGTGACATCGTGCTCGACCTCAACAGCCGGGGCGTACCCGCTGCACAAGGAGGGAAGTGGCGCACCGAAAACCTGTCGCGCATCCTTCTCAAGAAGCGCTACATCGGGGTGCGGGAACACAACGGGATGGAGTACCCGGCGGTGTGGCCCGCCATCCTGACGCGCGACCAGTACGAACAGATGGCGGCCCGCCGAGTTGCCGCCGCTTCACGTGGTACCCGCAAGGGGAAACCCGCCCGGAGGTACCTACTCACCGGGGTGGCCTCTTGCGGTCGGTGCGGCAGCAAGATGACGGGTGCGGGCCGGACGGCCGAGAAAGACCGTGCTGCCCAACGTCGCTATCGCTGCCAAGCAGGGGACGGCCACGGCGGGACTATCGGGTGCGGGCAGTTGTACCGCGCCGCAGATCCACTCGAACTCCTGGTGACGGAAGCCGTCTTGCACGTCTTCGATGACCCGAAGGTAGCCGTCACCCTGGCACCTCCGGCGGATGAGCTGACGGTACGGGCGTTGGTGGACGAGTTCGAGCGGCGGAAGGCCAAAGCAAAGTCGCTCGTCACCGACTACGCCAACGACCTGTTGACGCGCGAGGAGTTCGCTCTAGCCAAGGGCATTGCCGCCGCTGCCGTAGAAGAGGCGCGGGAAGCGCTCAGCGAGTACCAAGACGCTCAGACACTGGCACTCGTACCGGCCGAGCAAACGATCCGAGAAGCATGGGCCACGGCCGGTTTGGCGTGGCGGAGTGCCGTTGTCGCACTGGTAGTTGAGCGCGTCATCGTGCACCCCGCCACTTCCGGCCGTGGCATGTGGCGCGGCTACAAGTTCAACCTGGAGTACATCGAGATCAGGTGGAAGGTGTAGCCGACCACGCTTCGTTGCGGCCCTGTCGGGCTTCTTCTGTATCCAGTGCGATGCGGACGAGGTTCGCCAGGGCCGCAATCGTGTCCGGGTCTGCCACCCTCTGGGGTAGTCCCTGCTCACGGCGGGAGTGGCGTACCCACGTGGCTATGTCGCTGTCGGGCAGAAGCATCACCCCCAAACCGGGCGGCTTCGACGAGTTGACCTGTCGTGGTGTCCATGGCACTACTGTCCGGCCGGTTGGCGGGTTGGGGTGGCAATGCCCTGGCAACGGCTGGTGACTGAGTAGTGCACCAGCCATCTTCGGGGCCAAATATTGCACTACCTCAACGTCGGAAAAGCCTGTACCTCAACTTGCTCATGCTTGCAAGGAAGTAAATATTCCTTCATATTACGTCAGCTGCCGCTTGCGCAAGGGAAATTAGCCCAGCCAGGAAGCAGGCGACCTTTCACATCTCTCCTTCGTGAATTCCCTGATGCCTCTTTGGGCTGCCCGCACAACGGTCAGCATCCGACGAATGAAGGGAGTGTGGAGTGAGAATTCCACACACGCGACCCCGGATGGGTCGCGCAAGACGAGGGCCTCTTGCGGCGCTTCTCGCGTTCGCGGTGTCCCTGCTCGTCGTCTTCACCGGCGTGACTCCGGCCAGTGCCACGGTCGGAACGAACGACTACCCGTCGTACCTGGCAAGTCCAGCAGGTGACGCACTGGTCGATCCGTGGCAGTTCTACAACCGCGAATGCACTTCGTTCGTGGCTTGGAGGCTGAACAACGACAACGGCGTGGACTTCACCAACAACATGGCCCACAACGGCGTAAACGGCCACTGGGGAAATGCCTACCAGTGGAAGAACAACGCCATTGCGCTCGGCTACACGTACAACGGCTCGCCGGCGCCGGGTTCCATAGGTTGGTACGACGTCAATTACCACGGCGCTGGGAGTGCCGGTCACGTGCTCTACGTGGATTCCGTCAATGCTACTGACGGTTCCATCGTGGCGGAGGACTACAACGGCTCAACGCCCATGTACAACTATCGGAAGCGCACCATTGCTGCCGGTAGCAGCGCCTGGCCGTCCGGCTTCATACACATCTCCGATGTGGTGACTCCGCCGCCGCCCCCGCCTCCGCCGCCGCCGCCCGCGTCCGACAACTCGGGTACGTTCCAGGGCGACTACAACGGCGACGGTAAGACCGACGTTGCGTCGTTCTACGACTACAGCGGTGGTCACTCGGCGCTGTTCGTCTGGATCGGAAACGGCTCCGGCGGCTTCGCCGCTCCGGTGAAGTGGTGGGACTCCGGCGTTGGTGGCTGGGATCAGTTCCGCACCAAGCCTTTCGTCGGCGACTTCAATGGCGACGGCAAGGCCGACGTCGGCGTGCAGTACAAGTACGACAACGTTTCAACCGCCATCTTCACCTTCACCTCGACGGGAAGCGCCTTCGGCTCTCCCGTGTCGAAGTGGAGTTCCGGCGGGGCCAACAGTTGGGACTGGGGACAGAGTTCGCCCGTCGTCGGTGACTACAACGGCGATGGCAAGGCGGATTTGGCCCTGATGTACGGCTACACCGGTGCCACAACCTCCCTCTTCGTGCTCAACGGCGACGGGGCGGGGAACTTCGCGAGTCCAGTGAGCTGGTGGAACTCCGGCGCAGGAAGCTGGGACGCTACTGGTGCCAAGCTCGTTGCGGGTGACCTCAACGGCGACGGCAAGACGGACTTGGAGGCGCTTTACAACTACGGTAGCGACCGTAGCGCGGTCTTCACGTTCCTTACCGGAAGCGGGGCGTTCAACGCACCCGTGAAGAAGTGGGACTCCGGCGCGTCCAACACCTGGGCCTGGTCGTACAGCAAGCCGCTCATGGGTGACTTCAACGGCGACGGTACTCCCGACATGGGCGTCGTCTACGGCTACCCGACCACCGAGCGAGTCGTTCTGTACGTCTTCGATTCCACGGGCAGCGGCAACGTTGCTGCACCGAGAACCGGCTGGGACTCAGGCGAGCATTCGTGGGGCTACAGCCAGATCAAGCCTTTCGTCGGTGAGTTCACCGGCGACACCAAGGCCGACATCGGCATGTACTTCGCGTACGAGGGCGACCAGACAGCTCAGTTCCTCTTCGCATCGAACGGCTCGACATTCGGCTCCCCGGCGAATACCTGGGACTCGGGCGCGGGCAACTGGAACGGGCTCGGCATGAAGATCGCCTAAGCAACAGCGGCGATCCAGAGGCCGGGGAGGCTACAACCTCCCCGGCCTTTTGAATGCCTGAAGTGCAATTAATCTAGGAAATAATTAGACCATGGCTTACGATATTGAAATAACCTGAGTATCCATATGGAGAAGAAAGCAGAAGCAACCTGGGACGAGCGGCATCCTCGCTGGGTCGTGGCCGCCGCAATTGCCATGGGGCTTGCCGCCCTGGGTGTGCTTTCCGGCTATGCGTTTCCGCCTGACACGCCCGAGTCGAGACAAGAGCAATACTGGCGAGCCGAAATAGAGTGCCACGATCGCCCTTACATACTTCTAAACTCGCACGGAATTATCATCAAGCCTAGCGACTACATAGGGCCGGACGATCCGGGCTACCAAGACGCCTATAAGACAGCTATAACGCCACACACGAAGGCGTCCTTCGCCTGTAAAACTGGCATCGGCTACTGACTCGCTTACTAACCGGAAGCGAGGGATTGCAGCACAGAACGTAACATGGCCGTGATGTTGCAGCCGCCGGTGTCGACCCCGACCTCGCGGATGATCGCGATGCCGATGTCACGCAGCCGCTGGTACTCGCGGTCGGTCAGCGTCATCGAGGGCGCGACGGTGATCGAGTCGCCGGTGTGCACGCCCATGGGGTCGAAGTTCTCGATGGAACAGACGACAACCACGTTGTCGTGCTTGTCCCGCATCAGCTCCAGCTCGTACTCCTTCCAGCCGAGGATGGACTCCTCCAGGAGCACCTCGGTGGTGGGAGACAGGGTCAGGCCCTGGCCGGCGA
>NZ_AEJB01000407.1 GCF_000331005.1 Streptomyces turgidiscabies Car8
TAGCCCGCCGCACCCTGCTCCTTCACGTACGGCAGCCAGAACACCGTGGTCAGCCGCCTCCAAGGCCCAGACACGCCGACACACTCCCCATCCCGATCCCCACGCATCACGGAGAGCCGCCCCATGCACGACCCACACCACGAACTGCCCACCACCCAACAGGAGATGACCATCACCCCTAACAGCGCAGCAAGGTATCCCGCTGGACCGTCCAAGGGGCGGCCCAACGGGGAAGCCTCCGCCCCGAGGGTGGCGGAGGTGCTCGGGCACCAGGGGGTGCCCGAGAGGGAACAGCCCGTCGACACCGCTGCCGTTCCGCTGTCGCGAGCCGCTGACGCTGCCGCGCTGCACCGTGTCGCCCGCCGCCGTAAGCGCGAAGCCGTGCAGCGCAAAGAGCGTGTTGACGTGCGCTACAGCGTCGACGAGAAGACCGCGATCCTGCGCAAGGCCCGGTCGCTGAACATCGCTGGCGCCCACTACGTCGGCGCCGTCGTCATGGCCCACATCCACGGCGACCTCCCCCTGCCAGGCCAGCGCACCCCGCTCGACGACTACATCGACGAACTCACCGCCCTGCGCAGCGAGGTCGCCAAGATCGGCCACAATATCAACCAGATCGCCAAGAAGCTCAACTCCGGTGACCGTCCACACTCTGGGGACACCGCCGTCCTGAACCAGGCCGGGCGTACCTTGGGTGCGGTCGGTACGACCGTGAGGGACATCGCGGCAGCCGCGAACCACGCCGTCAGCAAGAAGGCGGCCCGATGATCGCGAAGATCAGCAGCGGCCAAGACACCGCGGGCCTGGTCCGGTACCTCTTCGACACGAAGAAGGCCAAGGACCACACCGACCCCCACCTGGTCGCCTCCTGGGACGGCTTCGCCCCCGACCCCGGCCGCACCGACGACTTCGACGCCACCAAGAAGCGCCTCGTGGCCGACCTCAACCTGCACGTCAAACAGGCCCGGCGACTGGGCCGCGCACCCGAGAAGCACACGTGGCACTGCTCCATCCGCGCCGCCACAACTGACCGCCACCTCAGCGACGAGGAATGGGCCGACATCGCCCGCCGCGTCGTGGCTGCAACCGGCATCGCACCCGAAGGCGACCCGGACGGATGCCGCTGGGTCGCTGTCCGCCACGCCCCCGACCACATCCACATCGCCGCCACCAAGGTCCGCGCCGACCTGAGCACCGCCCGCCACTGGAACGACTACCTCACCGCCGACCGCGAACTCGCCGCCATCGAGAAGGAATACGGCCTGTTCCAAGTCGTCCGCGGCGACCGCACCGCCGCCAAGCGCCCCACCCGCGCTGAGCAGGAGAAGGCCCGCCGCGCCGGCCACGACAAGCCCGCCCGCGAACGCCTGCGCACCACCGTCCGCACCACCGTGGCCGCCGCCACCAGCACCGCAGAGTTCATCCACCTGCTCAACCACACCGACGGCGTCCTCGTCGAGGTCGTCTACTTCCCCTCCGGCGACGTACGCGGTTGCAAGTTCGCCAGCCAGGACACCACCACAGCTGACAAGGAGCCCGTCTGGTTCTCCGGCTCCGAACTCGCCCCGGACCTGTCCTTCCCCAGGATCCAGGAACGCCTGGAGAGCATCGAGCCGCAGCCGACCAACCAGCCCGGCCGACGCAGGCCCAACCCCTGGCACCAGGCCACGGCCGCCGCCGACCGCATCCCCCACCACCTCGACCAGACGGACGACGAAGCCTCCCAGGCCCACCTTGCCGCCTTCGGCGAAGCCCTCGACGCACTCCCCCTCCTCGCACCCCAGACCCTTCGGCCCCAACTCCGAGAAGCAGCCAGCGCGTTCGAGCGTGCCACCCGCTCCCGCATCCGGGCCGAGCACCACCACGCCCGTGCCCTGCGCGGCGCCGTGCGAGCAATGGTCCGCGAGCCCGCCCCCAGGGACGGAGCCACCCTGGCGATGCTCCTCGACGCCGCGATCCTCGTCGTCATCGCCGCCGCCCGCTGGCATCAGCTCCACCGCCACGACCAGCAAGTCACCGCCGCCCACCAGACCCTGCTCCACCTCCAGGCCGCCTACGACCACGCCGCAGCCGCGCCCCTGGGCGCCCTCGCCCAGCGCCGACCGCCCCAGCAGGCCGTGGACCGGCACATCCGCCACCTACGCCAGGCCGTCCCCGGGCACGCGGAGCAGATCATCGAAGACCCTGCCTTCGGAGTGCTGACCGCCGCCCTCACCGAGGCCGAAGCCGCAGGCCACGACCCCGAGCGGCTCCTCCAGCAGGCAGCCGGCCAGCGCGCCCTGGACGACGCCGACTCCCCCGCACGAGTCCTGACCTGGCGCATTCAACGCCTCAGCGCACGGCCGGCACCCAGCGCACGAGCCCGCGCAGCACGGGCCCGCAGCCGAGCCCAGAGCCCCCAAGCTCCGGTGCACGCGACAGCCACCCTCACAGTCCTGCAGCAGCCGCAGGCGCGACGCCACTGATCACGTCAAACACCTCCCTCAACGACACGGGAGCCTGCATCACCCGATCGGAGTCCAGGCTGAGGGGGCTCAATGGTCTGACCGAAGCATCGCCTGAAGCCTTCGAGCTGGTGAGTGTCCCCGTTCACGGCAAGTCGCTGCCAATCCGCAGCAGTCAGGACGGCCAGCTCTACGCCGCGAACCTCGGCGACCAGGTACACGGTGATCGACCTATGCCTCTGGCGTATATCTATCGCACCCTCGTCCAGCAGCTGACACGTGCTCCGCCTCGATCTGACTCAACCAACCAAGGACTTCACAGCTGAAATTCGGTACGGCGATTGCGGTATCCGGCACATGAACGTTTTGGACTACCTGTCCGGCCATCGATAGCAACGGATCACGCAACTGAGCGCATCCGAGCCATCACCGAACGTTCAAGTGACCTCTCCAGGCTGGATGTTTCCCAAGGGAGGGGTGGCGTTGGTGTGGGTGCTGGACCAGGAGATGCAGTCGACCAAGAAGGAACAGAAGTGAGCACGAACGGTCACGGAGGCCGAGGGCTTGGACTGCTATGTCTGGCTGCTGCCTGACGGAGCGTAAGCAACTGTCAGTGCCGACAGCTAGCTTGAGTGTGCGCCGAGCCCCGGTCTGGGGCCAACTCAATACACAGGCTGCAGCTCAGGCTGCGCAAGAAACGTAAGAACGGGGAACTAGGCATGACCACACTGGAAGACAAGCTGACTCGCTACAAGGCTCCGTCCAGCAACACCGAGCAAGACAAGCAGGAACGTGCCGAGCGCATGGTACGCAAGGCAGTAGAGGGCTGGAGTGGCTTTGATGGCATCAGCATTAGGTTCTTGCCGAAAGGCTCGTACAAAAACAATACCAACGTCCGCGCTGACAGCGATGTTGATATCGCAGTAATCCACAAGGGGTTTCACTACTTCAACGACGACGCCTTGCGTCCAGCGGACAAGATTGCGCGTCATCCGATCACGAGCAAGCATTACGACGGGGCCGAGTTCCGTGCGGAGCTAGAAAAGGCCATGCGCGCCGCATACGGCAGCGACTGCGACACGTCGGGTTCTACGGCTATCGAGATTGCCGAGAACGGCGGTCGCGTCAAGGCCGACGTCGTGCCTTCGTTTGAACACCGGAAATACCACTACGACACCATGGGAAGGATCCAGTACTTTGAGGGAACCACAACGCGGCGCACGAACGGCGAGTGGGTCATTAACTACCCCGAGCAGCAGTATGCCAACGGGGTGGCCAAGAACAACCGCACTGGAATGCGCTACAAGCAGATGGTGCGCATCCTCAAGCGCGTGGAAAATGATCTTGTGGCAGTCGGCGAAATTGAGGCACTGCCAAGCTACTTCATGGAGTGCCTGGTCTACTGCACACCAGATGGACACTTTAACCATGGAGGTCTGACACCGCTCACCGATGACATCACGCATATTATTCGGCACATCTGGAACCAGACCAAGCCCGGCGCCTCCGCTGAAGACTGGCACGAGCCGAATGACATCAAGCCTCTGTTCGGTCCTGGACAGAAGTGGTCTATGGAAGACGCGCACGAACTGACGCTCAAGACGTGGCAGAACCTGGGGCTTGACAGCTGATGGAAAACATCAAGGTTCGCATCGGCATTGGTATTGCCGCTCTCGTGTGGCTGACGCTTGCGCTGCTCGCCGGCCAGGGCTTTTCACAGGTGCCGCTCCGCATCTACTCCGTCGCTGGCACTGTTGCCGCACTTGTGTTCACTCTCTGGGAACGCTTTATCTGGAAGTGGAAAGCCGTGCGGTATTTCACGGGCGTGCCGTTGGTGGCCGGAACGTGGCGTGGTGAGCTCGTCTCCTCTTATGTCCATCCGGACGGTACGAGCGTTCCCGCGATTCCGACGGCAATTTACATCTCCCAGTCGGCTTCTAAGTGGACGGTTACACTGTTCACTGGAGAGTCGAAGTCGATTTCTGAGCACGCCAAGCTAATCCACGATCCGGATGGTCGATGGCGGCTTAGCTGGCAATATGTCAACACCCCTCGACCCGGGGTGCGTGACCGTAGCGAGCGACACAAGGGTGCGGCAGAGGTATACATCGGTTCGCAACCTGGCGAGGGGCTCGAAGGAGCGTATTTCACAGATCGGCGCACGGATGGCGAACTGCGTCTTCCTGAGTGGTCTCCTGCCCGCTACAGCAGTGCTGAGTCTGCTCTTTCTGCCGACGGGTTCAATCACGCGAGCCCGTTTGTCGGGGACAAGTAGAGGCGGTTGTTAGTGAAAGAACGCTACATCGAGCAATTCATGTGGGGCTTCCAGGACAGCTTCCGCATCTCTATCGACCTTGAGGTTGAGCGCGCTTTCGAAGATATCGGCTTCGAGGCTGAAGCCAGATGTATTCTCATTGGCTTTGAGGCGGCGGGCGAGCATCAGTTCCCGATCTGCGTGGAACAGGGTGAAATCCTGTACAAGCCAGAAGATTTTGCCGACGTGGCGCACCTCGCGATCGAGAAGTACAAGCAGAATCCCGAAAGTAAGATCTTCAACACTGATCCGAGAACGCATAAGCTACGGCAAGAATCTCTTTTGAATCGAATGCGAGCGGAAGCACTCGAAGATATCCTCGGTTCATTAGAAGGGCAGGAAGGCAGTATCTTCTTCGCCAGTAATTCGGTGCAGGTGGGGGACTATGACGTTCACGTAATAATCGGAACGGACAAGCAGGCGGTTGCTCGTGTGCCGCAAATCGCTACAACCATGATCGACCGAATGCCCGTGATCCACTCGCTCCTCCATGCGGTTGTCTGGGAGATTCTTGGTCGAGCTGCAAAAGCCTTGTATCTACCGGACGCCGGGGCGGGTCTGCGTGTCTTGGGTGCTAGTACGGGTGAGATGGTTCGTACAGCTACAGAAGACATGTTGCGTACTATGATTTACTGCATCGGCTATTGGTTCGCAAGTGACTTTCACTTGCTCATGAACCAGCTTTCAGCACTGCCATATGAAGGGCGTGAGGGTGCTGGACGCTTGGTCTTGTCAAAGGCCGAAAACCCCGCTATTGACATCAGCTTAAAACTGACAACTCCAGTGAAGAGCCGCAACACACTGGCTATCCGCAAGCTGCTTGAAGGTGGCGGCCCGACCGCCGATGTATTCTGTGATGGAGAGCAGGTCTACGGACTAGGAGCGGTACGACCTGACTATGACCCCGCCTCCGAATCGGTCTTCGTTGTGACCTTTCTAAGACGAGGATATTGGGAGCTATCGCACGCAGACGTGGCGCTACTTGCGGTCCGTGATGGCATCCCCAGTCTGCCTAGACATGTCCTAGACGAAGGCTATCTTGCCGACCTGTGCGATCGCCTCTTCCCTGATGGAGACGACGACGCTCTACTGCGAGCAGCCCGAGCGATTGGCAAGCACCGTCATGGGGCAATGCTTGTTATATCCATGGATGCCAAGAGTGAGGCGAAGCGACTATCTCCGCAGTCGTGGGTAGTCGAGCCGGGTCCGCTCTCAACGAGCTTGCTTACGCAGCTCACTGACATGGACGGTGCAGTTCTACTTGACCCGCGGGGAAATTGTCACGCGATCGGTGTGATTCTTGACGGGGTCGCTAAGGGTGAGGGTGACCCAGCTCGTGGAAGTCGGCTCAATAATGCGGTGCGTTACCTCGGCGGCAGTCGACCAGTAACCATTGTCGTGGTGTACAGCGCTGATGGCGGTATTGACATTTTGCCTCAGATGCACCCTCGAGTGTTGCGAAGTGAAGTCAATGGCGCTGTAGCTACCTATCTTCACTTGGCAACACAGCGACCTCCAGAGCTAGAGCTTATTAGCCGGGTATGGAAGGTGGTCGAGTCCTTTCAATTCTATCTTTCTAGCGACCAGTGTGACGTCCTCAACGACGCCCGAAAGGAATTGGAGGAATGGCGAATGGAAAATATGCAGCTCACTATTCGGGAGCGATCTTTTCGCCCCGACTCCAGGATGGATGACAGTTACTGGCTTCCAGAGAGCGATTAACGCACTCTCTCACTTAACGCTCGCCAGATAGCCCGCGCAATGCCGCTCCAACCAGGATTCTCCGCAGTCTCGACTGCGGGACGGAAATAGAAATATATGGGTCATGATTACTATCACTGCACAAGTCGCCATAGATTTGCCCGTTGACGAACTGGCGCTGCATGTTCTCGAGGACATGGTGCGGAGCAACGAGTGGAATTCGTACAACTACTGCTTGAGCTACACCCGCGACGAGAATTATCGGACGAATGGCGGCCAAGCCATGCGGGCCATTTCTGAGGCGGTGCAATGGTTGTGGTCGCACGGGATGCTCGCTAACAAGCCTGGAGATAGCAACCCGCAAGCCATGTTTGTGACGCGCCGCGGGCATGAAGCTGTTGCGCAAGACATTGCGACCGTGCGCAGCGTCAACCGCCTACAAGAAAATCTGCACCCGTTGATCGAAGCCAAGGCCCGAAGACAATTCCTCATTGGCGAGTACGAAAACTCCATCTTCGTTTCGATGAAGGCCGTCGAGGTTCGTGTGCGGCAGCTGGCCGGCTTCGGAGACGACGCGTTTGGCACGGACCTGATGACCAAGGCTTTCAAGTCTGGCGGGCCGCTCGCCGATCCCGCCGCACCCTCCGGTGAGGTCGACGGAACCATGATGCTCTTCCGGGGCGTGTATGCCGTACTCCGCAACCCTTCCGGGCACCGGGAAGTCTCTTTCGATGACGTAACCGAGGCATCCGAAGCAGTCATGACCGCCAGCCTGCTCATGCGGATGCTGGACAAGATCGAGTGTCGGTTGAACCATTAGTCCTCGGGTACCAGTTGGGCCATGAGGGCAGGCGGAGGTTCCTCGCTCAGTACCCTGCTCTCGCCAAAATTCAAATCCCTGCTTGACGATCTCCCGTTCAACCTCAAACCACAGTAAGGGCAGCAGTCAACCCATTACCTGTACTGCACGAAGGAACCCAGGTTCGTGCGTCCATCAGGCTCTCGACATAGGGGTTGTACGTTCGGGATCGAAGGTGCGCGCGAGACTCTCCCGGATCACGGTGTCGCTGGCACATAGAGCAGCCGTCAGTTGTCCTCGCAGCTCATCGGGGACAGTTCCTGCCCTGAGGGCGCAGGCACGCACCAGAGCGCGGCACTCCTGTGTTTGCCGGTCCGTGGCGAGCGCGGCGAACAGAGGGTGCGCGAGGTTCTCGCGGGCCGCGTAGCCGTCTTCGGCATCCGTCGTCCTGCGGTGCAGTTCCTCGACGATGCGGCGTGCGCCGGGCGCCTCGGCGGAACCGATCGCGTCAAGGACGGTAAGTCCGAGCCGGATGTCAAAGACGGTCATCCCGAGTTCGGTCTTCCTCTCCGAGTAAGTCGTCACCAGGTCCGCCAGGTGGCCGTCGACCGGCTGCCCGGCGGCGCGGCGGCACAGGACGGTCAGGCATGCCGTGACGGCTTGCTCCCATGGATCGCCGGGCATCGTGGCAGCGAGGAGAGCAGCGGCTGATGCCGTGTCACCCGCTACGAGGGCGGCAAGTATGGCGGCTTGGCGCCCATCGAGCATCCGTTTGCCTACGCCGTGGTGGGCTTCGATGTGTGCTTTGGCCTCGGCCCAGCGTCCCTCGGTGGTCAGCGTGCGTGTGCCGTCGGCGAGGAGTACTCGCCACAGCCACGCGCGGACCTCGTGGCGGTCTTCGTCCGTCGTGGTGAGGTCCGCCGGTACCGCGACACCGTCGAACCGAGCAGCCGCGCCCGCCTCGACGGCCTCATACAGGTCGAGCAGTCGCTGACGTCCCTCGTCGGCGCGTCCGGCGCGAATCCGGAGGCGGGCGAGGTTGACGACCGGTTCCAGTCCCCGGATCGCGCTCATGCCGGGCAGGGGGCAGGCGTGGAGGTAGGCGGCGGCGTGCTGGTGACACATCTCGCGTGCGAGGTCGGGAAGGCCGAGATCGGAGGCGATGAGCGCGGCCTGGTTGTAGACGGCCGATGCGCGCCCCTGGTCGGTCTTCTTCACGGCAGTGTCGGCCAGCTCGACGAGCGCGCGCACGCGATCGGGCAGGGGCAGACAGGCGGGCCGGAATCGGGCGACGAGCGGGAAGCGCTGGGCTACGGGTCCGTGCGGGTCCATGGATCCCCCGGGGCGTGGGTGAGAGTAGCGGA
>NZ_AEJB01000408.1 GCF_000331005.1 Streptomyces turgidiscabies Car8
CAGCCAACTGTTTTTCAGGCCACAGCCGGAGCGAGGCAATGACGCAAATGATCTCCCCACCAGCGCAAAGGCGTTCTAGGCTCTTTCGTACCGCCGGGTCGCGCAGTGCGGGGACGGGCACCGCACACGCACCGGAGCACCACCGGTACTTGAGCGGCGTCCCCGACCGAGGACACCGCCGGGCAAGGAGGGCCGCATGACCGTACGGCGAGTAATGGGCATCGAGACGGAGTACGGGATCTCCGTCCCCGGCCACCCGAACGCCAATGCCATGCTCACCTCGTCCCAGATCGTCAACGCCTACGCGGCGGCGATGCACAGGGCCCGCAGGGCCCGCTGGGACTTCGAGGAGGAGAACCCGCTCCGCGACGCGCGAGGCTTCGACCTCGCCCGAGAGGTCGCCGACTCCAGCCAGCTCACCGACGAGGACATCGGCCTGGCCAACGTCATCCTCACCAACGGCGCGCGGCTGTACGTCGACCACGCACACCCCGAATACAGCTCGCCCGAAGTCACCAACCCCCGCGACGCCGTCCTCTGGGACAAGGCCGGCGAACGCATCATGGCCGAGGCGGCCGAACGGGCCGCCCAGCTCCCCGGCGCCCAGCCGATCCACCTGTACAAGAACAACACCGACAACAAGGGCGCCTCCTACGGCACGCACGAGAACTACCTGATGAAGCGGGAAACCCCCTTCTCGGACATCGTGCGGCACCTCACGCCCTTCTTCGTCTCCCGCCAGGTCGTCACCGGCGCCGGCCGCGTGGGCATCGGCCAGGACGGCCACGAACACGGCTTCCAGCTCAGCCAGCGCGCGGACTACTTCGAGGTCGAGGTAGGCCTGGAGACCACTCTCAAGCGCCCGATCATCAACACCCGGGACGAGCCGCACGCGGACGCGGAGAAATACCGCCGCCTCCACGTGATCATCGGCGACGCGAACCTGTCGGAGATCTCGACGTACCTGAAACTGGGTACGACGGCCCTGGTCCTCTCCATGATCGAGGACGGCTTCATCGCTGTCGACCTGGCCGTCGACCAGCCCGTACGCACCCTCCACCAGGTCTCCCACGACCCGACACTGAAGCGACTGGTCACGCTCCGCAGCGGGCGCAAGCTGACCGCCGTACAGCTCCAGATGGAGTACTTCGAACTCTCGCGCAAGTACGTCGAGGAGCGGTTCGGGGCCGACGCCGACGACCAGACGAAGGACGTCCTGGCCCGCTGGGAAGACACCCTGAACCGTCTGGAGAACAACCCCATGAGCCTCGCCGGCGAGCTCGACTGGGTCGCCAAGCGGGAACTCATGGAGGGCTACCGGCGCCGCGACGACCTCGACTGGGACGCCGCACGGCTGCACCTGGTGGATCTCCAGTACGCCGACGTAAGGGCCGAGAAGGGCCTCTACAACCGCCTCGTGGCCCGTGGGCGCATCAAGCGCCTGCTGGACGAGAACGAGGTCGAGAGGGCCCGCACGAAGCCTCCGGAGGACACGCGTGCCTACTTCCGCGGACGCTGCCTGGAGCAGTACGCGGACGACGTCGCCGCGGCCTCCTGGGACTCGGTGATCTTCGATCTGCCGGGCCGGGACTCGCTCCAACGGGTCCCAACCCTGGAGCCGCTTCGCGGAACGCGTAATCACGTGAAAGAGCTCCTGGACCGCTGCCGCACGGCAGAAGACCTGGTCAGGGTCCTGTCGGGCCACTGATCGGGCTTAGGGGCCGGGGCGGCCGGGCAGGGTGGAAAGTGTGGCGTCCGGGAATCATCGAGGTGGTTCCCGGACGTTGTAGCAACTGCGGGGCCAATGTCGGACCCTGCTTGTAGGGTCTGATCAAGAACGTCGAACCGAGCGGGGTGAGGGTTATGGCGACCAAGGACACCGGCGGCGGGCAGCAGAAGGCGACGCGCAGCACCGAGGAGGTCGAGGAGGCACCTGAGGCACAGGTATCCGAAGACCTCAAGGAGCGCCAGGAGAAGCTGAGCGACGACGTCGACTCGGTTCTTGACGAGATTGACGATGTCCTCGAGGAAAATGCCGAGGACTTCGTTCGTAGTTTCGTTCAGAAGGGCGGCGAGTAGCCTTCGAATCGAAGGAGTCGGGGGCTTCGGGTCGTGGATAGCGAGAATGACGTAAAGCGTTGCTCGCGGTGCGGGGAAACCAAGCCGCGAGCAACGTTCGCCAGCAACAAGAGCTCCCGTGATGGGCTGCAGGCGTATTGCCGGGGATGCTGGGCTGAGTATCACCAGGCCCGCCAACTGGCCAAAGGGAAGAACGTGAGACCCCGTGTGGACGCGCCGGAGGGGTACAAGTTCTGCCGCAGTTGCGAGCAGATCAAGCCGCACGGCGAGTGGCATCGCAACGCCACAGCTTCCGACGGGCTCTCGACCAGTTGCAGGGCTTGTCGAGCGGTCAAAGGGCGCGCTAGGCATCTGAAGCGCAACTACAACCTCACCGAAGCCGAGCGCGACGAGATCGTCGCCTCTCAGATGGGGCTCTGCGTGATCTGCCTGAAAGCTCCTGCCATTCATGTGGATCACTGCCACGAGACGGGTAGGGTCCGGGGCGTACTGTGCTTCAACTGCAATTCGGCCATCGGCAAGTTGGGAGACGATCCCGACGCTGTTCGTCGGGCTGCCGCTTACCTGGAAGGAACTCCATGGAAGCCAACACTCGTAGCACCGGGCGTCTACCAGCTGCCTTCCTGACGCCTGGGTCGTCGTCCTTCATGGACTTTCTGTCGGACCATCAGCCGGAGATGCTCCCGGGCAAGCGGCAACTGCCGCCCACTCAGGGCGCGATCGAGGCCCCGCACGGCACGACCATCGTGGCTGTCACCTTCCCGGGTGGTGTCGTGCTCGCCGGTGACCGGCGGGCGACCATGGGGAACGTCATCGCGCAGCGGGACATCGAGAAGGTGTTCCCGGCGGACGAGTACTCGGCTGTCGGGATCGCCGGCACCGCGGGTCTCGCCGTCGAGATGGTGAAGCTGTTCCAGCTGGAGCTGGAGCACTTCGAGAAGGTGGAAGGTGCGCAGCTCTCGCTCGAAGGCAAGGCGAACCGGCTGTCGACCATGATTCGTTCGAATCTCGGTATGGCGATGCAGGGCCTGGCTGTCGTGCCGTTGTTCGCCGGGTTCGACGTGGACCGTGGGAAGGGGCGCATCTTCTCGTACGACGTGACGGGCGGGCGTTCCGAGGAGCACGGTTACGCGGCGACGGGGTCGGGGTCGATCTTCGCGCGTTCCGCGATGAAGAAGCTGTACAGCCGTGAGCTGAGCGAGTCGGATGCGACGACGCTGGTGATTCAGGCGTTGTACGACGCGGCGGACGACGATTCGGCGACCGGTGGTCCGGATGTCGCGCGCCGGATCTACCCGATTGTCACGGTGATCACCGAGGACGGTTTCCGCAGGCTGACGGACGACGAGTCCGCCGAGATCGCCCGTTCGATTCTGGAGCGGCGTCTGGAGCAGCCCGACGGTCCGCGGGCCGCGCTGCTCTGAGCTGTTGGGGTGCGGAGGCTGTAGTGCCTCTCGTTGTTCAGGTGGTCCAGTGACTTCGACAGATTCGACAGGAAGGGACGGTTAATCGGTGTCGACGCCGTTCTATGTCTCACCCCAGCAGGCGATGGCCGACCGGGCGGAGTACGCCCGGAAGGGCATCGCGCGTGGTCGCAGCCTGGTTGTGCTGCAGTATGCCGATGGCATCGTGTTCGTCGGCGAGAACCCGTCCCGTGCGCTGCACAAGTTCAGCGAGATCTATGACCGGATCGGCTTCGCGGCTGCCGGTAAGTACAACGAGTACGAGAACCTGCGGATCGGCGGTGTGCGGTATGCCGATATGCGTGGGTACACGTACGACCGTGCCGATGTGACGGCTCGTGGTCTGGCGAACGTGTACGCGCAGACGTTGGGCACGATCTTCTCTTCGGCGGCGGAGAAGCCGTACGAGGTGGAGCTGGTTGTCGCGGAGGTCGGTGAGACGCCCGACGGTGACCAGATCTACCGGCTTCCTCATGACGGGTCGATCGTCGATGAGCACGGTTCGGTGGCGGTCGGCGGTAACGCCGAGCAGATCAGCACGTATCTGGATCAGCGTCATCAGGACGGTATGTCCTTGGCCGAGGCGCTGAAGCTGGCGGTTCAGGCGCTGTCGCGCGATACGAACGGTACCGAGCGGGAGATTCCGGCGGAGCGGCTGGAGGTGGCGGTGCTGGACCGTACACGGCCGCAGAAGCGGAAGTTCAAGCGGATCGTCGGCCGTCAGCTGGGGCGTCTGTTGGAGGCGGGCGGGGCGGCTACGGAGGCGGAGAGCGCCGCGGAGGAGGACGAGTAGCCGCTGCTTGTTCTCTTCCTTGCACGTGCACCCCGGTTGCCTATGGCGCCGGGGTGCTGGCGTTGGTTGGGGTCAGGGATGGCTGCGGGGCGGTGCTGTGGAGCCTCGTACGACGAGTTGGACGGGGATGTCGCCCTGGGTGGGGGTGCGGCCGTCGAGGACGGCGAGGAGGGCTTGCATGCCGCGTTCGCCGAAGAGTTCGGCGTCGAGCCGGACGGTGGTGAGTTCGGGGTCGATGGCGGTGGCGAGGGCGAGGTCGTCGAGGCCGGTGACGGAGAGGTCGTCGGGGATGCGCAGGCCGAGGCGGCGGATGGCCTTGTAGGCGCCGGTGGCGAGTTTGTCGTCGTCGCAGACGAGGGCGGTGGGGTGGGGGCCGGGGCCGGTGAGGGCGGCCGTGGTGGCCTGTTGGGCGCCTTCGATGGTGATGGGGGCGTGGATGGTGTGCAGGCCGGTGCCGGGGACGGTGGCGAGGCGTGTGGCGAGTTCTTGGGCGCGTACGGCGAAGGTCCAGGAGGGGATGTCGGCGGCGAGGTGGAGGAAGTGGCGGTGGCCGAGGCCGAGGAGGTGGTCGGCGACCTGGCGGACGCCGTCGGCGATGTCGAGGTTGACGGTGGCGGCGCCGAGGCTGCCGTGGGGGTCGCTGTCGAGCATGACGAGGGGGAGCTGGTCGCCGCGGATGGCGGTGAGGGCGTCGGCGGCCATGGAGGAGGCGATGACGCCGTCGAGGGCGGCCTGGGCGGAGTGGAAGGGGTCCCGCGCGGGGCCGATGCCTTCGGGGGAGGGGTAGAGGACGACGCCGAAGCCGTGTTCGGCGGCGACGCGGGCGGCTCCGGTGTAGACGCCGGCGAAGAACTCGGTGGTGAGGACGGGGACGACGAGCAGGACGGTGCGGGTGTGGCCGAGGCGTAGGTTGCGGGCGGCGAGGTTGGGGCGGTAGCCGAGGTCGCGGGCGGCGGTGCGTACGCGTTCGGCGGTGGTCTCGGAGACGCGGCCTCGCCATTTGTCGCCGAGGACGAGGGAGACGGCGGCCTGGGAGACGCCGGCGGCCCGGGCGACGTCGCGGCTGGTGGGTCGGGTGCTGCCTCGTGCCACCGGGGGCCTGCTCCTTCGTGTGGACGTGCGGACTGGGCACATGGTACGTATGACGGGCGACGTTATACGTACAACTTCCGGCGTCGCGGGTGACGGGAAGGGCTGGTCATGGCGGCGGGATACCTGGAGATCCTCAGGGCGCGGCATGCGGTGCGGCTGCTCGTGGGCACTCTGGTGGGGCGGCTGCCGAACGCCACGGCGGCGATCGCGATCGTGCTGTTCGCCCGGGCGGAGGGCGGCACCTACAGCCTCGCCGGCGGGCTCGCGGCGGCGTACGGCGTGGCGAACGCGGTGGGGCAGCCGCTGCTGGGTCGGCTGGTCGACCTGTACGGGCAGCCGCGGGTCCAGCTGTCGGCCGCGCTCGTATCGGCGTTCGGTATGGGGGCGTTCGCGTTCGCGGGTACCGATCCGCTGCCGCTCGCGTATGTCACCGTGGTGGTCGCCGGGCTTTTCACCCCTCCATTGGAGGGCGGCCTGCGGGCACTGTGGCCCTCTGTCCTCCGTAAGGAGGACCAGGTGCACACGGCGTACGCGATGGACGCGGTGGCGCAGGAAGTCATGTTCACGGTGGGGCCGTTGCTGGTGACGCTGTGCGCGTCGCTGTGGTCGGCGCAGGCCGCGTTGCTGGTGCTGAACGTGATCGGGGTCCTGGGGGTACTGTCCGTCGTGCTGTCGCCGCCTTCGAGGGAGTGGCGTTCGGCGCCGCGTGAGGCGCACTGGCTGGGCGCGCTGCGGTCCCCGGGGCTACTGGTGATGCTGGGGGCGTTCCTGTTCGTGGGGATCGCGCTGGGGTCGATCACGGTCGCGTCGGTGTCGTACGCGGACGACCACGGCGGGGACACGGTGTACGGCTGGCTGATGGCGGCGGTCGGGCTGGGCGCGCTGCTGGGCGGGACGGTGTACGGGGCGCGGCAGTGGAGTGGGCCGCCGGAGCGCCGGTTGACGGTGCTGGTGGGGTTGCTGGCGGTGTGTTACCTGCCGTTGACGCTGATGCCGGGTGCGGTCGCGATGACGGCGCTGATGGTGCTCGCGGGGGTGTTCCTGGCGCCGGCTCTCGCGTGTGTGTTCGTGCTGGTGGACCGGCACGCTCCGCGGGGGACGGTCACCGAGGCTTTCTCCTGGCTTGTGACGACGTTCACCGTGGGCGCGTCGTTGGGAACGGGCCTTGCGGGGCCGGTCGTCGAGTGGGGCGGAACGCTGTGGGGGTTCGTCGTGCCGGGGGCCGCCGGGGCGGTGTCGTTGCTGGTTCTGCTGGTCACCGGGCGGGTGCTGGCGGCTCCTGTGGAGGGCTCGGTTGTTGCGGTCTCATCGGAAAATGATCCGAACCGTGCTGCCGGAACCCGTTTCAGCTCGGGTGATCGGGCGTAATGTTCAGTCATGGACCGCCGCATTTTCGGGCTGGAGAACGAGTACGGCGTCACGTGTACGTTCAGGGGACAGCGGCGTCTGTCTCCCGACGAGGTGGCTCGGTACCTCTTCCGCCGTGTCGTGTCATGGGGCCGTAGCAGCAATGTCTTTCTGCGAAACGGCGCACGCCTCTATCTTGACGTGGGATCACATCCGGAATACGCGACACCGGAATGTGATGACTTGACGGAACTCGTCACCCACGACAAGGCCGGCGAGCGCATTCTCGAAGGACTCCTGGTGGACGCCGAACGACGCCTGCACGAGGAAGGAATCGCGGGCGACGTCTACCTCTTCAAGAACAACACGGACTCGGCGGGCAACTCTTACGGTTGCCACGAGAACTATCTGGTGGCGCGGCACGGGGAGTTCTCCCGGCTCGCGGACATCCTCATTCCGTTCCTCGTCACCCGCCAGCTGCTGTGCGGTGCGGGCAAGGTGCTGCAGACGCCGCGCGGTGCCGTGTACTGCGTGAGTCAGCGGGCGGAGCACATCTGGGAGGGCGTTTCCTCGGCGACGACCAGGTCCCGGCCGATCATCAACACGCGTGACGAACCACACGCGGACGCCGAGCGTTACCGCCGGCTGCATGTCATCGTCGGGGACTCGAACATGTCCGAGACCACGATGCTTCTGAAGGTCGGTGCCACCGACCTCGTGCTGCGCATGATCGAGGCGGGCACGGTGATGCGGGACCTGACTCTGGAGAACCCGATCCGGGCGATCCGCGAGGTCAGCCACGACATCACGGGCCGTCGCAAGGTGCGGCTGGCCAGCGGCCGTGAGGCCTCGGCGCTGGACGTGCAGCGCGAGTACTACGACAAGGCCGTGGACTTCGTCGACCGGCGGGGTATTCGTACGGGCACGGTCGCGCAGGTGCTGGAGCTGTGGGGCCGGGTGCTCGACTCGATCGAGGCCGAGGATCTGGACCGGATCGGTACCGAGATCGACTGGGTGATGAAGTACCAGCTCATCGAGCGGTACCGGGCCAAGCACAACATGACGATGTCGCATCCGCGCGTCGCTCAGATAGACCTCGCCTATCACGACATCCACCGCAGGCGGGGTCTTTACTACCTGCTGGAGAGGAAGAACCAGGCCGCGCGGATCTGCAACGACCTGAAGATCTTCGAGGGCAAGTCGGTTCCGCCGCAGACCACTCGGGCGCGGCTGCGCGGTGACTTCATCAGGCGGGCGCAGGAACAGCGCCGTGATTTCACGGTCGACTGGGTGCATCTGAAGCTCAACGACCAGGCGCAGCGCACGGTGTTGTGCAAGGACCCGTTCCGCAGTGTCGACGAACGGGTGGAGAAGCTGATCGCCGGTATGTGAGATTTGCGGCCGGATGTCGTTCCGGAACGCAACGCGGGCGCCGTACGTTTTCCGTACGGCGCCCTTCGCACGCCGTAGAGTTGCGCGCACGCCAGCAACCCAAGATCGACACCGATACGAGGCTTTCACCGTGCGCCGACGCTCAGTTCTCCTTGCCGTACCTGCCGGACTTGTCACGCTCGCCGGATGCGGTGACGAGAAGTCCGACAAGAGCAAGGCCAGTGACAGCAGCCCGTCCCCTTCGGCGTCGGGTTCGTCGACGGCCCCGGCGCCGAAGATCGTGGACGGTCCGCTGCCGGCGATCACCGCGGGGGCGAAGTTCGACGAGAAGCCGACCGTGGCCAAGGGCAGCGGTGAGCCGTCGAAGGATCTCGCGGTGAAGACGCTCATCGCGGGCAGCGGCAAGACAGTCGTGGAGAACGACTACGTCGTGGCGAACTACCTGGGTCAGATCTGGGATTCGGGGAAGGTCTTCGACAACTCGTACGACCGGGGGACCGCGCTCGTCATCCAGCTCGCGCAGGGCGGCATCATCGACGGCTGGCGGTACGCGCTGACGGGCCGGAAGGCCGGCAGCCGTGTCGAGATGGCCATTCCGCCGACCTGGGGTTACGGCACCAAGGGCAACTCGCAGGCGGGTATCAAGGGCACCGACACGCTGGTGTTCGTCGTGGACGTCAAGGACACGTTCAACGCGAAGAGCTCGGCGAAGGGCAAGGTCGTGGCCCAGGACGACGCCGCGCTGCCCAAGGTCGGTACGAACACCGACGGTGCGGCTCCCTCGATCGAGGTCCCGAAGTCGGCCGCGCCGACGAAGCTGGTGGCGAACTACGTCATCGAGGGTGACGGCGAGGTGGTCAAGGAGACCGAGTCGGTCCTCGTGCAGTACAAGGGCGTGCTGTGGGACACGGGCAAGGAGTTCGACTCGTCGTACAAGAACGGGCAGCTGGTGTCGTTCGGGCTGTCGCAGGTCGTCAAGGGCTGGGCCCAGGGGCTGGCCGGTAAGAAGGTCGGCAGCCGGGTGATGATCTCCATTCCGCCGGCCCTGGGTTACGGCGACAACCCGCCGCAGGGCAGCGGTATCGAGAAGGACTCCGTACTGGTGTTCTCCGTGGACATCCTCGCCAAGATGTGACCCCTTCGGGGAGGTCGGCCTGGCGCGGGCGGCACCGCGCCGGGGATGAAAGACTGTGCGTGTTGCCTTTGTTCATTCACCAGCAGGAGCCAGAGACGTGAGCATCGAGAAGCCCGAGATCGACTTCCCCGAGGGCGAGCCGCCGGCGGACCTTCAGATCAAGGACATCTGGGAGGGCGACGGCGCCGAAGCGGTGGCGGGTCAGAACGTCACCGTCCACTACGTGGGAGTTTCCTTCAGCACGGGCGAGGAGTTCGACGCCAGCTGGAACCGTGGCAGTGCGTTCAAGTTCCCGCTGGGCGGGGGCCGGGTCATCAAGGGCTGGGACCTCGGTGTGCAGGGCATGAAGGTCGGTGGCCGGCGTGAGCTGACCATCCCGGCCCACCTCGCCTACGGCAACCAGAGCCCCACGCCGGCGATCAAGGCCGGCGAGACGCTGATCTTCGTGGTGGACCTGATCGCGGTCTGACCGTCCGATCCGATCGTCGGACGACGATCGAATGAGATCGGAATCAGGTCGGATCGTCGTACGAAGCAGGTGCGAGGTCCGACCGAAGTCGATCATCCAGGGTCCATGCCTGTCCGGGCATGGACCCTCGGCTTTTGCCGCGCCACTTCGGAGCGGTACGGTCATCCGTCGTAAGCACCATAGGGAAGACGAAGGGCGTCGATGGCCATTGCCAAGGCGGAGCGGCTGATGAACCTGGCGCTGTGTCTGCTCGGGACGCGCCGGCCGCTGAGCAAGCGCGAGCTGCGTGACTCCATCGAGGCCTATCTCGAAGCGGGCAGCGACGACTCCTTCAACCGGATGTTCGAACGGGACAAGGACGATCTGCGCGAACTCGGGCTGGTCATCGAGACGGTGGAGAACCTCGACGGTGAGGTGGGCTACCGCGCCGGCCGTGACAGCAACCGGCTGCCGCCCATCACCCTCGACGCCGAGGAGGCCGCCGCCCTGGGGCTGGCCGCGAAGGTCTGGCAGCAGGCCCGACTCGCCGGTGCGGCCAGTGGCGCGCTGCAGAAGCTGCGCGCGGCCGGTCTGCCCGAGGACGTCGACCCCTACGAGAACCACGGCGCCCTGGAACCGCGCATTCCGGTGCACGAGGCCGCCTTCGAGCCGCTGATGCTGGCCTGCCGGGACCGTCGCCCGGTCGTCTTCGACTACCGCAAGGCCACCGCCGCCCGCCCGGAGCCCCGTCAGGTGGAGCCGTGGGCGTTGGAGTGCTGGCGCGGTCACTGGTACCTGGCGGGCTGGGACCGTGACCGGGGCGCCGAACGTGTGTTCAGGCTGTCGCGGATCACCGGCAAGGTCCGCAGCCGGAGCGCGAAGTTCACCGCCGTGGTGCCCGATGTCGTCACGGTCCGCGAGACCGTCGCCAGCTGGGCGGGGGAGAGCGCCGACCGTTCCGCGCTGATCCGGCTGCGGACGGGCGCCGGCTACCCCCTTCGGGCGAAAGCCTCCCGCGTGCGGGAACTCGGCGACGGCTGGGACGAGTTGGAGATTCCGTACGGGCACGGGCTGGACGCCTGGCTGGTGGAGTTCGGGCCGGACGTGGTGGTCCTCGAGCCGGCCGAGCTGCGTGCCGACGTGGTGGACCGGCTGCGCGCCGTGGCCAAGGGCTGAGGGGGAGCACAAGCAAGTGGCAGGCAAACCGGCCAGGCCAGTGAACGCCATCGACCAGACGCGACGGATGCTGTCCCTGGTGACGTATCTGCGCGAGCGGCCCGGCGCGCGCGTCGGCGATGTGGCCCGCGCGTTCGGGATCACCGAGGACGAGCTGGTCTCGGACCTGGACGTGCTGCCCATGTGCGGCACCAGCTTCCGTGGTGGCGACCTGCTCGACATCGACACCGACGGCGAGCGGATCTGGTGGCACAACCCCGCGGCTCTCGGGGAGGAGGCCGCCGAACCGCTCAGGCTGGCCGCCGACGAGGCGACCGCACTGCTGGTCGCCGCCCGCGCGGTGTCCACCCTGCCCGGACTGCGCGAGAGCGACCGGCAGGCACTCCTGAGGGCCACCGCCAAGGTGGAGACGGCGGCCGGCGAGGCCGCCGGGGCCAGCACCCGCCTGTCGGTGACCTTCGAGTCGGAGGGCGGCGTCTTCGCGGACGTCGACCGGGCGATCTCCGAGCGCCGCCGCCTGCGGATCCGTTACTACTCGCCCGCGCGCGACGAGGTCACCGAACGGGAGATCGACCCGATCCGCCTGGTCAGCGTGGGCCACACCTACGTCGAGGCCTGGTGCAGGCGCTCCGAGGCGCGCCGCACCTTCCGTCTCGACCGGGTCGCCGAGATCGAGATCCTGGACGAGCCGGCCGCCCCGCCCGAGATAGAGCTGCGGGACCTGTCGGAGGGGCTCGTACAGCCCGCCGCCGAGGATCCCGAGGTGGTCGTCGAGGTCGGGCCCGGCGGGCGCTGGGTCGCCGAGTACTACCCGCACGACAGCGCCGATGAGCTTCCCGACGGCGGGCTGCGTATCACTCTGCGCACCCCCGATCCGGCGTCACTGCGGCGCCTGGCCCTGCGGCTCGGCCGCGACGGGCGCATCGTCTCGCCGCAGGACCTCGCGGACAGTGCCCGGGAGGCCGCCCAGGAGGCGCTGACGGCGTACGACGCCCCGCAGGCGGCCCTCGGGACGGCGACGCCGCGATCCGGGGCGCACGGAGTTCAGGACGGGCTGTACGACAGACGGGAGCAGGAGCGTTGAGCGAGTCTCCGATGTCAGGTGTTCGGGACGTGACCGTGGCTTCAGCCTTCGCCGGGATGAAGAGAGTGGCCCCCGTCGTGTTCCGTGCCGCCTGCCCGGACTGCCGCGGCAACTTCGAGCTCACCGCGGGCTCCCTGCGCCTGGCCATCGGCGCCACCAGCCGCACCACCTTCTACTCCTTCACCTGCCCCGACTGCGACGTGACCGTGCGTAAACCGGCCGGTGAGCGGGTCGTCGAGCTGCTGACCGGGGGCGGAGTCAAGACGCTCCGGCTGGCCGCCCCGTCCTGAGGCGCCGGGGGCCCGCGGCCAGGACCCGGTGAGGGACTAGGCTCGGGCCATGTTCTGGCCGATGTTCGCGATCGCTGTGGGGTTTCTGGGTCTCGCCGTTCTCGGGGTGCTCGCCGTCCGGGTCTTCCTGGAGGCGCAGCGACTGGGAAGGCAGGTCACGGACTCCGCGCGGCGCATCAACCGGGCAGCGGAGGATCTGGAACGGGCCGCCGTGCACACGGCACGCTCTGTGGACGCGCTGTGAGTGCCTGGCGGCTCGCCTGTGAGTCCGGGGGTTGATGTGTTTTGGGCGACTTCGCCCTGTCACCCTGTCGGGGACGGCAGGTACGCTGCTGATCGCGGACCGGAAAACGAGGCCCGGACCGCATACCGGGAGTACGCACAGGGATTGCCTCAGGTTTACCCCCGAGAGTTACGATCGCTGTGAACACGACGGTCGGACACCTGTCCGAACGATCGGACAGCACCCCCACCCAGCCGCCTCGGTGAGAAGGTAAAGAAATGTTCGGAAGGCTCGGAGCTCCCGAGATCATTCTCATCCTCGTCGTCATCATCCTGCTGTTCGGCGCGAAGAAGCTTCCGGACATGGCGCGCTCGCTCGGCAAGTCCGCGCGCATCCTGAAGAGCGAGGCCAAGGCGATGAAGTCGGAGGGCCAGGAAACCGCCCCCGCCGGTCCGCCGCACACCGACGAGCAGCCCCCGGTGCAGCGCACCATCCAGGCCGCCCCTGGGGACGTGACGAGCTCGCGCCCGGTCACCGAGCCCACGGACACGACCAAGCGCTGACGCTGACGCAGGGCCGGATGCCTCCGGCCTGCCGCACGAGATGAGGACGTGGGTTGCTCAAGTCTGCCCGCAACAAGGAGAAGGAGAGGGATCCCGAGGGGCGGATGCCTCTCGTGGAGCACCTCCGCGAACTCCGCAACCGGGTCGCGAAGGCCATGCTGGCCATCGTGATCGTCACGATCGTGGCCGCCTTCTTCTACAACGACATCATCAACTTCTTCACGAAGCCGGTGCTCGACTCGGTCGGCTGCCCGTCCTCCTTCTCGGAGCTGGCGAAGCAGCAGACCCAGAACGCCAACCCCTGCGCGAAGATCACGATCAACGGTCTGCTCGCACCCTTCACGCTCGCGCTGAAGGTGTCGCTCATGGCCGGTGTCGTGCTCGCCTCGCCGGTCTGGCTCTACCAGCTCTGGGCGTTCGTCGCGCCGGGCCTGCACAAGGGCGAGAAGAAGTACGCGTACGCGTTCGTCGCATCCGGCGTTCCGCTGTTCCTCGGCGGCGCCTACTTCGCCTACCGGGTGCTCCCCACGACCGCGAAGGTACTGATCGAGTTCACGCCGTTCGGCGTCGACAACCTGCTGCCGCTGGACGACCTGCTCGACCTCGTCACGCGCATGGTGCTGGTGTTCGGTCTGTCCTTCGAACTGCCGCTGCTGCTGATCATGCTCAACCTCACCGGGATCCTCTCCGGCAAGAAGATGGCCGGCTGGTGGCGCGGCATGATCATGGGCATCACGGTGTTCGCGGCGCTCGCGACACCCAGTACGGACCCGCTGACGATGCTGGCACTCGCCGGACCGATCTGGCTCCTGTACTTCGGCGCGGTGGCCTTCTCGCTGACGAACGACCGGCGCAAGCGCCGGCGCGACGAGGCGGGGCCGGGCGACGACGAGGCCTCCGACCTGGACCTCACCCCCGAGGACATCGGCGAGATCGAGACCGTCTCCGCCAGCCGTGCCCTGCCCGAACAGACGGGCACGGAACGGGTCAACGGCTATGACGACGTGACCTGACGCACCCCCTCACCATCCCGACGCGGAAGCGGC
>NZ_AEJB01000409.1 GCF_000331005.1 Streptomyces turgidiscabies Car8
ACACGCAGTCCGGCGCCTGGTCGCGGAGCGGCAGGGCGATCGGGCCGACGCGGTCCGGCGGGACCGCGAGACCGCGAGACCGAGCGTGACCGACGGGAGTTCGCGGCCGGGGTCGACGAGGTGTGGCGGAGCGCCACCGAGGGACACGTCCGACCGCCGACCGTCGAGGAGAACCAGCGCGCGACGGTTCAGGGCGTCTGCGGTGAGCATCTCGTGCCCGCCGGAAGCGGCGACCCCGATGCCCACGAGGACATCGTGAACGAGATTGTGAAGCGGTACCGCGCTACTGACCCGCCCCTACTGCTCCCGGCCCTCGCTCCCCGCCGAAGGGGCGCCGAGAAGGTCGGACAGACCGCGGTCGACGGCGTCGCCGAGGTCCTCTCTGCCGGCCGCCACGACAGCGAACGTACGGAGCAGGAAGCGGCGCAGGGCCGGGGTGTCGAACTGGAGCAGGGCCAGGCCGTGCGGCGAGTGGAGTTCGAGGACCGTTCGTGCGGGCCCGCACGGCCAGATGTGGACGTCACCGCTCCCGGCGGGCCGCCGCACTCCCTCCTCCAGCAGGCTCCGGGCGAAGGTCCAGATCACCCCCTCGCCGTCCAGGGCGGCCTCGGCCGGGAAGTCGATGTGCACGGCCAGCGGATCCGTCGAGGCGTAGCGGAGCGTGGCATGGACGGGGAGCTCCTGCTCCTCCGAGGTGATCAGACGTGCACGCGCGGGCTGTTCGAGGGTGACATCCATGGCAGTCTCCGCTCCGGTTCGGGCCGACGGTGGCGATGCCGACGCGTTGTGCCGACGTGGTGTTACGACCCCGAAATGGCCTCTCCGATTACGCGGAACCCGCAGCTTTTAATGTGACCTGCATCACTGTCATGCGTGGTTTTCCGCAGGGATCAAGGACCCTTGGGCGATTCGGGGGCAACCTGACGATGCGCCCCGGCAGCACATCACCACGCATCGCACAAAAGGCCGTCGAACACGCGACTGAATGAGCTGTCACTCATCCCCACCGATCCACCAAGTCGCGTACCCCGCCTACGACTTGGCACACCGGGCGCGTACCGTTTTCGCATCACGAAAACCGTCCAGGGAGACTGTGGCATATGCCAGAAGCACCACCGTCCCGTGTGTTGCCAAATCCCTTACAGGGCGTCGCAGGCTGTGCAACAGTCGTAACCGGTCTTCCGTCAGCCTTGGTCGTACCGTCCCTTCATCGGAGTGCGTCATGCCGCCCCATCTCTCCGCGGACCGTCCAGCCGCCCAGCCTCCCGCGCGCGGCCCGGTCGACGCTCTCATCACGCAGGCCCGACAGCTCAAAGGTGACGTGGACGCCGTACGACGGGACACACCGGCCGACGGATCGGACCCGCAGGGACGCTGGCAGCGCGCACTGTACGACCTGGCGATGCACCAACTGAGCGACCTCGACGAGCACTTGGCCCAGCTGCGGGACGGACCGCAGCCCCTCCCCGAGGCCCCCGCGGCCGCCGGCACACTGCCCCCGGTATCAGCCGCGCCGACCCCTCCCCGGCCCGACTCGCTCCTCAGCCGGGTCGGCAGCGCGGAGTGGAACCTCCTTACCGACGAGGCCAGTTGGTCCGGCGAGCTGTACCAGATCCTCGGCCGGGACCCCGCCGCGGACCCGCTCACTCTCGACGAGCTGCCCTCCCTGGTCCTCGACGAGGACCGGCCGCGGCTCACCGCGATGGTCACGGACTGTCTCATCGACGCCAAGCCCATCGACGGCGAGTTCCGCGTCGTGCGGCCCGACGGCGGCGTACGCACCGTGCACATGATGGGCGAGCCCGTGCTCGACGCCGACGGCAGCACCGCCTCCATGTGGGCCGTGCTCCGGGACGTCAGCGAACTGCGCCGCAGCCAGCGGACGGTGAGCGAGACCCGTGACTCGTTGCAGCGTCACCGGCACCACGCGCAGTCCGAGCGCCGGCTCGCGGTCGAGCTGCAGGAGGCGGTGCTGCCGCCGTGGCGCGGCTCGCTGCGACTCCCGCACCAGGGCCCCGAAACCCTCGACCTGGCCGCTCGCTACCTCCCCTCCTCGACGAGCGCGCTGATCGGCGGCGACTGGTACGACGCGCTCGAACTGTCCGACGGCGACACCCTGTTGAGCGTCGGCGACCTCACCGGACACGGAGTGACCGTGACCTCCGGCATGGCGATGCTGCTGGGCGCGCTGCGCGGCATGGCCGTGGCGGGCACCCAGCCGGGCCAACTCATGACCTGGCTCAACCAGTTACTCGACGCGTCCGTCCAGCCGGCCCTGGGCAGCGCGGTCTGCTGCCGCTACCGGCCGGACACCCGCACCCTCACCTGGGCCCAGGCAGGACACCCCGCCCCGCTGCTGTTCCGCGACGGGACGGGGCGCGTGCTGAACCCACCGGAGGGCGTTCTCCTCGGCGCGACCTCGGGCGCCGTCTACGGACAGGCCGAGGAGACCCTCGAACCCGGCGACGTGCTCCTCCTGCACACCGACGGACTGGTGCCCGGACTCCGGGAAGGCACCGCCGCCGAGCACCGCCTGCTCGAACTGGCCCCACGCTTCGGCGAGGCGCGGACCGCGCAGGACTGTGTACGGGCGGTGGTGGAGGAGTTCGGCGAGACCGAGCGCGAGGACGACGCCTGTGTACTCGTCGCCAGGGTGGCCCCGTAAGGGGCCTGGACCCGCAGGACCTAGACCCGCGCGTTGTTCCCGCCCCTTCCCCTCGTCTGCTTGGGCAGCGACAGTTTGATCTCCTCGCGGAGTTCGTCGATCTTGGGAAAGCTGGAGTACTCGGCGGTGAGCCGGTACATCTCGCGCAGCCGGTCCCAGGTACGACGGGACGAGTTCGAGCCCATCGACACGAGGGCCAACCGCGCGTACCCGGCCGCCTGTTCGGGGTCGTCCGCGATGAAGCAGGCGGAGGCCATGGACAGGAAGTCGAAGATCTTCGACCGCTCCCGGCCGTCGACCCTCAGTTCGAGGGCCTTCTCGGCGTAGTACTGGGCCTGCACGGCGGCCGCAGGCTCGTGCTCGGCCAGCGTCCGGTAGGCCAGGGCCTGCATGCCGTACAGGTCCTCTGCCTTGAACATCTGCATCCAGCTCGGCGGCGGCACATCACCCTTGTCGGAGACGAAGAGGTCCTCCGCCTGGCCGAGGGTGCGGCGCATCGCCTGACCGCGCCCCATGGACGCCTGCGCCCAGGCCTCGACGGTGTACAGCATGGCCTGCGTGCGGGGCAGGGTCTCCTCGCCCGAGCCGGAGTTGGCGAGATTCATGAGGTCGAGCGCGTCGTCGGGCCGGCCCAGGTGCACCATCTGGCGAGCCGCCCGGGAGAGCGCCTCCCCGGCACGCGGCCGGTCGCCGCCCTCTCGGGCCGCGTGGGCGGCGATGACGAAGTACTTCTGGGCCGTGGGTTCCAGGCCGACGTCGTGCGACATCCAGCCGGCGAGGACCGCGAGGTTGGCGGCGACGCCCCACAGGCGCCGCTGGAGGGGTTCGGGATGTCGGTAGGCGAGCATGCCGCCCACCTCGTTGAGCTGACCCACCACCGCCTTGCGCTGGAGGCCGCCGCCGCGAGCGGCGTCCCAGGCCCGGAACACCTCGACCGCGCGTTCCAGTTCCTCGATCTCCTGCCACCCGATGGGGGCGGCCTCGTACCGGTCGAAACCGGCAGGGTCAGCGGAATCCGCGTGCAGGGGATCGTCGAGGTCGGGTGCGTCGGCGGAGAGAGTCGGGTCGGTGTGCAGCCAGTCGTGCATGGCACTGCTGAGTGCGGAGCCTGCGGTGAGAGCGACGCCCGCACCCACCAAGCCGCGTCGGTTGAGCATGAGGTCCATTCCCGTGAATTCGGTGAGGACCGCGGCAGTCCGTTCGGGCGCCCACGGCACGCCGTCGGGAGCTTCCGCACTCCCGCCGCCCGGCCGTTTCCCCACACGCCCGTGCCGGACCAGACCTAAGTCCTCAATGGTCACGACACGGCCGAGACGCTCGGTGAACAGGGCAGCCAGTACGCGCGGCACCGGATCGCGCGGGATCTCTCCCGTGTCGATCCACCGCCGCACCCGCGAGGTGTCGGTCGCCAGCTGGGGGTGGCCCATGGCCGCCGCCTGCCGGTTGACCAGCCGCGCGAGTTCGCCCTTGGACCAGCCGGCCAGGCCGAACAGGTCCGTCAGACGAGTGTTGGGTTGTCCGCTCACGTCAAGCCCCCAGGTTCTCGGCTGAGTTGACAGTAACCGTCTGTCAGTTGCTGAGCGACTATTCGCCAGGGTTCGCCAGGGTTCGCCAGATGGTGTGCCACTGGTCATCGGGTGTCAGGTAGGAATGCGCCACCCCGACCCGGTCGCCGTCCTTTTGCAGCAGGTGCACTCCCCAGGGTGTACCTGGGAGACCGGGCCGGGTAGCGCATGACCGTCGCAGGCACACGAAGGGATCTGTTTCTCCCATGTACGCAGCATCGTCCTCCGTGTCCGCCCCTCCACGGCTGCTGCACCCCCGCCCGGGTGGCAGCGGCCCCTACCTCGACCCCGCGCGTCAGGCGGCACCGGCCCTCGGTAGTGGCGTCGGTGCCGGCCGGACCCGACGGCTGCCGGGGATCGGCACCCAGCCGCTCAGCGGCAGACTCGACCTGTCCGGTCCCCAGGGCGCCCAACTGCGCACGGCCATCGCCTCGGTGCACCGGATCTGCCCGGAGTTCGCACCGGTGCAGGTGCTGCGCCGCAGCGGACGCTCCGTGCTCCTGGTCGGGACGACAGGGCGCAGCACGGCCGTCGCGAAGTGTTTACTGGACCAGTCCCCGGCCTGGGCCGAGCGCATCCGGCACGAAATAGCGGCGTACCGCTCGTTCGTCCGGCACCGCCCGCCGGTGCGGGTGCCCAGACTGATCGCGGCGGACCCGGACAACTGCACACTGGTCATCGAGCGGATGCCGGGCCGGGTCGCGGCCCTGCAGAGGCATCCGGCCGAGGCGCCGCCGCGTGCGGACATCAGGGCGGCTCTCAGCGCCATCTGCCGGCTCAACGCCTGGCGTCCGCCGGCCGGCACGTTCGACGCGCCGCTCGACTACGCGGCACGTATCTCCCGGTATCACGAGCTGGGGCTGCTCACCGACCGGGACATGGGCGACCTCCAGAAGCTGGTGCACGGCATCGCGCACTCGGCGGGCCGCCAGGGAATGGGCCAGTTCTGCCACGGCGACGCACTCCTGTCCAACATCCTCCTCTCACCGGCCGGTCCAGTGCTGGTGGACTGGGAGCATGCGGGCTGGTATCTGCCGGGGTACGACCTGGCGACGCTGTGGGCGGTCCTCGGTGACGCGCCGGTGGCCCGGCGGCAGATCAGCCAGCTCGCGCAGGCGGCGGGACCGGCGGCACGGGACGCCTTCCTGGTAAACCTGATGCTGGTACTGACGCGCGAGATCCGTACGTACGAACTGGCCGTGCAGCGTTCGATGCACGAGTCGACCCCGGCGGCACCGGGACCGGCCCACCCGGGTGCTGCGCCGTCCGGCGAGGAACAGCGGCTGCTGCTGAGGCGGCTGCACGACGACTGCCAACTGGCCCGACGGGCCGTGCGCGCGGCGGTCGGCACTCGCTGACGGGGGACGTGGGCCCGC
>NZ_AEJB01000410.1 GCF_000331005.1 Streptomyces turgidiscabies Car8
CCCCCGAGGATGGGACGGGTAAGGGCGGCGGGGGCGGAACACAGCAAGGCCCGGCCGGCGGTGCGCGGGTACGCGCATCGCCCACCGGGCAGCCGTGCTCAACGGACTCCAGGCACTATTTGATCCAGGCGTCGACCTTCGCCTTGTTCGCGTCGACCCACTTCTTCGCCGCCGCCTCCGGCGTCATCTTGTCCTCGGCTATGTACTTGGCCACGGTGTTCTGGTCGTCGTTCGTCCAGGTGAAGTTCTTGACCAGGTTGTAGGCGGGGCTGCCCGACTTGGCGAACTTCGCGCTGACGATCTTGTCGAGCTTGTACACCGGGTAGTCGCAGGCGATCTTCTCCGCGTCGGCGTCGCAACCCGCCTTGTAGTCGGGCAGTTTGACCTTGACGAGCGGCACCTCGGCCATGAACCACTGGGGCTCGTAGAAGTAGCCGATCACCCATTCCTTGTCCTTCTCGGCCTTGCGGAAGGCCTGGATGAGCGCGGTCTCGCTGCCCGCGTACACCACCTTGAAGTCCAGCTTCAGGTTCTTGACCAGCGCCTCGTCGTTGGTGACGAACGACGGGTCACCGTCGAGGAGCTGGCCCTTGCCGCCCGACTCGGAGGTCTTGAACTTCGCCGCGTACTTGTCGAGGTTGTTCCAGTCGAGGATGTCGGGGTGCGCCTTGGCGAGCCACGGCGGCACGTACCAGCCGATCAGGCCTTCGTTGCCGGTCGGGCCGACCTCGACAGCCGTCTTCTGGTCGGTGATGTACTTCTTCTTCAGATCGTCGTGGCCCCAGTTCTCGATGACGGCGTCGACCTCGCCCGTCCCGAAGCCCTGCCAGGCGATCTCCTCCTTCAGGTCCTTCTTCGTGACCTTGCACCCGAGGTCCTGCTCCGCGACGTACGCGACGACCGCCGCGTTCGCCTCGTAGCCGACCCACGGGTTGACCGCGAGGTTGAAGGTGCCGCACTTCGCGGACGACCCGGAGGAGTTGGAGGAGTTGTCGGAGCCCGCGGAGTCGTCGCCGACCTTCGCGCCTCCGCACGCGGTGAGGGTGAGGGCGAGGACGGCCATGCCGGCCGCGCCGACTCTCCACTGTGTTGCTTGCCTTGCCATGGTGGTTAGCTCCTTACGCGCCTGCACGCCGCGCCGCTGCCTGAGTGATCCGGTCGAACATGACTCCGAGAAGGACGATGGCCAGCCCCGCCGCCAGCCCCTTCCCGTACAGCTGCCCCTGCGAGAAGCCGGCCACGACGTCGTAGCCGAGGGCGCCCGCGCCTACCAGGCCGCCCACAACAACCATCGACAGCACGTAGATCAGACCCTGGTTGGTGGCCAGGGTCAGAGCGCCGCGTGCCATCGGCAGCTGGACCTTGGTGATGATCTGCCAGGTGTTGCACCCGGCGGAGGTGGCCGCCTCCACGGTGGTCGCGGGCACGCTCCGTATCCCGTCCGCGATGATCTTCATGGCGACGGGGGCCGCGTAGACGATGGCCGCGACGATCGCCGTGAAGCGGGTCGCGCCGAACAGGGCCAGGAACGGTACGAGGTAGACGAACGGCGGCATGACCTGCGCCGCGTCGAGGGTGGGCCGGATCAGCCGGTCGGCGAGCGGGCTGCGGCCCATCCACACGCCGACGAGGACGGCCAGCAGCATCGTCATGACCGTGGCGACGAGGGTGGACGCCAGGGTCGTCATGCTGTCCGACCAGACGCCGGTGGCGACCAGCAGCCCCACGCACACGGCCGTGGTGACCCCGGACCGCCAGCCGCCCAGGACCACCGCGAGCCCGACCAGGACCGCGCCGACGAGCCACCAGGGCGAGTCGGTGAGCAGGGTCTGGAACGGGTTCAGCAGGCCGTTGGTGAGGGCGTCGCGGAACGCGTTGGTGAGGCCCGACAGGTTGTCCTGCACCCAGGTGCTCGCGGTGTCGGCACCGCTCGCGACGGAACTGCCGACATCACCCTCACCCGGGAACTCCGCCGCCCACACATAGGTGTGCGAAAGATAGACGAGGACGGCGGTGACGGCCGCTCCCGCGACCACCAACTGCCGCCTGCGCGCGAGGAATCGGCCGCCCGAGCGCCGGGCCGCCTCCTCGCGTCCGCTGGCCGCGGTCGTGACGCGGTCGAGGACGATGGCCATGACGACGATGGCGAGGCCCGCGTTGAAGGCGGTGCCCACGTCGAGCGACTCAAGGGCCTGGAAGACGGTCTTGCCGAGGCCGGGCGCGTCGATCAGGGCGGCGATGGTCACCATCGCGAGGGCGGCCATGATGGTCTGGTTGACGCCCATCACGACGGTCCGCTTCGACATCGGCAGCAGGACCTTCAGCAGCGACTGCCACCGGGTCGCGCCCAGCGAGTCGGCCGCCTCGACGGTGGTCTCCGGTACGGACCGGATGGCGTGCGCGGTGATCCGGATCGTCGGCGGGGCCGCGTAGACGACGGTGGCGATGACGGCGGAGGCGCCGC
Organism: Streptomyces turgidiscabies Car8; assembly: GCF_000331005.1. Classification (GTDB taxonomy): domain Bacteria; phylum Actinomycetota; class Actinomycetes; order Streptomycetales; family Streptomycetaceae; genus Streptomyces; species Streptomyces turgidiscabies. The sequence goes on from NZ_AEJB01000410.1 coordinate 2,465, forward strand.
CGATGAGGAAGAACAGGGTCAGCGGGGCGAGGTAGACCATGGTGGGCATCGTCTGCATGAAGTCCAGGAACGGCGTCAGGATCTTGTTGACCCGGTCGGACAGCCCCGCCCACACGCCCAGCGGGATCGCGAACAGCAGCGCCACGAACACCGCCGACAGCGTCAGCGCCAGGGTGTCCATGCTCTCCTGCCACAGCCCCTGCAGCCCGAAGAAGGTGAACCCGGCGACGGTCAGCAGCGCCACCCGCCAGTTGCCCACCGCCCAGGAGACGAACCCGGCGATGCCGACGACCCCGAGCCAGCCGACCTGCGGCAGGGGGCGGGAGTCGGACGGCTGGGAGATCAGGTGCTGGACGAGCGTCACCAGGTTGTCGATGACCAGGCGGATCTCGTTGAAGAAGTAGAGGAAGAGCGGGTTGGAGTTGCGGTTGGCGCCGATCGAGTCGTTGACGTCGTTCAGCCACCGGTGCAGCCCGGTGAGGTCCGCCGCCGCGAGCGTCAGGGTGTTCGTGCCGCGCAGTACGGCGAACAGCACCAGCCAGACGACCAGGATCGCCCCGACCACCGTCCGCCGACCGACCCGGCGTACGGCCGCCACGGGCGCGGCGGCCTCGGGCACCGCGTCCTGGGGCTGCGGCGGCTCAGGTGTCGGGGGTTTCTCCATGGCGACGGTCATCGCACGTCGCCTTCCTGCGCCTGTCCCTGTCCTTGCCCGGCGACGACCGCGAGGATCTCCTCGTCGCCGACGATGCCGAGCAGCTTGCCGTTCTCGACGACCTTGACCGGCTTCTCGGCGGCGAGGACAGCCCGGGTAGCCTCCCGTACGACGACGTCCGGACCCAGCTCAGGACCGTCGAGGGCGTCACCGTCCACCGCCGGGCGCATGATCCAGCGCAGGGTGAGGACGTCTGCACGCGGTACGTCCTTCACGAACTCGCGTACGTAGTCGTCGGCGGGGGCGCCCACCAGCTCGTCGCCCGTCCCGCACTGCACCATCTTGCCGTCGCGCATGATGAGGATGCGGTCGCCGAGTTTGAGGGCCTCGGAGAGGTCGTGGGTGATGAAGACCATCGTCTTGCCGACCTCGTGGTGCAGCCGGATGACCTCGTTCTGCATGTCACGCCGGATCAGCGGGTCGAGCGCCGAGAACGGCTCGTCGAAGAGGAGGACCTCCGGGTCGCCCGCCAACGCCCTTGCCAGGCCCACGCGTTGCTGCATACCGCCGGACAGCTGGTCCGGGTAGGAGTTCTCGTACCCGGAGAGCCCGACGAGCTCGACGACCTCCAGGGCCCGCTTGACGCGCTCGGCCCTGCCCATCCCACGTATCTCAAGCCCGAAGGCGACGTTGTCGACTACACGCCGGTGCGGAAGCAGCCCGAAGTGCTGGAACACCATGGAGAACTTGCTCCGGCGCAGCTCGCGCAGCCGCTTGTCGTCGGCGTCGCGGATGTTCTCGCCCTCGAAGACGATCTCGCCGGCGGTGGGTTCGATCAGCCGGGTGAGACATCGCACCAGGGTCGACTTGCCGGAGCCCGACAGCCCCATGACCACGAACACCTCGCCGGGTGACACGTCGAAGTCGATGTCGCGTACGGCGGCGGTGCATCCCGTACGGTCCATCAGCTCGCGCCGGGTGAGCCCGCACAGCTCCTCCGACTCAGGCACCCGGTCGGCCTTCGGCCCGAACACCTTCCACAGGCCGCGCACGGAGATGACCGGCGTGCCGTCCGAGTCCTGGGGCGTGCCGCGCCGCTGCGGCACCTCGGTCTGTACTGGGGTCACGATCGACCTCTTTTCGGCGTTCAGCCGCGGAACCAGTGCTGCGGCCGGGGTTGGATGTTCTGCCAGATGTGCTTGGGCTCTCGGTACTCGTCAAGGCCGCTCGGTCCCAGCTCCCGGCCCACACCCGAGTGCCCGAAACCACCCCACTCCGCCTGCGGCACATAGGGGTGGTAGTCGTTGATCCACACGGTGCCGTGGCGCAGCGCGCGGGCGACCCGCTGGGCCTTGCCCGCGTCCTGTGTCCACACGGCGCCGGCGAGTCCGTACTCGGTGTCATTGGCGATGCGTACGGCGTCGCCCTCGTCCCCGTCCCGGAAGCGCTCGACGGTCAGTACGGGCCCGAAGGACTCCTCGTGTACAACGCGCATGGCCTGCGTGCACTCGTCGAGGACGGTGGGCGGGTAGTAGTGGCCGCCGGCGAGCGCGGGATCGTCCGGCCGCTCACCGCCACAGCGCAGTACGGCACCCTCGGCGAGCCCGGCGGCGACATACGCCTCGACCTTCTCCAGGTGCTGGGCGGAGATCAGCGCGCCGGTCTCGGCCTCGGCGTCGAAGGGCCCGCCGAGCCGGATCTGCCGCGCCCGCCGCACCACCTCGTCGACGAACCGGTCATGCAGCGAGTCCTCGACGATGAGCCGCGCACCGGCGGAACAGACCTGCCCGGAGTGCAGGAAGACGGCGGTGAGGGCGAAGTCGACTGCCGCCTCGAAGTCGGCGTCGGCGAACACCACGTTGGGGTTCTTGCCGCCGAGTTCGAGGGCCACCTTCTTCACGCCCGCGGCGGCGGTGGCCATCACGCGCTTGCCGGTCTCCAGGCCGCCGGTGAAGGAGACCATGTCGACGCCTCTGTCCTCGGAGAGCGGAGCGCCCACCTCGGGCCCGGCACCGAGGACGAGGTTGCCGACGCCGGCGGGGAGCCCGGCCTCCGCCAGCGCCTTCATCAGCAGGATGGAGGTGGAGGGGGTGAGCTCGCTGGGCTTGAGGACGAAGGTGTTACCGGCGAGAAGAGCGGGCGCTACCTTCCAACTGGCCTGCAGGAGAGGGTAGTTCCAAGGGGTGATCAGCCCGCACACCCCGACGGGCTCGTAGACGACACGACTGACGGCATCGTCTCGCCCGGTGTCGATGACGCGGCCGGCGTCCGTGCCCCCGATCCCGCCGTAGTGACGGAAGCAGGAGACGACGTCGGCGATGTCGTACTCGCTCTCCACCAGCCGCTTGCCGGTGTCGAGCGACTCGGCGCGGGCGAACTCCTTGGCGTCCCGCTCCATGATGTCGGCGGTGCGCAGCAGCAGTTGGCCGCGTTCCCGTTCGGGGGTACGCGGCCAGGGTCCTGTGTCGAAGGCGCGGCGGGCTGCGGCGATCGCGGCCTCGGCGTCGGGACGTGTCCCCTCCGAGACGGTGGCGGCGAGCCTGCCGTCAGCGGGACATCGGATTTCGCGGCGGCCACCGGCCACCGGCTCCCGCCATTCACCGTCCACATACAGGTCTGCCACGCGCCAAGCCTTTCAACAGAAATTCGTTGCGCATCGTGCACCCAATTGCTTGTGGTGGAACACCCTCGCGAATGTGCGGACATACGTCAAGTGGTTGGCGGATGACGATTTCGACAGGGACCCGTCGAGGGCTCACCAGCGGCCCGTCCACTTCCCGCCCGCTCCCATCTGCCGCCCGACAGGGGGCTCCACCCTTGACCGGAGCGGTTGCTGAGCCGACCATGTTGCGTATCGCTCACCATGTTGTGCAATACGCACCAACGGAGGCCGACGTGTCCCCTAAGTTTCCTCGACCGGTAGCTGGCAGTGAGTACGTTCTCACCCTCTCGTGCCCCGACAGCTCGGGGCTGGTCCACGCCGTGAGCGGCTTTCTCGTCCGGAACTCGGGAAACATCCTGGAGAGCCAGCAGTTCGATGATCGTCTCCAGGGCCGTTTCTTCATGAGGGTCCACTTCGACGTTTCCGATCCGAACGCCGGCCTGGAAATCCTGCGTTACCGATTCGGTCCCGTCGCCGAGGCCTACGGCATCTCCTGGACCCTGCGGGACGCGTCGACCCCGACCCGGACCCTGATCATGGTGTCGAAGTTCGGCCACTGCCTGAACGACCTCCTGTTCCGCCGCCACACCGGTGGCCTGAACATCGAGATCCCGGCGATCGTCTCCAACCACCGCGACTTCGAGAGCCTGGCGGAGAGCTACGGCATCCCCTTCCACCACATCCCGGTGACCCGGGACACCAAGCCGGAGGCGGAGGCGAGGCTGCTGGAGCTGGTCCGGGACCTGGACATCGACCTGGTGGTACTGGCCCGCTACATGCAGGTCCTCACGGACGACCTGTGCAAGGAGCTGGAGGGCCGCGCGATCAACATCCACCACTCCTTCCTCCCCAGCTTCAAGGGCGCGCGTCCCTACGAGCAGGCGTACGACCGAGGCGTCAAGCTCGTCGGCGCGACGGCCCACTACGTGACGTCCGACCTGGACGAGGGCCAGATCATCGAACAGGACGTCGTACGGGTGGACCACTCCCTAGACCCGGGCGAACTGGTGACGGTGGGCCGGGACGTCGAGGCCCAGGTCCTGGCCCACGCGGTGAAGTGGCACAGCGAGAGCAGGGTGATGGTCGAGGGAAACCGGACGGTGGTTTTCCGCTGAGCGGGTTGTATACGGGTGCTACCCACCCACCCACCCGTCTCGGCACGCTCCCCAGGCACCCTCGAACTCCCCTGCGCCGGGGTCCGACGCCGGACGCCGATTCCCTCAGCCATCTCTCCCACCCACCCGCCCGTCTCGGCCCGTTCACCAGTACTCCCTCAAGCGCGGGCGGGGCACCCTCAACCCGCCCCGGACCGCTTGTGAGCGACGGCCGGAGGCAAGGGCTGGCTTGTCACGGGCTATGGTCGCGTCCGTCCCGTGGGGCAAAGGCTGCGTGAGCGTCGGCGTCGGTCGCGCGGGCGGGCAGGAAGTAGTCGGCCCATTCGGTGATGTCGGGGTAGGTCGAGTCCTGCCTGAGCTGGGCGGCCGCTGCCTCGATGTCGAAGTTCGTGGTTCGGAGTTCGATGCCCGGACCCAGAAGGGCCCAATGCGCCCCGGTTCGGCCGTAGGGCATGCCGATACTGCCCGGGTTGATCACAAGTCGACCGTGGGCCAGGCGGACGAACGGCATATGGGTGTGGCCGCAGACCACGGTGCGGATGTCCGTATCGAGCCCGTCGAAGACCTCCTGCCAGCGGTCGAGACGGGAATCGACCAGGACGACCTCCTCGTCATCGCGAGGAGTGGCATGGCAGAACAGCACCTTTCCCAGTCCGTTCACAGACAGGCACCGGGACCGGGGAAGCGAGCCGAGAAGGTCGAGGTGGTCCTCGCGGAGCTGTTCGGCTGCCCAGGGGGCGATCGGATCGGGGATCGTGTCGCGTTGCCCACGGCGGTATTCAAGGAGTTCACGGTCGGCGTTGCCGCTGATCCATAAGACGCGGTCGCCGAGACCGGTCAGCAGGTCGAGCACCTGGGTCGGCTGCGGGCCGGCTGTGATGTCACCGGTGAGCACGATGCGATCGGCGGTGCCGATGTCTGGTTCGGCGAGCACCGCCTTCAGCGCCGGCAGGACTCCGTGAATGTCGGACAGGACGGCCACTCGGTTCAGCATGGTCACCACTGTGGGGTGAAGAGCAGGCGGGTGGCCTGACCTTTCGCCCGCCGCGTAGCTCAGAGCTGGGCGCGTTCAGCGTGTGCAGCCGCCGGGTGCGTAGTTCTTCGCACGTAGAACGACCGTCATCGGAACATGCGGTCGGACGCGGCAGCACTCCTGAACCGTGCGTTCTGACACACCGTTTACGCTGCGGCGGTTGCCGAGACTCTGATCGACAGGATGCACTGAGGAGGGCAGCCGCACTGCCTCCTATACTCCTGGCGTGTCTGACACGTCGCGCCTCTTCCACGTTTCGTCCGTGCTCAATCGGCGGTCGATCGCACGCCATGGCCTGGATTGGACCCGCATGGGTGCCGCACGGGGAATCGCAGGAAGTCGTCGCTCAGAGGTGGAGGGGGTCTTCGTCTGCCGGAGCGAGGAAGAAGCAGAGTTCTTCCTTCAGATCATCAACAACACCGGTGGGCCGGTCGATCTCTGGTCCGTAGACGGCGTCGACGAGGAGTTGCTCCTCGACAACGGCAACGGATTCGTCTACCTGCCCGGCCGTATATCAGCGGAGCAAGTCAGTCTCGTGCGATCAGACGTGTCTCCTCAGCGCGATTCCTGACTTCGCGCGGCGGTGCAGCTGGTGCCAGGCCCAGACGAAACCCGGCTCCGAGGTCGGCGAAGGTGGCTGTTCGTCGACACCTCGTCTACCTGCGGCTTCGTTGTCCCTTCACCGTAGCCATGGGACAGCCGTACCGTCTCTGTCGATCCGGGCAGACTGGCCCCATGGCATCAAACTCCACGGCATCGAACCCCAAGGCCGACCTTCACTTCTATCTGCAGTCCGCCCGCGACGCTCTGCTGTGGAAGCTCGAAGGGCTCTCGGAGTACGACATCCGGCGTCCGCTGACACCGACCGGCACCAACCTCCTGGGTCTGGTGAAACACGTGGCCAGCATGGAGCTGGGCTACCTCGGAGACACCTTCGGACGGCCGTCCGGCGAGCCGTTGCCCTGGCTAGAAGACGGTGCTGAGATCAACGCGGACATGTGGGCCACCGCTGAGGAGTCACGCGAGTACATCGTGGGGCTCTACCGTCGAGCGTGGGCACACTCGGACGCGTCGATGGACGCACTTGCGCTGGACGTGACAGGCAGGGTGCCGTGGTGGCCGAGCGACGCAAACGAGGTGACGTTGCATCATGCCGTCGTGCGCATGATCGCCGAGACACACCAGCACGCCGGACACGCCGACATCGTCCGGGAGCTCATAGACGGCGCCGTGGGGCTGAACAAGGTCAACGCGAGCATGGCGCCGGGCGACGTGGAGTGGTGGGACAACTACCGGACTCGACTGGAGCATGCGGCTCGGCAAGCCGACCGGGACGCGTGATTTCGCATGGAGATGTTCACGACCCTTGAAGCGCTGACCGACCGCGATCCGGACCAGCGAGACGTCGCCGCCGCGGTGCTCGGGGATCTCCTGCGCGGCACCGCGCTCGGCACGGATACTGCTCGCCTGGTCGTCGGACGTCTCGTCAGTCTGGCCGTCGACGATCCCGTGACCAAGGTCCGTGAGTCTGCCCTGAACTCGATCAGCGAGGCGTTCAACCACCACAGCCTCCCCCTGGACCTCGTCGAACCGCTGGCCCACGCCATGCCCACGATGGAACGTGAACTCCTCGAACACGCCCTCTATGTTCTCGGCGCCACGCACGCCACGCAGGCCCTGCCGCTGATCGAGCCCTTCCTCCACCACCCCGAGCCGGATGTGCGCGACGAAGCCCGACTCGCGGTAGCCGAGATCACCGCGATCGAGCCGGAAGGCCGAACCCACGAATCCTGACCATTGCCCCGACCTCGGCACACCGAGTGCTACGGGCCGACCAGCAGAGCAGCCAACTCGCCTCGGCTGCACGACGGGTGCAGGTCACTGACCTGGCCGTCGCCGACTTCGACGACTCGCCACACCCCGTCCGAGCGGAGGGCCACGTCGGTGGTGACGAACCGGCATCCCAGGCGCTGCACCGCAGGCCCGATATGGCCGAGGTCCGGCACCAGCCCACGCTCGAACGGGCTGTCCGGGTGAGGCGTGAGCAACCTGGGTTCGCCGTCCAGCCACCACACGCGCACTTCAGCCGCGAGGGACTCCGGCTTCGAGAACTCCTCGAAGCTGCGCAGAACGACCCCACCGGCAAGGAACTCACCCTGAAGTTCCACGAAGCGCCGCACCACCCGCTCCACCCCCACCACATCGGCGAGATCAGGAATGAAGCACGCCTGCTCCCACTCGTGCTTGCGGGATTTAACGTAGTCCTTCACGATTCCCGAGCCCGGCAGCAACGGCTCGGCGAGAACAGCCAGGTCTTCGCCGGTCAAGATCTCCCCGGGCTTGGTGGAACGCCACACGCTCGCGGGCGTGATGTCGGCGAACTCCGGATACCAGCCCGGCAGTTCGTGAGCGGCCCGGTACTGCTCCGGAGCGACGAGCAACGGGGTGCCGCGCCGGATCAGCGCCTCAGCCAACGCGGCATAGCGATCGCCCGGAACCATCCAACCCCGATACCAGGCACTCCCCAGCCCGGCCGGTACGCCTGCGACAGCCTGCCGTACATCACCCTTCAGCAGCGCGTCGTGGTCGACCAACCCGACCATCCCGCCACCCGCACGCACCTCCTGTGCTTCCTGCGCGAAGTGTTCGTCCGCGCGTCGAGGATTCAACGGATCACGGCAGTACAGGACAGGCGTCGGCATGACTGACACGCTACGGAGGCCTCGAGAGCCTCGGCCAACGGTTTCGTGCTGCCGCGCGACTCGTGCGGACGCACGGGACTTCATTCTGGCCGCCACCGCCAAAGCAAGCTGACGTACAGTCGACGCCGACCATTCACCCTAGGAGAGGTAACTGAATGCACGGCGCAGCCGACTTGATCGCGGAGACCTACGCCCTCGGCGCCGGGCCGTGGACGACGGAACCCGTAACTCGCGGTGCGTTGGGTCAGATCTGGAAGTTGTCCGGAGACGGCTCCTCCTGGGCGATTAAGGAACTCCTCTTCGGCTGCGACGAAGAACAGGTCCACCGGGAGGCGGCGTTGCGGCAGGCCGCGGAGAACCTGGGAATCGCATCACCGCGGATCATCCCCAATCGCCACGGCTCATACGTCACCCACCTCCCGCCCTCTGTCGGCGGGTCCTACGTCAAGCTGTACGACTGGATCGACGGCACCATGGCGGACGCGTCCGACCCGGACATCCTGGACTGGTTCGGCCGGACCATGGCTCTCCTTCACCAGGCGGGAGAGGGCGCGAGTGAGGTACCGAACCCCTGGTACGAGCAGTGCCCCCGGGAAGCCGACTGGCAGGACCTGCACAAGAAGGTTCATGAGGCGGGCCTCCCATGGTCGGACGCTCTGGGCCAGTTCATCGCCACCTCCGCGCCGGAGCTGGCGCAATGGGTGACTCCCTCCGACCCCGACGGTCTGGTGACGTCGCATCGTGACCTGCAGCCCCAGAACGTTCTGGTCGGCTCGAACGGACCGGTTCTCCTCGACTGGGACAACGCGGGGCCTGTTTCGGCGGAACGGGAACTCGCAAGCGCCGTATACGTATGGGCCGGCCGCAACCAGATCGACCTCGGTTCGGCCCGGCAATTGGCACGGTCCTATCGGAGCGCCGGAGGACGTGCCGCCATCAAAGGCCCGCAGTCGTTCTCGATGCTTTTCGCGACGGACGTGAACTTCATCTACGTACAGGCCGAGTGCGCCATCGACCCGAGCGTGACCGCCGCCCAGCGAGAGTTCGCCAGCAGCAAGGTCGTTGCTTCGCTGCGCAGCCTGCCCGATCTGGCGATCATCTCCCAGTTGGCGGCCGCTGTGGAGGCGGAGTTCTGATCAGCCGGCCGAGGAAAACCGTTGGGCTGCCCGACTTGCCTCAGGCACGATCGCCTCGTGCACACCTACCTGGAGACCGAGCGTCTGGCCCTGCGCCGCTTCACCGCCGACGAAGCGGACCTGCTGATCGAGCTGGACAGCGACCCGGCGGTGATGCGCCACCTGACCGGCGGCAACCCGACCGCGCCGGAGCTTGTCCGTGATCGCTATCTGCCGAACATCCTCGCCGGCTACGAGAAGTGGGGCGGCGACCTCGGCCTGTTCGCCGCGCAGGAGAAGGACGGCGGCGCGTTCATCGGCTGGTTCGTCCTGCGCCCCGAGCCGGAGGGCCCGCTGGACGAAGTCGAACTCGGCTACCGGCTGCGGCAGGCGTCTTGGGGCAAGGGTTATGCCACGGAGGGCTCGCGGGCCTTGCTGCGCAAGGCGTTCACGGAGCTCAGTGTGCGCATGGTCTGGGCCGAGACGATGTCCGTGAACCACGGTTCGCGCAACATCATGCAGAAGCTCGCGATGACGTTCGTGGACACCATCCCCACTCCCTCCGGCATGGAGAGGGTCGAGGGCTCCGAGCGTGGAGGCGTCCGGTACGAGATCACCAAGGAGCAGTGGGAGCAGCAGTCGCGGCGGCGCTGACACGGCGGCTCAACCTGGCAGCAGTTGGCACTTGGCCGGGTGATCTCCGGTTCGAACGACCGTACCTCGGCGAGCGGTTGGTGGGCGGGTAGCTCAACAAGCGTCGGTGTCCAAGCCTCCTCCCGCGCCGTTGTGCCGAGAGCCGGCCCGGTGCCGCGCGCGCAACACACGACAGTCGGTCACCTTGCTCGCATCCCGTTCCGCACCGGCGACGACTTCGGCCCGGTCGAGTTCCCTGCACTCCGGACACTCGACGAAGTCAGCGAGTGCTGCTGAACCGGCCAACCCCTCGGTGTTGTTGTGGGTCACACCACTTCTCCCCTGCTTCTGGCGTTCTCGCGTGCCGTCCTGGCGCTGAGACGCTCGGCGGGTGTGGCGAGGCGGACATGCTCGGGCTTCGCCTCCCACTCGGTTCCACCACACACCGGCCGCAGGAACCAGTACGGGCCGGCGACTCCGCGGAACTCCCCCACGCGATCACGGCTGCTGTCCACCATGAGCGTGCCGGGCTCCGGAACATGGGCGGGCTGCTGCCCACTTGCGGGAATGTTCTGCACAGTCACCACAACTCCTCTCCGTAACGACTCCGCTACCCGAGGAGACCAGCGTGGCCTAGAGTGCGACTGTCTTCAACCTGCGCTGTTTGCTCGGAGAGTTGGGTGCCCAAGTGGTGAACCGAAAGGAACTGGACCCCACAGGGTCGCCGCGGGAGCGCTTCGGAGAGCGTTTACGCAGACTGCGGGAAGAACGAGGCTGGACACAGGACGAGCTGGGCGTGCGCATGGGGTGCACCGGCACGCACATTTCGGCCGTAGAAACGGGCCGTCGCCCTCCAACTGGTCGCTTCTCGGCAAGTGCTGACAAGGCGTTTGGCACTGGTGACAGTCTTGAACGCCAAAGCCGTGCACTACGGGACACAGCAATCCTGGAGGGCTTCCCTGAGTACGCCGCGCACGAGACGCGCGCCGCAGAGATCCGACTCTTCGAGCTGGGGATTGTTCCGGGCCTGCTCCAGACCCCGGAGTACGCGGCAGCCATCGCGACAGGGGCAGTGCGGCGGGGGGCGATCACGGAGCAGCAGGCAGAGGAACGGCTGACTCTGCTTGCCGAGCGGCAAACATCGTTGGAACGGGCACCCCGGCCTCTCGTCTATGCGGTACTGGACGAAAGCTGTATCCGGCGACCGGTCGGGGGGCCCGGGGTCATGGATGCCCAATTGGACAAGCTCGTTGCGTTCGCCGAGCTGCCTTCCACAGTTCTCCAGGTCGCCCCCTTCGATCTTGGTGAGCGGCGCGCGTTCGACCTGCCGGTAACCCTCCTGACGCTCCTGGACCGGTCACAGATTGCGTACTCAGAGTCCGCGCAACAAGGCCAGCTGGAGCGGGATATGCGGTTCGTACAGCCCATGTTCACGGCCTACCATCAGCTACAGGCCGAAGCCGCTTCACAGGCGGTGTCCGTGGCCATGATCGAACAGCTACGAAAGGACACCTCGTGACTACCGACAGCCCGCAGTGGTTCACGTCCTCCTACAGCAGCAATGGCGGCCAGTGCATCGAGGTCGCGGCCAACCTCGTCGCCTCGCACCGCATAGCTCCCGTCCGTGACTCCAAGAACCCGACCGGTCCGGTTCTTAGCTTCCCGGCCGACACCTTCTCCTCCTTCGTAGCGGGCATCAAAGCAGGAGAGTTCGGCACCGTCTGATCAATCCAGTACGAAAGGGCACCCCGTGACGACCGAGTCCCCGCATTGGTTCACGTCCTCGTACAGCGACAACGGCGGCGCCTGCATAGCGGTCGCCGCGAACCTCGTCGCCTCACACGGCGTGGTCCCCGTCCGTGACTCCAAGAACCCGGACGGTCCGGTACTCGACATCCCCGCCGCCTCGTTCGTCACCTTCGTGACGGGTGTCAAGACCGGCGGATTCGACACCGTCTGACAAGGCGGGCCGAAGTGCGCGCGCTGGGGGCGCCAGCCCCCAGCGACCTCAATTGGATGTACCCGCCCGCGAGAGCGGCCGGGAGGCACAAGTCCTCGACCCGCTCAGCGGTCGGCACTGCCGGGCGGTACGACCCATTCGGTGGGCTGGCCGGTGAGAGAGGCGATCATGTCGAAGTCGCCGTCGTAGTGGAGGACTGTCCGCCGGTGCAGTTCCGCTGTGGCGGCGATCAGCAGGTCGGGGAGGGACAGCGCGCGGTGGAAGCCCGCGTTGAGAGCGTGGCACTGGACTTCCAGAGCGCAGGCGAAGGCGTGGTCGTCGGTGTGGAGGTAGTCGAAGGCGTGGAGCCAGGTGCTGATCCGGGTCGCCTCCGAGCTGTCCCGCGCGGAGTGGATCATCTCGTACTCGGTGGGTCGGCATACCGCGAGGAGGTAGCGCTCGTGCAGGGGCTTGAGTACGTCCTTGACGTTCGGTTTCGCCCAGCGGGCCAGGGCTGATTTGTCGATGAGGTACCGGTCCTGCATCAGGCGGCCCGGCCTCCGTCGCGGTCGCCGGCGCGCTTCAGAGAGCCGTCGGCGTTGCGGGGGCCGGTGTTCTCCACGATCTCGCTGAAGTCGAACTCACCGGCCTCGATGGCGTCGAAGCCCTCCTGTCGAAGGTGCCTCTTGACGGCGTCCTCCATGGCGAGGCGGACAGCTTTGGCCTTGGTCTTGGTGCCGAAGATGCGCATGGCCTCGATGACCATGTCTTCGTCGAGGTCGATGACGGTTCTGGCCATGCGGATGGTCCCTTCGCGAATGCTTCTACCGCGAAAACGATACCATTGAGCGACTGAAGTAGATATCGTTTTGATTGAGGTCGCGCTGCCACCCCTGCGACTCGCGATGCCGTGGCACAGCGAGAGCCGGATGATGGCGGAGGGGAACCTGACAGTGGTATTCCGGTGAAGCGTCCGCAGGGAGGTCGCCGGCGGCGGGCCGACGACCCCTCACTCCCTGCGACGTACGTCTACTTGCTTACGGCGAAGCGCATCAGGGCGAGTTCGTCGCCCTGCTTGATCTTCCCCGTCACGTTGATCACCTCAAGCTTCCAGGCGGAGCCGGACCGCACGGCCTTGGCGACGGCGCAGCCGTTGTCCGTGGTGAGCATGCTGGGCCAGATGTCGGCGACCTGCTGGGTGCTGCCGCCACTCGCGTCGTACACCTTGAAACTGACGTTGCGCGCCTTCTGGAAGGAACTGCCCTTCTTGTAGGCGGCGGCGACGAACACGATCGAGGTGATGTGGGGCGGGATCTTCGCGAACTCGACCGTGACGGTCTCGTCGTCGCCGTCCCCGTGCCCCGTCTGGTTGTCCCCGCTGTGGAGCAGGGAGCCGTTGCCGATGGGGTCGAGCGAGTCGAGACCCGCCAGGCGCACCGGGTCGCCGTCGTGCAGGGCGATGGCGATCAGGTCGAGGTCGGTGCCGGTCTTGCGGCGGAGTTTGCCCATCACTCCGCCGCTCGCGCCGGAGGTGGGGTCCCAGGAGGCCCCGATGGACAGATGGGTCACCCCGTCCAGGTCCGCAGGGCCGTCTTCCTTCGTGAGCGTAATCATGGGACCCATACTGCCTGGGCTCTCACCGAGGTCCCAGACAAGCCCCCCACGTCACCGGGACCGCGTGCAGGAGTTGACGCCCCCGAGGCGCCCCTCACCCACCCAACCGCTCCAGCACCCCCCGCCGCCACCGCTCCGTCTCCTCCACCTGGTTGAACGTGAACAGGTGCAGCCCCGCCACCCCCGCCCCGGGTGCCGTCAACGCGCCCTCCGCCCGTGAAAGCAGCCGCTCCGGCGAGTACCCCCCGGGCGCCGCGAACCGCAGGAACCACAGGGGGTGCCGGGTCAGGAAGCGGGTCGACTCGCCCACCCCGATCTTCGTGGCCATGGACAGCAGCTTGGCCCGCTGCACCGGCCCCGCGACACCCACGTACACCGGCAGGGCGACCTCCCGGCGCCGCACCCGGCCCACCCACTCCCCCAGCACCCGTGCGTCGAAGCACAGGTTGCTGACGATGTACGTGGCGTGCTCGCGTTTGTCCCACATGGCCTGGACGGTGACGTCGTCGTGGATGAGCGGATGGCTCTCGGGGTATCCGGTGACGCCGACGTGTGTGAACGGGCTGCCCAGCTCGCTGAGCCTCCGTAGCACCGGCAGGGCACCCTCGTAGGACCCGGCCGGGGGATTCGCGTCGCCGGCAGGCACGAAGACGTCCTCCACCCCCAGCTCCCGCAACCGGTCGACGACGTCCTTGAGATGCGCGTCGTCCCGCAGCAGCCTGGCCGGTACGTGAGGGACTACGCGATAGCCGTGCGACGCCAGTCGACCGGCCAGGTCGAGGGTCGGTTCCAGGCCCTTGACCGGTGATGCCGTCACCGTGACGACGGCATCGCGCGGAAGGTGGGCGAGGACCTTCTCCTCGGTCGTCTTCGCGGGCAGCACCTCGTAACGGACGCGCTCCAGCAGAGACCTGAGCCCCCGGAGCCCTGAGGTACCCAACGCCCGCTACCCGGCCTGCTGGGCGTCGGCGTCGCCGTGGCGGTAGTACGCGGCACGGGAAGCCGGCAGTGGCCGCTTGCCGAGGATCAGGTCGGCGGCCTTCTCGGCGATCATCATCACCGGCGCGTAGATGTTGCCGTTGGTGACGTAGGGCATCACGGAGGCGTCCACGACGCGCAGCCCCTCCACCCCGTGCACCCGCATGCTCTCCGGGTCGACGACGGCCATCCCGTCCTCCGCGGGCCCCATCTTGCAGGTGCAGGACGGGTGCAGGGCCGTCTCACCCTCCTTGGCGACCCAGTCGAGGATCTCCTCGTCCGACTCCACCTTCGCCCCGGGCGACACCTCACCGTCGTTGTACGGGGCGAGGGCGGGCTGGCTGAGGAGCTTGCGCGCGACGCGGATCGCCTCGACCCACTCGCGCCGGTCCTGCTCGGTGGAGAGGTAGTTGAAGCGCAGCGCCGGATGTTCGCGCGGGTCCCTGCTCTTGATCTTCACGGAGCCGATGGCGTCGGAGTACATGGGGCCCACGTGCACCTGGTAGCCGTGGCCGCCTGCCGGGGACGAGCCGTCGTAGCGGACGGCGATGGGCAGGAAGTGGAACATCAGGTTGGGGTAGGCGACGTCCTCGTTGCTGCGGGCGAAGCCCCCGGCCTCGAAGTGGTTGGTGGCGGCGGGCCCCTTGCGGAACAGCCACTGCAGGCCGATGAAGGGGGCCCGCCACTTCGCCATGTACGGCTGCATGGACACGGGCTGCTTGCAGGCGTACTGGACGTACACCTCCAGGTGGTCCTGCATGTTCTCGCCGACGCCGGGGAGGTCGTGGACGACGTCGACACCGAGGGCGCTCAGCTCCTCGGCGTTGCCTACGCCCGACAGCTGGAGCAGCTGCGGGGAGTTGATGGCGCCGCCGCAGAGGATGACCTCCTTGGCGCGGACCTGCTGGAGTGCGCCCTTGCCGCGCTGGTACTCGACACCGACGGCCCGCTTGCCCTCGAAGAGGACCCGGGTGACCAGCGCGCGCGTCTTCACCGTGAGGTTGGGCCGCTTGCGGACGGGCTTGAGGTACGCCTTGGACGCCGAGAGCCGGCGCCCGCGGTGGACGTTGCGGTCGAACTTGGCGAAGCCCTCCTGCCGGTACCCGTTGACGTCTTCGGTGGGCGCGTACCCCGCTTCCTCGGTGGCCTTGAGGAAGGCGCCGAAGAGGGGGTTGGTGGCCGGGCCGCGTTCGAGGACGAGGGGACCGTCGTGGCCGCGGAACTCGTCGTCCGGGTCGGCGGCGAGACAGTTCTCCATACGCCGGAAGTACGGCAGACAGTGCGCGTAGTCCCACTTCGCCATGCCCGGGTCGGCCGCCCAGCGCTCGTAGTCCATGGGGTTGCCGCGCTGGAAGATCATGCCGTTGATGCTGCTGGAGCCGCCGAGCACCTTGCCGCGGGCGTGGTAGACGCGCCGGCCGCCCATGTGGGGCTCGGGCTCGGACTCGTACTTCCAGTCGTAGAAGCGGCTGCCGATGGGATAGGTCAGGGCCGCGGGCATGTGGATGAAGACGTCCCACGGGTAGTCGGGCCGGCCGGCCTCCAGGACCAGCACCTTGTTGGCCGGGTCCGCGGAGAGCCTGTTTGCCAGTGCGCTGCCGGCCGATCCGCCGCCGACGATGACGAAGTCGTATTGCAGGGGAGCCATGATCTCTCGTCTCGCTCGCGCCGTAGATACGCCAGGCATGCTAATCCAGTAGCGCTATACGCACCAGGTTGCGGGACGCGCAACATGCAAGCACTTGGTTTCGGGTCTGTTACTTGCAATGGTGTTGTTTACTGCGCGTATAGTTTCGCTGTGAGCAACCACAGCACAGACACCGAAACGTCCAGTACACAGGCCGGCGGAGTGCAGTCGGTCGACCGCGCGATCAGCGTTCTGGAGATTCTCGCCCAGCGCGGCGAGGCAGGCGTCAGCGAGGTCGCCGCCGAGATCGATGTTCACAAATCCACCGCTTTCCGGCTGCTCGGCGCGCTGGAGGCACGCGGTCTGGTGGAGCAGGCGGGCGAGCGCGGCAAGTACCGTCTCGGCTTCGGCATCGTGCGCCTCGCCGGCGCGGTCACAGGCAGTATCGACATCACGCAGCAGGGCCGCCCGGTCTGCGAGCAGCTCGCCGAGGAGATCGGCGAGACCGTCAACATCGCCGTGATGCAGGAGCACTACGCCGTCAACCTGTACGAGGTACGGGGCCCCGGCGCCGTCAGCGCGTACAACTGGGTCGGCCAGCTGACCCCGCTGCACGCCACCTCCAGCGGCAAGATCCTGCTGGCCCACCTGCCCGCGAAAGATCGCACCGCGCTGCTGAACGGGGCCGGCCTGAAGAAGGTCACCCCGCACACCATCACCGCGAAGACGAAGCTGGAGAAGGACCTCTCGGAGGCGCGGGAGCGGGGGTACGCGTGGACGCAGGAGGAGCTGGAGATCGGGCTGCACGCGATGGCGGCGCCGATCCGCGACCACACCGGGACGGTTGTCGCGGCGGTGAGTGCGTCGGGGCCTTCTTACCGGTTCACGACGGAGCGGTTGCACGAGTTGGCGCCGATCCTGGTCAAGGGGGCGGCGGAGATCAGTCACCGGATGGGGTATCTGGGGTGAGTTCTTCGGGCGCGGGCCGGTGGGGGCTGGTCGCGGAGTTCCCCGCGCCCCTTGAACGCGCCCCCTGCTTCTAACTGCTGCCCAGGCGCTCGTTGACCCAGTCGTGGAACGCGCCGATGTGGTGCTCGCTCGGGACCAGGACGCCGCCCTTCGCGTAGAGCCGGGAGCTCATGCCGGGCTGGGTGCGTTCGCAGGCCTCGAAGTCCTGGCGGTTGACGCGGTCGAAGAGTTCCACGGACCGGGTGACGTCCTTGCCGCTCTCGACGACGTGCGGGAGATACAGCCAGTCGCACTCGACGATCGTGCGGTCGGCGGCCACCGGGTACATGCGGTGGAAGATCACATGGTCGGGTACGAGGTTGATGAACACCTGCGGTCTGACGGTGATCGCGTAGTAGCGGCGGTCCTGCTCCTCGGCGACGCCCGGGATGCGGTCCAGGCCCTCGGAGCCGTCGATGGTGAACCCCTGGACCTCCCCGCCGAACTCGGCGCCGTGGCCGACGTAGTACTGGGCGGCGTAACCGTCGGCGAACTCGGGGAGCACCTCGGTGAGTTCGGGGTGGATCGTGGCGCAGTGGTAGCACTCCATGAAGTTCTCGATGATGAGCTTCCAGTTGGCCTTCACGTCGTAGACGATCCGCTTGCCGACCGAGAGGTTGTCGATGTCGTAGTGCTCGATCGACTCGACGTCACCGAGCCTGCCGATGACCTCGCCGATGACGTCCTCCTCGAAGGAGGGCGGGTTCTCCGCCAGGCAGACCCAGACATAGCCGAGCCACTCCCGGACGGCCACCGCCACCAGGCCGTACTCGGTGCGGCCGACGTCGGGCATCTTGGTGAGATTGGGCGCGGCGACGAGCTTGCCGTCCAGGCCGTACGTCCAGGCGTGGTAGGGGCACTGGAAGGCCCGCTTGACCTCGCCGGACTCCTCCGTGCAGAGCTTGGCGCCACGGTGCCGGCACACGTTGAAGTAGGCGCGGATCGAGTTGTCCCGCGCGCGGGTGACGAGGATGCTCTCGCGGCCCACGTCGACGGTCCGGAAGGCGCCGGGCTTCGCCAGTTCGGAGGCGCGCGCGACACAGAACCACATGGTCTCGAATATGCGCTCCTGCTCCTGCGCGAAGATCCCCGCGTCCGTGTAGGAGGAGCCGGGCAGGGTGGCGATCAGACTGTCGGGCAGGCCTGTCGAGGTCACAGTGCACTCCTCGGAGAAACGTCGTGGTGGTCAGGATCCGTCAACTAGACAGCGCTCTGGGCGGGTAGAGCCCCCGCAGGGGCGCACCCGTCCAGGGGCGCGGGGAACTGCGCGACCAGCCCCCACCGGGCCCGCAGCCGAAATTCACCGCACCCCCGGCACCGCACTCAACTGCTTCCGCCACCGCACAAACAACCGAGGCTGATTCATCCCCAGCACACCCACCGGCTCCCCACCCCGCCGGTAAACAGCCAGAACGTTCCGCTCACCCACAGCCCCCTCCTCCACCGCCACACTGTCAGCGACCCCCGCATGGCCGACGAACTGGATCTTCACCCCGTACTGGTCGGACCAGAAATACGGCGGCCGGGGCACCCCCGTCTCCACCGCACCCCCCGCCAGCAGCGTCGCCACGGCGGCAGCCGGCCGCTCCAGCGCGCCCGTCCAGTGCTCGACCCGGCGATGGGCGCCCACCCGGGGGTCGTACCAGTTGGCGCAGTCGCCGACCGCGACCACACCGGCCAGGCTGGTGCGGCCGTCGGCGCCGCACTTGACGCCGTTCTCCAGGGCCACGCCGGACCCCGCCAGCCAGTCGACGCAGGGCCGCGCGCCCACCCCGACGACGACGATGTCGGCGGGGACACTGCGCCCGTCGGCCAGCAGCACGGCCTCGACCCGGCTCTCCCCGCTCAGCCCCTTGACCCCGGTCCCGCACAGCAGCCGTACGCCATGGTCGGCGTGGAGGCCGGAGACGACGGCGCCCATGGTCTCGCCGAGTGGTCCGGCGAGCGGTGTCGGCGCGGCCTCGATGACCGTCACGTCGAGGCCGAGGGCGTACGCGGTGGAGGCGACCTCGGCGCCGATGAAGCCGCCGCCGATCACCACCAGCCGTCCGCCGAGGGCCAGTTCGTCGCGCAGGGCGCGGGCGTCGTCGAGGGTGCGCAGGGTGTGCACGCCGGTCAGGCCGTCGGCGCCCGGCAGGGTGCGGGCGGCGGCGCCGGTCGCGATGACGATGCCGTCGGCGCGTACGTTCCGGCCGTCGGCGAGGCGGACGGACCGGTCGGTGCGGTCGAGGCCGATCGCGCGGGTGCCCAGAAGCCACTCCGCGCGCAGGTCCTCGCCGTCCGTCTCCAGTCCGAGCTCCGCCTCGCCGAGGGTTCCGGCCAGGAACTCCTTGGACAACGGCGGCCTGTCGTACGGGCGGTGAGCCTCGTCGCCGATCAGAACCAGCCGTCCGTCATAGCCCTGCTTGCGCAGGGAGCGCGCCGCCGACAGTCCGGCCAGCGAGGCACCCACCACGGCCACCGTCCTCACGCGGGACCCCCGGCGAGCCGGGCCGCGATACAGGGGGGCAGGTTGGGGGCGTCCGTGGACACCTGCACGTAGATCATGCCGTCCTCGACGACGACCTCGTGTGTCCGCACCGGCAGCTTGGCCGGCGGGGAGTCGACGGCGCCGGTGCGCAGGTCGAACTTCGAGGCGTGCAGCGGGCATTCCACCTCGCAGCCCTCCAGCCAGCCGTCGGCGAGCGAGGCATCCTGGTGGGTGCAGGTGTCGTCGATGGCGAAGACCTCGCCGTCGTCGGTGTGGAACACCGAGACGGGCGGGTCGATGTCGAGCCGGAGGGCCTCACCTCGCGGGAGATCCGCGAGACGGCACGCGGGAATCATCATGACACCTCGGTGCGTATAGCGAAACGGATTGCGGTAAGCGCAACGTCAGTTTGAGGGCGCCCAGAACCCTTGTCAAGAAGTCCAGGGACCGGGATGAGCCATGGCGGCGAGTTGCGTCATGAACAACTTCGCTCACATTGCACAACGTGAAACCAAGCGAGCCCGATGCCGGACCGAGCGCGTCGAAGCAGCTCGGACAGACATCGGGCAGGCGTGAAGCAGCGCGGTCCCCTGCTTGGCGGCACTTGGGGACGTACGGATCGCCGGCGTCGGACCGGACGGTCAGAAACCGCGGTCGATCCACTCCTGGAGGTGCGGGGCCTCGGCGGCGACCGTGGTGGTGTCCCCGTGCCCGGTGTATACGACGGTGTCGCCGGGCAGCGTCAGCAGCCGGTCCCGGATCGAGTCGACGATGGTCGGGAAGTGGGAGTAGGAGCGGCCGGTGGCCCCGGGGCCGCCCGCGAAGAGCGTGTCGCCGCCGAAGAGGGCATTCAGGGCCGGTGCGTACAGACAGACCGCGCCCGGGGCATGGCCGGGCGTGTGCAGCACGGTCAGCTCGATCCCGGCGACGGTCAGCACCTGGCCGTCGGTCAGCGTGGCGTCGGGTTCCCGGTCGGGGTGGGTCTGCTTCCACAGCGGCAGATCGTCGGCGTGGAGCAGGATCGGGGCGCCGGTGCGTTCGGCGAGGGCGGGGGCGGCGTCGATGTGGTCGCTGTGGGCGTGGGTGCACACGACGGCCCGGAGCGTGCGACCGCCGAGGGCTTCGGCGATGGCGTCGGCGTCATGGGCGGCGTCGACGACGACCGCCTCGTTCTCGTCGCCGATGATCCACACGTTGTTGTTGACGTCCCAGGTGCCGCCGTCGAGCGAGAACGTGCCCGAGGTGACCAGCCGGTCGACACGGGCGCCGGCGGCCGTCACAGCACCACCACCGAACGCAGTACGTCGCCGCCGTGCATCCGCTCGAACGCCTTCTCGACGTCGTCGAGCGCGATGGTCTCGGTCACGAAGGCGTCCAGGGGAAGGCGGCCCTGGAGATAGAGGTCGATGAGCATGGGGAAGTCGCGGGAGGGCAGGCAGTCGCCGTACCAGGACGACTTCAGTGAGCCGCCCCGCCCGAAGACGTCGATCAACGGGAGTTCGAGTTTCATCTCCGGCGTCGGCACACCCACCAGGACCACGGTCCCGGCGAGGTCGCGGGCGTAGAAGGCCTGCTTGTACGTCTCCGGGCGGCCGACCGCCTCGATGACGACATCGGCGCCGTTGCCGCCGGTCAGCTCACGGATGGCCTCGACGGCGTCGGTCTCCCTGGAGTTGACCGTGTGGGTCGCGCCCAGCCTGCGGGCGGTGGCGAGCTTGTTGTCGTCGATGTCGACGGCGATGATCTTCGCGGCGCCGGCCAGGTTCGACCCGACGACGGCCGCGTCCCCGACCCCACCGCAGCCGATGACGGCGACCGAGTCACCGCGACCGACGTTCCCGGTGTTGATGGCGGCGCCGATTCCCGCCATCACGCCACACCCCAGCAGCCCGGCGACGGCAGCGGAGGCGGCCGGGTCGACCTTGGTGCACTGCCCGGCCGCGACGAGGGTCTTCTCGGCGAAGGCGCCGATGCCGAGGGCCGGCGACAGCTCGGTCCCGTCGAGGAGGGTCATCTTCTGCCTGGCGTTGTGCGTGTTGAAGCAGTACCACGGGCGTCCACGCAGACAGGCCCGGCAACTCCCGCACACAGCACGCCAGTTGAGGATCACGAAGTCGCCGGGAGCCACGTCCGTGACCCCCTCGCCCACCGACTCCACGACCCCGGCGGCCTCGTGGCCGAGCAGGAAGGGGAAGTCGTCGTTGATCCCGCCCTCGCGGTAGTGCAGGTCGGTGTGGCACACCCCGCAGGCCTGGATCCGGACCAGCGCCTCGCCCGGCCCGGGGTCCGGCACGAGGATCGTCTCCAGGCTGACGGGGGCACCCTTGCCCCGCGCGACGACAGCACGGACCTGGTGAGTCATGACCACTCCTCGGCTGGTACGGGAGATCCAGGCCGAACGTTGCTCATTACGGCACGCATCTCATGTGTCGCAACACAGCATCAGGGAGCGCCGGGCGGGGGTCAAGGATTCGGAGGGTTCCTCGGAGCAGTAGTCGTTCGGGAAGGCGGCACGACGCGACCTTCCCGAACGCCACGTTCGGAGTCAGTTCCCCGGAGTCAGTTCCAGGGGTTCGCGGGCTGGTCGTCGATGGCTGCCCAGAAGCGCGTGTTCGCGGGGAGGTAGCCGTGGGCCCAGAACGACCAGCCGCCGCTCGACTCCAGGTTGCTGCCGTAGCGGCCGTCATGGAACTCGGCCATGCGCCAGCCGGTTCCGTAGTACTGGACACAGAGGCTGTTCGCGACGGAGAGGCTGGTCAGCGCTTTGCCCTGGACCGGGGGCGTGGCGGCGACGGTGCCGCGAGCCCAGCCCGCGTAGAAGTCCGGGGTGATCCCGCTCGGTACGCCGCTGCCGGTGACTCTCAGGCACAGCAGCGGCAGCGTGGCGGTGGCCGGGGTGTCGCCGTAGTACGGATCGGTCGCGGAGTCCGCCCCCACCCTGACGGTGCCGTTGGCGGCGCCATCGACGAGCACGGTCCAGGTCATCCCGGACGGGATGGCGGACGGGGCGGCCTGTGCGGGGGTGGCGGCTGTCGGCAGCAGGGCGAGCGAGGCGGCGACGGCGAGGCCGACGA
>NZ_AEJB01000411.1 GCF_000331005.1 Streptomyces turgidiscabies Car8
CTTCGCGTTTACCCGTTAGGGGACTACGGTTCCGCCGTTGACGGCGTTGGGGGCCGGGCGCCTGTTCATCTCGACCCAGGGGTTGCCGGCGTTGGTGCCGCACTGCAGGATCCCCGGGTTGGGGCCGTTGTTGTCGAACTGGCAGGTGAGTTCGTAGACCCGGCCCGTGGTGGTGATGAGGCCGAACTGGATACCCCCTGACGCCTGGTGCTCGCCGACGGAGGCGCCGCAGGGCACGCCCGCCGCGCCGCCCGCCGGGTAACCGTCGTGGGTGCTGAGGTCGGTCCACAGCATGGGGTTGGCGGTGCTGCCCGTGAGGTCACGGATGCCCGCGTAGAAGCGCCCGTCGGACGACAGCGCGGCCTGGTACTCG
Source organism: Streptomyces turgidiscabies Car8 (assembly GCF_000331005.1). Taxonomy (GTDB): domain Bacteria; phylum Actinomycetota; class Actinomycetes; order Streptomycetales; family Streptomycetaceae; genus Streptomyces; species Streptomyces turgidiscabies. The sequence goes on from NZ_AEJB01000411.1 coordinate 374, forward strand.
ACGTTGCCCTGGGGGTGGTAGGTGTCGACCTCGGAGCAGGGGCCCGGTGCGCCGGTCGCGCCCGTGGCACCTGTCGTGCCGGTGCCGGTGGCTCCGGTGGGGCCCGTGCCGCCGGTGGGGCCCGTCCCTCCGGTCGCTCCGGTGGCGCCCGTCGCGCCCGTGGCACCGGCGCCGGGGCCGGTCGCTCCGGTGGCTCCGGTGGCGCCCGTCGCGCCGGTACCGGTCGCGCCGGTCGGGCCCGTGGCGCCGGTCGCACCCGTGGCTCCCGTGGCGCCGGTCGCGCCCTTCGGACCCGTCGGGCCCTGGCACTTGTCCTTGCCGCCCAGGGCGAAGGACGTGACGCGGTGCTTCGGTCCCTGCTGCTTGCACTTGTCCTTGCCGCCACTGGAGTGGCTCGCGCGGGGGGTGTGGTCGCCCACGCTGCGCGCCGCGGCCGTCGCCGGCCCGGCCACGCTCGCGGCCAGGACCAGTGCCAGCGAGGCCACCATTCCGGCCTTCTTGAACCTGTCCCGCGCCAGCGGCCCGAGAAGCGAACGCGTCCTGTACTCAGGACTCATCGGTGTGCTCCTTGCGTCGACTTGTCTTGTCTCGGCTTGTATCGCCTTGACTTGCGAGGGGGAGCTTTACCTGAGCGGGATGCGTGGACCGGCAATATGGTCGGAAAGGCGCGCGTTTATCAACGTATAGGACTAATCGGTGGGGTCGGATGGGTTACCCGGCGGCGGCGTCTTCCGCGTGGGCGAATGCGGGCATATCCGGCTTATGTCACATTGGCGCCGTGAAAAAGCAGACCCTCTGCCTCTGCATGATCGTCAAGAACGAGTCGCAGGTGATCGAACGGTGCCTGAGCTCCGTACGGCACCTCATCGACCACTGGGTCATCTGCGACACCGGTTCCACGGACGGCACGCAGGACCTGATCCGCAAGACACTCGACGGCATCCCGGGCGAACTCCACGAGGAACCGTGGGTCGACTTCGGGCACAACCGGACCAGCAACATCCAGCTCGCCCGGGGCAAGGCCGACTACCTCCTCACCCTCGACGCCGACCACGTCATGCGCCAGGACGCCCATCTGCCCCCGCTGACAGCGACGTCGTACATGCTGCGCTACGACACGCCCGGCACCCAGCACCGCTTCAAGCACCTCATGCGGGCCGACCGGACGTGGCGCTACGAAGGGGTCACCCACGAGTACCCGTGCACGGACGAGTCGGACGGGTCCGACGTCCAGGAGAACCTGGACGCGCTCGTCATCGAGGACCACGCCGACGGCGGCTGCCGCAGCGACAAGTTCGAGCGCGACGCGCGGCTCCTGCGCGGCGAACTCGAACGCGACCCCACCAACACGCGCACCGTCTTCTACCTCGCCAACACCGAACGCGACCTGGGACACGTCCAGGAGGCGATCGCCCTGTACGAGCGGCGGGCGGCGATGGGCGGCTGGCCGGAGGAGGTCTACTGCTCGCTGCTGGAGGCCGGCCTTCTCAGGGCTGAGGGGGCCGACGACTGGCCGGGCGCGATGGACGCGTTCTCCCGTGCCTGGGACGCTCGGCCCGGGCGCCTCGAAGCGTGCTACGAGTTGGCCTCACGCCTGCGCCTGAAGGGCCGCTACCGCACCGCGCACGCTCTCCTCGGCGGCGCCGTCGGCCTCCCGGAACCGGACGACCTGCTGTTCACCAAGTCCTGGGTGTACCGGTGGGGGCTGCTCTTCGAGTACTCCATCACCGCCTACTGGGTGGGTGATTACGCGGCCTCCATCGAGGCCTGCGACACGCTGCTGGGCCTGCCGGACCTGCCGGAGCCGATCCGCCGCCAGACCGTGCTCAACCGTGAGTTCGCGGTCGGTCAGGCGGTCGCCGCGGTGCCCGGACCGGCCGGCGGCCGTCACGGGCGGGAGCAGACCACCGTGACGAGGGTGAACGAGGCGTAGAAGGGGCCGTGGGTCAGTGGCGGAACATGCAGGCGCAGCTTGTCGACGCCGTCACGGCTGCCTCTCTCGACGCGGAGGCGGCGGCACGCCGTGGCGGGCAGCAGGCTGGGGCGGCACTCGGCGATGGGCTCGCCGACGGCGCGGCAGACGGCGCAGACGCGGCCGTCGACCAGGCCGAGGGTGGCCTGTCCCGCTTGCAGGCTGTGGCGCTCGGCGCGGGCGCCGCAGCCGGCGCCATCCTCATGACCGCGTTCGGGCAGGCGCTGGAGCAAGACCAGATCACGGCGCGACTCGGCGCGCAGCTCAACAAGACGCCGGCGCACGCACAGCGGTACGGGCACGTCGCGGGCCAGCTGTACGCGAAGGCGATCACCGAAGACTTCCAGACGGCGGCCGACACCATCGGCAGCGTCATGGGCGCCGGGCTGATCGACGCGGACGCGACGAACGCCGACATCCAGAAGGTGAGCACGAAGGTCGCCGACCTGACCTCGCTCTTCG
>NZ_AEJB01000412.1 GCF_000331005.1 Streptomyces turgidiscabies Car8
GTCGTACCGGCACCGTCGTGGAGAGACAACCGTCGGGCGCTGTGGCGTGCGCCCGGTCCGGTCTGTAACTCTCGTCTCACGTACGTCCGCACTCGCGCCCGGAAGGCCTCTGGACAGGGACGCGGCCGTATTGTCTACAGGTCACCGCCCCTGGGGCCGAAGCCCCTCCCTCAAGGAGCCCTCATGACCGCGCCCGTCGTCCACTCGCTGCGCGAGCAGATCCGCGAGCACATCGTGGAGGGGATCGTCAGCGGGCGCTGGAAGCCGGGCGAGCGGATCGTCGAGCGCCGGATCGCGACCGAGCTGGAGGTCAGCCAGACCCCCGTACGGGAGGCGCTGCGCGAGCTGGAGTCGCTGCGGCTGATCGAGTCGGCCCCCAACAAGGGCGTACGCGTACGGAATCTGACCGCCGCCGACCTGGAGGAGAGCTACCCGGTCCGGGCCGGTCTCGAGGCCATCGCGGCGGAGCTGGCGGCGGAGAAGCTCGCGGACGACTGCTCGGCCCTCGAACCGCATGTCGCCGCCCTGTACGAGGCCGACCGCGCCGCGGACGGAACCGGCCAGGTCCGGCACACCGTGGGTTTCCACCGCGAGATGGTGCGCGCGGCCGGGAACTCGGTGCTGCTGCACACCTGGGAGGGGCTGGGCATCGAGGTGTTCACGGCCCTGTCGATCCGCTGGCTGGGGACGGTGCAGCAGTCGTACGCGGAGGAGCACGAGGAGCTGGTCGCCGCGTTCCGCCGCCGGGACCCACGGATCGCCGAGCTGGTGAAGGCCCATGTGCTGGGTTGCGCGCCCCGGGCCTGACGCAGCCGAGCCGATCGGGTCCACTTCACACCCGCGCCCGCTCACCTGCGAAAACGCCCGAGTGTGAGGCACCCCGTGCCCGCCCGAAAGGCACCCCGTGCCTACTTTCTCGTGATCAAGAGGTTTTCCCCTTCAACCCTTTGATCGATCATCGATCAGCGAGTTAGAGTCGCCGACGGACCCCTACAAGGGTTCACAGCCCTGTCCTGCCAAAGACCAAGGGCACCCCCGAACCCTTACCGACGAGGGAACCCCCTTCGACTGAGGAAGGCGGCGACATGACCGACCCCAAGGCCATCCAGCCGAGCGCGCTCGACCAGCTCCCCGACCGCGACCCCGAGGAGACCGCCGAATGGCAGGCCTCCCTGGACGCGGTCACCAAGGCGGCCGGGCCGCACCGTGCCGCGTATCTGATGCGCCGCACACTGGAGCGCGCCGAGGGCAACGGCATCGCGCTGCCCAAGCTCCTGGAGACGGACTACGTCAACACCATCCCGACCGCCGCCGAGCCCTCGGTGGACGGCGACGAGGCGATGGAGCACCGGATCGCCGCCTGGAACCGCTGGAACGCGGCGGCCATGGTGACCCGGGGCAGCAAACACGGCGTCGGCGGCCACATCGCCACCTTCGCCTCGGCAGCCTGGCTGTACGAGACCGGCTTCAACCACTTCTTCAGAGGCAAGGAGGGGGACGGCTCAGGTGACCAGCTGTACATCCAGGGCCACGCCTCCCCCGGCATCTACGCCCGCGCGTTCCTCGACGGCCGGCTGACCGAGGCGCACCTCGACAAGTTCCGGCAGGAGTCGGGCGGCAACGGTCTCCCGTCCTACCCGCACCCGCGCCGGCTGCCCTGGCTGTGGGAGTTCCCGACGGTGTCGATGGGCCTCGGCCCGCTGTCGGCGATCTACCAGGCACGCTTCAACCGATACCTCACCAACCGCAGCATCAAGGACGTCTCCGCGTCCCACGTGTGGGCGTTCCTCGGCGACGGCGAGATGGACGAGCCCGAGTCGACGGCCGCACTCGCGCTCGCCTCCCGCGAGGGCCTGGACAACCTGACGTTCGTCATCAACTGCAACCTGCAGCGCCTCGACGGGCCGGTCCGCGCGAACTTCAAGATCGTGCAGGAGCTGGAGGCCCAGTTCCGCGGCGCGGGCTGGAACGTCGTCAAGACCCTCTGGGGCACGGCGTGGGACGAGCTGTTCCAGCTCGACACCACGGGCGCGCTCGTACGCAGGCTGCGCGAGGTACCGGACGCCCAGGTGCAGACGTACCAGACGCGCGACGCCGCCTACATCCGCGCCGACTTCTTCGGCAAGGACCCGGCGCTCGCCGAGATGGCGAAACTGCTGAGCGACGACAAGATCCTGGACTGCTTCCACCGCTCGCGCGGCGGTCACGAGTCCCGCAAGGTGTACGCGGCCTACAAGGCGGCGCTCGCGCACAAGGGCGCTCCGACGGTCATCCTGGCCCAGACGGTCAAGGGCTTCACCCTGGGCGAGGGCTTCGCGTCGAAGAACGCCAACCACCAGATGAAGAAGCTGACGGTGGACGAGTTCAAGCAGATGCGTGACCTGCTCGAACTCCCCATCTCCGACGCGCAGTTCGTCGACGGAGTCGTCCCCTACGGCCACCCCGGCGCCGACTCCCCCGAGGTCCGCTACCTCCAGGAGCGCCGCGCGGCCCTCGGCGGCCCCGCCCCGGCCCGTCGCACGCAGGCCCTCGCGCCCCTCCCCGCCCCGGCGGAGAAGACGTTCACCTCGTTCGACAAGGGCTCCGGCTCGCAGAACGTGGCGACGACGATGGCCTTCGTACGCCTGGTCAAGGACCTGGTCCGCGACAAGGAGACGGGCCGGCGCTGGGTGCCGATCGTGCCCGACGAGGCACGCACCTTCGGTATGGAGTCGCTGTTCCCGTCCCTCGGGATCTACTCCCCCAAGGGCCAGACGTACGAGCCGGTCGACCGCGACCAGCTGATGTACTACAAGGAAGCCAAGGACGGCCAGATCCTCAACGAGGGGATCACCGAGGCCGGTTCCATGGCGGACTTCATCGCCGCGTCGACGTCGTACTCGACGCACGGCGAGCCGATGATCCCCTTCTACATCTTCTACTCGATGTTCGGCTGGCAGCGCACCGCCGACCAGATGTGGCAGCTCGGCGACCAGCTCGGCCGCGGCTTCCTGGTCGGCGCGACGGCCGGCCGTACGACGCTGACGGGCGAGGGCCTCCAGCACGCGGACGGCCACTCGCCGGTGATCGCGGCGACGAACCCGGCCGCGCTGTCGTACGACCCGGCCTTCGCGTACGAGGTGGCGGTGATCGTCCGTGACGGTCTGCGCCGGATGTACGGCGAGTCGGCGCCCGGCGAGGACCCGAACGTCTTCTACTACCTGACCGTCTACAACGAGCCGATCCCGCAGCCCGCGAAGCCGTCGGCCCCCGGGCTCGACGACGCGATCGTCAAGGGGCTGTACCGCTTCAACACGGCCGAGTCGGCGGGGCTCTCACCGGCCGCCAACGCGCCGCGTATCCAGCTGCTCGGTTCCGGTACGGCCATCCACTGGGCCCTGGACGCGCAGCGGCTGCTCGCCGAGGAGTGGGGTGTGGCGGCCGACGTGTGGTCGGCGACCTCCTGGACCGAGCTGCGGCGGGACGCGCTGGACGCGGACGCGGCGCTGCTGCGGGGCGAGGAGCGGGTGCCGTACCTGCGGCAGGCGCTGCAGGGGGCCGAGGGGCCCGTGCTGGCGGTGTCCGACTACATGCGTCAGGTGCCGGACCAGATCGCTCAGTGGGTCGAGCAGGACTACTCGTCGCTGGGCGCGGACGGATTCGGACTGTCGGACACGAGGGACGCGGCGCGGCGGTACTTCGGGGTCGACGCGGAGTCGATCGTCGTGGCGGCGTTGGCGCAGTTGGCTCGGCGGGGGGAAGTCGGGGCTGCGGCGGTGAAGGAGGCGCGGGAGCGGTACGGGTTGTAAGGGGGGTTCGCCCACCCACCCGTCCGTTTCCAGTCCGCCTGCCGGGCACCGTCGAACTACTCGCCGGCGTCCGGCACCCGCCATCCCGGCCGGGGCTTCAGGTCGAGGCTGCTCCAGCTCACGCCTGCTTTCCCACCCACCCACCCGTTCACCACCTCTGTCCAGCCCAGGCCCCGGCGTTTCAGGACAAGGCCCGTTCAGGGCCGGTAGCGGGGGTCTGGGGGGCATCATCAACCCATGCGCGCTGCCCGCCTCATCAAAATGGTGCTGCTGCTCCAGTCCACGCAATCCATGACCGCCGCCGAGCTGGCCCGGGAACTGGAAGTCTCCGAGCGCACCGTCACCCGCGACGCCCAGGCACTGTCCGAGGCAGGCGTACCCGTGTACGCCGACCGGGGGCGGGCCGGCGGGTACCGGCTGATCGGCGGATACCGCACCCGGCTCACCGGCCTGGCCCGCGGCGAGGCGGAGGCGCTGTTCCTGAGCGGAGTGCCCGGCGCCCTGCGCGAGATGGGACTGGAGGACACCGCCTCCGCGGCCCGCCTCAAGGTGTCCGCCGCTCTGCTGCCCTCCCTCCGCGACGCCCCCCGGACAGCCGCCCAGCGGTTCCACCTGGACGCGCCCGCCTGGTTCAGCGAGCCCACCGTCCCCGAGTCGCTGCCCGCTGTCGCGGACGCCGTGTGGGATGACCGTCCGATCCTGGCCCGCTACCGGCGCGGCCCCGGCGAGACCGACGTGGAGCGCACGTTGGAGCCCTACGGGCTCGTCCTCAAGGCGGGCGTCTGGTATCTGTGCGCCCGCGTCACCCGGAGCGACGCTCACGCGGAGAACCCCGGGAACCCCGGGCCTCCCGGACCCTTCCGCGTCTACCGCGTCGACCGCTTCACCTCCGTCCAGCTCCCCGACCAGCCCCCGGACCACGCCACCGGCCACGCCGCCGGGAAACGCTTCACCCGCGACCCCGGTTTCGACCTGCCCGCGTTCTGGGAGGAGCGGGCGGAGCAGTTCGCGCGGTCGATCCTGCGCACCGAGGTCGTCGTACGGCTCTCGGCGGAGGGGGTGCGCAGACTGGGGTACGTCGTCGACCCCGTGTCCGCCCGGGACGCGCTGTCGGCCGGCGGCGCCCCCGACGAGCGGGGCCGGGTCACCGTGACGCTCGCCGTGGAGTCGGCGGAGGTCGCCCATACGCAGCTGGCGACGCTCGGTCCTGAGGCGGAGGTGCTGGCGCCGGCCGGACTCCGGGCACGGTTCGCGCGGGACGCGCAGCGGCTGGGGGCGCTGTACTCCTCCCCGCCGCAGGCCCCCTTGGGACCCTCGGACCCCGCGGCGCCCGGAGGGGCCTGAGGCCCTCGGGCCTGTACACCCCATCACATTCCGCGCATCTCCACGTGCGTCCCTCCCCCTGAGGCCCGATGCTGGACCCGTGATGGACGAGACGGAGTTCTGGAAGCTGGTGGACGCGACCCGTGAGGCCGCCGAGGGTGACCCCGAGGATCAGGCCGATCTGCTGGTCGAGCGGTTGCTCCAGCTCGACCCGGACTCGGTGCTCGACTTCGCCCGGCATTTCGAGGCCCGTTACAACCGCGCCTACCGTTGGGACCTGTGGGGCGCCGCCCGGGTGCTGCTCGACGTGGCCGACGACGAGGCCTTCGATTTCTTCCGGTGCTGGCTGATCGGCCAGGGCCGTGAGGTCTTCGAGGGGGCCCTGCACGGCGACCCGGACTCGCTCGCCGATCTCCTGGACGACTTCGACGCGGAGATCGACGGGGACGGGGAGGAGTTGGGCTACGCGGCCGACGAGGCGTACGAGCAGCTCACCGGCACCGTCACCCCGGATCTGGGTATTCCGCCCGCGCCCGCCGAACCCGAGGGCACGCCGCTCGCCCTGGAGGACGAGGGGGCGCTCGCCGACCGGTATCCCAAGCTGTGGCAGCGGTTCAAGGGCGCCTGACAGCCCGTAGTAGGCCTGTCGCGGCCCGCCCCCCTCTGACCGCCGCGCCTCATACCCCCGAGCTGCGGCGGCGGGTCAGGTCCGAGGGGATGTACGCCTGCTGCGTGGGGTCGGCCCGTACGGCGTGGTGGTGCAGCGGAGCCCGGTTGGCCTGGTCGAGGGCGGATGCCGTGACCGCCGCCGGGCCCAGGACGACCGTCGCCACCGCGCAGAGCACGGCCCATGGATTCCGTGCGGCCCCTGTCCAGCCGCCGGAAGCCCTCCTGCCGTGGACCTGTTCGGTCCGCCCGGTCTGTTCGGTCGTCCCCAGCGGGTTCGTACGACTGCTGCTGCTCATGGTCCCCACCTCCGGTCAGTGCGTACGACGAAGGTAGGACGGGGAGTTGGGGCGCATCCCTGAGTGCGCTGTGTCGTACCTGTGAGCACCTCGGAAGCTACTGAACCTGCACCCGGCCCGCGTGTGAGCCGGGGCGGCTCAGCGGCGGCCCTGCAGACGTGCCGCCGCCTTCCTGATCGCCGGGAGGCGGGCCGTGAGGGCGGCGCCGGGGCAGCTCGTCATGTAGCCGGAGTTGTGGCCGGCGAGGGCGGGCAGAGTGACTGTGGTGCCGGAGGCGAAGCGGCTGAGGGAGTTGCTGGAGACCAGGCGGGCGGTGCCGCGCGGGTCGGTGTCCGAGAGGCCCAGTTTCCAGGCGGTGAGGGCGGCGATCGCGTCGGTCATGGCCTGCGGCACGGGCACGCCCGCCGTGAAGGTGCCGAGGGCGGCGACACCGGCGGTGCGATGGTTGAAGCCCTGGGTGTGGGCGCCCGTGACGGGGCGGTCGACACCGCCCGCGCGGCCCTCGTAGATGGTGCCGCAGCGGTCGACGACGAAGTTGTAGCCGATGTCGTCCCAGTCGCGGGAACCGGTCTGGCCCGTGTACACGTAGCGGATCAGGCGGGGCGCGTCGGCGCAGTCGTAGCCGTTGGGCGAGTCGGTGTGGTGGACGAAGACGGCCACGACCCGGTCGTCGTAGCGCGGCGGTGGCTGATCGCCCTCGGCGTCCCCGATCCAGGCGGTACGGGGAACGATGCGCGGCTTGGCGGCGAGGTGGGCGAGGGCCGGGTGGACCGGGGCGGAGCGGGTCGCGGCGGGGCGGGCCTGACGTGGGGCCGGGGTCGTGCGGTTGTCGCCGGCCGCGCACAGGACCAGTCCGACGCCGGCGGCGATGCCGGGCAGACAGACGAGCACCACGCGGACGGCGCGCGGCACGCGCACACGGCGGACCCGCGAGCCTCCCATGGACCGCAGGGACCCCATGGGCCCCACTGTGGATGCGTTCCGTTCCGCCCGCGATGTGTGGTGTGCCACTTGGTGGAACCAACGTCCCGGTCCGGGACGTTTTTACAGGTCCAGGCGCCGGATGGGCGCAGGGGACTGATCGGCGACTGATCACCGGGCCCGTCCCGCGCGTACTACCGCATGTGAACGGCGTGTACCGCGCGTACGGGGGACCGAAGGGTCCAGAAGGAAGGCGGCCGGAGTGGACCTGCTCGACGTCCTGCTGTTGCTGGTGATCCTCGGCTATGCCGCGTCCGGTTACCGGCGCGGCCTGGTGGCCGGCTGCGTCTCCCTGGCAGGCTTCGTGGGAGGCGCCGTCATCGGCGTGTGGGTGCTGCCGTGGATCATGGAGCTGGTGACGGCGGGGACACCCGCGGCGACGGTGACGGCCGTGCTCACGGTGCTGGTGCCGGCCGTGGTGGGCCATGAGCTGATGGGCAGGCTCGCGCTGAAACTGCGCCACGAACTGGACCGGGGGCCGCTGCGGGTCGCCGACGGGGTCGGTGGGGCCGTGGCCAACGCGGTCGCCGTGCTGCTGGTGTCCTGGGTGGCCGCCAGTGTCCTGGGCGCGTCCTCGTCACCGCTGGTCACGACGGCGATCCGGGACTCGGCGCTGCTCGGCACGGTGCAGGACGCGATGCCGGAGACCACCCCGACCTGGTTCTCGCGAGCCACGTCCGCGCTCACCCAGGCGGGCTTCCCGCAGGTCTTCAACCCCTTCGAGAACGAACCGGCGACGAGTGTCGCCAAGCCCACCGGGGACAGCGTCACGGCCAGCGCGACGAACGCGGCCAAGCTGAGCACGGTCAAGATCGAGGGCGCCGCGGGCACCCAGGGCCGCGAGGGCAGCGGTTTCGTGTTCTCGTCCCGGCATGTGATGACCAACGCCCACGTGGTGGCGGGCATCGACGAGCCGACCGTCCGGGTCGGCGGTGTCGGGACGGCGCACAAGGCGACGGTGGTGCTCTTCGACCCCGAGAAGGACGTGGCCGTGCTGTACGTCCCGGATCTGCGCGCGCCCGTCCTGCGCTTCGACGACAGCGCGAAGCGGGGCGACTCGGCGGTGGTCGCGGGCTATCCGCAGGACGGCGACCTGAATCTGCAGGCCGCCACGGTCGCCGACAAGGTGCGGGCGAGGGGCCAGAACATCTACAACAGCGAGACGGTGACCCGCGAGATCTACTCGATCCGCTCGACCGTGCGCCCCGGCAACTCCGGCGGCCCGCTCCTCACCACCGACGGCAAGGTGTTCGGCGTCGTCTTCGCCCGCTCCACGTCCGACGACGAGACGGGCTACGTCCTGACGGTGGACGAGGTCCGCGAGGACGCCGAACGGGCGACCGCCTCGACGACGGCGGTGGACACGGGCGACCTGGTCACGTCCTGACTACAGCGACCGGCCCATGAGTACGTCGTCCACGAACTCGCCGTCCAGCAGGAACTCCCGGGGCTGAACGCCCTCGACGACGAAGCCCTCCGACTCGTACAGCCTGCGCGCCGGTTCGTTGTGCCCGAGGACGCGCAGCGAGAGGCGCAGGGCGCCCCGGCGGCGGGCCTCGGCCATGGCGCCCCGGATCAGCAGCCGGCCCACGCCCGTGCCGCGCGCCTCGTCGGAGACGGCGAGCCCCTGGATCTGCAGGACGTGCGCGTTCGAGGCGAGCGGAGTGGGCCGGGCGAGCCTGACGTAGCCCACGACCCGGCCGTCCCCGGTCACGGCGACCAGGTGGTCGCCCGCGTCGGAGTTCTCGCGGAAGAACGGCGTGTACGGCGGCCTGGGCCTGGGTGTGACGGCGTGCAGGGTCGACCAGGTGGCGCGGTCGAGTCTGCCCAGTGCCTCGTCGTCCTCGGGCCGGGCGGCGCGCACGAACGGCCCAGGGCCCGCAGGACGCTCCTGGCCCGCCTGTCCCTGCTGGCCCGTCTGGCTCTCCTGGCCCTCGTGAGCGTCGTACGGCTGATGCGGTTGCTGCGGTTGCTGTGGCTCGGGCGGCATGGGTGTCACTCTAGGGCGGGGGTACGACAACGGGCCCGGGGACGGTGGCGCAGGATGGGGGCATGGAACGCTCGCGAATCGCGGTGGCCGGTGCGTCCGGTCTCATCGGTACGGCCCTGGTGCGGTCCCTGACCGCCGACGGGCACGAAGTCGTCCGCCTGGTACGGCACGCGCCCCGGACGAAGGGCGAGGTCCGCTGGGACCCCGAACGGCAGACGATCGACGCGGCCGGGCTGGCGGGCTGCACCGCGGTGGTGAACCTGGCCGGGGCGGGGGTCGGCAGCCGGCGCTGGACGGACTCGTACAAGCGGACGATCCGCGACAGCCGTGTCCTGGGCACGGCGACACTCGCCGAGGTCGTCGCCTCGATGGACGAGCCGCCGCGGGTCTTCGTGAACGGCAGCGCGATGGGCTACTACGGGGAGACCGGCGACCGGACCGTGGACGAGGACGCCCCTGCGGGGGACGGCTTCCTGCCGTCGGTGTGCGTGGAGTGGGAGGAGGCCGCGGGCGCCGCCCAGGAGGCGGGCGTACGGACGGCCTTCGTACGGACCGGGCTGGTGGTGGCGAGCGGCGGCGGTGCCTGGGGCAAGCTGTTCCCCCTGTTCAAGGCGGGCCTGGGCGGGCGGATGGGCGACGGCTCCCAGTACTGGTCGTTCATCGCGCTGCGGGACGAGGTGGCGGCGATCCGGCATCTCATCGACACCGACGGACTGTCCGGCCCGTTCAACCTGACGGCGCCGCGGCCGCTCACCAACCGGGAGATCACCGCGGCGATGGGGCGTGTGCTGCGCCGGCCGACGCTCTTCACGGTACCCGCGCCCGCTTTGAAACTGGCGCTGGGCGAGATGTCCGGGGACGTGCTCGGCAGCGCCCGGGTGCTGCCCAAGCGGCTGCTGGAGTCCGGGTTCACGTTCGCGTTCCCGGAGATCGACGACGCGATCCGGGCCGCGCAGGCCTGACCCCTCCCCCGCGCCCCTGACCCACCTCCCGGATGACCGAGTGCGACCGCATGCGACCGCTGTGCGACCGTGCCCTGTTCATGCGCGACTTCCGCCTGCCCTGAGCCGCCCTACTCTCGATCCGAACAATCCAAGCGATTAGAACGGTCCAGAGATCCGAACTCGCTTATCCCGTAAGCCTGTTGGGGCAACGGTGCCCTGGCCGGCCGCGTCACCGCGATCGAGGGAGGGCACGTGCTTGAGCCCGCGTACCAGGCGGACGTCGTCATCGTGGGAGCCGGGGTCGCCGGACTCGCGGCGGCTCATCGGCTGACCAGCGCAGGAGTAACGACCGCGGTCCTGGAGGCCGCCCCTTACGTCGGCGGCCGGATGGCGACCGAGAAGGTCGACGGTTTCCGCCTCGACCGCATCGGGCAGCTGTTGTCCACGTCGTATCCCGAACTGCGGCTGACCCCCGGCCTCGACACTCTCGTCCTGCGTCCGTTCGCACCCGGTGTCCTGGTGCACAGCGACGGACGCCGGCATCGCGCGGGGGCTCCACTGGGCGGAGGGGGCGCACGGGGCGCGCTCGGCACTGTGCGCGCCCTGGCGAGCGCCCCGAGGCCGGCGCGGGCGGCGGGTTCTCCCCGGCTGACGGCATCGGCGGGGGCGCGCACCGGCGCACAGTTCGGCGGGGCGGTGGGCGGCGCGGTCGGCGGAGCGGTCGATCAGGCCCGGTTGGGGGCCGCGCTGAGCCGGCTCGCCGGGGTCCCCCTGCAACGACTGCTGGCCCGACCCGAGTTGCCGGCGGCCCACGCCCTGGCCAACCGCGGTCTGCCCGCCCGCACGGTCGAGGGCTTTCTGCGTCCGCTGCTCGCCGCGCTGCTCTGCGACCCCGAGCTGTCCACGTCGAGCCGGTGCGCGGATCTCGCGCTGCGGGCGTTCGCGAGCGGCCGGCTGTGTGTGCCGGAGGGCGGTGCGGAGACCCTGCCGGAGCTGCTGTCGCGAGCGCTGCCGCCCGGCACCGTGCACACCGGGGTCCGGGTCACGTCCATCGCCACGAACCTCGTGACCACCGCCGACCACGGCGAACTGCGCTGCCGGGCCGTACTGGTGGCGACCGACGCGCGCACCGCCGCCGGTCTGCTGCCCGGCCTGCGCGTCCCCGGCTTCCACCCGGTGACCGTCGTCCACCACACGGCCGACGAGGCGCCCGCGACCGGCGCGTCCCTGCTGCTGGACGCGGACCGCGGAGGCCCGGTCGCGCACACGGCGGTGGTCAGCCGCGTGGACCCGTCCCGCTCCCCCGCCGGCCGCCCGCTGATCTCGTCGACGGTGCTGGGCGCCCCGCCGCAGGACGTGGACAGGGCCGTACGAGCCCATCTGTCCCGCCTCTACGGCATGTCGACCACGCGCTGGGAGACACTCGCCGTGCACCACACCGCCGAGGCGGTACCCGCGATGCGCCCGCCGCACGATCTGCGCCGCCCGGTGCGGTTGCTGGCGGGCCTGTACGTGTGCGGCGACCACCGGGACACGAGCACCGTCCAGGGCGCCCTGCACTCCGGGCACCGGGCCGCGGCCGCGGTCCTGACGGACCTGGGCGCGGGCCCGATGCACGTGGCGGAGCCACTGCGAACGGCAGCGCCAGCAGCGGAGTCCCCGGAGACCGAGCCGACGGAGGACGAGGCGGCAGCCGCGTGAGTCAGCCGAGGGCGGCGACCTTGTCTCGATACCCCCTGACCGGTGCCGCGTCCTTGTAGGGCTCCAAGCGCCGCTCGAAGTCCCGTACGTACTCGGTCGCCCGCACCGAGCGCATCTCCGCCGCCGCGCCCGCCGCCTCCGCGCCCAGCAGGCACGCCTGGTCGAGCTCGCCGAGGCCCAGCCGGGCCGAGGCGAGCACGACCCGGCAGAAGAGGCGGCTGCGGGCGAAGGCGGGGGCGCGCAACTGGAGCGAGCGCTCCGCGTGCTGGACGGCGGCGCGGAACTGCTGGAGATCGCGATGGCAGTGCCCGAACTCGTCGGCGAGCTGGGCCTCGTCGAAGAAGCGTGCCCAGTGCGGGACTTCGTCGCCGGGCCGGGCCGCTTCGAGCGCCCGTTCGGCCCGGACGAGTGAGGCGGTGCAGGCCCGGACCTCGCCCAGCACCCCGTGGGCGCGCGCCTCGCACGCGTGCAGCAGCGACTGCACGACGGGCGGCGCGGTGGTGCCGACACCCTGCTGGGCCACCCGCGCGAGCTGCACGGCCTCCCGCCCGTGCCCGAGGTAGACGGCCTGACGGCTCATGGTGGCCAGGACGTACGAGCCGTACGCCCGGTCACCGGCCGCCTGCGCGAGCCTGAGCGCCTGGACGAAGTAGCGCTGGGCGAGGCCGTGCGCGGCGATGTCGTACGACGTCCAGCCCGCGAGCCGGGTGAGGTCGGAGGCGGCGGCGAACAGCCGACGGCCCGTCTGTTCGCCGTAGGTGCCGCGCAGCATGGGCTCGGTCTCGTGTTCCAGGTAGCGGACGAGGGCCTGGCGGGCGTGGCCGCCCCCGTAGGCGTCGTCGAGGGTGCGGAACAGCTCGCCGACCGAGCGGAGCGCGGAGATGTCGCCTCCGGTGACCTTCTGCCCGGGTCCGCGCTCGGCCGCCTGCCCGCGCTGCCGGGGCACGCCGGACCGCCCCTGCACGGGCACCCGTACGACGGGCTGGTCGCCTCGTCCGACCCGGTCGTCGGGGCGCCCGATCAGCCAGTCCCGGCTGGGCACGACGAGCCCGGCCGGGGTGAAGGCGATCTTGCGCAGCTCGGCGTGGCTGCCGGAGTCCTTGCGCCACAGCCCGCTGACGATGTCGACGGCCTCCTCGGGGCTGGCCGCGAACTCCAGCCCCGCGTAGACGGGCGCGCAGGCGTCGAGCCCGAGGTCCTGGGCGGTGAGGCGTCGCCCGAGGCGCCGGGTGAACACCTCGGCGATGAGGGCGGGGGTGGTGCCGCGGGGCTGCTGTCCGCGCAGCCAGCGGGTCACCGATGTCTTGTCGTATCTGAGATCAAGGCCGTGTTCGAGACCGAGCTGGTCCACCCGGCGGGCCAGACCGGCATTGGAGAATCCCGCTTCTGCGATGAGCGCGGCGAGCTGTCGATTGGGAGTGCGCTGCGCGGGTCGTTCCGTCATCTGCGGTGCGGTCTCCTGCCTTCGGGCCCTCTGATGTGCCCGGATTCCTGGTGAGCAGCCCTTTTTGGCCTCGTGAACGGCGCGAATGTAGCGGAGCGTAAGCGGCTGATCGCACATTCCGCCGCACATTCATCCGATCGTGTGAGAATCGGGCGTCGGAGTGACGGGCAACGGCCGGACGTACAGTGGTTCGGGCGCGTTACGCGC
>NZ_AEJB01000413.1 GCF_000331005.1 Streptomyces turgidiscabies Car8
CAGATCGACCCGCTGTCGGTGGCCGCCTGACCGGCAGGGGGCGGATGTCGCCGCGCGCCCGGTCGCTGCTGACGGCGTGGGCCTCGTTCGACGACCCGATGACGGTCCTGCTGACGCTGTATCTGGCGGGGTACGCCTATACGGCGGCGGGGCACGAGGGCACCCCCGAGATCAGCCGGGGCGCGGGCGGCGACTACGCGACCGGGCTCCTCTTCAACGCCGTACTCCTGGCCGCCGTGGTGCTGTTGTGGTGGGCCGGGCGGCCATGGGGGGGACCTTCGTGTGTCAGTTCTGGATGTTGAACTCGCCCTTGTTGGCGCCGTCGAGGAAGCAAGTCCAGACGTGTGCGGATACGACGAAGGGCGGGTTGCTGAGGTCCTCGTTGTCACGTAGGGCAACACGGCCGTCAGGCATGAAGGCCACTTCGAGGCACCCGCCGCTGCCGGAGGACGCCGAGGCCTTGAACCAGTCGAGGTCCGGCAGATCATCCGGCGAGAGGTGTCCGGTGCTGATGGTCATTGTTGTTTCTCCTTCACAGCGTCCTGGAGCCGCGCCGTGGTCTCGTCAGGATCGAGCGCCTTGGCCTTGCGCAGGTCGAACGACGTTGTGAAGCGCCGCACGTCGGGCTTCTTCTCCAGGTAGAGGTTTCCGGCGGGGGAGTCCACATAGACGAGCGGCTCGTTCTCCTCGAACTCCAGGATGGAGAACGCCC
Organism: Streptomyces turgidiscabies Car8; assembly: GCF_000331005.1. Lineage (GTDB taxonomy): Bacteria > Actinomycetota > Actinomycetes > Streptomycetales > Streptomycetaceae > Streptomyces > Streptomyces turgidiscabies. Next base: position 713 of record NZ_AEJB01000413.1, read on the forward strand.
CGCCGAGGCCGGGATGAGCCCCCTTGGCGATGGGGACCATTTGCAAGGTCACGTTCGGCAGACCCGCCACTTCAATCAGGTGGCTGATCTGCTCGTGCATGATCCCTGGACCCCCAACAGGCCGACTGATCACTTGCTCGTCGAGGATCGCCCACAGTTCGAGCGGCTCTCGGTCCTCGGCCGACAGGAGTTCCTGCCGCTTCGTACGCACTGACACCAGGTCTTCGATGTCGTTCGGCCGGTTGCCCGGGTGCGCAGCCAGGACAGCGCGAGCGTAGTCGGGAGTCTGCAACAGGCCGTGGATCAGGACGGGTTCCCATGCCCGCTCGGCGCGGGCGTCGGTCTCCAGTCCGAGGAGTACCTCCAGGCCGCTTGGCAGTGCTTCCCGGTACGAGTCCCACCATCCGGGCTGCTCCGAGTCGGTCAGCATGCTGAGGAGCCCCTGCACCTGGCGCTCGTCGGCGACGCCGTACAGCTCGCAGAGCTTCACGATCTCCTCGGCCCTGGGGGTGACGCGCCCTCTGCCAGTCTCCATGCGGCTGATGCGGGTCTCGGAGCACTGGAGGTGCTGTGCCACTTCTGCGGCCAGGAGCCCCCGGGTTTTGCGCAGGCGCCGCAGTTCCGCGCCAAGCTGTCGCCGGTTGACTGTAGGTGTCTTTGGCTGGGCCACGCGCCGTCGCCCCCTTCCCCTTCGCTTGCTCCGCGCTTGCGCACTTGCCTGCGAACAGTCTGCCGCACTGTCCCCGCGAGCTGCACACATAGCAGGTCCCCTCTCGTTGAATGCCCCGCACGCATGTTCGTCACTTGCCAAGAATTTGCTGCGCACTTGCGCAGACAGTGCGCACGGCGCCACTGTAGGGGCTGTTGGATACGTCAGGTAGCGGCCCGATCGCTGTATGTCGATCTTCGGTCGCGAGGTTGATCGGGAGCTTCATGTCACCGTTTGCGCAGGCCGCAGGCCAGCACTCGATGGTGTCCGCGCCCGCGTCCGTAGACATTCGTGCAGCCGTCCTTGATCCGCTACGGATGACGGCCCAGCAGACCCGCCAGATCCACGGCGAGTGCTGTGCCCGCTGCCCGAGGACCGATGGCTTGAGTCCGGGTGGCATGGCCTACATGGCCAGCGGTACGGACGGCGGCCGACTCGGGTTCCCGGTGTCTGTCTGTCCGGGCCACAGGGATACGGGGGGCACGTGGTGACGCCCCTCAGCGGTTGGAAGGCTGGCGTGGAGCCCTGGCAGCCGGGCACGGCGCCAGGGCCGTGCCTGCGCGCGGCCTGGAGTGTGGGCCGCGCCGGAGTCGTACGGATCGTGGGCTTGGATGTGCTGCGGATCAGCCGGCTGATCGACGCCGACGTCCTGACTCTCCTGCGCGAGCGCGGGATCGTTCGTGGCCCGGTCCTGCTCAATGGGCGTCGCAGGTGTGTCGAGATCCTCGTACGGCCCGGCACCGCATCGTCCTGGCCCGAGATGCCCTGGACAAGGTGCGTGGACGCGGCGGTGATGCTGTGCCCGGCGCCCTCGATGACCAGCGCCAGCGGCCTGCACGTAGACGGGCGGGTGTGGATCACCCCGCCTGGCCCCGCCCCGACCGTGACTGACGCAAACGCCTTGGCGGAGGCCGTGGCAACGGCCCTGGCTCGGCGCGTTCACCTGGCCAGTGCCCGGGGCCATGCCGATCAGAGGAGGTACTAGTGAGTCACCCCGCCAGCGGCCCGCCGGAACTCGCCGAGTCCGTGGTCTGGCGCGAGCTGGAGCCCGTGCCGCCGTACGGCCAGGGCCTTGCCCCCAGAGTCTGCGAACAGATCCGCCGTCCCCCAACAGCCCAAGCAGGGGCCCAGGACATGACCGAGACCACGACGAGGAACCACATGGATGACCAGACCCGCCAGTCGACCGAAGGGCACGAGAACCTGCCCGCCGTCCCCGGAGGCCAGCCGGGGACGGCCGTCGAGCAGGGCCGGACGTCGGCGCCCCCGTTCGCGGGTGACTTGGTACGGACGATCCAGGAGGCCAGCTCTGCGCTACGGGTCGTTTCCACACTCAACCCGTCCAGTGACATCACGGTGAGCGCGCACACCGCGCTTGTGTGCGCGGGCGATACAGCGGCTGCCGCGCTACAAGCAGCCGCCGACCTGGCCAAGGAAGCCCCCACGCTGGAGATCCAGGCCCTGAACTGGGCCAAGGTGCCCGGACCGGTCGAAGGCACGTGGGAGTGGCACGTCATTCTGACGGTGAGCGCCCGCGACCCGGAGACCGGCGAGTACGGCGGCAGCACGCACCATGGTCGGTGGTCATGATGCTGGACACCTTCGTCTTATCGCCCGCCGCTCAGTCCAGCTAC
>NZ_AEJB01000414.1 GCF_000331005.1 Streptomyces turgidiscabies Car8
AAAAGAATCGCGCCCGGCGGGACTGAGTGATCAGTCCGCCGGGCGCTTTGTGCCTTGTACGGGGTCAGTCCTTGATCTCGCAGATCGGGGCGCCGGACGTGAGGGAGGCACCCACCTCTGCCGCCAGGCCCTTGATGGTGCCTGCCTTGTGGGCGTTGAGGGGCTGTTCCATCTTCATGGCTTCGAGGACGACGATCAGGTCGCCTTCCTTGACTTCCTGGCCTTCCTCGACGGCCACCTTGACGATGGTGCCCTGCATCGGGGAGGCGAGGGTGTCGCCGGAGGCCGCCGGGCCCGACTTCTTCGCGGCGCGGCGCTTGGGCTTGGCGCCGGCGGCGAGGCCGGTGCGGGCCAGGGACATGCCCAGCGAGATGGGGAGGGAGACCTCCAGGCGCTTGCCGCCGACCTCGACGACCACGGTCTCGCGGCCCGCTTCCTCGTCCGCCTCGACATCGGCGGGCGCGGCGAAGGCCGGGATCTCGTTGACGAACTCGGTCTCGATCCACCGGGTGTGGACCGTGAACGGGTCGGTGGAGCCGGTGAGTTCGGGTGCGAAGGCCGGGTCGGTGACCACCGCGCGGTGGAAGGGGATGGCGGTGGCCATGCCCTCGACCTGGAACTCGGCCAGCGCGCGGGAGGCCCGCTGGAGGGCCTGCTCGCGGGTAGCGCCGGTGACGATCAGCTTGGCGAGGAGCGAGTCCCACGCCGGGCCGATGACGCTGCCGGACTCGACGCCCGCGTCGAGGCGGACTCCGGGGCCCGAGGGCGGGGCGAAGGTGGTGACGGTGCCGGGGGCGGGCAGGAAGCCTCGGCCGGGGTCCTCGCCGTTGATGCGGAACTCGAAGGAGTGGCCGCGCAGTTCGGGGTCGCCGTAGCCGAGTTCCTCGCCGTCGGCGATACGGAACATCTCGCGTACGAGGTCGATGCCGGCGACCTCCTCGGTGACCGGGTGCTCCACCTGGAGGCGGGTGTTGACCTCCAGGAAGGAGATCGTGCCGTCCGTGCCGACGAGGAACTCGACAGTCCCGGCGCCGACGTAGCCGGCCTCCTTGAGGATCGCCTTGGAGGACGCGTACAGCTCGGCGACCTGTGCCTCGGAGAGGAACGGCGCCGGGGCCTCCTCGACGAGTTTCTGGTGGCGGCGCTGCAGCGAGCAGTCACGGGTGGAGACGACGACCACGTTGCCGTGGGTGTCGGCCAGGCACTGGGTCTCGACGTGGCGGGGCTTGTCGAGGTAACGCTCGACGAAGCATTCGCCGCGCCCGAACGCGGCCACGGCCTCGCGGACCGCGGAGTCGTACAGCTCGGGCACCTCTTCGAGGGTGCGGGCGACCTTCAGACCACGTCCGCCGCCACCGAAGGCGGCCTTGATCGCGATGGGCAGGCCGTGCTCCCGGGCGAAGGCGACGACCTCGTCCGAGCCGGAGACGGGGTCCGGGGTGCCGGCGACCAGCGGGGCGCCGGCGCGTTGGGCGATGTGGCGGGCGGCGACCTTGTCGCCGAGGTCGCGGATGGCCTGCGGGGGCGGGCCGATCCAGGTCAGGTCCGCGTCGATGACGGCCTGGGCGAAGTCGGCGTTCTCGGAGAGGAAGCCGTATCCGGGGTGGATGGCGTCCGCTCCGGAGTCCTTGGCGGCCTGCAGCACCTTGGCGATGTCGAGATAGCTGGTCGCCGGGGTGTCACCGCCCAAAGCGAACGCCTCGTCGGCGGCACGCACATGAAGCGCGTCCCGGTCCGGGTCGGCGTACACGGCCACGCTCGCGATCCCGGCATCCTGGCAGGCCCGGGCAACGCGGACAGCGATTTCGCCACGGTTGGCGATGAGCACCTTGCGCACGATTGAGGCTCCCTCCTTGAAACAAGCTGAGTTTAGGGACTGCCGACACGGCGCATCGACCCGTCCCCACTGGTGAGCTTGCCCACACGGAGCGTGATGCGAGGCTCGCCCTACCCGTGAAATCCCTTGTCGCACCTATGTACGCGGGACTCCTTCCGGAAACCCTAGCCCCCTGATGTGGTCAAGGTCTCTGTGAGAGCGTGCTGCGGCCCACTCGGTTTCTTTGTGGAGTCCCTACGAACGGCCCAATGATTTTCTGCCCCCCGATGAACCTTCGCCGAACCCTTGTCCGGGCGTTTACCCGTTAGTAGCGTTCAGGATGTACCGAACGTACTAGTGGTGCAGTCGAAAGTGGGTGGGGGCCGGTGGTCCGCAGACCGGTGGCATGGATCGTCGCGATCATCCTCTTCGTGGAGGCGTTCGGCATAGCCGCGCTGAACTGGTTCATGGGGATCGTCGTCGACAACCAGAAGATGTCCCTCGCCGGCCTCGACCCGGACGTGATGTCCATGTCCTCGAAGATCGGCGGCCTGGTCTTCGGCGCCTACTTCGCGCTGTGCGGCGTGGTGGCCCTGCTCGTCGCCCTGCGCGACCGCTCCCCGGCCGGCCTCGGGCGTGTCCTGCTGATCAGCGTCGCCGTGGTGCACGCGCTGCTCGGGGCGTTCGCCTGGGGGCTGGTGGGCGTGCCGGCGTTCCTGACGATGGTCGTGGTGCTGGCGCTGGTGGTGCTCCTGCTGATGACCTACGACCGGCAGAACGGCGTCGCGACCATCACCCCCCAGGACAGCGCGGGCAGCGGGGACGGCACGGACGGCTCCGGTGGCGGCTCCCCGGCCGTGGGCGACGGCGGCTCCCCGCTGATGCCCCCGCCGACCCCCAGCACCCCCTGACGGCGACTGCCGCGCTTCTGGTCACCTCTCGCGGGGCGTCCACAACTCCGTGATGCCGACGCCCAGTTCGGCGAGGAGCTTGCGGAGCAGGGGCAGGCTGATACCGATGACGTTGCCGTGGCCGCCGTCGATGCCGTCGATGAACGGTGCCGAGCGGCCGTCGAGCGTGAACGCCCCGGCGACATGGAGGGGCTCGCCCGAGGCGACGTACGCGGCGATCTCCTCGTCCGTCGGCTCGCCGAAGCGGACCACGGTGGACGCGGTCGCCGACACCTGACGTCCCGTCGCCGTGTCGTGGACGCAGTGCCCTGTCTGGAGGGTGCCCTCCCGGCCGCGCATCGCCTTCCAGCGGGCGGTCGCCTCCTCGGCGTCGGCGGGCTTGCCGTACGCCTCGCCGTCCAGGTCCAGGACGGAGTCGCAGCCGATCACCAGGGCGCCCTGCACCTCGGGCCGCGCGGCCACCACGGCGGCCTTGGCCTCGGCGAGCGCGAGGGCCAGTTCGGCCGGGGACGGCGCGGTCACCGCGTCCTCGTCGAACCCGCTGACGATCACCTCGGGGTCGAGCCCGGCCTGCCGGAGCAGATTGAGCCGGGCGGGGGACTGAGAGGCGAGCACGAGACGGCGGCGCGACTGATCATCGGTCATACGGTCAGGGTATCGGCGGGCCGCGGGCCCCGGGACAGGTCCTACCGCACGTCCTACCGCACGCCGAGGACGATCATCGCGACCACCATGGCGAGCGCCAGGAGAAGGCTGAGCCGCCGAAGCATCCGCTGCGCGTCGCGCAGTTCCTTCGGCGGCTCGTTCTCAGGATCGGACCACAACATTCCACTAGCGTCCCGCCCGGCGGAGCGGGGCGCCTGAGTAGGCGTACTCAAATCGGGCCCATTGTTTCCTCCAAGGCCTACCCGGGCCAGAAGGTGCGGGTCCACGATGTCGGGCTCGGCTGCGGGAGCCGCTGGGACGCGATCCTCGCCGGGTCCGCCCACGCGTCCTGCGTGCCGGGTGCGCCGGGCGGAGTGGAGGACGCCGCCACGGCGCGGGCTCGGACCACCGCCAGGGCGGCGGCGAGCTCCTCGGGGGTCGGGTTGCCCCGTACGACCTTGATCGTCATGACGCCGGCTCCTTACAGCGGGATGTTGCCGTGCTTCTTCGGGGGCAGGGACTCGCGCTTCGTACGGAGCTGGCGCAGCCCCCGTACGACATGGCGGCGGGTGTCGGACGGCAGGATCACCGCGTCGACGTAGCCGCGCTCGGCCGCGATGTAGGGGTTGAGGAGGGTGTCCTCGTACTCCCGGATCAGCCGCGCGCGGACCACCTCGGGGTCCTCCCCGTTCGCCTCCGCCTCGGTGATCGTGCGGCGGTGCAGGATGTTGACCGCGCCCTGGGCGCCCATCACGGCGATCTGGGCGGTCGGCCAGGCGAGGTTGAGGTCGGCACCCAGGTGCTTGGAGCCCATGACGTCGTAGGCGCCGCCGAAGGCCTTGCGGGTGATGACCGTGATGAGCGGGACGGTCGCCTCCGCGTAGGCGTAGATCAGCTTGGCGCCCCGGCGGATGATGCCGTCGTGCTCCTGGTCGACACCGGGGAGGAAGCCGGGGACGTCCACGAAGGTGAGGACGGGCACGTTGAAGGCGTCGCAGGTACGGACGAAGCGCGCCGCCTTCTCCGACGCGGCGATGTCGAGACAGCCCGCGAACTGCATCGGCTGGTTGGCGACGATGCCGACCGGACGGCCCTCCACCCGGCCGAACCCGGTGAGGATGTTGGGCGCGAAGAGGGACTGCGTCTCGAAGAACTCGGCGTCGTCCAGGACGTGTTCGATCACCGTGTGCATGTCGTACGGCTGGTTCGCGCTGTCCGGGATCAGGACGTCCAGCTCGCGGTCCTCGTCCGTGACGGCGAGGTCCGCCTCCTCCGGGAACAGCGGGGGCTCACTGAGGTTGTTGGACGGCAGGTACGACAGCAGCTGCTTGACGTACTCGATGGCGTCCTTCTCGTCGCCGGCCATGTGATGGGCCACGCCGGAGGCGGAGTTGTGGGTCCTGGCGCCGCCCAGCTCCTCGAAGCCGACGTCCTCGCCGGTGACCGTCTTGATGACGTCCGGGCCGGTGATGAACATGTGCGAGGTCTGGTCGACCATGACCGTGAAGTCGGTGATGGCCGGCGAGTACACGGCACCGCCGGCGCACGGCCCCACGACGAGGCTGATCTGCGGGATGACCCCGGACGCGTGGGTGTTGCGGCGGAAGATCTCGCCGTACGCGCCCAGCGACGCCACACCCTCCTGGATACGGGCGCCGCCCGAGTCGTTGATGCCGATCACCGGGCAGCCGGTCTTCAGCGCGAAGTCCATGACCTTGACGATCTTCTGGCCGTACACCTCGCCCAGCGCGCCGCCGAACACGGTGAAGTCCTGGGAGAACACGGCGACCGGACGGCCGTCGACGGTGCCGTAACCGGTCACCACACCGTCTCCGTACGGGCGGTTGTGCTCCAGCCCGAAGTTGGTCGAACGATGCGTGGCGAACTCGTCCAGCTCGACGAACGAGTCCTCGTCCAGGAGCAGTTCGATCCGCTCACGGGCCGTCAACTTCCCCTTGGCGTGCTGCTTCTCGACAGCCCGTTCCGACCCGGCGTGCGTCGCCGCCTCGACGCGGCGCTGCAGGTCCGCGAGCTTGCCAGCGGTGGTGTGGATGTCGGTCTGCTGCGGCTGTACCGGCTCGGCCATCGGGATGCGGCTCCCTGCAAAGTGTGACGTGCTCAGAAGGGGGATTGGCTACTCATCCGTAGCGTAGTGGCGTGCCTACCCATCGGCAGTGCGGCGTTTACCACATCTAGTGTGGCTTGCATGACGCCGCGAGATGACGCAGAGAACACCGCAGGTGCAGACGGTTCGGAGGGCGCGGAGCGTGCGAAGGGTTCGACGGGGAGCGACGGGCGCTGGTCCGATCTCGACCGGCCGCCCCTGAACGCGGGCGCGCTGCGCCGGGCGCTGGTCCGGGAGGGCGGGCTCTGGTCGGGGGTGGAGGTCGTCCGCAGTACGGGATCCACGAACGCCGACCTCGCCGCCCTCGCGAACGCGGGCAAGGCGGAGGAGGGGCTGGTCCTGCTCGCCGAGGAGCAGACCGCCGGACGCGGCCGGCTGGACCGGCAGTGGACGGCGCCGGCCCGTTCCGGGCTGTTCTTCTCCGTGCTGCTGAAGCCGACGGAGGTGCCGGTGACCCGCTGGGGCTGGCTGCCGCTGCTCACCGGGGTCGCGGTGGCGACGGGCCTGTCACGGGCCGCGGGCGTCGATACGTCCCTCAAGTGGCCCAACGACCTGCTGGTGAATGTGGGGGGCGCGGAGCGCAAGGCGGGCGGGATCCTCGCGGAGCGGGCCGGTACGGACGCGGTGGTGATCGGCATCGGCATCAACGTCACCCTGCGCGAGGACGAACTCCCGGTGCCGACGGCGGGGTCGCTGGTGCTGGCGGGGGCCGTGGCGACGGACCGGGACCCGCTGCTGCGGGCGGTGCTGCGGTCGCTGGAGCGGTGGTACGTGCGGTGGCGGTCGGTGGAGGGGGACCCGGTGCTGTCCGGGCTGCAGGAGACGTACGCGGCGGGGTGCGCGACGTTGGGGCGGACGGTGCGGGCGGAGTTGCCGGGGGAGAGGTCTGTGGTGGGGGAGGCGGTTGCCGTGGACGGGGACGGGCGGCTTGTGCTTGCCACCCGGGACGGGGTGCAGGAGCCGGTGGGGGCGGGGGATGTCGTGCACCTGCGGCCCGCTTAGAAGGATTTCCCACCCGCCCACCCGTTTCCAGTCCGTATACCGGGCGGCATTTCCAGCCCGTCCGGCGTTTGAGGGCGAGGCCCGTTCAGGGCCGTAGGGGGGCCTGGGGGCGCAGCCCCGAGTGACGGTCACACCAATACCGGGTGCGTCGTCCCTGCTGAACCCGGCGGAGCGAGGCCGTATCGTTGAGGGCGGTCGATATCTGACCGTGACAGATCGGAAGGGCAGCAGGCGTGACCGTCGACGACACGGGCTCCGACGCGGCGGGCAGCCGGGTGGATGGGCATATCGCCGACCCCGGTGAGGACCCGCTCGCCCTGCGTCTCGAACAGCTCATCCTCGGTGCCGAGCGGCGCTACACCCCCTTTCAGGCCGCCCGCAGCGCCGGTGTCTCCATGGAACTCGCCTCCCGTTTCTGGCGGGCGATGGGCTTCGCCGACATCGGGCAGGCCAAGGCGCTGACGGAGGCGGACGTACTCGCGCTGCGCCGGCTCGCCGGTCTCGTCGAGGCGGGGCTGCTGAGCGAGGCGATGGCCGTGCAGGTGGCTCGCTCCACGGGGCAGACCACCGCCCGTCTGGCCGAGTGGCAGATCGACTCCTTCCTGGAGGGGCTGACCGAGCCGCCCGAGCCCGGAATGACGCGCACCGAGGTGACGTACCCGCTGATCGAGCTGCTCCTGCCCGAGCTGGAGGAGTTCATCGTGTACGTCTGGCGGCGCCAGCTCGCCGCCGCGACCGGGCGGGTCGTGCAGGCCGCCGACGACGAGGAGATGGTCGACCGGCGGCTCGCCGTCTGCTTCGCCGACCTGGTCGGGTTCACGCGGCTGACCCGGCGTATGGAGGAGGAGGAGCTCGGCGAACTCGTCGAGGCCTTCGAGACCACGGCCGCCGACCTGGTGGCGGCGAACGGTGGGCGGCTCGTCAAGACGCTCGGCGACGAGGTGCTGTACGCGGCGGACGAGCCGGGCGTGGCCGCCGAGATCGCGCTGCGGCTGATCGAGACGATGGCGCACGACGAGACGATGCCCGAGCTGCGGGTCGGGATGGCGTTCGGCACGGTGACCACCCGTATGGGTGATGTGTTCGGGTCGACGGTGAATCTGGCCTCGCGGTTGACGTCGATAGCGCCACGGGACGCGGTGCTCGTCGACGCGGCGTTCGCGGAGGAGCTGATCCGTACCGGGGACGCGCCCGCCTCCGAGGCGGAGGCGGCCGAGGCCGCCGCCACCGCGGAGAAGGAGGGTGAGGAACCGCCTGTTTACCGCTTCGCGCTCCAGCCCATGTGGCAGCGGCCGGTACGCGGCCTCGGCGTGGTCGAACCCTGGTTGCTGACCCGACGGTCGGGGCCGCTCACGTAGAACGGGCGGCTCGGCAGCCCGTTCGCTCAGCTCTGCCGCCCGACGTCCGCACGGGTCGGTGCTCAGTGGTGGTGGTTCAGTGCGTCCACGCACAGGCCGATGAGCGGTACGCACACTCCGCCGGGGGACGAGGGCTGTGGGGCCGGTGCGGGGGGCTCGGGGGCCGGTGCGGCGGCCGGCGGTGTCTGCTGCGGGGGCTGGGGCGCCGCCGGGGGCGGTGTCGAGGTTCCCGGCCGGAGAGCACCGGGGGTGGCGGTGGGCGTCGGTGTGCTGGGCTGTTGCGGGATCGTGGTGGCGTCGGCCGCGGGGGCGAGGGGCGTGGGGAGCGCGCCCAGAGGGAAGGGCCGCAGGGGGCCCGTGGTGCTCGGGAGGGCGGTCGGGAGCGCTGTCGGGGGTGTGGTCGGGACAGGGGTCGCGCCGCCCATGGGGGCGCTCGCCGACGGGTTCGGCGTGGGGACGCTGCCGACCGTGGCCGCCGTGTTGCCGGTGCGGTCGGCCGAGGTGTCCGTGTCCACGCTCGTGTGCGCGTTCGTGTCCGTGTCCAGGTCCGACTGGGCCTGTGCCCTGCCGACGCCGTCCACTCCGCCGTCGGGCGTCAGCCGTACGAGGCTCAGTACCCCGGCGGCCAGCGCGAAGCCGCCCGCCGCGAGCAGGACCTTGCGGGGGCGGGGCTTGCGGTGCCTGCCTCGCGGGCGGTTGACGAGGGGGGCGGGCGCGGCCTCGGGGGCCGGGGGCGCGGTGGGGGACGGGGGAGGGGTCCAGGCCCGGGGAGGGGTCGTGAACTGCGGTGGGGCCCACGGCTGGGCCTTGGGCGGCACCCGGCGAGGGGCCTGTGCGTGCCTTGGTGTGCCCGTGTCGACAGGCCTTGTCGTGGTGTCCGTCATCCCGATCCCTACCCGTTGCGTTCACGCCCCGGGTGCGCCGCGGCGGAGCGCACGTTATGCGCTGCCCGGCGGGAAATTTCGTGAGATCGGTGAGATGTCACCCGAACGAGGAGAGACGGCCTCCCATGCCCTCCTGCCCCTTCGCCGCATCTTCTCCGTTCGCGCTTCCCCTGGGTGCGGGCCGGCTGCGATGATCGGGGCGGCCGTAGTTAACCTGCGTTAACCAGGAGGGTGTCATGGGCGAGGAACGGTCCGAGGAGCGGTTCGGGGAGTTCGTCGTGGTCCGGCGGCACGATCACGTCGCCGAGCTGGTCCTCGATCGGCCGAAGGCCATGAACGCGGTCTCCTCCGCCATGGCCGGGTCCGTCGCCGGTGCGTGTGCCGCGCTGGCCGCCGACCGTGACGTACGCGCGGTGGTGCTGACCTCCACCCATGACCGGGCGTTCTGCGTCGGGGCCGACCTCAAGGAGCGGAACTCGATGTCCGACGCCGAACTGGTCCGGCAGCGGCCGGTGGCGCGGGGGGCGTACACGGGTGTGCTGGAGCTGCCGATGCCCACGATCGCCGCGGTGCACGGGTTCGCGCTGGGGGGCGGCTTCGAGCTGGCGCTGTCCTGCGATCTGATCGTCGCGGACGGTACGGCGGTGGTGGGGCTGCCGGAGGTGTCCGTGGGGGTGATCCCGGGGGGCGGCGGTACGCAGTTGCTGCCCAGGCGGGTGGGCGCGGCACGGGCCGCCGAGCTGATCTTCACCGCGCGGCGGGTGGAGGCGGACGAGGCGCGCGCCCTGGGGCTCGTGGACGTACTGGTCGAGACGGGGCGCGACCGGGAGGAGGCGCTGGCGCTGGCGTCCCGGATCGCGGCGAACTCCCCGGTGGGCGTACGGGCGGCCAAGCGGGCGTTGCGGGTGGGCTTCGGGCTGGACCTGAAGGCGGGGCTGGAGGTGGAGGACGCGGCGTGGCGGGCCGTGGCCTTCTCGGGCGACCGGGCGGAGGGGGTCGCGGCGTTCGCCGAGAAGCGGGTGCCGGTCTGGCCGGGGGAGTAGGTGGCCCGGTGTTCTCGGCCGTGCGAGGCCCAGCTCATGGCACCTCCCGTGACCTCTCCCGCAGGGGGCACCTCTTTCGCCCGCTCGATGTCTCAAATCATCCAAAACCTTCCTAACCTGGATCAATGGGTGAGGAAAGCCGGCTCCACGCCGTCGTGACGCTCGCGCAGGGCATGGCCGCCGCGCAGTGTCCCCGCGAGACCTGGCGTGCCGCCGCGCTCGGTGCCTGTCATGCCCTGACCGGTAACTTCGCCGCGCTGTCGGTGTGGGAGCGGGAGCTCGGGCGGCTGCGGGTCCTCGTGAACGTGGGGGAGCGGGCGCCCGACGAGGAGGAGTTCCCGGAGGGGGAGGCCTACCCCGTGCACCAGTTCCCGGAGATCGCCGAGTTCCTGCACGAGCGATGGGCGGGCGGTGGTGAACCCAACGCCTGGGTCGAGACCGCGGAGGGGCCCGCGTGCGGACCGGCGGAGGGGCGTGCCGGGTACTGCCAACAGCGCGTCGCCGCCCTACGGCGCCGGAAGCGCGGCTGCTGTGTCGTCGCCCCCGTGGTGCTGCACGGCCGGGCCTGGGGCGAGCTGTACGTCGCCCGGCCCGTCGGCGCCCCCGTCTTCGACCGTGCCGACGCCGACTTCGCGACCGTACTGGCGTCCGTCGTCGCCGCCGGGATCGCGCAGACCGAGCGGCTGGAGGAGGCCCGGCGGCTCGCCTTCACCGACGCGCTCACCGGGCTCGCCAACCGGCGTGCCGTGGACGCCCACCTCGACGAGGCGATCGAACGGCACCGGCGGGACGGTGCCGTGGTCAGCCTGGTCGTCTGCGACCTGAACGGCCTCAAGCGCGTCAACGACACCCTGGGACACGCGGTCGGCGACCGGCTCCTCGAACGGTTCGGGTCGGTGCTGTCGCTGTGCGGGGCGATGCTGCCCGGCGCCCTCGCCGCCCGTCTCGGCGGGGACGAGTTCTGTCTGCTGGTGGTCGGCGTGCCCGTCGACGAGGTGGTGCGGGCGGCGGGTGAACTGTGCCGTCGCGCCGGTGAGTTGGAGCTCGGGGAGGGGGTCGCCTGTGGGATCGCCTCGACCGCCGACGCGATCGGTCCGGTGCGGACGGCCCGCCGGTTGTTCCGGCTCGCAGACGCCGCGCAGTACCGGGCGAAGGCGGTTCACGCGGACCGGCCGGTGGTCGCCGGGCGCGAGGGCCCCGACGACCCGGTGGTGCAGCTCGCCGAGGAGCCCTCCGGGGAGGGGGTTGTCGAGCGGCGGCGGTTCCGTGGGCGCCGTTCGTGAGGCGAAGGCGCGTGAGTCGCTGGTGTGTAAGGGGTGTACCGGCCACCCGGTAGTGACATCCTGGAATTCACTGCGTACGCTCCTGAATATGGATATGCACACTGTGGTGGTGGGGACGTCCGGGACGACCGCGGCCGACGTGCTCGCCGTGGCGCGCGGCGGGGCCCGGATCGAGTTGTCCGGGGAGGCGGTCGCCGCCCTCTCGAAGGCCCGCGGGATCATCGAGGCGCTCGCCGCCAAGCCCGAGCCCGTGTACGGCGTGAGCACCGGGTTCGGTGCCCTGGCGACCCGGCACATCAGCCCCGAACTCCGCGCCCAGCTGCAGCGCAACATCGTCCGCTCGCACGCCGCCGGCATGGGACCGCGGGTCGAGCGCGAGGTCGTACGGGCGCTGGTGTTCCTGCGGCTCAAGACCGTCTGCTCGGGACACACGGGCGTGCGGCCCGAGGTCGCGCAGACCATGGCCGACCTGCTCAACGCCGGCATCACCCCCGTCGTGCACGAGTACGGGTCCCTCGGCTGCTCCGGTGACCTCGCCCCCCTCTCCCACTGCGCGCTCACGCTCATGGGCGAGGGTGACGCGGAAGGGCCCGACGGGGTCGTACGGCCGGCCGGTGAACTCCTCGCCGAGCACGGCATCGCGCCCGTCGAGCTGCGCGAGAAGGAGGGCCTCGCCCTTCTCAACGGCACCGACGGCATGCTCGGCATGCTGATCATGGCCCTCGCCGACCTCGACACCCTCTACAAGTCGGCCGACGTCACCGCCGCGCTCTCCCTGGAGGCGCTCCTCGGCACCGAGAAGGTGCTCGCGCCCGAGCTGCACGCCATCCGGCCGCATCCGGGGCAGGGGGCCAGCGCGGCCAACATGCTCGCCGTGCTGAAGGGCTCCGAGCTCACCGGGCACCACCAGGACGGCGCGCCCCGCGTCCAGGACGCCTACTCCGTGCGCTGCGCCCCGCAGGTCGCCGGCGCCGGCCGGGACACCATGGCGCACGCCCGGCTCGTCGCCGAGCGGGAGCTTGCCTCGTCCGTCGACAACCCCGTCGTCCTGCCCGACGGGAGGGTCGAGTCCAACGGGAACTTCCACGGCGCTCCGGTGGCGTACGTCCTCGACTTCCTCGCCATCGCCGCCGCCGACCTGGGGTCCATCGCCGAGCGGCGCACGGACCGCCTCCTCGACAAGAACCGCTCGCACGGGCTGCCGCCGTTCCTCGCGGACGACGCCGGTGTGGACAGCGGGCTGATGATCGCCCAGTACACGCAGGCCGCCCTGGTCAGCGAGTTGAAGCGGCTCGCCGTACCCGCGTCGGCCGACTCGATCCCGTCCTCCGCGATGCAGGAGGACCACGTCTCGATGGGCTGGTCGGCGGCGCGCAAGCTCCGTACGGCCGTCGACAACCTCGCCCGGATCATCGCGGTCGAGCTGTACGCGGCCACGCGCGCCATCGAACTGCGGGAGGGACTGACGCCCGCACCCGCGTCCCGGGCCGTCATCGACGCCGTACGGGCGGCGGGGGTCGAGGGACCCGGGCCGGACCGCTTCCTGGCGCCCGACCTCGCCGCGGCGGACGTGTTCGTGCGGGGCGGCCACCTGGTCGCCGCGGTGGAGCCGGTGACCGGCCCGCTCCAGTAGCCACCGGCAGGGGCAGCCGTCGCTCCTGGTGCCCCGAGGCGTTCCTGTGTCGTCTCGGGGTCCCGCTCAGAAGCCCAGGCGCTCCCGGCGCAGCGAGTACGTCACGAACGCGGCGCCCAGCGCGAGGCTGAGCGTGCCGCCGACGACGTACGGGGTGGTGTCGAAGCTGCCGGTGTCGGCGAGGCGGGTGCCGTCGGCGGCCGAGTCCGAGGTCGTGGTGGCCGAGGTGGTGGTGGCGGTCGTACTCGTGTCGGCGCTCGCCCGCGTACTCGTGCTCGTACTCGCGCTTCCGGTGGTGCTCGTCATGGAGATCTGCCGGGTGTGCTCCGACATCGTGGACAGGGACGTGTCCGCTCTGTGTCGCTGCTCCACCGACTTCTCGGCCGTCGCGTTGGCGGACGGGACGAACCACAGGGCACCCAGAAGGGTCCCCGCGGCGGTGGCGGTCAACAACGATCGACGTGCGGCTGACACGGAATATCGATCCCCTTGTGGCGCTGGCGAATTGGCCGTGACCCCGATGCTAATGAAAGGCGTGGGTCGTGGGAAAGTTGCGGGAGCTGTGAGCCGTACGCTCTTCGACCATGAGCACATCAGAGACATCACGTTTTGTACGGCTTCGGGTGGAACTGGTCGTCGAGGTCGACGACGTGGACGCCCTGACGAAGGCCGCGCTGCAGCGGATCGCCGCTGACACCGAGATGCCGGCCGACGAGCGGGTGCACGCCGAGGACACTGTGACGGAAGACACCGCGGAGGCGCTCGCGTACCTCGTGGACCCGTTCGACCTGGTCGGTGAGGTGCCGGGAACCGAACTGGCACAGGCGTCCTGGAGCAGCGAGGAGATCGACTACGACCCGGATTCGCCGGATTGGGATCTCGACGAGGATGATGAGGCGGACGGCGACGAAGTGGTCGGGGAACGGGTCGACGGCTGACCCGGCTGGGGAAATTCGTGACCCCGGTCGGCAACCGCCGACCGGGGTTTCGTCGTCTCAGGAGAAGCAGTGACCGGCAGTGGCATCACGCGACCCGGTGGAGTGCGGGACGGGCGGACAGCCCCCTGTGACCCGGACGACGTGGTGTGCCCCACACGCTGAGCGAATGTGGAACGGGGCGAACCGGTCGTAGCGTTGAAGATTGTCAAGGGGACTTGCAGGTTCCAGGTTCCGTACGGGGACTCGTGGTTTTGGGATACGGCAACGATGGAGAAGCGTGTGATGAGGGACAGTAGGCGGCGCAAGGGTCTGACGGCCGCGTCCGCCCTGCTCGGTGGTGTGCTGGTGCTCTCTGCGTGCAGCGGGGGCGACAGCGACAGTGCCTCCAAGGGCGACAGCGGTACCGACACCTCGCAGGCCAAGGCCGACGAGGCGGCGGCCGAGAAGACCTCCGAGGCCCAGATCAAGATCACACCCGGGGACGGTTCAAACAACGCCTCCATCAACAACGCGGCCCAGGTGGCGGTGGCAAAGGGCACCCTCACGTCCGTGGAGATGACGACGGCGGACGGCAAGGCGGTCGCCGGCGAGATATCGGCCGACAAGACCAGCTGGAAGCCGAGCGCCCAGCTGGAGCGCGCCACCACCTACAAGGTGACGGCGGAGGCGACGGACGCCAAGGGCCGCGCCGCGCACGAGAACGCCTCGTTCACCACGGTCGCCGCCGCGAACAGCTTCGTCGGCTACTTCACCCCCGAGGACGGCTCGACCGTCGGTGTGGGTATGCCCGTGTCGATCAACTTCGACAAGGCGATCACCGAGAAGGCGGCCGTGCAGAAGGCCGTCACGGTCTCCTCGACCAGCGGGCAGGAGGTCGTCTGCCACTGGTTCAACGACACCCGCATGGACTGCCGGCCCGACGACTACTGGCAGGAGAACTCCACCGTCACGCTGAAGCTGGCGCTCGACGGAGTGGAGGGCGCGAAGGACGTCTACGGCGTCCAGCAGAAGACGGTCACCTTCAAGATCGGCCGTAACCAGGTCTCCATCGTCGACGCCAAGACGAAGACGATGAAGATCACCCACAACGGCACGGTCATCAAGACCATCCCGATCTCCGCCGGTTCGCCCGACAACAAGACGTACGAAGGCAAGATGGTCATGTCGGAGAAGTTCAAGGAGACGCGCATGAACGGCGCGACCGTGGGCTTCACCGACGACGACGGCAAGGGCGAGTACGACATCAAGGACGTACCGCACGCCATCCGGCTGACCACGTCCGGCACCTTCGTGCACGGCAACTACTGGAGTTCCTCGGACACCTTCGGCAGCGCCAACGTCAGCCACGGCTGCGTCGGCCTGGACGACACCAAGGGCGCCAACGACAAGAACTCCGCGGGCTACTGGTTCTACGAGCACTCGATCATCGGTGACGTCGTCGACGTCCGGAACACCGGCGACAAGACCGTCGACCCGGCCAACGGACTCAACGGCTGGAACCTGAGCTGGGCGGACTGGAAGGCCGGGTCGGAGGTCTGATCCGTCGGTACGTCCGGCTGGTCTCCACTGTCCCCGACCGACTGGCTCTGACTCCCTGACTCCTGAGGGCGGTTGCTCGTGACGAGCGACCGCCCTCGGCGTTTCCCGGGTTTTCCGGGCCTCTCAGGCTCCTGAGGCCGTTTTCCGAGGCCGATCACAGCCTTCTCATGCTTCTCTTATGCGGGACTTATCGCGTCATCACGCGGTGTACCTAGCTTGCGGCCATGTTCTTCACCTACCTGAGGCGCGAACTGCGCCGCCGCCGAAAAGCGGCACTCGTCGTCGCCTCCGGGCTCGCGCTCGGCATCGCCCTGGTCATCGTGGTCACCTCGGTGTCCGCGGGCATGTCGAAGGCGCAGGACAAGGTCCTTCAGTCGCTGTACGGACTCGGCACCGACATGACCGTCACCAAGGCCGCCGCGGCCCAGACGGGCACCGCCGACACCCAGCGCCGGCGCTTCCAGTTCGACGCGCGGCCCGACGGCGGCGACTCCACCGCCGAGCAGAGCAGCGACCGGGTGCTGGTCCAGGGCTTCCAGACCCTGGCCGCGTCCACGGTCACCAAGGTCGATACGCAGAAGGGCGTCTCGGACGCCGTCGGCGGACTCAGCCTCCAGGTCATCAAGGTCAGTGGTCAGTTCCGGCAGGGCGAGTTCCGACAGGACCAGCAGAGCAACGGCGGTACCGGCGACCAGCAGGGCGGCGGAAACCGCGGTGGCGGCTCAACAGGCGCTCCGCAAGGGCGTGTCGAGGGCGGCGGCGCCAACTTCGACGTCAACAACTACTCGGTGTACGGCACCGACGTCACCAAGCCGGCCCTCGGCCCGCTGACCTCCTCGAAGATCACCAGCGGCCGTACGTTCACGACCGCCGAGACGAACGCCAAGGTCGTGGTCGTCGACGCCGCCTACGCCAAGGAGAAGAAGCTCAAGGTCGGCAGCACGGTCACCATCAAGAGCGTCAAGTTCAAGGCCATCGGCATCGCGACCCCCGAGAGCGGCGACTCGGCCGCCAACCTCTATATCCCGCTGCAGCAGGCCCAGACCCTCAGCGACTCCAAGGACAAGGTCACCACGATCTACGTCCAGGCGACCGACTCCCAGCAGATCAGCGCGGTCAAGTCGACGATCCAGAAGAACATCTCGGGTACGACGGTCACGACGTCCGCCGATCTCGCCAGCACCGTCTCCGGGTCGCTGTCCACCGCCTCCGACCTGGCCTCCAACGTCGGCAAGTGGCTGTCCATCGCGGTGCTCGTCGCCGCCTTCCTGGTGGCGGGCCTGCTCAC
This sequence comes from Streptomyces turgidiscabies Car8, assembly GCF_000331005.1. Classification (GTDB taxonomy): domain Bacteria; phylum Actinomycetota; class Actinomycetes; order Streptomycetales; family Streptomycetaceae; genus Streptomyces; species Streptomyces turgidiscabies. The sequence goes on from NZ_AEJB01000414.1 coordinate 16,466, forward strand.
CTCCTCGGCCGTCTCCCGGCGGGTGCGCGAGTTCGGCACGCTGAAGGCGCTCGGCTGGAAGTCGGGCCGGGTCACCCGGCAGGTCGTCGGCGAGGCCGTCGTCAACGGGCTGGTGGGCGGCGCCCTCGGTATCGCGCTCGGCCTCGCCGGTGCCTATGTCGTCACCGCGATCAGCCCGGAACTCCAGGCGGAGGTGGGCAGTTCGGGCGGCAACGGCGGTCCCGGCGGCGGAGGCGGCTTCCCCGGCGGCGGCTTCGGCCGGCAGGCCGCGTCCAAGGCCCTGACGGTCGCGCTCACCGCGCCCGTCGCGCTCTCCACCATCGCCCTCGCGGTCGGCCTCGCGGTCACCGGCGGCCTGATCGCCGGAGCCTTCGGCGGCTGGCGCGCCTCCCGGCTGCGCCCGGCGGACGCACTGAGGCGAGTCGAGTAGCCCGGGGCTCGCCTGTGACGGGCGGGGCTGGATCTTTTAGCGGCGCGGGGCTGCATTCATATGCGACTCCGCCGCGTGAGCGCGACCAGCCCCCACCGGCCCGCAGCCGACGAATGACAGCTCGCACCCCCAACCCCACCCAGGAGCCACTTACATGTACGAACTCAAAGGTGTGGTCAAGCGCTACACCCGAGGCAAAGAGACCGTCGACGCCCTCGCCGGCATCGACCTGACCATCGCCGACGGCGACCGTCTCGTCATCCAGGGCCCCACCGGCGGCGGTAAGTCGACGCTGCTGCAAATGCTCGGCGGGCTCGACCGGCCCACCGAGGGAATTATCGATCTCGATGGAACAGATCTCGCCAAACTGTCCGAGAGTCGCCTCACCAAAGTCCGCAGCGAGAACATCGGCTTCGTCTTCCAGAGTTTCAATCTCATTCCGACGCTGTCCGCCCAGGAAAACGTCGAGACCGCTCTCGTGCCGCTGGGCGTGAAGGGCGGGGAACGGCGCGACCGGGCCGCCGAGGCGCTCAGGTCGGTGGGGCTCGGGGAGCGGCTCGGGCATCTGCCGGGGGAGATGTCCGGCGGTCAGCAGCAGCGTGTCGCCATCGCTCGTGCGCTGGTCAAGCAGCCGAAGGTGCTACTCGCCGACGAGCCCACCGGCAACCTCGACGAGTCGATGCGCGACGAGATCATGGACGTACTCGAAACCATGTGGAAGGAGCTCGGGCTCACTTTCATCATGGTCACGCACGATTCGGCGATCGCGAAGAAAGCCCCGAGGGTGGCGACCATCCGCAAGGGAAAGATCACCGTGAAGGAGAACGCCGGCAGGTAAAGCGCGCAAGGTTTCGTAACTGACTCGTAACAGCCAACGCGCAATCGTCCAGTCTATTGAGCGGCTGATCACCCCTCGGCATAATTCCGGTCGGGGGGGTGTGCGCTCATGCGTACGGGACTCCCCCCTTGCCGGGTGAACGGGGAACTGCCCGGTACTCAGCCAGCGCTCCTGGGGGAGACTTGCGCACACAAGTGAAAAGGGCATGCGTGGCAACCGTCGCCACGGCAGCCGCAGTTGCTCTCGCGGCGGGCATGACCAGCCCGGCTTCCGCGAAGGCCGACGCGAAGGGTGAGCAGCAGCGCGTGACCAGCGCTGCCCAGAAGCTCAGGCCGACGCACCGCATCACACTCATCACCGGCGACCGGGTCGCCGTCGACGCCAAGGGCCGTGTCGTCGGCCTGGAGCGGGCGGCGGGCCGCGACAAGATACCCGTACAGATCCGCAAGATCGACGGGCACACGCTCGTCGTACCGGCCGACGCCGCCCGGCTTGTGTCGAGCGGCAAGCTCGACCAACGCCTGTTCGACATCACAGAGTTGAACAAGGCGGCGACCCGGAAGTCCCAGCAGAAGGGACTGAAGGTCATCGTCGGCTACACGGGGGCGGCGACCGCCACCAAGGCCGACGTCCGCGAGGCGGGCACCCTCCGTCAGACACTGAAGTCCCTGAACGCGGACGCCGTGCAGACACCGCAGAAGGACACTCCCGAACTCTGGGACGCGGTGACCAACGGGGACAGGACCGCCGCCGGGATCGCGCACATCTGGCTCGACGGCACCCGTAGGGCCAGCCTCGACAAGTCCGTCCCGCAGATCGGCGCGCCGAAGGCGTGGGCGGCCGGCTACGACGGCAAGGGCGTCAAGATCGCCGTCCTGGACACCGGTGTCGACGCCACCCACCCGGACCTCAAGGACCAGGTGATCGCGGCCAAGAACTTCTCCACGGCCACGAGCGCCACCGACAAGTTCGGTCACGGCACGCATGTCGCGTCCATCGCGGCCGGCACCGGGGCCAAGTCGGGCGGCAAGTACAAGGGCGTCGCACCCGGCGCCAAGATCCTCAACGGCAAGGTTCTGGACGACACCGGTTCCGGTGACGACTCGGGCATCCTCGCCGGCATGGAGTGGGCGGCCGAGCAGGGCGCCCAGGTCGTCAACCTCAGCCTCGGCGGCCAGGACACCCCCGAGGTGGACCCGCTGGAGGCGATGGTCAACAAGCTGTCCGCCGAGAAGGGCATCCTCTTCGCGATCGCGGCGGGCAACTCCGGTCCGGAGACGGTCGGTTCGCCGGGCAGCGCCGACGCGGCGCTCACCGTCGGAGCGGTCGACGACAAGGACCTGCTGGCCGACTTCTCCAGCACCGGCCCGCGCGTCGGCGACGGCGCCATCAAACCGGACGTGACCGCGCCCGGCGTGGACATCACCGCCGCCTCCGCCAAGGGCAGCGTCATCGAGCAGGAGGTCGGCGAGAAGCCGGCCGGCTACCTCACCATCTCGGGTACGTCGATGGCGACGCCGCATGTGGCGGGCGCGGCGGCGATCCTCAAGCAGGAGCACCCGACCTGGACGTACGCCGAGATCAAGGGCGCGCTCACCGGGTCCGCGAAGGGCGGCAAGTACACGCCGTTCCAGCAGGGTTCGGGCCGGATCCAGGTCGACCAGGCCATCAAGCAGACCGTGATCGCCGACCCCGTGTCGGTGAGCTTCGGCACGCAGGCGTGGCCGCACACCGACGACACCCCGGTCACCAAGCAGCTGACGTACCGCAACCTCGGCACGGCCGACGTCACGCTGAAGCTGGCGGCGACGGCGACCAACCCGAAGGGCCAGGCCGCTCCGGCCGGCTTCTTCAAGCTGGCCGCGACGACCCTGAAGGTCCCGGCGGGCGGCAAGGCCGCGGTCGGCTACACCGTCAACACCAAGCTCGGCGGCACCCTCGACGGCGCGTACTCCTCGTACGTGACGGCGACGGCCGGCGCCCAGAGCGTCCGTACGGCGGCGGCGGTCAACCGTGAGGTCGAGTCGTACGACGTCACGATCAAGCACATCGACAAGGCCGGTCGGCCGACAGGCGAGTACAACACGGTCGTCCTCGGCTACGCGGGTCTGGCCCTGGACCGCTACTACCAGGTGCCGACGGCCACCACCGGCATCACGACCATGCGGCTGCCCAAGGGCACCTACCTGCTGGACGGGTGGATCGCGAAGGACTTCACCAAGCCCGACCTGGGCGGTGAGGGCCTCGACTGGGTGGTCCAGCCGAAGCTGGCGGTCACCAAGAACACCTCGGTGACGATCGACGCCCGTACCACCAAGGGGGCGGACATCACGGTGCCGGACGCCGGAGCCAAGCCGCTGAGCGTGATGGTCAACTACATGTACGACACGCCGGGCATCGGCATCGGAGTGTCCCTCGACTCCTTCGCGAACGTGCGGATGGCCCACCTCGGCGCGGAGGTCACCGGCCTCTCGCAGACCTGGTTCGGCCAGTTCAGCAAGGGCGCGGGCGCGGAGTACGACGCGATCACCACCGCCAAGGTCAAGAAGATCACCGGCGAGAAGGTCCGCCACTTCAAGGCGAGCGACTTCGCCACGGTGTCGAACCGGCTCGGCGGCGGAGCCCCCAACAGGACCGGCGCGCTCAGCGCACTCGCTCTCCTGCCCGAGGACTTCGCCTTCGGCACACTCGTCGAGCAGGCGCTGCCGGGCACCCGTACCCAGTACGTGTCCACGGGCGAGAAGGTCCAGTGGATGTTCGACTTCACCCAGTTCAACGGCAAGGACGCGGACGGCTTCTCGATCCCCGAGGCCTTCTACACGCTCGGCATCCCGCAGACGCTGAAGGGTGGCGGCACGTACGCGCGCACCTGGAACACCGCCGTCTTCGGGCCCCGGCTGCTCCCGGACTACGGCGTCTACCGTGACGGCAACTCCATCTACGGTCTGGTGCCGCTGTTCTCCGACGGCGCGGGCCACCCCGGCTCGTCCGACTTCACGTCGGTGGCGACCACGCTCTACCGCAACGGCCAGAAGGTCGGCACGAACGACGACCCGATGTTCGGCGGTAAGGCGTTCACGGTGCCGGCGGGCGACGCCGCGTACAAGCTGACGACGTCCGTCAAGCGCAGCGTCAAGATCGCCCAGGCGTCCACGCGGATCGACGCGAGCTGGACGTTCCGCTCGAAGAAGCCCGGGGTGGACGGGGCCAAGCTCCCGGTGTCCTCGGTGCGTTTCAACGCGCCGGTCGGCCTGGACAACAAGGTCGCGGCCGGTACGAAGGTCACGTTCCCGGTCGTCGTCGAGGGCGCGGCACGCGGCAGCAACCTGAAGACGCTGTCGGTGTACGCCTCGTACGACTACGGCAAGACCTGGAAGAAGCTGACGGTGAAGAACGGCAAGGTCACCGTCGTGAACCCGGCGAAGGGGGCGGCGATCTCCTTCCACGCCAAGATCAGTGACAAGAAGGACAACAAGTCGACGATCTCGATCTACAACGCGTACTACGGCAAGTGAGCCGCCGGTGACGTGTTGACGCCACGGCCCGTCGGGGGGATTCCTCCGGCGGGCCGTTCGCGTGCGCGGAGTCGGGGGGCGTCAGTCGGGGAGCATCGGTCGCGGGGAGGAGGGCAGTTCAGGAAGCCGTACCCGCCCGTGTCGCGTCCCGGCCCCAGCTGGCCAGCAGGCGCAAGCCCTCCGCCGAGGGCGACCCCGGTTCCGCGTGGTAGACGATCAGTGTCTGGTCGCTGTCGTCCGGAAGCCTCAACGACTCGTAGTTCAGGGTCAGTTCACCCACCAGGGGATGCCGGAACCGCTTCACCCCGTGGCTCTTCTCCTTGACGTCGTGGGTCGCCCACAGCCGCCGGAACTCCTCGCTCTTCACCGACAGCTCACCCACCAGCGCGGCCAGCCGGGGGTCCTCCGGATAGCAGCCGGCGTCCATCCGCAGATAGGAGACGATGTCGATCGCCTTCTGCTCCCAGTCCAGGAACAGCTCGTGGTACTCGGGCCGCAGGAACACCATCCGCGCCCAGTTCCGGTCCTGCGGCTGCAGCTCGGCCCAGTCCCCGAAGAGGGACGCCGCCATCGCGTTCCACGCCAGGATGTCCGAACGTCGCCCGGCGACGTACGCCGGTACGCCCTCCATCGTGTCGAGCAGCTGCAGCAGCGTCCCGCGTACGACCTGCGCCCGCACCGACGGCTTCTTCTTGTGCTGCTTCGGCTTGGCGAGGTGGGTGAGGTGGGCGTGTTCGGCGCCCGTCAGCCGCAGGGCGCGGGCGATGGCGTCGAGGACCTCCGCGGAGACGTTCAGCCCGTTGCCCTGTTCGAGACGGGTGTAGTAGGCCACCGACACCCCGGCCAGCTGGGCCAGCTCCTCGCGGCGCAGCCCCGGCACCCGGCGGTGCCGTCCGAAGTCAGGCAGCCCCACGTCCTCGGGCTTGAGCCGGGCCCGCCGGGTGCGCAGGAACTCACTGAGCTCGGCACGCCGGTCCAGAGCCCCACCTGTACCGGTGCTACCGGAGGCGTTCGCCGGATGCGCGGATTCGAGCTGTTCGTCCATACGGTCCAGTATCGCCGGTCGTACGAACACGAGCCTGACCCCGCCAGTGGTACGACCGCTGGACGTACGCAAAGGCGTGGGCTGGGTGAACGGGGGAACGTTCGGCAGACTGGTCGTCGTGCGCGGTCAGAAGGCGACCGGGCACGCAATCCCCCTAGGAGAACCCCCGGCATGACCACTGTCGCCGCATACGCCGCCCCGTCCTCCAAGGCTCCCCTGGAGCGCACCACCATCGAGCGTCGGGAGGTCGGCGAGTTCGATGTCCTGATCGACATCAAGTTCGCCGGAATCTGCCATTCCGACATCCACCAGGCCCGCGAGGGCTGGGGCGAGGCCATCTTCCCGATGGTGCCCGGCCACGAGATCGCCGGTGTCGTCGAGGCGGTCGGTTCCGGTGTCACCAAGTTCGCGGTCGGTGACCACGTGGGCGTCGGCTGTCTGGTCGACTCGTGCCGCGAGTGCGAGAACTGCAAGGCCGGCCTGGAGCAGTACTGCACCGGTGGCAGCGTCGGCACGTACAACGCCCTCGACAAGAAGGGCGAGCCGACGTACGGCGGCTACTCCGAGAAGATCGTCGTCGACGAGAGCTTCACCGTCCGCATCCCCGACGGCCTCTCCCTCGACGTGGCCGCGCCGCTGCTCTGCGCCGGCATCACCACGTACTCCCCGCTGAAGCACTGGAACGCCGGCCCCGGCAAGAAGGTCGCGATCCTCGGCATGGGCGGCCTCGGCCACATGGGCGTCAAGATCGCGCACGCGCTCGGCGCCGAGGTCACGGTCCTCTCGCAGTCCCTGCGCAAGAAGGAGGACGGCCTGAAGCTGGGCGCCGCGCACTACTACGCGACCAGCGACGAGGCCACCTTCAAGGAGCTGCGCGGCACCTTCGACATCATCCTGTCGACGGTCTCGGCCCCGCTGAACCTGGACGCCTACCTGGCCCTCCTCAAGACGGACGGCGCGTTCGTGAACGTGGGCGCCCCGGAGGAGCCCGTCGCGCTGAACCTCTTCTCGGTGATCGCCGGCCGCAAGACCCTCGCCGGCTCCGGCATCGGCGGCATCCAGGAGACCCAGGAGATGCTGGACTTCTGCGCCGAGCACAACCTGGGCTCGGAGATCGAGCTGATCAGCGCCTCGCAGATCAACGAGGCGTACGAGCGTGTTCTCGCGAGCGACGTCCGCTACCGCTTCGTGATCGACACGGCGACGATCTGACGTCCTGCGCGTCCTGAGCGCGTCCTGACGTTCATGTGATGTCGGTCGAGGGCCCCGGCGGTGGTTGACGCCGGGGCCCTCGGCGCTGTCGGTGTCAGGGAAGAGGGACAGTCCCCGTCCCCTCGGTCAGCCGGTTCCGCTGGTGTCGGCGAACGTCCACACGGCGTGGGCGCCCGGGCCGACGGTGAGGGTCGAGTGGCCGAGCTGTTCCCTGTGGCGGTAGGACACCGGGTGGTTGAGGGACATCTCGACGCGCCGCATCCCCGCGTGTTCCCGCGTGACGACGTCGTAGCGGATCGTTGTGCCGCCGCCCTTCGCGACGATGCCGCCGTTCGCCACCGACCTGACGGCGAAGCCGCCGGCCCGCAGCAGCGGCACGGTGGATGCCAGGTCGCGGGCGGTGACCGCGAGGCGGACCGAGGTGATGTTCCGCATCAGGTGGTCGCGGTAGAGGTCGGACAGATAGCGTTCCCGGCCGACGTCACCGGGGAAGGCGGCCGGCTCGGTGTTGCTGCGCGGGTCGGCGAAGTACTCGGGCGTGTACTCCATCGCCCAGGCACCGTAGGCGTCGTACTCGACGGTGGTGAGGACCGCGTCGAACCACGGCACCGGGACGCCGTCGCCGAAGTCCCGCGTCTGCTGGAACAGGACCGGGTCGGTGACCCCCTGCTCCCGCAACCGCTCGATCACGGTGGCCTGATCGCCGTCGCGCTCGGTCGACAGGCCGGTGCCGGCGGAGCCGAGGGTGCCGTCCTGGCCGGGTACGTCGCCGACGCCGAACAGTTCGAGGTAGGTCTCGCGGCCCATCAGATACCGGCCGGTCCAGGTCTCGCCGCCGGCGCCGGTCGTGGTGCGGACCTGGAAGTTGGCGAACTCCCGGAGGTAGGCGGAGTGTTCGACGGCGTCGGCGGTCTCCCGGTCGAACACCCCGTAGGCGTGGTTGTAGTAGAGCAACTGCCGTTCAGGTGACGGTGGTTGGTTCTCCTGGGCGGGTGCCGCGTTCGCGGCACCTCCCTGCACCGCCGCTGCGAGGGCCACAGCGATGACGATGATCATCCGTAACGTTCTTCGAAGCAGCATGTGAGCGATCGTAGGACGGAGGATTTGCGTCCGCCGGTGAAAGCCGCTCTCGCCGTACGCCGTGCGGTCTTTTCAGCGCGGGCTGTCGCCGACGAGCACGAACGGGGTGCGGCCCTCGCTGCCGTCCGGCAGACGCCAGCCCGCGGTGATCTGTCCCCGGGCTCCGGTCGGGTCGAGACCCTCGGCGGGCTCTTCCGGCGCCGGGAGGACCCGCGTCACCTGAAGGGTCAGAGCACTCGCCGGCCCACTGTCCGCCCCGGCTTCGACCACGACGGCGGTGCCGTCCTGACCGTCGGTGACGGTGAGGGACACGACCTCGCCGGAGAAGCCCGCCCCCGTGAAGTGACCGGCGACCGAGGGGTCGGGAGCGCCGCTCACGCTCTGGGCCTGTGCTTCGGCGCGGCCCTGGAGCAGCGCGAGCAACTGGGCCACGAGCACCGGGTCATGGACCCCGTCGTAGATCCACCGCTTGCCCAGCACCCCGTGCTCCGACGTCCCCACGAGTGCCTGGTCGGCTCCGCCCAGCGGCGCGCCCCGGTAGCTGAGCGGCACGTGGTAGGAGACCGGGGTGCCGCCGGAGGCATCCGTGGCCACCATGAACTCGATCCCCACCTCCCCCTCCGGGTCATCGAGCCGAAAACCCCCGGCCTTGCTCAACTCCGGCTCCCGACCCGAGGAGACATACCAGGGCCGGGTGGGCAGCCAGGCCGCTAGCAGCTCCAGCTTGCCGGGGGACATGGTCGTGTTGTGGATGACAGCCATGCCTCGTGAACCGGCTCCGGGGGCAGATGATTCCCCTTTCGGGGCCGACGTCCGTCGGTCAGACGCAGGCCCCGAGTGCGCGACGGCGTGCCCGTGCGGGTGCCCCGTAGGTCCTCGTCCAGCTGGGAGCCGTACGGCGATACTTCCCTCCTCGTGAGACGTGATGATCTCCGCCGGGCAGCCCCGGCCCACCGGGCGCCTCGTGGTCATCACGCTCAACTCGCCTGCGGTGCACACGACTTGTTCACGTTCTTGTCGCTGATCCTCACGGCTCAGGGCGAGGCCGAGGGCGCGGGAGCCATTACCGTGCCCGGGAGATCGACGGAGCTCACAGTTCCGGCACGGGGGACGCGTGACATCCGTGCCGCACCCGCGTCCTGATTCAGCGTTCAGAGTTCACCGTTCACCGTTCCTGATTCTCAGTTCATGGTTCAGCGTTCAGAAACGTTCTGGAGACAAGCCCGATGAAACTCGCCAAGCGACTCATCCTCACCACCACAGCTTTCGCCGCCGTAGCCGCAGGTACGCTCGCGAGCGCGACCGTCGGCCAGGCCGCCGTCTCGCAGCCCGCCCGTCACGGCGTCGACGCCCCCGCCGCACTGAAGGTCCCCGACGGCAACAGACTCACCGGTGTCTTCTCCGCCGAAGGCGTCCAGACCTACACGTGCACCGACGGCGCCTGGAAGCTGCTGGAGCCCGCCGCCACGCTGTGGGCGAGGAGCGACCGTTCCCACCGCCCCGTCGCCCTCCACTCCCGTGGCCCGGTCTGGGTGTCCACGGTGGACGGCAGCGCGGTCAACGCCGCCGCCGTCGCCAACTCCCCCAAGACGGGCACCATTCCGGAGCTCCTCCTCAAGTCCACCACCACGCGCGGCACCGGTACCTTCGCCGATGTCTCCTACATCCAGCGCCTCAACACCCACGGCGGCGTCGCCCCTGCCGCCGCCTGCACCGGTACCGACCAGGTGAGCGTCCCGTACTCCGCGACGTACACGTTCTACAAGCCGGTCAAGTAGTCGCGGATCGTCAACTGCCCTGATTTAGAGGGCAGAAGCGGCGTAAGGCCACGGTCCCGGTACCGGTACCGTCCGGCACCCGGGACTGTGGCCTCCGTCGAGCTGCGGGAATCCGCAGACACCCTCCCTGTCGGGCTGCGGCGCCTGCCCGGTGTCCCCGTCGGGATGCGGTGCCCGGCGGATGGGCCGACGATGGAAGGGCAGGCCGCGCGGCGATCACGACCCTGGGGGGCGTGGAGATGTGACATGCCCGTTCACAGGATTCGCCCGGACATCAGCGTCCTGAACGACAGCCTCGAAGTGCCGGGAATCGGGCACCTCCCGGTGAACGCATTTGTCGTGCACGCTTCGCAGCCCGTCGTCATCGACAGCGGGCTCGGGCTGCCCGACCGCAACTTCCTGGAGGCGGTCGCCTCCGTGCTCGACCCCGCTGACGTGCGCTGGATCTGGCTGACGCACCCGGACCGTGATCACACAGGTGGGATCTTCGATCTGCTGGAAGCGGCGCCCGAAGCACGTGTCGTGACGACCTTCCTGTCCGCCGGGCTCATGTCCTGTGAGCGACCGCTGCCGCTCGACCGTCTGTATCTGCTCAACCCGGGCCAGACCCTGGACGTCGGCGACCGTACCCTCACGGGGTTCAGGCCGCCGCTTTTCGACAACCCGGCCACGGTCGGACTTTTCGACGACCGGTCGGGGGTCTGTTTCAGCTCCGACTGCTTCGGCGGGCCGATGCCCAGTGCCGAACTGGCAAACGCGGAGGACGTGGGCGCGGTCGGCGTGGAGGACCTGCGGGCCGCGCAGTTGCTGTGGGCCACGGTCGACAGCCCATGGGTGCACAACGTGGATGTCCGGAAGTTCCTCGCCACCTTCCAGCTGCTGCGGGACTGGGAACCGGAGCTCGTCCTGTCCACGCATCTGCCGCCGGCCCGGGGAATGACCGGGCAGATGATCGACACGCTGGGCTCGGCACCCGGGGAGTCGGCGTTCGTGGGGCCGGATCAGGCGGCGCTGGAGGAGATGCTGGCCGGGTTCGAGCCCCCTGGCGGCGAGCAGCAGCCTGCGACCGCCGGCCGGGGATGACTCCAGCGCTGCCAAGCCGGCGGGTCGGCGCACTCCTCGCCGTGGTCGCCGGCCGACGACCGTCCGGCCGGTTGGCCGGGCACGGAATTGCCTGGAACCCTCGTACGTTGAGTCAAGCGGGCAAGGGATGCCGGTGATGTGCGAGCAGCCGAGCAGCCCAGCGACCGAGCTGACAGATATGGGAGGGCTGCAATGGCTGCGCAGACGCAGAGGGCCGTGCTGGCGGGCGGATGCTTCTGGGGGATGGAGGAGTTGATCCGCCGCCATCCGGGCGTGACGGCGACCCGGGTCGGCTACACCGGCGGTGACGTGCCGAACGCCACGTACCGCAACCACGGCACGCACGCGGAGGCCATCGAGATCCTCTTCGACCCCGAGGCGACCGATTTCCGCGCGATCCTGGAGCTTTTCTTCCAGATCCACGACCCGAGCACCAAAAACCGCCAGGGCAACGACATCGGCCTCAGCTACCGCTCGGCGATCTACTACGTGGACGACGAGCAGAAGCGGATCGCCGAGGACACGATCGCCGACGTGGACGCCTCCGGCCTCTGGCCCGGCAAGGTCGTCACCGAGGTGGAGCCGGTCGGCCCCTTCTGGCAGGCCGAGCCCGAGCACCAGGACTACCTGCAGCACTACCCGAACGGCTACACCTGCCACTTCCCCCGCCCGGGATGGCGGCTGCCCGCCCGCACGGAGGGCTGACGGCGAGAGGGCTGACCGAGAGAGGGCCGCTCTCGACCCCCTCTCCTCCTACTCCCCCTACTCCTGCTCCTGCTCCTGCTCCGTCTCCGCCGACACGACCGCTCGCGCCGACAGGTTCCGGATACGGCAGTAGCGGGCCGCCATTCCCGTGCCGTGGTAGCGCCACGGCAGGGCTTCCACATACCCGTCGACCAGCCTGAACTGCTCGATCGCGGCCTCGTCGCGGTCCTGGAGGGAGAGGTAGTACGCCAGGAGGTGGCGCAGTTCCGGCAGGCGCGGGTGGGTCGGGTCGGCCGCCGCCGCGTCGGCGAGGCCGGCGTTCACCCGGGCGATCATCTCGGGCGTACGGTCGGCGGCGCTGTCGTCCGAGTCGTCGTGCTCGAAGTGGGCGATCAGCGGGAGCACCGTCAACAGGCTGCCCAGTGGTGCGGCTGCCGCCGCGCGCTCCGCGAACTCGGTCGCGAGCTGCTTCGAGCCGCGCCACTTCTTGCACCAGTACTGCAGCGCCGAGAAGTGCGCCTCGTAGTGGTGCGGGTCGCGGGCGGTGAGCTGCGACCAGAGCCTGTCCATCTCGGAGTGCGGGTAGCCGAGGCCGAGCGCGGTCCAGATCTCCGTGACGTACGGGGTCGGGTCGTCCGGGCCGAGTGCCGCGGCCCTCGCTATCTCCTCGCGGGAGCGCTGCAGCATCCGGTGGAAGCCCGCGAACTGCTCGCCCGTCGTCCTGCTGGCCAGCTTGGCGCCCCGGATGTTCCAGGCGAGGATCACCGTGCTGCGGGCACGGACCAGGGCTGCGTCAGGGTCGTCGGATCCGGCCGGCCCGTCGGCCTCCCAGGCGAGCAGCCAAGTGTCGTCCTCGGCGGCGATGTCCGCCAACAGATAGGTGGCCAGGGAACGGCGGTCCCAGTCCCGGCCGATACCGCGCAGCAGTTCGGCTGCGGCCCTCCAGCCGGCGTCACCACCGCCCCGTACCGCGTCGAGTGCCGCCTCCCAGCCGGCCGGCAGCGGTCCCGCCGTCTTCGTGTTCTGCCGCTCGGCGGGCAGGAGGCCGAGCCGCGCGGCGGCCTCCGCGCCACCGTCACCGTCCTCACCGCCGCCCTTTCGCGACGCCTGGGCGACGAACTCCTTGACGAACACCCCGCCCAGCCAGAGCACGACGATCACGGTGGGCACGGCCAGGATGCCCAGGATCCACAGCAGTACGGTCATCGGGGAGCGTCCGTTTCTCGGGTCGCGGGGTCGCGGGGAGCGGGGGGAAGCAGGGCGCGCAGCGGGGCGGTGTCCGGGGGATCGGCGAGGGCCGTGTCCACGGCGCCGGCGATCGCGGCCTCCAGCCCCGGGGCGCCGGCGTCCGGTGTGGCGCCCGGCGTCGGCAGCAGACGTGCCTTCGCCGGCTGCTCCCAGGAGAACTCCCAGCGCATCCGCGACCGCGCGCTGAACTCCGCCATCACCATGCTGTGCAACGAGTTGTGCAGGGTCGGGCGGACGAACTCGCGGAACGCCCGTCCCTTCGCCGCGACCGCCTCGTCCGACAGCGGCAACCTGCGTGCCAGCTGCCACAGTTGGCCGTCGTCGATGAGGGTGAGGAGGGCCGGGAGGGAGGGGCGGTCCTTCGTGTACAGGGCGAGGGCCCGGTGCAGCGGGGTGTTCAGCGTGGCGAGGCTGCCGGACATCGCGCCGTCGAGGAGTTCCTGCCAGTCGGCGGTGCGCGGCAACTGCCGTACCTCGTCGGTCAGTACGGCCTCCTCCAGCGCGGCGAACGTACGCACCTCGTCGGTCAGTACGGCGATGGCGGCACCGTGGGCCTCGTCCGCGCGGCCGTCGGCGGGCAGCAGCTCGATCCGGCGTACGCGGTCGGCGACGGCCGGGTGAGAGTCGTACGGCGAGGTCGGCTCCGTGGGCAACTCGCTGCGCAGGCTGGCCAGTTCGAGCTGGCGGGCGGTCAGCATCCGGCCGAAGCCGCCGAACACCTCACCGTGCGGCGGCAGCAGCCCGGCTTCGGTGCCGAGGGTGGCGTAGGAGCGCACGTAGAAGCCGAACGCGCCGTCCAGCACCGGGATTTCGCGCAGTGCGGACGCGATGGCGTCGCGGCCGGCTATCCGGGCGGCGGAGGCGTCGGCCGCGTACTCCTGGCGGCGGGAGTCGGCGAGTGTGGCGCGGAGGTACACCTTGGCGTAAGCGGTGTAGATCCGGGCCAGCGCGCGGTACGTGATACCCGCGCCCGCCGTGTCGATCGTCCGCGCCGCCTTGCCCCTGGCCTCGGCCCTGGCGTTCTTCCGCTCCTGCCGGGCCCGTTCCCGGGCTTCCGTGCTGCCGGCGCGCTCCTCGAAGTTCCTTATGGTGCGCACGAGTTGGACGCGTCCGCGCAGGGTGAGGGCGGCCAGACGGGTGTCGGAACCCGCGTAGTGGCCGAGCTCATGGGCGAGGACCGCGCGCAGCTGGGCCTCGGTCAGCCCCTGCATGAGGGGTACGCCGAGGTAGAGCCGGCGCGGTCCGGTGAGGAGGCCGAGCAGACGGGCGTCCTCGCTGACGGCGGCGTTGACATCGCCGGTGAGGACGATACGGGACGGGGCGCGGGTGCCGACCTGCTCGGCCAACTCCCGCACGATGCGCCAGAGTTCGGGCTCCTCGGCCTCGGTCACGGGCAGGCCCGGGGGCTCCTCGCCCTTCGGTGTCCGCAGCATGAGCAGGCCGCGGGCCAACGGAATCGCCAGCAGTACGGAGACGGCCGTCAGTTTCGCCGCGACCGCCGTCGGGGCGTGTGCGAAGAGCAGGAAGTCGGTGCCGGCGAGCGCCGCCAGCAGAAGCACGCCGAGCAGATAGAAGCCGGCGAGCAGTACGAGAGCGCGCAGCGCGCGCAGGGTCGAGCCCATCGGGCCGGGATCCCTCCACGGGGAACGGGGACGGTAGGAAGGGCGCGCGGCCGAGCGGTGGGGTCATGACCGGCGGGTGGGGGGAAGCGGAGTATCGCCTACGGGCACGCGGGCAGGCAAGGCATGATCATGCCAGCGGGGACGGGGTGGGACAGAGGGCGTCAGGACGGACGCGCGCCGTCCTTTCCCTGTCCCCGGACGCCTCCGCCCGTCGCGGTCACGGCCACCTGGGAGGGCGCCGTTCCCCCGCTCACCGCAGCAGCGTCGCCGGGCTTCCGCCGTTCGCCTCGTACCCGGCCACCGCCAGCGCCCGGTACACCGCGAACTCCGACGCCGGGTCGGCGGTGAGGGTCCAGGGGAGCGCGCCCACGTGGCCGTCCACGTGCACCAGCTGGCTCATGGCCTCCGCCCAGCGCTCGGAGCGCACCAGGAAGAAGATCAGCAGATGGCGTACGTGAGCGAGCATCGGGTCGTCGGGACGGGCCGCGTGGACCGCGTACAGCGCGCCGTGGATCGACTTCGTCACCACTTCGCTCTGGTAGAAGCCGCTGACCAGGTTGATCTCGGGGAGATGCTCGAACACCGCGAACAGGGGCATCGCCGCGAGCAGCGAGCCCTCGGGGGCCCGGGCCGCCGCCGCTTCCGTGAACGACATCGCCAGCGCGCGCGAGCCGTGCCACTTCTCGCACCAGTAGTGCAGCGCCGCGAGATGCGCCCCCATGTGCTCCGGAGCCCGGTCGAGGATCTTCAGCCAGAGCTGCTCGAACTCCGGCCGGGAGTACGCCAGCCCGCGCGCCACCGACAGCTCCACGATGTACGGGACGGGGTCACCGGGGGAGAGGAGCGCCGCGTCGCCGCACGCCGCCTTCGCCTCCTCCATGATGATCCGGAACTCGTCCGTCCCGGGCGTCGACGTCCGCCACGCCTGCTGCACCAGGAACTCCGCGTGCACCGCCGCGCCGCCCGCGTCCTTGGGCATCTCCGTCCGCCACACCCGCAGCCACTGGCCGCCCGGCGTCTCGCTCACCCCGCCGGGGCGCTGCCGCAGCTCCAGCGACGCGGCGCCCGCGAAGGCCTGCACGCGCTGCCAGCGCCGCTCACCGTCCTTCTCCGTGCCGGCGAGGAGCTGCGCCGCCGCTCTGTAGTCCTGTGTGCGCTGCACGACGTCCAGGACGTCCAGCAGATCCTGGTCGGGGCCGGGCATCCGGATGTCCAGCGCCTCCTGCCGGACGAAGCCGTAGTTCGCCGGGTCCGCGGCGTCCGGGTCCCCGGGGGCGACCTGCTGAATACCGGCACTCCTGCGCCGCACGAACGGCAACACCACGAAGCCCAGCATGACCAGCGCCATCAGGACCCAGAGAATCTCCATGCCCCAAGCGAACCAGACGGCTCTGACAATTGGCGAACCAGGCCCGTCCCCACCCCGTCCCGGCCCGCCCCGAACCCGGTCCCACAGGCGGTGGGCGTCATCGAACCCGCGAGCGCACTACCCTCGGTGCACATGAGCGACAGGCACATCAGTCAGCACTTCGAGACCCTCGCGATCCACGCGGGCAACACCGCGGATCCCCTCACCGGCGCGGTCGTCCCGCCGATCTACCAGGTCTCGACCTACAAGCAGGACGGCGTCGGCGGCCTGCGCGGCGGATACGAGTACAGCCGCAGCGCCAATCCGACCCGCACCGCCCTCGAAGAGAACCTCGCGGCCCTGGAGGGCGGTCGCCGCGGTCTCGCGTTCGCGTCCGGACTGGCGGCCGAGGACTGCCTGTTGCGTACGCTGCTCAGCCCCGGCGACCACGTGGTCATCCCCAACGACGCCTACGGCGGCACGTTCCGGCTCTTCGCGAAGGTCGTCGCCCGGTGGGGCGTCGAGTGGTCGGTCGCCGACACCAGCGACCCCGCCGCCGTACGGGCCGCCCTCACCCCGAAGACCAAGGTCGTGTGGGTGGAGACCCCCTCCAACCCGCTCCTCGGTATCACCGACATCGCCGCCGTCGCCCAGATCGCCCGCGGCGCCGGTGCCCGGCTCGTCGTCGACAACACCTTCGCCACGCCCTACCTCCAGCAGCCGCTGGCCCTCGGCGCGGACGTCGTCGTGCACTCCCTGACCAAGTACATGGGCGGCCACTCCGACGTCGTCGGCGGCGCCCTGGTCACCGGCGACCAGGAACTCGGCGAGGAACTGGCGTACCACCAGAACGCGATGGGCGCGGTCGCCGGGCCCTTCGACTCCTGGCTGGTGCTGCGCGGCGCCAAGACCCTCGCCGTGCGGATGGACCGCCACAGCGAGAACGCCACCAGGATCGCCGACATGCTCACCCGGCACGCGCGCGTGACGCGCGTTCTGTACCCGGGGCTCCCGGAGCACCCCGGTCACGAGGTCGCCGCCAAGCAGATGCGGGCGTTCGGCGGCATGATCTCGTTCCAGGTCCAGGGCGGCGAGGAGGCGGCCGTCGAGGTCTGCAACCGCGCCAAGGTGTTCACGCTCGGCGAGTCCCTCGGCGGTGTGGAGTCCCTGATCGAGCACCCGGGACGCATGACGCACGCGTCCGTCGCCGGGTCGGCCCTGGAGGTGCCGGGCGACCTCGTACGCCTCTCCGTGGGCATCGAGAACGTCGACGACCTGCTGGAGGACCTCCAGCAGGCCATCGGCTAGACCGGCCGGAGACCCGGTCACCGAGACCGGGTCTCACCAGCCGTTCACGGGTGGAGTCGTGTGCGACGGAGGCACCACCCACGGCTGGACCGTCGCCGCCCACACGCTGAACACGAGCACCGCGACGACCAGCAGCAGCCACATCAGCCGCCGCGCCGCCTGCCTGCGCCGCAGCATCCGGCCGCCACGCCGTACGACCTCCACGTACAGGTCGGGGGGCACCGGGGGCGGCCTGCCCTCCATGATCTGCCGCGCGGCGACCTCCCGGTCCCGCCGGCTCACGACGGCACCACCTTCGGCCCGGCCACGACCGGCGGCGCCGGGCCCCGCGGCGGGTGCAGCAGCGTCGCCGTCGCACGGTCACAGATCGCGTGGACACGCTCCGTGGGCAGACCCAGCAGCGCCGCCGTCTGCTCCTCGCCGACCCCCTCGTACAGCCGCAGGACCAGGATCAGCCGCTGCTGGGGGGTGAGTACGGCCAGGGCGCTGCCGGGGTGCGCACGGGCCCGGCCGAGGCCGCCGTACTGGTGCCAGGCCCCGCGCGCGAAGCGGACGGCGAGGTACTGGCGGGCCCGGTCGTACGGGTCCTCGCCGCGCATCCGGTGCCAGCTCGCGTACGTGTGCGCGAAGGCGTGCGTGAGCAGGCGCCGCGCGCGCGGGTTGTCCTGCGGCGCCTCCGCCGTGAGCAGCGTGGCCGTGTGCAGCAGCCGTCCGGCCGCGCCCGCGACGAACGCCTCGAAGTCCCGGCCCGGTCCGGCACCGGGGGACGCCTGCCGTTCTCGCACCGTGCCTCCCGCCGTACGACAAGGACCCGGTCTCATCTGAGGCCAGATGCCGCCCGCCGGTCAAGAGCCAGGAAGCACCAGTCCGCCGGGCGGCGGGCACGCGCGCGTGGGAGACGGTTCGGGCACCGGTGTCAGGAGGCGGGGCCCGGTTCGCCCACCGGGATGCCCTGGGCGGCCTGGCGGGCGGAGAGGGCGGTGTTGAAGCGCGTGAGGAGCGTGCAGAACACCTCGCGCTCCTCCGGCGCCCACTCCTCCGTCAGCTCGGCCATCAACTGGCGCCTGGAAGAACGCACTTCCTCCAGCCGCGCGAGCCCGCGCGGGGACAGCTGGAGGACCACCGCGCGGCCGTCCTCGGGGTGCGAGGTGCGCTTGACGAGGCCCGTGTCGACGAGCGGAGCCACCTGCCGGGTGACCGTCGACGAGTCGATGCCCATGCTCGCCGCGAGCGCCTTGACGCCCATCGGGCCTTCCTTGTCGAGGCGGTTGAGCAGCAGATACGCGGCGCGGTCCATCGAGTTGCGCACCTGCCCGACTCCCCCGAGCCGGGTCTGTTCGGCACGGCGCGCGAACACCGCGACCTCGTGCTGCAACGTGTCGAGGAGACCGGGGTCACCGACGGTCGTCATGTCCATCGACATTTCAGGTGTTGTGGGCATGGCCGGGGGCTCGCTTCATGAAAGGGGGTGCTGGGTTGGGGGACAGGGTACGCGGCCGGAAGGCGGGCCGTACCGACGCTGCGTAAACAGGTCTCGGAGCTTGGTCACACCGCGAGTCCGCGCCTGTGAACTGCGAGACTTGAGTCATGAGCTACAGCACGGCTGACTCCTTGCACTCCTTGCGGCCCGTCACTCTCGACGACGTACGCGGTGCCCAGAAGATGCTCCTGGGCGTGGCGCGGATGACGGCCATGGAGGGCAGCCGGCACCTGTCCCAGCTGGTGGGCGCGCCGGTGCACCTCAAGTGCGAGAACCTCCAGCGGACCGGCTCCTTCAAGCTGCGGGGCGCGTACGTCCGTATCGCCGGGCTGCTGCCCGAGGAACGGGCCGCCGGTGTCGTCGCGGCCAGTGCCGGCAACCATGCGCAGGGGGTCGCGCTGGCGTCGGCGCTGCTGGGGGTGAACGCCACGGTGTTCATGCCGCAGGGCGCGCCGCTGCCCAAGATCAGCGCCACCCGCGAGTACGGCGCCGAGGTGAGGCTGCATGGTCAGGTCGTCGACGAGACGCTGGCCGCCGCCCAGGAGTACGCGGACCGGACGGGCGCGGTGTTCATCCACCCCTTCGACCACGCCGACATCATCGCCGGGCAGGGCACGGTGGGTCTGGAGATCCTGGAGCAGTGCCCCGAGGTCCGCACGATCCTCGTCGGGATCGGCGGGGGCGGCCTGGCCGCCGGGATCGCGGTCGCCGTGAAGTCGGTGCGGCCCGACGTACGGATCGTGGGCGTACAGGCGGCGGGCGCGGCGGCGTATCCGCCCTCGCTGGCGGCGGGGCGGCCGGTGTCGGTCGCGAACCCGGCCACGATGGCTGACGGGATCAAGGTCGGGCGGCCCGGTGACGTGCCGTTCGGGATCATCGGCGAGCTGGTCGACGAGGTCCGCACGGTCAGCGAGGACGAACTGTCGGCAGCACTGCTGCTCTGCCTGGAGCGCGCCAAGCTCGTCGTGGAACCGGCGGGGGCGAGCCCGGTCGCCGCACTGCTGAGCCGGCCCGGATCCTTCGAGGGGCCGGTCGTCGCGGTGCTGTCCGGCGGCAACGTCGACCCGGTGCTGCTGGAGCGCATCCTGCGCCACGGCATGGCCGCACAGGGCCGCTACCTGGCGGTTCGGCTGCGTCTGACGGACCGGCCGGGGGCCCTCGCGACTCTTCTCGGGGTGTTGTCAGTGGTCGACGTCAATGTCCTCGACGTGAGCCATGTCCGGACCGACCCGCGACTCGGTCTCACTGAGGCGGAGGTCGAACTGCACCTGGAGACGAAGGGGCCGGCGCACTGCGCCGAGGTCGGTCTGGCGCTGCGCGAGGCCGGTTACACCGTCATCGGCTGAGGCCGGAGCCACCGGCCCGACGGCCGCCGTCACTCGGACGGGTGGCTCTGGAAAAATACATTGAGAGACGCGATACATCGCGTTATGGTGTGTGCCGGGGCATCGCACGCGCCGCACCCGCTCTCTTCGTGCGCTCGCTCATCCTCCTCTTCCCCGCCGGGCGGGGCAAAGGAGAAAAATTTAGGCCTTCGCGGTGATTCCCAACGACGCGGCAATCCCCAACGACGTGGAGAACTGATATGCCAGGCGCCATCTATGCCGAAGGTCTGGTGAAGACCTTCGGTGACGTAAAAGCTCTGGACGGCGTCGATCTGGACGTCCCGGAGGGCACGGTCCTCGGCCTCCTCGGGCCGAACGGAGCGGGTAAGACCACCGCCGTCCGCTGTCTGACGACCCTGCTGCGGCCCGACCGCGGCACGGCGGTCGTCGCGGGCATCGACGTCCTGAAGAACCCCGACGCCGTCCGCCGTTCGATCGGCCTCTCCGGCCAGTTCGCGGCGGTCGACGAGTATCTGACCGGCCGCGAGAACCTGCAGATGGTCGGTCAGCTCTACCAGATGAAGGCGAAGCCGGCGAAGGCCCGCGCGGCCGAACTGCTGGAGCAGTTCCACCTCACGGACGCCGCCGACCGCCCCGCGAAGACCTACTCCGGAGGCATGCGCCGCCGGCTCGACCTCGCGGCGGCCCTGGTCGTCTCACCGCCGGTGATGTTCATGGACGAACCGACGACCGGCCTCGACCCCCGCAACCGCCAGCAGCTGTGGGAAGTCATCAAGGAGTTGGTCTCCGGGGGGACGACCCTGCTGCTGACCACGCAGTATCTGGAGGAGGCCGACCATCTCGCGCACGACATCGCGGTGGTCGACCAAGGCCGCGTCATCGCGCGCGGCACCTCCGACCAGCTCAAGGCCCGCACCGGCGGCGAGCGCGTCGAGGTAGTCGTGCACGAGCGCGAGCACATAGCGACCGCGTCCGAGGTGCTCAACGCCTTCGGCAAGGGCCAGGGCGAGGTCACCGTCCAGGAGCACATGCGCAAGCTCACCGTGCCCGTCACCGGCGGTGCGAAGCTCCTCGCCGAGGTCATCCGTGAACTGGACTCCCGCGGCATCGAGATCGACGACATCGGCCTGCGCCGCCCGACCCTCGACGACGTCTTCCTCTCCCTGACGGGCCATGTGGCCGAGGTGAAGGACGGCGAGAACGGCGGGAACGGAGAAAAGAGCGAGAAGAGCGAGAAGAGCGAGAAGGGGACCGCCAAGTGAGCGCCGTAAGCGATTCGATGATCATCGCCCGCCGGAACCTGATCCGGATGGGCCGCATTCCCGAGATGATCATTTTCGGGCTGTTCCAGCCCATCATGTTCGTCGTGCTGTTCACCTATGTGTTCGGCGGCTCGATCCAGGTCGGTTCGTCCACCTCCACTCAGGCATACCGCGAGTTCCTGATGGCGGGCATCTTCGCGCAGACCGTCACGTTCGCCACCGCGGGCGCGGGTGCGGGCATCGCCGACGACATGCACAAGGGGCTCATCGACAGATTCCGCTCGCTGCCCATGGCGCGAGGTGCCGTGCTCACGGGCCGCACGGTCGCCGACCTGGTGCAGACGGCGCTCACTCTCGTCGTCCTCGCGGTCGTCGCCCTGATCATCGGCTGGCGTACGCACGAGAACCTCGGCAAGGTGCTCGCCGGATTCGGCCTGCTTCTGCTGCTCGGATACGCGTTCTCCTGGATCGGCGCGCTCATCGGCCTGTCCGTGCGCACCCCCGAAGCGGCGACCTCGGGCGGGCTGATCTGGCTCTTTCCGCTGACGTTCATCTCGAACGCGTTCGTGGACGCCAACCAGATGCCGGGCTTCCTGCAGCACGTAGCGGAGTGGAACCCCTTCAGCGCCACCGTGCAGGCCGCACGGGAGCTGTTCGGCAACCTTCCCCCGGGCTTCGAGGCGTCCGACGCCTGGCCCATGCAGCATCCGGTGTGGGCGTCGCTGATCTGGTCGGTCGTGATCATCTTCGCCTTCCGGACGCTCGCGGTCCGCAAGTACCGCCGGGTGGAGAGCTGACATGACGATGCCCCCGGCGCCAGGAGGGCGCCGGGGGCTCGCAAGGGCCGAAGCAAGGTATCCCGAAGGACTGCAAGGGTCCGATCCGAGAGGTCAGGCCTGGTAGGGCACGGCCTTGAGGATCTTCACGGTGGCGAGCTTGCCGTTGGGCAGCTCGTACTGGGCGTCCGCGCCGACCTTCTTGTCGCTCACTCCCCGGCCCAGCGGGGACTGAGGCGAGTAGGTCTCGATGTCGGAGCTGGCGTACTCGCGGGAGGCGAGCAGGAAGGTCAGCGTGTCGTCCTCGTCACCGTCGAAGGCGATGGTCACGACCATGCCGGGCGCGACCGCGCCGTTCGCCGCCGGAGCCTCGCCGACCTTCGCGTTCTCCAGGAGCTGGGTCAGCTGGCGCACACGGAGCTCCTGCTTGCCCTGCTCCTCCTTGGCCGCGTGGTACCCGCCGTTCTCGCGCAGGTCGCCCTCCTCACGCGCGGCGGCGATCTTGGCGGAGATCTCCGTGCGCGCAGGACCAGTAAGGTGCTCAAGCTCGTCCCTGAGCTTGTTGTACGCCTCCTGGGTCAGCCAGGTGACGTTCTCGCTGGTCTGGGTCACAGGTGCTCCTCGTAGGTACTGGGATACAAAGCAACGCCCTACCAAGAAGAATGTTCCTTCACGGATGGGCGAAACCACGAGCCTAACAATTCAGCGGCGGCAGGGGGAGGACATAAGCCGTCAGAAGTATGTCGGCGCAGGTCAGTGGTTGTGTGATGAGAGTGACCCCGCGGATTTCCCCGGCGGCGGCCTCAGTCGGCGTGGCAGCCGAGCAGCTCGGCGGTCGTGCCCTGGGACGTCGTACGGAGCGTGACGGCCCGGTCGATGCGGGTGGCGTCGCCGTCGAAGCGGAAGTCGGCGCGGCCGACCTCGGCGCCGTTCTCAGCCTGGGAGCGGACCGTGCAGTAGCCGTCAGTACCGGAGTCCTTGCGGACCTCGAGGTGAACCCTGACCGAGTCGTCGTACGTCTTGAAGGTGATGATCTCGGCACTGATCTTGGTGCCGACGACGTAGTGGTAGCCGAACCAGCCGACCACGACGAGCAGTACCGCTCCGAGTGCGGCGGCGGCGATCTTGAGTTTGCGGTCGGCGCGCTCGTCCGTGGAGCGGCCGTACCGTCCCTCGGGCAGTGGCGTGGTCGCCGTACTCATGATCGTCCCTTCCGCGAGAGCCCTGAAAGGCCGGGCCCCGGAATTATTGGCCGCTCGGTTCGGTCACTATAGAAGCCTCCCACCCGCCACCCGACCTCCGCCCCTCATCGACGTCCCTTCGGGACGACCCCTGTTGAATGCCCGCTCACACCGGATGCCGACTTACGAGGATTGAGTCTTGACTGATCAGCTGCGACTGATGGCCGTGCACGCCCACCCCGACGACGAGTCGAGCAAGGGTGCGGCCACCATGGCGAAGTACGTGTCCGAGGGGGTGGACGTGCACGTCGTGACCTGCACGGGCGGGGAGCGCGGCTCCATCCTCAACCCGAAGCTTCAGGGCGACAAGTACATCGAGGAGCACATCCACGAGGTACGCAAGAAGGAGATGGACGAGGCCCGCGAGATCCTCGGCATCAAGCAGGAGTGGCTCGGCTTCGTCGACTCCGGCCTCCCGGAGGGCGACCCGCTGCCCCCGCTCCCCGAGGGCTGCTTCGCCCTGGAGGACGTGGACAAGGCGGCCGGGGAGCTGGTGAAGCAGATCCGCACGTTCCGTCCGCAGGTGATCACCACCTACGACGAGAACGGCGGCTACCCGCACCCCGACCACATCATGACCCACAAGATCTCGATGGTGGCCTTCGAGGGCGCGGCGGACACCGAGAAGTACCCGGAGTCGGAGTTCGGCCCGGCGTACCAGCCGCAGAAGCTGTACTACAACCAGGGCTTCAACCGGCCGCGCACCGAGGCGCTGCACAACGCGCTGATCGAGCGCGGGATGGAGTCGCCGTACGGGGACTGGCTGAAGCGCTGGTCGGAGTTCGAGCGCGCCGAGCGCACGCTGACCACGCATGTTCCGTGCGCGGAGTTCTTCGAGATCCGGGACAAGGCGCTGATCGCCCACGCCACGCAGATCGACCCCGACGGGGGCTGGTTCCGGGTGCCGATGGAGCTTCAGAAGGAGGTCTGGCCGACGGAGGAGTACGAGCTGGCGAAGTCGCTCGTGGACACATCCCTCCCCGAGGACGACCTCTTTGCGGGCATCCGAGACAATGCCTGACATGAGCGCAAGCGCAAGCCTGGCAATGTCGCACGCCGTCTCCTTCGCGGCGGAGGTCGACGAGGACAAGGTGACCCCCGGTGTCCTCGGCTTCATCGTGTTCGCGGTGATGGCTCTCGCCGTGTGGGCCCTGATGAAGTCCATGAACAAGCAGATGGGCAGGATCGAGTTCAAGGAGGGACCGGACTCCGAGAGGACCCCCGGCGCCGCCGACGAACCGGGCAAGGAGACGGCCAGGGAAACGGTCGACGGAGCCGTCAAGGGCTCCGCCAAGGGATCCGGGCGGGAGTGAGGCCGCACCGGGTGCCCGGCACCCGGTGACCGCACCTCCCTCCTGCCTCCCGTCCGCCTACCGCCGGCCGGCCGCCGCCACCGGCACTCCCATGACCTCCCGGGCGTGCCGGTTCGGGATCATGCCCAGACGCCACGCCTGCCAGCCCGACTCCAGGGCCACCCCGCGCTCCAGGAGAAGCTGGTAGGCGTCGACGTAGTCGTCGAGCTTCTCGTCGCGGGACGGATGGCGGCCACGCGAGAGCTGGCTCAGCTCCTCCTGGGCCACCGCCGTGCCGATGTCGACGCCGCCGGGGGCCGCGTACGGCAGGAGGGTGCAGCGCAGGAAACGCGCCCAGTCCTCGCCGCGCCGGTCGCCGTACGAGGTGAACAGGCCGATCGCCTCGTCGCACAGGGCCAGCGCCTGCTGGGTCCGGGTGTTCCCGGCGTCGACCACCGCCAGCTCCAGACAGGTCCAGGCCTCGCCGTGGGCGACCCCGATGCGCTGGAAGTCGGCGCGGGCGTCCACCAGGAGCTGCCGGGCGAACCCCGAGTTGCGCAGCGAGCCCGTCTGGACCGCCCGCTGGTCGCGGGTGACGCGCGCCGAGTGATGGCGGGCGCAGGCCAGGCCGTAGACGTCCCGGATACGGGAGAACATCGTGCGGGAACGTTCCAGCTCGCGTACGGCCAGATCCAGGTTGCCCGTCTCCTCCAGGGACTGGCCCAGGTAGTAGACCGACCAGGCCTCGCCGCGCGCGTCCTCATTGTCCCGGTGGACCGCCGCCGCCCGCCGCAGCCCGTCCACCGCCGCCGACGCGTCCCCGGCGACCAGCCGAGCCCGGGCCAGCTGGGTCAGCGCCCAGGCCTCGCCACGGGCGTCGCGCGTACGGCCGTACAGATCGAGGGCAGTGCGCAGTTCGGACTCGGCGCGCGGTACGTCGCCCATCCGCAGCCCCAGCTGGCCGAGCTGGAAGTGGGCCCAGGCCTCGCCGTGGATCGACTCGCCCTCGCGGTGCAGGACCAGGGAACGGGTCAGCAGGTCCCAGGCCTCGGCGAGGCGGGAGCGGTCGCGTTCGACGGCGGCGAGGGCGTGCATCGTCCAGGCGCGGTCGGTCGCCAGTTCGGGAGCCTGCTGGAGATCCAGAGCCTCCTGGAGCTTCGCCGCCGCCTCGACCAGGTTGCCCTGGTGGTGCAGCGTGATCCCGAGCGAGCACAGAGCCCGGGCTGCGCCCGCGTCGTGGTGGGCCTCCATGTACAGCTCGACGACCGACGTGAGCGTCGTGCGCGCCTTGTCCAGCTCGCCGAGCTGACGGGCCGCGATGCCCGTACGCCACTGCACGGAACGGACCAGCAGCCCCTGGTCCACCGACTCCGCGAGCTCGCTGATCTCGCCGAGCCGGTAGAGGTCGCCGCGCAGCAGGCAGTAGTCGCACAGGGCGCCCAGCAGGTTGAGTACGGCGGCCTGGTTGACGCCCTCCGCGTGGCGCAGGGTCGCCGTGATGAAGCTCGACTCGTCGTCCAGCCAGCGCAGCGCCTCGTCGAGGGAGGTGAAGCCGTGCGGGCTGAAGCGGTCCGAGCGGGTCGACATGTTGCCGTCGACCAGGCGCAGCACCGAGTCGGCCAGCTCGCCGTAGCTGACGATCAGGCGTTCCTGCGCGGCCGTGCGCTCCGCCGGTTCCTCCTCGTCCAGGAGGCGGGCCTGCGCGAAGGCGCGGACCAGGTCGTGCAGACGGTAACGGCTGCCCCGGACATGGTCGATCAGGCCCGCGCGGGCGAGCGCGTCCAGCTGACGGGTCGCCTCCGTCCGGTCCGTGGCCAGCAGGGACGCCGCCGCGGCGGCGCCGAGCGAGGCCCGCCCGGCCAGCGCCAGCCTGCGCAGCAGCCGCCGGCCCTGTTCCGACTGGTCGGTGTAGCGCAGCCACAGCACCCGCTCGACCGGCTCCACCGGGCCGTACGCGCCCAGGTCCGTGGCCAGCTGCCGCCGGCTGCGCGAGCCGAGCGAGGAGCCCGCGATACGCAGGGCGAGAGGCAGCCCGCCGCACAACTCCCGTATCCGCTCCTCGGATTCGGCGTCGTACGGATCCGGCCCCGGCCCCGAGCCTCCCACCGCACCCGCTGCTGCCGTTGACCCCGATGTCGGCCCCGACCCCGGTTCCGGCTGCGTGGACGCGTTCAGCAGTTCCTCCGCGCCCGCCGCGTCCAGGGCCTCGACGGGCAGCTGATGCACCCAGAAGGGCAGGTCGTCCGGGAGGGCGAGGGGCTCGCGGGCGGTGACGATGACGAGGCTGTCGGAGCGCTCCGGGACGAGGGTGCGGACCTGCTCGGGGTCCTGGGCGTCGTCCAGGACGATCGTCACCGGGACACTGGTGAGATGCTGGTTGTACAGCTCGCTCAGCCTTCTGACCTGCTGTTCCGGTGACGAACGCTCACGGAAGAGCAGTTGCTCGCGGGACGCGCCGAGCCGGTTCAGCAGATGCAGCAGGGCGTCCCGGGTGGGCAGCGGCGCCTCCTCCGGGCTGTCGCCGCGCAGATCCACCACGCACGCGCCCCGGAACTGGTCCCGCAGATCGTGCGCCGCGTGGATCGCGAGGGCGCTGCGCCCACTGCCGGACGCGCCGTGCAGGACGACCAGGGTCGGCCGGGTCTCCGTACTCGCGCGGGCCGCGTGCACCCACTGCCGGATACGGGCAAGCTCCTGACGCCGGCCCGCGAACGGTTCGTCCGGATCGGGGAGTTGGGCGAACGACTGCTCCAGGACGCTGCGACTGCGGGCCGCCGCGCTCTTGTCGCTGCCGCGCAGCTTCGGCCCCGCCTTCTTCGGCCCGGTGGACGCGCTGAGCACCCGCTGCTGGTCGAGGAACGGGCGGATACCGCGTACCTCCAGCGCCGTCAGCCAGCTCAGCCGCAGTTGGTCGGGACCGCCGGGCTGGCTCACCGCGCCCGCGCGATGGTGAGCGGCCGGCACATGGGAGGCGGTCACCTTCAGGACCGTCGCGACGGCGCCCACCACGCCCACGGTCAGCGCCGCGCCCACGGCGGTGCCCGCCCCGGTGCCGAGCGCCAGGTCGGCGACGCCCGCGGCGAGCGCGGCAACGGCCGCCACCAGCAACGGAGTTCCGGCCCCCTCACGGGCGTAGCGCTGCCCGAAGGTGAGCTGCCCGGCCTTCGCCTCGTCGAGCGCCCGCGTGTACGCCTCGTACTCCTCCGCTGACGACTGCGCCATGGCGTCCAGCGCCCCGCGCGCCCGCGTGAGCAGCACAGTCCCGTCGGTACGCCCCCCGGATCGCCGTACCTCTTCCTCCACGGCCCGGCCCAACAGCCGCTCGGCTTCCGCCCGGTGGCTGTCCCGCATGGTGTGTCCCCCTCTGGCAGCGATCTGACTGGCAGCGATCTGACGGCTGTTCGGCAGCAACGGCTAACGGCTTGTCCTCGGTGGTCCTTGGTCAAGTGTGCTGCGGACGGCGCATCGGGGCGAGGGGGCGTGGGGCCCTGATCGCCGTGCCGGTCACGCCGGTTGACGCGACAGATGGGGTTGTTGCGGCAGATGCGGTTGATGCGGGAGGTTCGCCGCACAGCTATCGTGATCGCAGACGTCGAACGGGGAGAACAGGACATGAGCAGCGTGAACCCGCCACCGGGCGGTCCGCCGCACCCGCAGTGGTACCCGGCACCGCCCACACCGCCGCAGGCACCGCAGCCGCCGCGCTGGGCCTGGTGGGTCGTCGGCATCGTCATCCCTGTCGTGGGACTGCTTGTCACGTTGCTGGTGAGCCGGCCGAACTCGTCCGACGACAGGGCCGACGAGAACGTGGCGCCGACGCCGACCCGGTCGTCCGCGTCGGCGGACGCCGCCGACCAGGAGCAACCGGCTCCGGCGCCCCCGAAGAGCCCTGAGGCGCAGACGGCGCAGAAGGCGCTGTACGGGCCGGAGACCGTCGATGCCGACACGACCAATTCGGGGTCGTACATCGACCTGGACGGGTCCGGGCCGATCGTGATGGGCGACGCCAACAAGAGCGCGGACATCATCTTCGGCGCGTCCCTCGGTCTGTTCGTGCCGGGCTCCGCGTCCAATCTGGCTCCCCTGCCGGACTCCGGCGCCGCCCCGACGGCTGTTGAGTGTGCCGACGCCGTGCAGGAGGCGGGCACTTACACGGCGGACGCGAAGCCGGGCGGCCGCTTCTGCCTGATGACCGGCAAGGGCCGCGTCGCGTACCTGAAGGTCGTCACCGCGCCGAGCGTCGGCACCGGGAAACTGAACATCACCGTCTGGGACACGCCTGGGGCCTGACGCGTCGGGTCCTGCGGCAGGATGGACCCCATGCCGAACCGACTGGCCCATGAGACCTCGCCCTATCTCCTCCAGCACGCCGACAATCCGGTCGACTGGTGGCCCTGGTCGGAAGAGGCGTTCGCGGAGGCGCGGAGCAGCGGCAAACCGGTCCTGCTGAGCGTCGGGTACAGCAGCTGCCACTGGTGCCACGTCATGGCGCACGAGTCGTTCGAGGACCAGGCCACCGCCGACTACCTCAACGAGAACTTCGTCAGCGTCAAGGTCGACCGCGAGGAGCGCCCCGACGTCGACGCCGTCTACATGGAGGCCGTCCAGGCGGCCACCGGGCAGGGCGGCTGGCCCATGACGGTGTTCCTCACGCCCGACGCCGAACCCTTCTACTTCGGCACCTACTTCCCGCCCGAGCCCCGCAGCGGAATGCCCTCCTTCCGGGAGGTGCTGGAAGGGGTCAGGTCCGCCTGGACCGACCGGCGTGACGAGGTCGCCGAGGTCGCGCAGAAGATCGTGCGGGATCTGGCCGGACGGGAGATCGGGTACGGAGCCACCGAGGCCCCGACCGAGGAGGACCAGGCGCGGGCGCTGCTCGGGCTGACCCGGGAGTACGACGCGCAGCGCGGCGGATTCGGCGGCGCCCCCAAGTTCCCGCCGTCCATGGTCCTGGAGTTCCTGCTGCGCCACGGCGCCCGCACCGGGTCCGAGGGGGCGCTGCAGATGGCCCAGGACACCTGCGAGCGCATGGCCCGGGGCGGGATCTACGACCAGCTCGGCGGCGGCTTCGCCCGCTACTCCGTCGACCGGGAGTGGGTCGTGCCCCACTTCGAGAAGATGCTGTACGACAACGCGCTGCTGTGCCGCGTCTACGCCCACCTCTGGCGCGCCACCGGTTCCGAACTCGCTCGGCGCGTCGCCCTGGAGACCGCCGACTTCCTGGTGCGTGAACTCCGCACCGCCGAAGGGGGGTTCGCGTCCGCGCTCGACGCCGACAGTGACGACGGGACCGGCAAGCACGTCGAAGGCGCCTACTACGTCTGGACACCGGCCCAGCTCACCGAGGTGCTCGGGGCCGAGGACGCGGAGCTTGCCGCGCAGTACTTCGGGGTCACGGCGGACGGCACCTTCGAGGAGGGCGCCTCGGTTCTCCAGCTCCCGCAGCACGAGGGCGTGTTCGACGCCGAGAAGGTCGACTACGTTAAGGCGCGGTTGCTCGCCGCCCGTGGTGAGCGGCCCGCGCCCGGGCGGGACGACAAGGTGGTCGCCGCCTGGAACGGGCTCGCGATCGCCGCGCTCGCCGAGACCGGCGCCTACTTCGAGCGGCCCGACCTCGTCGACGCCGCGCTGGCCGCCGCCGACCTTCTCGTACGGGTTCACCTGGACGACCGGGCCCACCTCGCCCGTACCAGCAAGGACGGGCAGGTCGGCGCGAACGCGGGGGTCTTGGAGGACTACGCCGATGTCGCCGAGGGGTTCCTCGCCCTCGCCTCCGTGACGGGGGAGGGGGTCTGGCTGGAGTTCGCCGGGTTCCTGCTCGACCATGTGCTCGTGCGGTTCGTCGACGAGGAGTCGGGGGCGTTGTTCGACACCGCGAGTGATGCCGAGCAGCTCATCCGGCGGCCTCAGGACCCGACCGACAACGCGGTGCCCTCCGGGTGGACCGCGGCTGCGGGGGCGCTGCTCGGTTACGCCGCCCAGACCGGCGCGGTGCCTCATCGGGCCGCCGCCGAGCGGGCGTTGGGGGTCGTGAAGGCGCTCGGGCCGCGTGTGCCACGGTTCATCGGGTGGGGGCTCGCTGTCGCGGAGGCGTTGCTCGACGGGCCTCGGGAGGTTGCGGTGGTGGGGCCGTCGCTCGGTGATCCGGCCACGGTCGCGCTGCACCGGACGGCGCTGCTCGCTACCGCGCCGGGGGCCGTGGTGGCGGTGGGGAGTGTGGACAGCGAGGAGTTGCCGTTGCTGGCCGGGAGGCCGCTTGTCGGGGGTGCGGCGGCTGCGTATGTCTGCCGGAACTTCACGTGTGACGCTCCGACGACGGATCCGGAGCGGTTGCGTATCGCGTTGGGTGGGTGAGTCGGGGGCATTTTCTTCGCCCCCGCCGCCCCTACCCGTCCCATCCCGTTCCTGAGGCGATCGGACCGCTGGCCCACCTGTTCCTGCCCGTGTTCGCCGTTCCGGCGGCATCGGCCGGCAGTCCGGTCGTTGCCGCCGGGCACCCGGAAGAGGCGATACTGCGACCGTGACCACGCGGATACGCCATCCCTACCTCGGGGGGGCCCGGCCCGATCCCCTTCGCCCACCGGGGCGGGGCGGGGGACGGGCTGGACAACACGATGTTCCAGTTCCGGCGGGCGGTGGAGGCGGGCTACCGCTATCTGGAGACCGACGTGCACCGCACGGCGGACGGAAAGCTCGTCGCCTTCCACGACTCGACACTGGACCGGGTGACGGACGGCGGCGGCCGGATCGCGGACCTCTCCTGGTCCGACATACGGCA
>NZ_AEJB01000415.1 GCF_000331005.1 Streptomyces turgidiscabies Car8
GGCAACTGGGAGATCCACAGCGACTTCCACAGTTACGCCATGCGTGCCCGGTTTGACCAGGCCAACGGTGGCCATGACAATCCGATCATCTGGACGGGTGTGCCTTCGGTGCAAACCGACGGCGATGCCCGCGAGAAGGCGTTCCTGCTCATGGACAGATGGCTGACCCGCATCGAAGCCGACACGTCCAATGACCCCAATCGAGACCAAGCTTCAGGCCCGAGACGACGGTGAGTCCGTCGGCCATGATGTCGTCACCGTCATCGTCATCAGGGAGAGGCCCCGGCCCTCCTCGGTGACGGTGATGGTGACAATTACCGGCAGCTCACCAGCGCCCTCGCCCTCGCCCGACCTACGGCAGCCCCCAAGGCTCCCCCCGCTCCGCCAGCGGCACCGAGTCGATCACCAGGTCGGGGCGCTCACCCGCGTACAGCAGGACCTCCCGGTCCTTGGCCACGTCGATCGTGAGGGTGCCGTCCTGTGAGGTGTGGGTGCGGGCCGGGGTGCCGTCGTCCAGGAGGGCTGTCAGCGGGCCGGACGGCAGGTCGTGGCGCAGGCGCAACGGTTCGCCCGCCAGGCTTCGGATCCGGATGAAGCGGGTCGTGCCTCCCGTACGGGCCGCGCTGACCAGGAAGGCGCCCTGGGTGCGGAAGTCGTGGAGGGTGACGTCCGGCCAGGTGGGCGGGACGGCCGGGAAGATCCGTAGGACGCCTCCCCAGCTCTGGCAGAGCATGTCGTGCAGGGACTGGGACGCCGACAACGGGGTCTCGATGACCGGGCCGGCCTCCGTGTAGTGGGTGTTGGCCCGGCACGGGTAGCGCGTGGTGGGGTCGAAGAACTTCTTCAGGTAGGTCAGGGCCGTGTCGCCGCGGCCCATCATCGCGTAGAGCGACGCGGCGCCCGTGTAGCTGTAGCCGCGGTGGGAGCCGGTCAGCGCGTGCCAGCGGACGACCGACTTCTCGATCAGCTCGCGCTGCTCCGGCTGGTCCCAGTTGACCAGGTACAGCGGGTAGACCATCAGCAGGTGGGAGTAGTGGCGATGGGACTGCGCGTACGGGGTGTCCGCGCCGATCATGAAGCCGTTGGCGTCCACCGGGTACGGCGTCAGCTTGGCAAGGGTCTCCTGCCAGCGGGGGGCGAGCGGGTCGTCGACGCCCAGGCGCCGCGCCGCTTCCAGGAGGGCTGTACAGCCCCAACGGATCAGCGCCAGATCGTAGTTGGTGTCCTGCGGAGGGACCACCGGGTACTCCGGGGAGAGCGTCGACGGAAGGTGCAGCTTGCCGTCGTCTCCTGGCTGGAGGAAGTGCAGGTAGTAGTTGATCGCCCGGCGGAGCACGGGGAAGACGGTGTCCCGCAGCAGCTTCTCGTCCATGCTGTGGCGGTAGCTCAGCCACACGTTGTGCAGGGCCCAGGTCAGGTCGCCCACTTCGGCGCCGGTACCGGGCCTGCCCACGCTCCGGTTGGCGAACATGTCGGAGCTGCGGCCCACTCCGGCGCTGTCCGAGCGGTAGGCGGCGGCCACGTTCGTGGTGAGCTGTTCCTGGTTCTGGCGGAGGGTGGTGGCCAGTGAGTCGAGTTCCAGGTGGTTGGAGCCGTGGATCAGCCAGTACTCCAGCTGGATGTTGAGGTTCCACCACACCGCCGGCCAGGGTGTGGGCTCCAGCCACGGACCGCAGGTGGCCATCGGCGGGCCGCCCGCGACACTCGCCGACGCGACCTTGTAGAGCTGGATCCAGTGGAAGCTCTGCAGCCGCTCGTCGGGGAACGAGACGAAGCTCTTGCGGTAGAACGCGTGCCAGCCGCGGGTGTGTGAGGTGCGCAGGGCGGTGTACGGGGCGATGCCGAGGGTCTGCCGGATCGTCGGAATCTTCTGGATCTTCTTCAGCGACTCCTCCCCCGCCCGGGTGTTCGACGGGTGGCTGTGGGCGACGGTGAGCAGCAGGGTGTCGCCCGAGCGTCGGTACGCCGTCGCGGTCTGGCCGCCGCCGGTCAGGGGCTGGAGGACCTGCTCGACGCCGGCGCTGGTCCGGGTGGTCCAGGGCGGGTTCGCGACGTAGTCCGCCGGCGGGGCCTCGCTGATCCTGCGGGGGCTGATCGCCTCCTCGGGGTGGAACGTCCAGTGGACCTTCTCGTCACCGGCCGCCGTGACGCGGGCGGCCAGGACGCCGTCGTGGATGAGTGCGGCGAGGGTCAGAGTGCCCTTGTCCGTGGTGATCGTGCCGGTCAGTTCGGCGTTCCACAGGCTCAGCCGCCAGTTCACGGCGGTGATCGTGCCGACCGGGTCCAGGGTCAGATGTCCCACGGGGAGCCGGCAGGTGCCCCAGCCGCTGCCGAACTCCGGCCGGTGGTCCTGGACTTCGCCGTGCTGGACGGTGAAGCGGATCGCGTTCACGCCCGGCTCCTGGTACACCATGCTGCCCAGCCGCCCGTCCCCCAGGAACGGTCCCTCGTGCCACAGCGTGGGCAGCCCGCGCCACAGCAGGTCCTGCTTGCGCAGGAAGCCGGACCAGGCCGCGTCCGAGTCCATACGGTTGCGCAGCTTCCAGGGGCGGCGGACGGCCACAGCGGCCGCATCGGCCGGCCCCGGAGGACCGGCGTGATCGACGGGATCGGCCTGGGCGACTCCGGGCAGGGCGGCAAGCGTCGTACCGCCCAGCGCCGAGCCGAGCACTGCTCTACGAGAGGTCATACGGGTGCCTCCAGAAGGTGGGGAGGGGAGAGAAGAGAGGGGTGGGGCGACATCGGCTTCGGGCCCAGGCGCCCCGTTCGGCGTCAGGCCCAGGCAGCCGGTTCGGCGAGGGCGTAGGTCGAGGCGATCCGGTGGTTGTCGTGCAGGATCGTCAGGGTCCGGGGGCCGCTGGGTGTGCCCTCGCGCCAGGCGGTGCAGTAGATCCCGCTGGACCAGCGGATCGTCCGCGAGGTGGACGGCAGGACGGTGATGCCGGTCCGGCTCACCGTCCTCGTACCGTTCAGCCACACCTCGAAGGCGCCCCGGCCGTCGCCGTCCAGCTTCAGCCGGGTGACGACGCGGATCCAGGTGTCCCGCAGGCCGCTGATCGACCCGGCGGTGCCCTTGATGCCCCCGGAACCGCCGAACCGGATCTCCGATCCGATGACGAACATCAACAGCCAGGGCCCTTCGGGGTCTTCGGGCGACCACTGCTGGAAGGTGACGTTCTGGTCGTGGAAGGTCCAGCCGGACCCGAGGCGGATCGCCTGGCCGTAGTACCGGTCCTCGCCGACGCTCTGCGCGCCGCGCCGGATCACCTCGGAGTGGTACCCGCCGGTCTCGTCGATGTACGTCTGGGTCGCCGCGAGCGCGTGCGCGCCCTTGTAGGTGGGCGAGTCGACGGTCGCGATGGTGCCGGCCTTCTGCGTGTAGGCATGGTCCCAGCCCTCCACGCTGCCGCGGTTCTGGAAGTGGACCTCGTCGGCGGCCCCAGCCTGGCTCGGCAGGAACGCGGTGGTGACACCGGCGAGGCCGAGTCCGCCGAGCGCGGTGAGAGCCGTTCGCCTCCGCACGGCTCACCTCGTCCAGTAGGTGACGTTGCGGAAGCGGGCCTCGGCGCGGCCGGTGCCGTGGTGGTAGACGCCGTTCTTGAAGTGCCGGGTGGCGGGGCCCCGGTCCTCGGTGGTCAGCGCCAACTCGTCGTCGAAATAGACCTTCACGCTGCCGGCCGAGGCGTTGTGTTCGAGTTTGACGTTGAACCACGTGTCGTACGCGCCGGTCTTCAGTACCGTGCGGTCGAACGCACGCACAGTGCCGCCGTTCGCGTTGTACACGTTGAGCATGAAGTCCGTCGCCGGGGTGCCGTCGGGGTGGATCACCCGGAGGATCTGCACGAAGGTCGCGCCGTTCGTGCCGGCCGGGAGGTACACGTCGGCGTCCCACATGTGCCGGCCTGACGTGTACTCCTGCTTCCAGCGCATCTCGGTGCGCGGGTCGGTGGAACTGCCCTGTGACAGGGGCTCGTCGGTGTCGTACACCCACATGCGGTGGACACCGCCGCTGTTGCCGTACCGGTCGCTCAGGTCCAGGTTCCACGGCTTCTGCATGGCGTACGTGAACGCCGTCTTCGTCCAGCCGTCCGTAGGGGACGCGGCGGATGCCGCCGAAGGTGCCGCCGAGGATGTGGAGGACGCGGAGGCCGTCGACCGGGTCGTCGACCAGACGGCGCCCGAGGCCAGTAAGCCTCCGGCAGCCAGCACCGTGCGCCTCGATGGGGTCATGGGCATGCCAAATAACCTTTCCGGGGACACTTTCCGGGAATGGCGATTCATCGGATCTATCTTCGGGAGGAGCGTAGGACTAGACCAGATAGGCGTCAACAATCACGCCCGATTCAGATTCAGCCGAAGATAGATCCGATGTACACCGACACCCCCGCCCGGCTACCCCTCTCGCGAACCGGAGTTGAACACCGGGTGGTAGCTCTCCGGCGGAGCCAGATAGCTGACCGGCAGGCCTCCCGTGTCGATGACGATCTGGTCCACGGCGATCGCCGCGTCGACCATGAAGAGCCGCAGTTCGTGCTCGCCGGGTTCGGTGACGGTCACCGTGGCCGTCAGTCTCTCGACGCCGTCCTCCACGTTGCGGGCCCAGGCGTCTCCCCGGTTGCCGGTGGCGACGGACTGCCCGGACAGGACCGTCACCGGCTGGTCGTCGAGCGACACCGCCACCCGCCGCTTCCCCCGCTCGTCGAGCGACGGCAGCCGGAAGACAGTGACCGGAAAGGTCCCCGTGCTGCTGAAACGCACCCGGTATCTCAACTCCGGTGCCCGCGTGGCGAAGTCGGCGGTGATCGGCGCCGCCGTCGACGGCACCGCCTCCACCGCTCCGCTACGACGACCCAGCCCGCGTACGGTCCGCCAGCGGGCCCCGCCGCGCGTCACCCGGCGGTCGGTGTGCGCGGCGTCGATCGAGACGTACCCGTGCGCCTCGGCGAACCCGGGCCGCCGACGGAGCGCCCGTTCACCGTCGTTGCGCACCCTCAGCGGTACGTCGACACGTTGCCCGGCGTCGGCGCCGCTCACGGTGACGGTCGCCTCGTACGATCCCTCGGGCACCCTGTCCCAGTCGATCTCCACCCACACCCTGGCCTGGTCGGTCAGGGAGCCGCCCGACTCGCTCAGCCGAACCCAGGGATGACTGGCCTCGGCGGTCCAACTCAGCGCCAGGAAGCCCGTGTTGAAGACGTCCAGGAAGCGGCGGTCCCGGGTGCCGGAGAAGAAGGACAGCGGGCGGGCCGCCCCCGTCTCGTTGCCCTCCGACGCCACCCCCAGCCCCGACGTCTCCTGTCGGGCGACCCTGGTGACAGCCGGGCGGCCCGGCGCCTTCGGGATCTGCGAGGGGTACGGGTTGACGATCCCGTCCCATTTCCCGCCCGCCACCTCGGTGTTGTAGCGCTTGGTGAGCGCCGCCTCCGCGGTGTGGGCCGCCTCGGCGAGGTCCGCGAAGCGGTTCGTCCCGGCACCGCGCCCCTGACGCCGGGCGAGCGCGTTGCGGTCCGCCCAGTAGTACTTCAGATTCATCAAGTAGGCGCCGTGCACGGGGTATTCGACCAGCTCGAAGTAGGCGTCCCGATAGGTCTCGGGCAACTTGGCGCCCAAGGTCCGCGCCTGTTCGAGGAGTTGCTCGTAGGCGGCCATCCGGCGGCCCGCCTCGTCGCCGTGGTGGATCACGGAGATCAGACCGGCGGCGATGAACTCCGGGCGCAGTTCCGCCGCGAGACGGTAGTACTCGGTGCGGATCGCGGCGATCTCACGGCCGTGACGGCGCCCGAACTGTCGGCCCGCCCATTCGACCAGGAAGTCCTCGACGTCGTCCGCGCCCCATCTGTCCACGTCCCAGGCGACGTCCATGGCGAAGGACAGCCCGGTCTCGATCGACTTGACGTCACCCACGTTGAAGATCCACATGCGGTCGGCGCCGTGTTCGTAGACTCGGCGCAACTCCTGCCAGACCTTGGCCAGTTGGGTGGTGTCCAGCCACAGGTAGCTCTTCGGGCGGCCCCAATAGGAGAGGTGGTAGTAGATGCCGTTGCCGCCCGCGCGCCGGCGCTCCGCGTCGTTCGGCAGCTGGCGCATGTTGCCGTGGTTGTCGTCCGGCCAGATGAGTGTGACGTCGTCGGGCACCTGGACGCCCGCGTTGTAGAGGTCCAGCACCTCCTTGTACGGGATGAAGATCTGCGGCTCGGCCGCCTGGCCGACCTCCTCGGTAAGGATGCGGCGCTGGTCGGCGATGATGTCGTTCATCACCACGACCTTCTCGGGGATCGTCGTCGCGTTCTTCGTCTCCAGCGCGCTGTCGTGCAGGCCGCGCATGCCGAGGGTCCAGCTGCTCTCGTAGGCGGCGTTCTGGCGGGCCCGGGCACGCCAGTAGTCGGAGATGACAGCGGGGTTCACCGTGTAGTCGTACACCGGCAGGCTGCCGTCTGCGTTCAGGTGCTCCGCCGCCCACGGGTCCCACTCGTGGACGCCGTTGCGGAGCAGCGCCTCGGGGTGACTGGAGCCGACGACTATGCCGTAGTGCTCGGCGAGTTCGGGGTTCTCGCGGTGCTTGTTGAAGAAGTCGGAGTACGGATGCATGGCCGGCCAGAGGTAGTTGGCCTTGAGACGGAGGAGCAGTTCGAAGACGTGCTTGTAGGTCTCGGGGCCGATGTTCTTGTCCGGCTCCTGGGTACGGTGGGACCAAGTGGTCAGGTTCTGCTCGTCGTTGATGAAGATTCCCCGGAAACGGACCGACGGCTCATGGCGGGTGAAGGGTCCGTGCGGGACGGTCACCTCGGCTCGGTGCTCCACCGGCACGTCGGCCCACCAGTACCAGGGCGAGACCCCGATGCGTTCTGAGGTGTCGTAGATCCCGTAGATCGTGCCGCGCCGGTCGCTGCCCGCGATCACCAGGGCACGGTCGACCCCCGGCAGCGGACGGTCGACCACCTGGGTGACCGAGGCTTCCCAACTCCCCTTCACCCGGGCCACTTTCAGGCGGCCCTGGGCGATGAGCCCGTCGATGACCGGGCTCGCGCCGATCGTGCCGACGAGGACGAGCCGGGTGGCCTTCCCGGGGAGTACCGGGAGGCTGTGGATCAGCCGGGGCCGGGTGCCGGAGACCCGCTCGACGTCCGCCTGGAGGTCCCCGGCCGCGCGGATCACGGCGGGGTCGTCGGCCGCGTCCACGAAGATGTCGGTGGCCGAACCGGCCCGCACCAGCGGGAATTCGGGGCTGGCGGTACCGGCCGAGGACTCGGCGTGGGCTGCCGTGGGGAGCAGGCCGGGGAGCAGCGGGGTCACTCCGGCTACGGCCATTCCGCGCAGGAACGATTTGCGGGTCCAGGGCCGTGAAAGGTCCTGCGGTGACTGAGGGGATTGGGGTGTCTGGGGCGGTTGGGGCGGCTGGGCCGACTTCGGCAATTGGGGTGACTGCGGGGACTGCGGTTGCCGTGACCGGCCCTGAGGTTCGTGGTGCGGCACGAGACGCTCCCTTTCCGCCCGGAGCCCCGCGCCGGCTCATCGCGCAGCCGACCGGGGAGCTGAGCGTATGAGTGGCTGTGAGCAGGCGAAAGCGCGCGCGAGCCGACGACACGCGTTACGTACGTACGTTGGCATGGGCAGGCTAGAAAGCGCTTGCTGAACACCCTAGGACAGACTCGTCCCGAACGTCCATGACCAGACGGCCATCGACACGGTCGGCACGGACTGACGCACGCACGCACCCCCTCACTCACTCACTCACTCACTCAAGGGAGATCGTCAGTCGGTGATCACCGCACCGCGGCGGATCCACTCGTCGCCGTGCGCCGCTCGGTGCATGAAGGCGGCGACGTCCGCGCGGGCGATCGTCGGGTTGCCCTTCATCGGGAGCCGGTCGTCCGCGCGGTAGGTGCCCTTGGCGGGGTCGTGGGTCAGCCTGGTCGGGTAGACCACGGTCCAGTCCAGTCCGCTCCTACGGATGCGCTCGTCCGCGATCTCCTTGTCGGCGTAGAGCGCCCGCAGCAGGCTGCGGTAGATCAGCTTCTGCGTGGTGCTCGACCAGCCGAGGGTGTGACCGACACCGAACGACGACAGCCACACCAGGCGGGAGACTCCCGTCTCCTCAGCTGCCTCGATCACGGCCGCCGAGGAGCGGCTGAAGAGGCCGTCGGCGGTCATCGAGTTACCCCTCCCGAGAGCGCAGACAACGGCATCCTGTCCGCTCAGG
>NZ_AEJB01000416.1 GCF_000331005.1 Streptomyces turgidiscabies Car8
CTCTCCTGCGCGGTTCAGATGTCGGGTTCGGTCGTGGAGTTCAGTCGTGGGGTCCGGTCGAGAGGCTCAGGCGTGCGGCTCAGACCGCCGCGATCCGTCGCAGCGTCTCGGCGATCGTGTCCTGCGACGGCAGCCACACCCGCTCCAGCGAGGGCGCGTACGGCGCCGGAACGTGCGGCGGGGCCACCCGGGTCACCGGTGCGTCCAGGTGCCAGAACCCCTCGTCCACGGCGAGCGCGGCCAGCTCGGCTCCGACGCCGAAGTCCCGTACGGCCTCGTGGGCGATGACCAGGCGGTTGGTCTTGGCGAGGGAGGCGAGGACGGTCTCCCGGTCCAGCGGGGCGACCGTACGCAGGTCGATCACCTCCACGCTGGTCCCCTCGGCGGCCAGCAGGTCGGCGGCGGCCAGGCAGTCCTGGACCATCCGTGACCAGGAGACCAGGGTGATGTCGGTGCCCTCGCGGACCACCTTGGCCTTGCCGAGCGGGATCAGGTGGCCGACCGGCGGACGCGGGCCCTTGAGTCCGTACTGGAGCCGGTTCTCCACGAAGACCACCGGGTTCGGGTCCTGGATGGCGGCGCGCAGGAGGCCGTACGTGTCGGCCGGGTTGGACGGCATCACCACCGTCAGGCCCGGGATGTGGGCGAGCAGCGCCTCCAGGCTCTGCGAGTGCTGGCTTCCCGAGGAGCGGCCCGCGCCGAACTGGGTGCGCACGACGAGCGGCATGGAGGCGCGGCCGCCGGTCATGAAACGCAGCTTGGCCGCCTGGTTGAGGAGCATGTCGAGGCAGACGCCGATGAAGTCCATGTACATGATCTCGACGACCGGCTTCAGGCCGGCCATGGCCGCCCCGACCGCCGTGCCGAGGATGGCGCTCTCGCTGATCGGCGTGTCCCGGACCCGGCCGGGGAAGGCGTCCGCCAGCCCACGGGTGAGGCCGAACACGTTGCCGCCCGCGCCGATGTCGATGCCGGCGAGGAACACGTCGGGGTCGGTGGTGAGTTCGTGCTCCAGGGCGAGACGTACGGCGTCCATGGAGCGGAAGATCTCGCCCTCGGCGGGGGCCGCCGGCTCGGGTGTCGCGGTGCGCGGCGCGGAGACGAAGTCGTACAGCGTCTCGGGCGCCGGTTCGGGCAGGCCTCTGGCCCATTCCACCGCCGCCTCGATCTCCTTGTCGATCTCCTCGTCGACGGCGTCGGCCAGTTCGGCCGGGACACCGGCCGCCGCCAGGTGGCGCCGGGCCACCAGCAGCGGGTCGCGGTCCTTGGCCTCGGCGACCTCCTCGGCGCTGCGGTAGCGCTCGGGGTCGCCCTCGTAGTGGCCGTGCCAGCGGTAGGTCTCGGCCTCCACGAGGACCGGTCCCGCGCCGCCGCGCAGACGTTCCACGACGTCGTTCATCAGCCCCACCATCGCGAGTACGTCGTTTCCGTCGACGTGCGCGTAGTCGATGCCGTACCCAGCGGCGCGCGCGGAGAGCGGGGCGCGGTGCTGTTCGGACGCGGGCGAGAACTCGGAGTAGTGGTTGTTCTCGCACAGGAAGACGACGGGCAGGTCCCATACGGCGGCCAGGTTGACGGCCTCGTGGAACATGCCCTGGGCGACCGCGCCGTCCCCGAAGAACGCCACGACCACGTCGCCCGCGGCGCGCAGCTTGGCCGCGGTGGCCACACCGGTGGCGATCGGAAGGCCCGCGCCGACGATGCCGTTGGCGCCGTAGATGCCGAGGCCCGGGTCGGCGATGTGCATCGAGCCGCCGCGGCCGTGGCAGGTTCCGGCGTCCTTGCCCATCAGCTCGGCCATCATGGACGCCGAGTCCAGTCCCTTGGCCAGGACATGGCCGTGGCCCCGGTGGGTGGAGGTGATGCCGTCACGGGGGCCGAGGGGCCAGCAGGCGCCGACCGCGCTGGCCTCCTGGCCGATCGACAGATGCAGGAATCCGGGGATCTCCGTCGCCTTGTAGAGCACGGAGGCCCGCTCCTCGAAACGCCGGATGCGCCGCATCCGGCGGTACATTTCCAGGAGCTGTTCCGCGTGTGCGGAACCGGCAGAACCGGCGGAAAAGGTTGTCTTCT
Source organism: Streptomyces turgidiscabies Car8 (assembly GCF_000331005.1). Lineage (GTDB taxonomy): Bacteria > Actinomycetota > Actinomycetes > Streptomycetales > Streptomycetaceae > Streptomyces > Streptomyces turgidiscabies. The sequence continues at coordinate 2,074 of NZ_AEJB01000416.1, forward strand.
GGTGGGGTGCCTCGGTCGTCATGCGCGTCCTCGCAATGATCGCGCGGGCGGTACAAGGCCGCGCCGCCGGAGTCCGTCTTTTAATGTACCGTCTGGTCTAGCAAACTGGTCAAGCACAAGAGAACGAGGGCCCGGCCCCGCTTCCCCCCGGATGTGCCACCGGCCGTCCGGACGCGGCGCCGAAGCCCTGTCTCATCGGTACGTCGAGATATCGACACAGCAGGCGGGGAGAACCACATGCCACGACCACCGGGCCACGGGCCGGACTACGAGGTCAGGCGTCAGAAGATCATCGACACCGCGGCCACACTGTTCGCCCGTCATGGCTACGCGGCGACCTCCATCAACGAACTGGGCCGTGCGGTCGGGCTCGCCAAGGGCGCCCTGTACTACTACATCGGGTCCAAGGAGAACCTGCTGATCGAGATCCAGTCGCGGGTCATGGACCCGCTGCTGTCCCGCGCCCGGGAGATCGCGGGCCTCGACGCGGACCCGCTGGTACGGCTGCGGCTGCTGTCGGAGTCCCTGCTGACGATCATCTTCCGCAGGCTCGACCACATCTGGGTCTACGAGCACGACTACCGCAGTCTCACCGGCGACTACCTCGACACCCTCCTCGGCCAGCGCGCGGAGTTCGAGCAACTGGTCCGGGGACTGCTCACGGAGGCCGTGGAGCAGGGCACCTTCCGCGCGGTCGAACCGCACCTGGCCACCCTGCAGTTCCTGAACCTGCACAACCACACCTACCAATGGGTGAAGCCGAACGGCGACTGGGACGCCTCGTACCTGTCGAGCGAGTACTGCGACACCCTGTTGCGCGGCTTCGGAGCACCCGGCGCGACCCTCCCGGACGTGGAGGAGGAGGCCGCGGCCTTCAAGCGCGACCGGCCCGACCTGCCGCTCGACCCCGAGTCCGTGTGGCAGACCGCCGCCCTGGCGAGCTGAGCCGCCCGGAACAGGCAGAACAGGCAGAACAGGCGATACGACCGGTACAGCAGCCGGTGCAGGGGCCCGCGGCATCCGCCGCGGGCCTCTTCGCGTCCCGCCCTTCACGCCCACGCCCACTTGCTCGTGTCACGTCTGCTTCAGCAACGCCCGGGCGATGACGTCGCGTTGGATCTCGTTGGTGCCCTCGCCGATCTCCAGGATCTTGGCGTCGGCGTAGAACCGGGAGATCTCCGACTCCCGCACATAGCCGTATCCGCCGTGGATCTGCACCGCCTGGGAGGCGGCACGGTTGGCCACCTCGGACGCGTACAGCTTGGCCATGGCCGCCTCGGTGCCGTACGGGCGCCCCTGGTCGGCGAGCCAGGCCGCTCGGTAGACCATCCAGCGGGCGGCCTGCAACTCCGTGCCGATGTCGGCGATCTTGTGGGCGACCGCCTGGAAGGCCGACAGGGGGCGGCCGAACTGGTGGCGTTCCGTGGCGTGTTTGACGGCCAGCCCGAGTGCCGCCCTGGCCAGGGACAGGCCCAGCGCGGCGACGCTGATACGGCCCTTGTCGAGGACGGAGAGGAACTGGCGCAGCCCGTTGCCCTCCTCGCCGATCAGATGGTCCTCGGGGACCCAGCAGTCGTCGAAGACGAGTTCCCGGGTGTCCATGGCGTGCCAGCCGAGCTTCTTCAGTTTGGCGCCGGTGCTGTAACCGGGCGTCCCGGTCGGGACGTAGAAGGTGGCGAACCGCTTCCGCCCGTCCTCACTCTTGCCGGTCGTGGCCAGCAGGGTGACGCCCTGGCTGATGTCGGTGCCGGCGTTGGTGATGAACATCTTGGTGCCGTTGATCAGCCAGCCCCCGTCCGTGCGGCGGGCCGTGGTGGTGATGCCGGCCGCGTCGGAGCCGGCGCCGGGCTCGGTCAGGCCGAACGCCCCGATGGCCTCGCCCCTGGCCAGCGGGGCCAGCCAGCGCTGCTTCTGTGTCTCGGTGCCGTACGCGAGGAGCGGCAGCGTGGCGATGGTCGAGTGCGCGTTCCAGGAGGAGGCCACCGACTGGTCCGCCGCGCCGAGTTCCTCCATGACCGCGACGTAGGAGACCGTGTCGGAGCCGGCGCCGCCGTACTCCTCGGGCACGAGCATGCCCATCAGGCCGAGTTCGCCGAGCCTGGTGAAGATCTTGGTCGGGAACGTCTCGGTCTCGGACCACTGGGCGGCGTTCGGGCTGATCTCCTTCGCCGCGAACTCGCGGACCATCTCCTGGAGGTCCCGGGTCTCCTCCGGCAGGTCGAAATCCATCTCACAGTCCCTTCGGAGTCAGCAGCACCTTGAGGTGCCTGGCCCGGTCGGCGGCCAGGTCCGCGAAGACCTCTACGCCGTCCGCGAGCGCGAACCGCCCGGTGACCAGAGCCGAGGCGTCCAGGCGCCCGCTGCTCATCAGGTCGATCACGCGGGGGATGTCGAAGTTGTAGCCGAGCGTGCCGACCACCGAGCGTTCGTAGAAGACGAGTTGGCCCATGTCGAACTCGACGCTGCCGTGCCCGACCCCGGCGAGCACGACCCGGCCGCCGCGCCGGACGGTGGCGACCGCCTGCCCGGCGAGCGCGGGCACACCGGTCGCGTCGATGACGACGTCGGGGCCGATGCGTCCGGTCCGCAGGAACACCTCACGGCGTACGTCCGTCTCGCGCGGGTCGAACGCCTCGGTGACGCCGAGGTCGAGCAACAACTCACGGCGCCGGGCGAGGGGTTCGCTCACGTACAGTCCGGCGGCGCCGGCGACTCGGGCCGCGAGGACCACGGCGACCCCGATCGGACCGCCGCCGACGACCAGGACGTTGTCGCCCGGCCGCACTCCCGCCCGGGTGACGGCGTGCAGGCCCACGGCGAGGGGTTCGGCGACGGCCGCCATCTCGTCGCTGACGCTGTCGGGCAGCCGGGTCAGTCCGGCGAGCGGCACGGTGACGCGGTCGGCGAACGCGCCGGGTGAGGCGAGGCCGACGGAGCCGCTCCTGGGGCAGATGTGGTACTCACCGCGGGCGCACCAGAAGCAGACGCCGCAGCGCCAGACGGGGTCGGCGGTGACGCGGTCGCCGACGGTGATGCCGGGTGTCTCCGTGCCCAACGCCAGGACGGTGCCGCTGAGTTCGTGGCCGAGGGCGAGGGGCGGGCTGCTGCCGGTGAGGGGGTGTGGACTGTCGCGGATCATGTGGGGGCCTTCGAGGAACTCGTGCAGGTCGGTGCCGCATACTCCGGACCAGGTGACCTCCACGACTGCCTCGTGGGGGGCGGGGTCCGGCGGGTCCGGGACCTCCTCCAGTCGTAGGTCTCGTGCGGCGTGCCAGCGCAGGGCTTTCATGGTCCGCCCTCCTTTCGTTCGGTGGTGTTCGGCTGCGGGTCCGTGGGGGCTGGTCGCGCAGTTCCCCGCGCCCCTGGCCAAGGCGGCCCCTACGGGGCGCCTTGGCCAGGGTTTTCGAAGCGGGCCTTGCCTGGGCCCTGGTCCAGGAAGGACTGGAGGCCCGTGCGGGCGTCCTTCGTTGCGAACACGCCTGTGAACAGGGCGCGTTCGAGGGCCAGGCCTGTCGACATGGCGGTGTCGGTGCCGTGGTCGACGGCCTCCTTGATGGCCTCCAGGGCTGCCGCCGGGCCCTCGGCGAGGCGGTGGGCGTAGCGGAGGGCGGCGGTGTGGACCTCGGCTGCGGGGACCACCTCGTCGACCAGGCCCAGTCGGAGTGCCTCGGCCGCGTCCACCCTGCGGCCGGTCATCAGCAGGTTCTTGGCGCGGGACGGGCCGATCAGCCGGGTCAGGCGCTGGGTGCCGCCCGAGCCCGGGATGATGCCGAGCAGTACCTCCGGCTGGCCCAGGAGCGCGTCGTCGGCCGCGATGCGGTGGTCGGCGGCGAGGGCCAGTTCGAGGCCGCCGCCGAGCGCGTACCCGGTGATCGCGGCGACGACCGGCATGGGCAACCGGGCCACCTCGTCGAAGGTGCGCTGCAGGGCCCGGTTCCAGCCCCGCACCTCCTCGACGTCCATCGCGGCGAGCGCCCTGACGTCCGCTCCGGCGGCGAACAGCCGCTCACCGCCGTAGAGCACGACGGCCCGCACCCGGGGCTCGTCGGCCAGGTCGCGTACTCGCGCGGCCAGTTCGTCGCGTAGGACGGTGTCGAAGGCGTTCAGCGGCGGGTGGTCGAGGCGGACCGTGACAACGGGTCCGTCGGTGTCGAGACGGATGCGCGGCACCAGGGCCTCCTCATCGGCGGAATCAGGTGAACTCACCGACGCGCAGATGGTTGTCGATGTGTTCACGTCGTCGTACAGTTCGGCACACACGTTTTATAGACCAAGAGGTACACTAAATCATGGTAGCGGGCAACCAATCGGCCGGAACCCGCCTTTCCGTATGAGCGGTGGCACGAAACATTCGCCGTGCCGACACAGAGCGAGAGAGACGGCGTGCACAATTTCGCGAGCATCCTCGATTACCACCTGACCCAGCGGCCCGAAGCCGTGGTCGTCACCCAGGACGAGCGCCGCCTGACGGTGCGCGAACTCCACGACCGGGTCAACCGGCTGGCCGCGGGCCTGACGGAGCTGGGCGTCCGGCGCGGCGACGTCGTCGGGCTGCTGCTCTACAACCGGCCGGAGTTCCTGGAACTGGTCTATGCGGCGAACCGGGTCGGGGCGGTCTTCCTCCCGTTGAACTACCGCCTGTCCGAGGAGGAATGGGCGTACATTCTGGGCCACTCCGAGGCGAAGGTGATCGTCACCGAACCGGAGTTCGTCCGGGCGGCCGACCGGATCGCCGGGAAGCTGTCCGGTCTGGAGCACCGCGTCCTGGTGGACGGTGAACCGGAGTCGGCCGAGTGGACCGGCTACGAGGCGCTGCTCGACCGGCACGAGGGCACCCGGGTGGAGCCCGCCGAGGTCGGACCGGACGACCTCCAGCGGCTGATGTACACCTCGGGCACCACCTCCCGCCCCAAGGGCGTGCGCATCACGTACGGCAATCTGCACGCGAAGAACGTGTCCCAGATCGTCCACTTCGGCCTCACCGCGGCGGACACCACCCTCGTCGCCGGGCCGCTCTACCACGTCGGCGGCCTGGACATGCCCGCCCTCCCGGTGCTCTACGCGGGCGGCGGAGTGGTCCTCCAGCGCAAGTTCGACGCGCCGGGTGTCCTGCGTGCCATCGAGGAGCACCGGGTCACCAACGCCTGGCTGGCGCCGGTGATGGTCAACGCCGTACTGGAGGTGCCGGACCGGGAGTCGTACGACACCACGTCGATGCGCTTCATCGTGGGCGGTGGCGAGAAGACCCCCGAGCCGGTGCTGCGGCGCATCATGAACGCGTTCCCGAACGCCTGGTTCGCCGACGCCTACGGCCTGACCGAGACGGTCTCGGGCGACACCTTCCTCGACCGCGAGCACGGGCTGTCCAAGCTGGGCTCGGTCGGCCGGCCCGTGCCCCACACCCGGATCCGGATCGTCGACGACACCGGCGAGGAGGCCCCGGCGGGTGAGCTCGGCGAGATCACGCTGCGCGGCCCGAAGGTCTTCGCGGGCTACTGGCGCGACGAGAAGGCGACGGCGGCGGCCCTGCGGGACGGCTGGTTCCACACCGGCGACATCGGTCATGTCGACGAGGAGGGCTTCCTCTACATCGACGACCGCAAGAAGGACATGATCGTCTCCGGCGGCGAGAACATCGCCACCCCCGAGGTCGAACGGGTCCTGTACGAGCACCCGGCCGTCCTGGAAGCGGCGGTCGTCGGCCTGGCCCACCCGCGCTGGGGCGAGGTCCCGCGCGCCTTCGTGGTGTTCCGGCCGGGCACGGACGCCGGCACGGACGAGTTGCGGGGGTTCTGCCAGGAGCGCCTGGCGAAGTTCAAGGTGCCCGCCCGTTTCGACATCGTCGACGAACTCCCCCGCACCCCCTCGGGCAAGGTCCTCAAGCGGACCCTGCGCGACATCCCCACGGAGAGCTGACCATGGCCGACGTCAACACAGACCTGCGCCTGGACGGCCGTACCGCCTGGGTGACCGGCGCCGGAAAGGGGCTCGGCCGGGCCATCGCGGTCGCCCTCGCCCAGGCCGGTGCCGACGTGGCGGTGACGGCCCGTACGGCGGCGGACCTGGACAGTCTCGAAGCCGAACTGGCCGAGTACGGCGGCAAGGCGCTGGTGCTGCCCGGCTCGGTCGACGACTCCACCGCCGTACGGGCCATGGTGGAGGGCATCGTCGGGTGGACGGGCCGGCTGGACGCGGCGATCAACTGCGCCGGCGTCAGTCCGCACTTCAGCCGGAGCGAGTGGGTCACCGACGAGGACTGGCAGCGCGTGATCGCCGTCAACCTCCAGGGCGCCTTCTACTGCTGCCGCGAGGCCGGCCGGGTCATGCTGGAGCAGGGGTCCGGGTCGATCGTCAACATCTCCTCGGTGCACGCGAGCACGGGGTTCGAACGGATCGCCGCGTACGCCGCCAGCAAGGGGGGCGTCGAGGCGCTCACCAAGTCGCTGGCCGTGGAGTGGGCGGACCGGGGGGTGCGGGTGAACGCGCTGGCGCCGGGTTACTTCCGTACGGATCTCAGCGCGGGCCTGTTGGACAGTCGCTGGGGTGAGCGGATTGTGCGGGGCACGCCTATGGGGCGGGTGGGGGCCGTGGAGGAGCTCGGGGGTGCGGCGGTGTTTCTCGCGTCGGACGCGGCGCGTTTTGTGACGGGGACGACTGTGACTGTGGACGGGGGCTGGACGGCCTGGTGAGAGTGCCTCCGGCGGCCGGCGGTGAACGAACAACCGGGTGGTTCGTTCACTGACGGCCCGTGGGGGCTGGTCGCGCAGTTCCCCGCGCCCCTGACGGGCGCTTCCGCTCAGCCGATCAGGTTCGGGAGGTTCCGGCGGTCCTGACGCGCGGAGTCGAAGAGGTCCTCGCCTACCGCCTTCACCGCGTTCACCACCAGCGGAGCCACCAGTTCCAGTGAAGAGCTGCCGTCTCCGACCACCGAGATCGCGCCGATGGGGCCCTCGGGGCCGCGTAGGGCGAGGCCCACGCAGCCGAGGTCGGGGAAGCACTCTCCCCGGTCGATCGCCAGGCCGTTGCGGCGGCGTACGGTGCGCAGTTCGCGGTGCAGGTGGTCGAGGTGGCCGATGCTGTGCTCGGTGCGGCGCTCGATCAGCTGCGCGTACCGCGCGTCGATCTCCTCCGGGCTCAGCCAGGCGAGCATGGCCTTGCCGAGTCCGGTGCAGTGCGCGACCGCGCGGCCCCCGACCTTCGACGGGATGTCCACCGCCGCCCGGCCTCCGACCTTGTCCAGGTAGTAGATCTCGGGCCCGTCGAGCACGGCCAGGTGGACGACCATTCTGGTACGGACGGCCAGGTCGAGGAGGTGGGGCGCGGCGGCCGACCGCAGCGCGCTGTGGCCGATCTCCCGGCCGCCCAGACCGAGTGCCCGCCGGCCCAGCGTGTACCCGGCCACCGTGTGACGCAGCCAGTCCAGGCGGACCAGCTGGTCGAGTATCCGGTGGGTGGTCGAGCGTGGGAGGTGGGTCCGGCGCGAGACCGTTTCGAGGGTCAGGTGGGTCTGCGGACGTTCGAAAAGGTCCATGATCAGCGTCACGCGCTCCATCATCGACGGAGGCAGTACCTGCCCGACGACCTCGGAGGCTCGCGAGTCCAGGCGAAGGGCAGACGTCATCGTCGGTGCCTCTCTGCTCAAACCGTAATCAATTCTGGTTCGACTTCGGCGCCAACGTACCAATGCCGTGGGTCGCAGAGAAAGAGTCGCGCACCGATTAATTGGGGCGATCGGTCTATTTATCGAGCGATGGAGACGGGCGCCGCCTCCCGGAAGTCTTCCTCCGGGAGGCGGCAGGTCCGTCGTGCGAGGTCAGCCCCCGGTGAGGTCCAGGGCGATGTCGACGATCATGTCCTCCTGGCCGCCGACCAGCCCCCGCCTGCCGACCTCCTGGAGGATCGTGCGGGCGTCGAGGCCGTAGCGGTCCGCCGCGGCCTCGGCGTGGCGCAGGAAACTGGAGTAGGCGCCGGCGTAGCCGAGAGTGAGGGTCTCCCGGTCGACGCGCACCGGTCGGTCCTGGAGCGGACGGACCAGGTCCTCGGCGGCGTCCTGGAGGGCGAAGAGGTCGCAGTCGTGCTTCCAGCCCTGGAGGTTGGCGACCGCGACGAACGGCTCGATCGGGCAGTTCCCCGCGCCGGCGCCCTGTCCCGCGAGGGACGCGTCGACCCGGGTGACCCCCTCCTCCACCGCCACCACCGAGTTCGCCACCGACAGGGACAGGTTCTCGTGCGCGTGGATGCCGATCTGGGTCTCCGGGTCGAGCACGTCCCGGTAGGCACGGATGCGGTCGCGTACCCCGTCCATGGTCAGCCGGCCACCGGAGTCCGTGACGTACACGCAGTGCGCGCCGTACGACTCCATCAGCCTCGCCTGCCCGGCGAGGATCTCCGGGGGTGCCATGTGGGCCATCATCAGGAACCCGGAGACGTCCATGCCGAGTTCGCGGGCGGTGGTGATGTGCTGGGCGGCGACGTCCGCCTCGGTGCAGTGCGTGGCGATGCGGACCGAGCGGACCCCCATGGCGTAGGCCCGCCTGAGTTCCACGATCGTGCCGATGCCGGGCAGGAGGAGGGTGGTGAGGGTCGCGCGCTCGATGGCGTCCGCCGCCGCCTCGATCCACTCCCAGTCGGTGTTGCTGCCCGGCCCGTAGTTGAGGCTGCCGCCGGCCAGACCGTCCCCGTGGGCGACCTCGATGGCGTCCACGCCCGCCCGGTCGAGCGCCTTGGAGATCTTCGCCACGAACTCGGGGGTGATCCGGTGCCGGATCGCGTGCATCCCGTCCCGGAGGGTGACGTCCTGGACGTAGAGCCTGGGGGTGGCGGTCACTTGGTCACCTCGGTGGAGAATCGCTGGGCGATGCGCTCGGCGACACGCAGGGCGGCCGAGGTCATGATGTCGAGGTTGCCTGCGTAGGCGGGCAAGTAGTGGGCGGCGCCCTCCACTTCGAGGAAGACGGAGACCTTGGTGGTCGCCTCGGAGGGGTCTCCGGTGAAGAGCGTGTGCACCGGGTCGCCGTCGGGCACCGGCGTGAACTGGACCTGCTGCTTGAGCCGGTAGCCGGGCACGTACTCGGCGACCGCCGCGACCATCTCCTCGACGGAGGCACGGATCGCGTCGTGGTCGGCGTCACCGATCAGGCAGTACACCGTGTCCCGCATGATCAGCGGGGGCTCGGCCGGGTTCAGGACGATGATCGCCTTGCCGCGCCGGGCGCCGCCGACCTTCTCGATCGCGCCGGACGTCGTCTCGGTGAACTCGTCGATGTTGGCCCGGGTGCCGGGACCGGCCGACCTGGAGGCGATCGACGCGACGATCTCGGCGTAGGGCACCGGGGTGACGCGGCTGACCGCGTGGACGATGGGGATCGTCGCCTGGCCGCCGCAGGTGACCATGTTCAGGTTGTCGACAGCGTTGTCGGCGCCGTCACTGTTCGCGAGGTGTTCGTCCAGGTTCACCGGCGGCACCACGAACGGGCCGATGGCCGCCGGGGTGAGGTCGACGAGGCGTTTGCCGTACGGGGCGAGCTTCTTGGCGTTCTCGACGTGGGCCTTCGCCGACGTGGCGTCGAAGACGATGCCGATCTCGTCGAAGTCGTCCATCCTGATCAGTCCGTCCACGCCCTCGTGCGTGGTGGGAACCTTGAGGCGGGCGGCGCGCGCCAGTCCGTCCGAGTCCGGGTCGATGCCTACCATCGCGGCCATCTCCAGGGTGTCGGACAGGCGCAGCACCTTGATCATCAGGTCGGTGCCGATGTTGCCGGAGCCGATAACGGCCACCTTGGTCTTCGTCATCCGTCTTCCTCAAGTCCCTTGGCGGAGAAGGTCGCTGTCACTGATCCCAGGCCCGACATCTCGGCCCGTACGGTGCTGCCCGGCGGGGTGGGGACGAGCGGTCCCAGGGCGCCGGAGAGGACGACCTGGCCGGCGCGCAGCGGGTCGCCGAACTCCCGGGCGGTGCGCGCCAGCCACAGCAGCGCCGCGAGGGGGTCACCGAGACAGGCGGCGCCGGTGCCCTCGGACGCGAGCGTGCCGTCGGCGTACAACCGCATGGTCACGTCCCGGGGTTCGAACTCCTTGAGGCTCGCGCGCTCGCCGCCGAGGACGAACAGGCCGCTGGAGGCGTTGTCGGCGACGGTGTCCGTGATCGCGATGTCCCAGTCGGCGACCCGGCTGTCCACGATCTCCAGTGCGGCCACGGCGTGTCCGACCGCCGAGCGGACTCGTTCGACGTCGAGGTCGTCGTCGTCCAGGTCGGCTGCGAGCACGAACGCGATCTCCGCCTCGACCCTGGGCTGCAGCAGCCGCCCGCTGGGGACCTCCGGCAGCCCGGAGACGTCCATGTCGTCCAGCAGGACCCCGAAGTCGGGCCGGTCTACGCCCACTTGACGTTGGACGGACTCGGACGTGAGCCCGATCTTGCGGCCGACGACCCGGGCCCCGGCGGCGATCCGGTCACCGATGACACGTTGCTGGACGGCGTACGCGAGGCCGATGTCGCTCGCGCCGAGCAGGTCCCGGACGGGGGCGCACGGCTTGTGGTCCCGGGCCGCGCCGGAGAGTCGTGCGGCCGCCTCGGCGACGACGGCCGCGTGTTGTGCGACGGCCGCCGGTTCCCCGCTGTCTGTCATCGGTGCCCCCATGTCTGTCATGCGCGTCCTCAGCTCGTACCGGGACTCCAGCCTGAGCGGCGTCGGCGTACGGCAGGCACGGACGTTCCGCTGAGCGGGACTGGGGTGTCGACCGGGGGCGTCTCGCTGAGCGAGATGGCCGAACGCCGGGGCGGCGGCGGCTCGTTACCGTCGTCCGGCGAACCGCTGAACGGCCGGGGGCGAGAGGCGGTGCCCACCTCCGCCGGACGAACCCCCACCTCGGACACCACGGGCACCACGGGCCCCTCGGATCGCGGTCCCCCACCCCCACCCGGAACGTCGGCATTCATGAGCATGAGGAGGTCATCGTGAGCATCAACGAAGATGTCTACGACGTGGTCGTCGTAGGGTCCGGCGGAGGTCTGGTCGGGGCGTACGTGGCGGCTTCGCGTGGTCTGCGTACGCTCGTCATCGAGAAGACCGACCGCGTGGGCGGCACCACCGCCTACTCCGGTGCCGGGCTCTGGTTCCCGGGCTCCGCCCCGCTGCGGCGGGCCGGCGTGGACGACGGGGTCGAGGGCTCGCGGACGTATCTGCGCGACCTCGTCGACGACCCCTCCCGGGAGAAGCGCCAGGACGCCTACCTGCGGGCGGGCGCCCAGCTGATCGACGAGCTGGAGCGGAACGAGTGGTTCCGGTCGTTCGTGTACGCGCCCGTGCCGGAGTACTACGCGGACGCCCCCGGCGCCTCCCCCGCGGGGCACACCATCTTCCCGCCGGAGATTCCCGCCGCCGAACTCGGCGACCACGCCCGGCTCGTGCGCGAGCCGATCTCCATGGAACGGTGGGGCGTCGACCAGGGCCCGGTGCTCAACGGGGGCCGCGCGCTGATCGGCCGGGCACTGGCGGCGTTCCTGGAGACCGGCAACGGCACGCTCCGGCTCGACACCGCGCTGGAGAGCCTCGTCGTCGAGGACGGCAGGGTCGTCGGCGTGAACGCCGTCAGTGAGGGTGAGCCCGTCCGTATCCGCGCCGAGCGGGGCGTGATCCTCGCCGCCGGTGGCTTCGAGCGGGACCCCGACCTGCGCGCGAAGCACCAGCCGCCGCTGACCGGCGAGTGGTCCAACGGGGCCCCGGGCAACACCGGCGACGCCCTGCTGGCGGGGATGGCGATCGGTGCCGCCACCGATCTGCTCGACGAGGCCTGGCTCGTGCCGGGTGTCGTGTGGCCGGACGGGCTCCCGGTCTTCCACACGGGCACGCGGGGCGGGATCTGGGTCAACGCCGCGGGCGAACGCTTCATGAACGAGACCCGCCCCTACGACCAGGCCGGGCACGAGATCCTCCGTCTCCACGCGGCCACAGGCGTCTCGCACATCCCCGCCCACTGGATCATCGACCAGCGTCAGCTCGACCGGGACAGCTTCGGCGGGCCGGCCGACCAGCCGGTGCGCCCCGAGTGGTTCGAGTCGGGCGCGCTGAAGAAGGCCGACACGCTGGAGGAGGTGGCGAAGCTGATCGACGTACCGCTCGCCACGCTGCGCGAGACCGTCGAGGAGTTCAACGGCTACGCGCACACCGGCGTCGACGAGAAGTTCCATCGCGGCGAGTCGCCCTGGGACCAGATCGCCCACCATGTGCTGGGCTTCCCCGCCCTCCCCGCGCTGAACTATCCGGCGCCGCCCACTCCGGACTGGCCGAACCCGGTACTGCTTCCGCTCGACACCCCGCCGTACTACGTCGCGACCGTCCTCCCGGCGGACATCGGTACGAAGGGCGGCCTGGTGACCGACGACAGCGCGCGGGTGCTGCGGCCGGACGGCAGTCCGATCGACGGGCTGTACGCGAGCGGGAACACCGCGGCCGCGATGTCCGGGCGCGTGTATCCGGGGGCGGGCACCCCGATCGGTTCGAGTCTCGCCTTCTCGTATCTCGCGGTGCTCGACATCGTCGGCGCGCGGGACTGA
>NZ_AEJB01000417.1 GCF_000331005.1 Streptomyces turgidiscabies Car8
GGTCAGGCTGCGACGGTGACCGGCTCGGCCGCCGCCTCGGAGTCGGTGCGGCCCTCCTCCGACCCCGCCGGGCTCTCGGTCTCCACGTCGGCGTCGGAGGTGACCTCGGCCTCCGCGTCGGCGACGGCGGCCGGGGCGGCCTCGGTCTCCGGGGCGGGCTCGGCCTGCGTCTCCGGGGCGGCGTCGCCCCCAGCCGGGTCCAACTGGGCGAGTGCGGCGTCAGCCTCGGCCACCAGGTCGGGTGCGGCAGCAGCGGGGTTGACCATGATCTCGCTGGCGTCGGCGTGAGCCTTCGCCTGGCGGAGCTGGAACCGGGCCTTCTGTACGACGTCCGCGACGCGGTCCATCTGCTCAAGCCGCTTGCCGACCTCCCCCGCCAGGGCGCGGGCCAGCTCCATGGGGTCCGCCTTTCCGATGCTGTCCAGCAGCGCCCACATCCCCTCGATCGCGTCGAGGTCGCTCTTGGTCTTGGCCTGCGCGCGGCTCCGCTCGGCCTTCTCCTCGGGCGTCACCTCGTCGACGTCGACCATGGAGTCCTGCGTAGCCGCCTTCTCCTGCTTGCGCATGGCGTAGGCGATGTGGACGAGCTGGTTGTCGCTCTTGTCGCCCTTCTTCCAGTCCTGGAAGACCGCCTTCTGGTTGTCCTTCGAGAGTGCGGCGATCTGGACGGCCGCCTGGGTGCCGATGTGCCCGAGGTCGACGGCCGCCTGGATCTCGGGGCGCAGGGCGAGCAGAGCCAGGCGCTGGTTGACGAACTGAACCGACTTGGAGAAGGTCTTCGCGACGGCGGGAACCTGGCCGGGATCGCCGTCATACTTGTCGTCGAGGACCTTCTTGAAGCCGCGCGCCTCCTCCAGCGGGAGCATGTCCTCGCGGTTCAGGTTCTCGGCCATGGCCTTCTCGAAGGAGTCCATGTCGCTGATCTCGGAGCCGCCCTCGGGCAGAAGGATCTTCGCCTCGATGGTGATGTTGTCCGCGAGTTCGTTGGCGCGGAAGCGGCGCTCGCCGGCCACGAGCTCGTAGCCCTTCTCCACCTTCCGGACCACGATCGGCTGGAGGAGGCCGTGCTCCTTGATCGACTCGGCCAGCTCCTTCAGCGCGTCCTCATCGAAGGCCTTGCGGGGCTGGTTCGGGTTGCGGTGGATCTGGCCCATCTTCAGGGTGGCGTACTTGCGCGACATTTCGATCTCCAAGAGGTCAGTGGGGGCTTCTTCTTTCCCCCTTCCTTCTGGTTCTATTCTATATGCATTCGAGAGGAGGGTCCACAATTTTCGAAAAGTTTTTGCAGGTCAGGAGCGCGGGCGCGGGCCCCATCGAGGCCCGCGCCAGACTACTCGCGTAGATCAACTCGCGATGACACTGCTCGTACACTCCACGCCACAGCCCACCCGTTTCGGGTCGACGATCGCCAGAGCCCCCAGCGCATCGATCGCCGCCTCGGCATTCAGGATGACGTTCTCAGCGCCGCCCGACTCCTCCAGTAAGGCCACCACTCGATCCAGCTCGATCCCCACCCGCACCCTCCCCGCGTTACAGCGTTCCGCCCCCGCAACGAGCCGCAGTTCATTTAGATCCCTACACAGGCGAGTTAGAGGCACACTACGAGGCCCATCTGGATGCCTGCCTCGATCGAGCACCCCAGGCGGCGATGGAGGGGCGGCAGCCCCACATGCCGAGCGCGCGCTTACTGCGCCTGACGTTATAGATCTTGCTTCGAGCGTCACCTATTGTCAACCAACCTAGACAATGCGCTGTCTCACCCGCCAGTGTCGCCCACAGCGATACTGAGTGCGCACGCATCCACCGTCCACCGCCAGGTCGGGCCTGCCCGCATCACAAGGAGTAGTCAGCACCATGCCGCTCGGCCCGGACATCCCTCTCTCCAGCAAGCTAGCCGTGCTGCTCAGCAGGAAACGCGGAGCGGACGGGAAGACCCCCAGCACTCGCGCCATCGCCGCCGCCACAGCCGAGACCCCCGGCGGCAAGCCGGCGATGACCCACCAGGTCGTGAACGAACTCCTGAACGGCGTCAAGACGAACCCGACGAGCGCCCAACTGGCCGGACTCGCAAGGGCATTGGGCTCTCCGGTAGCTTACCTACTCCCCGGTTACAACGGACTGACGTCCCTATCGGTCTACGAGGAGTACCAAGACGCGCGCGAGGCACTTCGGCTTATCCATGACCTGGGCGAAGCCGGAGCTGCCGAACTTCTGGAGGCCGCACGTGAGATCCGTCTTCGACACGGCCACAGTGATCTCACCGTCCCAGAGGTGCCCGAACCTCTTCCGCCTGCCCCGGAACCACCGCGGCCAGGCAGACGAAGGCGACTCAGCTTCACCGAAGCAGCCGAGCGCGCCGTCTCCGACCTGGAAGGAACTTGAACCAAATGGACGGCTTAGTCTTCGGCCTGTGCGCCCTGATCGGCCTGGTGGGCACCGTACTCTCCGCCCGGGAAGCCTGGCGTCAGCGTGACCGAAGCGACTACGGCGTAGCCCGATTCACCAGAGCCGTGGCTATCGGCATCTGCACGGTAGGCGTCACCCTCGCCGTCCCGGCGATAGAGGACGCAGTCGAGTCTGCGACCGGTATGAACAATGCCGCGAAGCTCGGGGCGCACATCTGCGCAGTCGTGTGGTGCGGCAGTCTTCAGCTGATGCTCGTGGACTGGTCGTACAACCATGAGGTACTGAAGGCCAGCCTGTACGCACGTATCGCCTTGGCCGTATGCGTCCTCACCGCGATGCTGCCACTGTTCGTCAACACCACCGCCGAGAGTGTGGAGTTCACGACCGAGTTCGCCATCGTGCCAGGAGTCACCGTGTACCTCCTGGTCTACCTGGGCTACGTGGCGATCACGTGCGGCGAGATCGCGTTCCTGTGCACCGGAATGGCTCTCGTCGCCCGGCGTGCAGGACACGTCTGGTCCGCTCGGGGGCTCGCCCTGTCGTCGGTCTCCGCGATCCTCGGAGTCGCCTACGCAGCCAGCAAGGGGTCATATCTGGTGACCCATTACCTCGGCCACCCGTGGCCGCTCCGGTACGAGGAGATCGCCTCACCACTCCTGGCCGGGCTCGCTGTGATCTCGCTGATCACGGGGCTGACCATGGCGATGATGGGCAGACGGCTCGCATCGCGGGTGGCGACCTCAACTGCGTGACAAGCTGGACAGCTTCCGCCAGTGGAGGACGACTCGTCCCGGCTCAATCGTCCGGACACCCCGGGCACTCGCAGGGAACACCTCAACCTTCTCCAAGAGGAGCATCGCGATGCCCCTCTTGGACGCGGTAGGTGCGGTGTTCCACCACCTCACCAGGTTCTTGGCCTGACCGAGCGAGAAGTTCGCCATCTGCTCCGCGTACCGAAGGCGCGAACGGATGTCCTTGAGGTTGGCCGTGATCTCCCGTTCGCCGGCTACCAATGCCTCAGTGCTGATCTCCCGGTTGCCGTAGAGCCTCCCGAGCTCAGCCTGACGGCTCTCCAGGTCTCTGATGTCCCGCTTCAGGTTCTCAACTTGGCTGCGCACCGCGTCCTGGGCTTTGCTGATCTGGGCTCGGATGCCGGGCTTGAGGAGTTCCGCCACGACGTTCTCTCCGACGTTGTCCTCCAACAGCTCGGCATCAATCCGGACCTCGCCGCAGCCCCCGCGCCCGCTCTTGTCCTTCGGGCGACAGCGATATCCGGGCGTGCCCACGTTGGTACGGGCGCCCTCAAGGGCGTGTGCGCACTGGCCACAGGTGCAGGCCCCGCCGATCAGGAGGTAGTCGTGCGCCGGCTTCGGGTTCTTCGTGCTGCGAGCCTTCTCCCTCTCCAGCAGGCCCTCGAACTCTTCGCGCGTGATGGCTCCGGGGTGCCCCGCGTCGACCAGTTCGCCGTCGTCCTCGTACCGCAGACCTGCGATAGCCGGATTACGGAACAGCCGTCCAACCGACGCGTCCTTCCATTCGCCGCCGAGCGTTCCCCGGTAGCCCTCACCGTTCGCCCACACGGCAACGTCCTGGTTGGACTGATTACTCAGCGCCCGGCTCACCATCTGGCGGAGCGGGTCCACTTCGTCGTCACGTAGCCGACGACGTGAGGCGTCATCGAAACCGTAGAGCCGTGGCATGCGGTGGTCCGTTCTCGTCTCGTGCGCCCGTAGCCGCCTGATCCTAGGCCACGGCCCATGTGCGAGCCATGACCCAGCGAGACCGACAGACTCAGGGCTACACGATCACTGCACCAGTGGCGTCACCCCAAGCACTTGCCAGAGTGCAGCAGTGGGGACTCTCACCGTGCCGCCCAGGGGGAGCGTCTGCACGGGGAAAGATCCTTCCTTGATCAAGTTGTATGCCTTGTGCGTGCCGATCCCCAGCGCCCGCGCAGCCGTCACGACGTTCACGGTCGGTGGCAGCGCGAGTAGTTCCTCCAGGGTCATCGCACTGACCCCGGCGTCCGTAGCTACAGATGCGTCCTTCGTTGTCATTCCCGTTGTCGCGTTCTCCCCCACGCCAACGTGCCGTAAGGATACTCCAACACTGAAGTGTTGGGGCAAGATAGGGATTCGGTCGACATAGACCGACACAGAAGTTCCACAAGCGAAGGCCATGAAGGGGATATTCGTGTTCGACCCCAGCTACACGCGGCGTTGCGCCTGCCAGGAGCCCGTCATAGGCGAGGACGGCAGACCGCAGAAGCATGCCAACGGCAAGCCGAAGATGCGCAAGATCGGCGCGAGCTGCCCGAAACTCGAAGAGAAGGACCACGGCACCTGGCACCTGTATTTCGAGCTGGAGCCCGGCGAAGGCGGCGAGCGTCAGCGCGTCCGGCGCGGCGGGTTCGCCAGGAAGACGGACGCCCAGCGGAAGGCGAAGGAACTGTACGACGCCGCCGCCGCCGGCACCGACGTGCTGTCCGACGAGACGTGCGGGGACTTCTTCCTCCGCTGGATCAAGGCGAAGAAGTCCCTCGCACGCACCACTCGCCACGGCTATCAGGAGCACCTCGACAACTACCTCGTCCCACACCTGGGACACATCAAGCGACGCGACCTCAAGGTCCGCCACCTCGACCTCATGTACGACGCGATCGAGAGGGAGAACGCGGAGCGCATCCTCCACCGGCTCCGCGTAACGGAGTTCCAGGAGGCTCGGGATGAGGCCCACCGGGCCTGGGTGAAGACCGCTGGCTACGCCAAGAGGGAAGAACGCCGCCCGTACCGACAGGCCTTCCTGGACGCCAACAAGGCTCTACGCGAGGGCCGCAGGGGCCTGCGAAAGGTCACCTCCCCCGCAACCATGCACCGCATCAACGACACCCTCAGCTCGGCGCTCACCTGGGGGATCAAGCGCGAGCAGGCATTCGCCAAGAACTGGTCGCAGCTCGTCGAGCTTCCATCGGTCACACGGCCGAAGCCAATCGTCTGGACGCCAGAGCGTGTCGAGCACTGGAAGCGCACCAGAGAGAAGCCCGGCCCAGTCATGGTCTGGACACCCAAACTGACGGGGGAGTTCCTCGACTTCGTCAAGGACGACTGGCTCTACGAGCTGTGGCACTCGTTCATCTTCCTCGGCCCCCGCCGCGGTGAGATGGCCGCGGTGCCGTGGACGGAGGTCAGCATCGACGCCCTTTGGCTCCGGATCTCCCAGCAGATCGTGGAAGTCGCCTACCAACTGTACGGCGAGGCGCCGAAGGCGGAGAGTGTTCGTACCGTGTCACTGAGCTTGGAGTCCGCCGACAACCTGGTGAGCTTCCGCACGAAACAGGAGCAGAAGCGCCAGGAGTGGGGCGCTGCCTACGTCGAGACCGGTCGCGTATGGACGCACGAGAACGGTGAGGCGCTGCACCCTGACTGGATCTCCAGACGCTTCACCCGTCTCGTAGAACTGTCCGGCCTGCCGCCGGTCCGCCTCCACGACCTACGCCACCTGGCGGCCACGCTCTCCCTGCTCGCCGGGAACGACATCAAGGTGGTCCAGGAGAAGCTGGGGCACTCCTCACGCCAGATCACCTCCGACACCTACACCAGCGTCCTGCCCGAGATGATGCGGGCCGAGGCCGAGTCGGTCATATCCGTCGTCCCCCGCGAAGTCCCCTACAAGGTCCACACGCCGCTGGAGATCCCCGAGACGACCTGGCAGGGCGACCTCGCCGTCTTCTTCGCCCACGGCGCGCGCCAGGCAGGTGAGGACTGGTCCGTAGGCGCCCAGACCCGGCCCGACTCCGATCTCCTCGGCCAGGTCACCCTCGCCGGCCGGGGCCAGGACGACGCCGCCAATGCCGCCGTGAAGTGGATGCGTGATCACTGCACGACGAACGATCTGGAGCTAGTCCGGGTCGAGAACTTCAACGACCAGTACCAGGGAGATCAGCGCCAGGAGTTCGCCCTCCTCCGCTTCACGCTCGCACGAACGGAGACGCCGAGCATCGCGGGGTGGGACACCCCCCCGCGCCCCGCCCCTCTCCGCCGCAACAACAGGCAGAAGAGGGCTCGTTCACGCGCCGCGTGACCTGCGTCCAGCATTTGTCCAGACGATCATGAAATCATGATCACCACGGGGTCGCCAGGACCCTCACGCGCTCGCCCCGACCGACAATCATGCTGGTCAGAAGGTTTCTCCTCGCGTAGCGCGGAGTGGGGCGGGTGGGACTCGAACCCACGGCCGACGGATTATGAGTCCGCTGCTCTAACCGGCTGAGCTACCGCCCCATTACGGCGCGTCGCGCACATTTGTGCGCGCCGTCTGCCGCAGCATAGCCGCTCATACGATCTCCTGCTTCGGATGGTCGACTTCGCATGACCATGAGGACATCGGCGCGGTTCGCGCGGTTCCCCCGGGCATGAAAAAGGACCCCGACGGGGTCCTCGTTCAAGCGCTCTCCCGACTGGACTCGAACCAGTAACCTGCCGGTTAACAGCCGGCTGCTCTGCCAATTGAGCTACGGAAGATCGAAGCTCCCCCGACTGGACTCGAACCAGTAACCTGCCGATTAACAGTCGGCTGCTCTGCCAATTGAGCTACAGGGGATTGCCTCGTTGCATCGAACGTACCTCCCTGGGTATTCGCCAGGGGGCGTGCGGTCGCTGCGACACATACATTAGCGCAAGCAGGGGGGTGCTCCGCCAATCGGTTCCGCGTGCCTCGCACCCGGCGCCCCTCGTCCGTCAGCCGTCCGCCCGTCCATCGTTCATCCGTCGTCTCACTCACCACCCGTCACTCCTCACTCGACACACGACACACGTCAAGGAAAGGTGGCCGTCATGCGTTACCGACTCACGTTCGTCGCCGGTCTGGCCCTGGGTTACGTGCTGGGCACACGGGCCGGGCGCGAGCGCTACGAACAGTTGATGAAGTCCGGCCGGCGGATCGCGCAGAACCCGGCCGTCCGCAACACCGCCGAGTCCGCCGCGCTGCAGGGTCGGGAGTTCGCCGGCAAGGCGTTCCACACCGTGAGCGAGAAGGTCGGCGACCGGGTCCCGGACTCCGTGGCCGGCCGGGTGCGTTCCCTGCGGGAGCGCAACGGCTCGGGAGGTGGCGAGGACGACTGGGGCACCAGTAACACCTGAGCGACCGGGTGTCGGCATGGACACATCTGCGGCACCCGCACGCCCCTGGTCACGGACAACGCGCGGGTCTTCCGCAACGGAAGTCCGACCCGGCGCGTTCACCTCTCCGCGTACGGCAGAATTTTCGCCATGGGGATAGTCGCCGGGTTGGACAGTTCGCCCGATTTCACTCGTATCGTCGTCTGCGACGCGGACACGGGGTCCGTGCTGCGGCAGGGCTATGCGCCACATCCGGTGGAAGGCCCCGAGGGCGGGGGCGGCGGGCGGCCCTCCGATGTCGATCCGCAGGCCTGGCTGCTCTCCCTCGGAGAGGCGGCCGGCGGCGGGCTGCTCGAAGGTGTGCAGGCCATCGGGGTGTCCGCGCAGCAGAACGCGCTCGTGCCGGTCGACGCGCAGGGCAACACCGTGAGACCGGCGATGGTCGGCGGTGACAAGCGGGCGCAGGTCGCGGCGGCCGATCTGATCGACGCGCTCGGCGGCCGTGAGGCATGGGCGCAGGCCGTCGGGTGTGTGCCGCAGGCCGGGCAGCCGGTGACCAAGCTGCGCTGGCTGGCGCGCAACGAGCCGGACGCGGCGCAGCGGACCGCCGTACTGATGCAGGCGCACGACTGGCTGGTGTGGCAGTTGCTCGGGCGGCCGGTGCGAAGGACCACCGACCGGGGTGGCGCTTCCGGGACCGGGTACTGGTCGGCCGCCATGGGCGCCTACCGGGGTGATCTCGTCGAACTCGCGCTCGGGCGGCAGGCGATGCTGCCCGAGGTGCTCGGCCCGTCCGACGCCGCCGGTACGACGCCCGAGGGGCTGCTCATCTCCGCCGGCACCGGGGAGACCATGGCGGCCGCCTTCGGGCTCGGGCTGGGGCTCGGGGACGTCGTGGTGTCGCTCGGGGCCTCCGGGTCCGTGATGGCCGTACATCCCGAGGCGCTCTTCGACTCGACCGGGATGATCACCTCGCTGGCCGACGCGACCGGGCTGCACCTGCCCGTCGTCACGACACTGAACGCCGTACGGACGCTGCGTGGGACCGCCGAGCTGCTGGGGCTCGGGGATCTGGAGACTCTGTCCGATCTCGCGATGAAGTCGACCCCGGGAGCGCACGGGCTGGTCATGCTGCCCTATCTGGAGGGTGAGCGGACGCCCAATCTGCCGCACACCGCCGGGACGCTCGCCGGGCTGCGGCGGGAGTCCATGAAGGCCGAGCATCTCGCGCGGGCCGCCTTCGAGGGGATGCTGTGCGGGCTCGCCGACGCGCTGGACGTGCTGCGGGGGCGCGGGGTCGACGTGCAGCGGGTCTTCCTGCTCGGGTCCGCCGCCGAGCTGCCCGCCGTACAGGCCGCGGCGCCGCCGCTGTTCGGGGCGCAGGTCGTCGTACCGCAGCCCGCGGACTACGCGGCGATCGGCGCCGCGCGGCAGGCCGCCTGGGCGCTCGGGGTGTCGCAGGGCACGCTCGACCCGCGGACCCCGCCGGCCTGGCAGGGGGCCGCCGCTCAGGTGCTGGAGCCCGGCGAGGAGCTGGCGGTGGGGCAGGCGGTGCGGCAGCAGTACGTGTCCGTGCGGGAGCAGACGCATCCTGGGGCATTTCGTAGCTGAGGGGGCAGCTGGGGGCGAGGAGCTTCCCCCGCTCGGCGGGTTCTTAATCCGCTCTTGGATTAATCGGTTGAAGTAACACGGGTGGAGTGTCGGACGATGGGTGCGTGGGGCACTCCCCACCGTCCGTCACGCCACCGTCCGTCACGGACAACCGCCGACTCCGAGAGATTCAGCGTGCTCATACGACTTCTGCGCACTTACCTGAGGCCTTACAAGAAACCCATCGGGCTGCTCGTGCTGCTGCAGCTCCTGCAGACCTGCGCCACCCTGTACCTGCCCACGCTCAACGCGGACATCATCGACAAGGGCGTGGTGAAGGGCGACACCGGCTACATCCTGCTCTCCGGCGCCGTGATGATCGGTGTCTCGCTGGTGCAGGTCGTCTGCAACATCGGCGCCGTGTACTACGGCGCCCGTACGGCGTCGGCGCTCGGCCGGGACGTACGCGCCGCCGTCTTCGACCGCGTGCAGTCGTTCTCGGCGCGCGAGGTCGGGCAGTTCGGCGCGCCCTCGCTGATCACGCGTACGACCAATGACGTCCAGCAGGTGCAGATGCTCGCCCTGATGACGTTCACGCTGATGGTGTCGGCGCCGATCATGTGCGTGGGGGGCATCGTGCTCGCGCTGGGGCTGGACGTTCCGCTGTCGGGCGTGCTCATCGCCGTCGTGCCGGTGCTGGGGATCTGCGTGACGCTGATCGTGCGGCGGCTGCGGCCGCTGTTCCGGACGATGCAGGTGCGGCTCGACACGGTCAACCGGGTGCTGCGCGAGCAGATCACCGGCAACCGGGTGATCCGTGCCTTCGTGCGGGACGAGTACGAGAAGGAGCGGTTCGGGAGGGCCAACCACGAGCTGACCGAGGTGTCGCTGGGCACCGGACGGCTGCTCGCACTGATGTTCCCGATCGTCATGACCGTCGTCAACATCTCGTCGATCGCCGTGGTGTGGTTCGGCGCGCATCGCATCGACAGCGGCGGGATGGAGATCGGCGCGCTGACCGCGTTCCTCGCCTATCTGATGCAGATCGTCATGTCCGTGATGATGGCCACCTTCATGTTCATGATGGTGCCGCGCGCGGAGGTGTGCGCCGAGCGCATCGAGGAGGTCCTCGGGACGTCGTCGAGCGTCGTCCCGCCGACCGCCCCCGTGGTGGAGCTGCGGCGGCACGGGCATCTGGAGATCCGCGGGGCCGGGTTCCACTACCCGGGTGCCGAGGAGCCGGTGCTGAAGGCCGTCGACCTGGTGGCGCGCCCCGGTGAGGTGACCGCGGTGATCGGGTCCACGGGCAGTGGGAAGTCGACGCTGCTGGGGCTCGTACCGCGCCTGTTCGACGCGACGGACGGAGAGGTGCTCGTCGACGGCGTGGACGTGGCGGAGGTGGAGCCGAGGCTGCTGGCCAGGACGGTGGGGCTGGTGCCGCAGAAGCCGTATCTGTTCGCGGGGACCGTGGCGAGCAATCTGCGCTACGGCAATCCGGACGCCACCGACGAGGAGCTGTGGCGGGCGTTGGAGGTGGCGCAGGGCAAGGGGTTCGTCGAGCAACTGGAAGGCGGGCTCGACGCGCCGATCGCGCAGGGCGGGACGAATGTGTCGGGCGGTCAGCGGCAGCGGCTCGCGATCGCGCGGACGCTGGTCCAGCGGCCCGAGATCTACCTCTTCGACGACTCCTTCTCCGCGCTCGACTACGCCACGGACGCGGCCCTGCGGACGGCGCTCGCGCGCGAGACCGCCGAGGCGACCGTCGTGATCGTCGCCCAGCGGGTGTCCACGATCAGGGAGGCCGACCGGATCATCGTCCTCGACGAGGGCCGGGTCGTCGGCACCGGCCGCCATCACGAGCTGATGGCGGACAACGAGACCTATCGGGAGATCGTGCTCTCCCAGCTCACGGAAGCGGAGGCTGCCTGATGGCCGGGCCGATGGGGCGCATGATGGCGGGAGCCGGCCCCGACCAGCACTCGCTCGACTTCAAGGGGTCCGGCAAACGGCTCCTCGCCCAGTTCAGGCCCGAACGGGCCACGATGTACGTGATGTTGTGCGCGGTGTTCGTGAGCGTGGGCCTGTCGGTGGTGGGCCCGAAGATCCTGGGGCGGGCGACCGACCTGGTCTTCTCCGGCATTATCGGACGGCAGTTCGAGAGCGGCGCTTCGAAGGCCGAGGTGCTCGCCGCCATGCGCAAGCAGGGCAGGAACGGCATGGCCGACATGCTCTCCGGTACGGACTTCACACCGGGCAAGGGAATCGACTTCGGCGCGGTGGGCGAGGTGCTGGGGCTCGCCCTGGTGGTGTTCGTGTTCGCGGGGCTGCTGATGCTGGTCGCCACGCGGCTGGTGAACCGGGCGGTCAACCGGACCGTGTACCGGATGCGCGAGGACCTGCAGGCGAAGCTGTCGCGGCTGCCACTGTCGTACTTCGACAAGCGGCAGCGCGGTGAGGTGCTGTCCCGCGCGACGAACGACATCGACAACATCGGGCAGACGCTCCAGCAGTCGATGGGGCAGCTCATCAACTCCCTCCTCACGATCATCGGCGTGCTCGCGATGATGTTCTGGGTGTCCTGGCTGCTGGCGCTGGTCGCGCTGGTGACCGTGCCGCTGTCGTTCTACATCGCCACGCGCGTCGGCAAGCGGTCGCAGCCGCACTTCGTGCAGCAGTGGCGGACCACCGGCAAGCTGAACGCCCACATCGAGGAGATGTACACCGGGCACACCCTGGTGAAGGTGTTCGGGCGGCAGGACGAGTCGGCAGAGCAGTTCGCCGAGCAGAACGACGCGCTGTACGAGGCCGGGTTCAAGGCCCAGTTCAACAGCGGGATCATGCAGCCGCTGATGATGTTCGTGTCGAACATCAACTACGTGCTGGTGGCCGTGGTGGGCGGGCTGCGGGTCGCTTCGGGCGCGCTGTCGATCGGTGACGTCCAGGCCTTCATCCAGTACTCGCGGCAGTTCTCGATGCCGCTGACGCAGGTCGCGTCGATGGCGAACCTGGTGCAGTCCGGGGTCGCATCGGCCGAGCGGATCTTCGAACTGCTGGACGCGGAGGAGCAGCAGGCCGATCCGGTGCAGGGAGTACGGCCGGAGGAACTGCGCGGACTGGTCTCGCTGGAGCATGTGTCGTTCCGGTACGAGCCCGAGAAGCCGCTGATCGAGGATCTGTCGCTGTCGGTGGAGCCCGGGCACACGGTCGCGATCGTCGGTCCCACCGGGGCCGGCAAGACGACCCTGGTGAATCTGCTCATGCGGTTCTACGAGGTCTCCGGAGGCCGGATCACCCTCGACGGGGTCGACATCGCGTCGATGACCCGGGACGAACTCCGGGCCGGGATCGGGATGGTGCTCCAGGACACCTGGCTGTTCGGGGGGACCATCGCGGAGAACATCGCGTACGGGGCCGCACGGGAGCGCGAGGTGACGCGCGCGGAGATCGAGGAGGCGGCGCGGGCGGCTCACGCCGACCGTTTCATCCGTACGTTGCCGGACGGGTACGACACCGTGATCGACGACGAGGGGACGGGGGTCAGCGCGGGTGAGAAGCAGCTCATCACGATCGCGCGGGCGTTCCTCTCCGATCCGGTGATCCTGGTGCTGGACGAGGCGACGAGTTCCGTGGACACGCGCACGGAGGTGCTCATCCAGAAGGCGATGGCCAAACTGGCGCACGGGCGGACGTCGTTCGTGATCGCGCACCGGCTGTCGACGATCCGGGACGCCGACACGATCCTGGTGATGGAGAACGGCGCGATCGTGGAACAGGGGGGACACGAGGAGCTGTTGGAGGCGGACGGGGCGTATGCGCGGCTGTACAAGGCGCAGTTCGCCGAGGCGGTGGCTGAGGTGGAGTGACAGGTGGGGGGCGGAGGGGTGGCCTTTCTTCGCCCCCGCCGCCCCTGCCCGTCCCATCCCGTACCTGGGGGCTGCGCCCCCAGACCCCCGCTTCGGCCCTGAAGGGGCCTCGTCCTCAAACTCCCCCAGAGGGGGGACCCCCAACGGGCTGGTTAGTCCAGGTAGCCCCTCAGCTGGTCCGCGAAGGCGTGGTCGCGGAGTTTGTTGAGGGTCTTCGACTCGATCTGGCGGATGCGTTCCCTGGTGACGCCGAAGATGCGTCCGATCTCCTCCAGGGTGCGCGGGCGGCCGTCCGCCAGGCCGTAGCGCAGCTGGACCACCTTGCGTTCCCGCTCCCCCAGCGTCGACAGGACCGCCTCCAGGTGTTCCCGCAGCAGCAGGAACGCCGCCGACTCGACCGGGGAGGCGGCGTCGCCGTCCTCGATGAGGTCGCCGAGGGCCACGTCGTCCTCCTCGCCCACCGGTGCGTGCAGCGACACCGGTTCCTGGGCCAGGCGCAGCACTTCGCTGACGCGTTCGGGCAGGAGGTCCAGGTGGGCGGCGACCTCCTCGGGGGTGGGCTCGTAGCCGCGTTCCTGGAGCATCCGGCGCTGGACGCGGACGACCCGGTTGATCAGTTCGACCACGTGTACGGGGACGCGGATCGTCCGGGCCTGGTCGGCGAGGGCGCGGGACATGGCCTGGCGGATCCACCAGGTGGCGTACGTCGAGAACTTGTAGCCGCGCGCGTAGTCGAACTTCTCGACGGCGCGGATCAGGCCCAGGTTTCCCTCCTGGACGAGGTCCAGCATGGTCAGGCCGCGGCCCACGTACCGTTTCGCCACCGAGACGACCAGGCGCAGGTTCGCCTCGATCAGACGGCGCTTGGCCATCCGGCCCAGGACGACCAACCGGTCCAGGTCCAGGGCCAGTTGGCTGTCCAGGTCGGAGGCGAGCCGGAGTTTCTCCTCGGCGAACAGGCCGGCCTCGACCCGGCGGGCGAGGTCGACCTCCTCGGCGGCGGTGAGCAGCGGGATGCGGCCGATCTCGCGCAGATACTGACGGAACAGGTCGGAGGAGGGCCCGCTGGTGTCGGCGCGGGAGGGACCCCGGGCGGGGGCGCGGGCGCGGAGCCGTTCGGCCGGCTCGACGGGATCGAGGAGTTCGACGGGTTCATCGGGCTCGACGGGATCGACGGAATCGATCGGTTCCGCCGTCTCCACCGCGTCCGCCGGGGGTTCGTCCAGCTCGGGCGGGCTGTCGGCCTCGACCGTCTCCGGGTGGTGCGCGGCGCGGCTCTGCGGAGGCACGGCCCCGATGACCTCGCTGACGTCGGTGACGTCCACGTTCTCAGGTTCGGGCTCGGTCTCGGTATCGGCGGCGCCGGACTCCGTTACGGCGGTACTGCTGTCGGTCTGGGTGAGGGTCTGGGTCTGCACGGGGCGACCTCCAGGATGATCGCTGCTGAGGCGTACGGCAGCGGTACTCGGGGGGCGGAGGGGGCGGCCTCGCCGCTGTCCGTCCCGTACGCGTTGAGCGGAATCGCGGGGGTCTCGGACCCGTTGGGGACGGGTCGGCCGCGCTCCGAGGACTCAGGCACCGGAACCCAGTGTGGAGTAAGACACATCACCGCCACGAGGGGCGTGCGACGACTTTTTGCGCTCGGTCCGTGACCACGTGGTTACCGTCGCGGCAAATCCGAGTGCTTGTTCGGGGTCCCACCTGGCACGATCGGCGCGTGTCCGGTTCTCTTCGCTCAACTCACGTGTACGAAACGCACATCACCGTCCGGTGCGGAACCTCCGCCGAGACGGAACGGCTGGGCCGCTGGGCGAGTGCGGCGGGTCTCAAGCTGACGCACATCGTGCTCGCCCGTGGCCGGATGCCGGCCCAACCGATGCTCACCCTTTCGGGTTCCCCGTCGTTCGCCGACGAATCGGCCCGAGCGCGGAAAGTCGCGGCGCTGCTGCGGGCGGACGGGTTCGAACCGGTGCGCGTCAAGATCGAGTCGTCGCCGTGGGCTCCCGAGGTACCGAGTGAACCCTGCCTGGACGAACGGTACTTCGAGCACCATGTGAAACTGCGGCTGACCATGGACGCGGATCTGGAGACCCTGGCGGCGCGGGTCGTCCCGCACGGGGCGCATCTGTCGTGGAACGCCCGACGGGTGGCGCGGAGCGGCCGACGGACCGAGCGGTTCGTGACCCAGCGATGCCGGGGCGTGGACGCGGCGGGGGCGGGACGGGCACTGGAGCGACTGCTGGCGGAGCTACGGGGATCTACGGCAGCTGTGCTGCCTGGGCTCGAAGTGATCGGTGTGGAGCGGGAGTTCGTGCTGTACGACAGCGACCTGTCCGTCGACGACGGATGGATCGAGGAGAGCGGAGACGCGGTCGTGGCGGCGTCGGAGGTGCGGGGATGAGCAGAAAACGGACGTGGCGGACATCGATGGAGGCGGGCGTCGACGCGCCCAAGGCCGCTCTGGACGACAGGACGCGGGAGAACCGGGGGCTGCCCCTGACGCTGCGTACCGTGCCGGGGAAGGACGTGGTGCAGCGGCTGGTCTTCGAACCGGCGCTGAAGCAGCACCCCAACGCCTTCCGGGCGGCCGACCCGGGCTTCGCCGATCCGGCCCGGGGTGCGGCTTGGCGGGTCGCGCGGCGCCGGGCGCTGGAGCTGGTGCTCGACGCGATCGCCGGGTCCGAGTGGGGAGAGTCGCTGGTGCTGCGCGGGAGCGTGCTGATGGCGGCGTGGTTCGGCGAGGCCGCCCGTGAGCCCGGGGATCTCGACTTCGTCGTCGTACCGGACTCCTTTTCGATCAGTGACGAAAGAGCGGGCCTGATGCTCGCCGGGATCGCGGCGGCGGCCGAGGCCCGGGGTGACGGCGAGGTGGGCTTCTCCGCGCGCGAGGCGGTGGTCGAGGACATCTGGACCTACGACCGGGTGCCCGGCCGCCGTATGGTGCTGCCCTGGTCGGCGCCGGGGCTGCCCGGCGGTCATGTGCAGCTCGACTTCGTCTTCAACGAGCTGCTCGCCGAGCCTCCGATGCCGGTGGAGCTGCCGGGCGGCACGTCGGTCCGGGCGGCGACGCCCGCGCTGTCGCTGGCCTGGAAGCTGATGTGGCTGATCAACGACATGTACGCACAGGGCAAGGACCTGTACGACGCCGTACTCCTGGCCGAGCGGTATCCACTCCCCCACGAGCTGCTCGACGAGGTGTTCCGGCTCTCGGGCGAGTGGCCCGGCGCGGGCCGCGAGCGGATCCTGCTGTCCGACGTGGTGCAGGCGGTGGGGTACGTCGAGTGGGATCACTTCGTCGTGGAGTACCCGCAACTCGCGGGGAAAGAGCGGGAGTTCGTGGAGCGGTTGATTCGGACGGTGACGCCGACCCTGGAGGGGCGGTGACGTTCGACGGACGGTGAGGCCTGCTCAGAGCGCTGCCGCGCCCCGTTCCCGCAGTGCTTGGTCGTACTGCTGGAGCACCCACAACTCGTTCTGCACGGCGGCCAGTTCGGCCGGGTCGCCGTGGGTGGCCAGGCGGGTGTGGGTGACCTGGACCTCCTGGATGCGGCGTTCCACCGCTCTGCGGCGGACCATGACCAACTGGTCGCTGGCGTACACGTCGTCGACCGTTTTGCGCATGATCGCCTCGACCGCCAGCTCCGTCACCATGGCCCGGACCGTGTTGTCCGGAGCGATCTCGCGGACGCGGACCAGGTACTCCTGCGGGTCCTGGGCGCCGAACTCCGCGCCGCCCGCTTCCATGATCGCCAGGCGTACGGCCGCGTAGGGGGCTGCCGTGAACTCGTCGATGCCGTAGGCGTCGAAGGCCGGGGAGACCAGGTCGGGGCGCTGGAGGGCCAGTTTGAGGAGTTCGCGCTCGGTGGCGTAGACCGGGTTGCGGAGGTTCAGTGCGGGTCCGGAGGGGCCGCCGGAGCGCGCGGAGGTCTGCTCGTACGGCTGGGTACGGCCCTGCTGTCCGGTGGGGGCCGGGCCCTTGCCGCCGCGGTCCCGGGCCCAACGGGCCAGCTGGGCAACCCTCTTGACGACGAACTGGGTGTCCAGGATGCCGAGCATGCCGGCGAGCTGGACCGCCACCTCGTGCTGGGCGCCGCTGTTCTTGATGCGGGCCACGATCGGGGCCGCCTCGTCCAGCGCCGCCGCGCGGCCCGCCGGGGTCTCCAGGTCGTAGCGGACGGCGATCTGGCGCAGGGCGAACTCGAAGAGGGGGGTGCGGGGTTCGGCGAGTTCGGCGACGGCCTGGTCGCCCTTGGCGAGGCGCAGGTCGCAGGGGTCCATACCGTCGGGCGCGATCGCGATGTAGGTCTCGGCGGCGAACTTCTGGTCGTCCTCGAAGGCGCGCAGGGCCGCCTTCTGGCCGGCCGCGTCGCCGTCGAAGGTGAAGATCACGCGGGCCGAGCCGTTGTCCATCAGCAGCCGGCGGAGGATCTTGATGTGGTCGGTGCCGAAGGCCGTACCGCAGGTCGCGATCGCCGTCGTCACGCCGGCGAGGTGGCAGGCCATGACGTCCGTGTAGCCCTCGACGACGACCGCGCGGCTCGTCTTCGCGATGTCCTTCTTGGCGAGGTCGATGCCGTACAGGACCTGGGACTTCCGGTAGATCGCCGTGTCCGGGGTGTTCAGGTACTTGGGGCCGGTGTCCGCCTCGTACAGCTTTCGCGCGCCGAAGCCGACGACCTCGCCGCCGATGTCGCGGATCGGCCACATCAGGCGGCCCCGGAAGCGGTCGATGGGGCCTCGGCGGCCTTCCTGGGCGATGCCGGACAGCAGGAGTTCCTTGTCCGAGAAGCCCTTGCCGCGGAGGTAGCGGGTGAGGTGGTCCCAGCCCTGGGGGCTGTAACCGACGGAGAAGTGTTCGGCGGCCGACTGGTCGAAGCCCCGTTCCGCCAGGAACTTGCGGCCGGCGTCCGCCTCGGAGCTGGTGGCCAGCTGCTCCGCGTACCACTGCGCGGCGATCTTGTGGGCCTCGACCAGGCGGATGCGCTCGCCGCGCTGGTGGGTGGGGTTGTAGCCACCCTCCTCGTACCGCAGGGTGATGCCGGCCTGGCCGGCCAGGCGCTCGACCGACTCGGAGAAGGAGAGGTGGTCGACCTTCATCACGAACGTGATGGTGTCGCCGCCTTCCTGGCAGCCGAAGCAGTGGAACAGTCCCTTGCTCGGGCTGACCTGGAAGGACGGTGACTTCTCGTCGTGGAAGGGGCACAGGCCCTTGAGGTTGCCGCCGCCCGCGTTGCGCAGCTGGAGGTACTCGGACACCACGGCGTCGATCGGGACCGCGTCCCGAACCGCCTTCACGTCCTCGTCGTTGATCCTTCCGGCCACGCAGTGATTCTACGGTGGCGGACCGACAGTGCTGTGACAGTCCGGGGCCCGGCCACGGCTACGGGACGAGGGTGTCCAGCGGTACGCGCGGGTCCGCCAGGGCCTCCGTGTCCAGCTGGGCCCGGGATCGGATGAGCTGCTGGACGGGCTCTGTGACGTCCCACACGTTCACGTTCATCCCGGCCAGGACCCGGCCCTCCTTCACCCAGAAGGCGATGAACTCGCGCTTGGCCGCGTCGCCCCGGATCACCACCTGGTCGTACGAGCCCGGGGGCGCCCAGCCCGAGTACTCCATGCCCATGTCGTACTGGTCGGAGAAGAAATAGGGCACGCGGTCGTACGTCGAGTCGTGGCCCAGCATCGAGCGGGCCGCCGCCGGGCCGCCGTTGAGGGCGTTGGCCCAGTGCTCGACCCGCAGCCTGGTCTCGAACAGGGCATGGTGGAAGGCGGCCACGTCACCGGCCGCGTAGATGTCGGGGTCGGAGGTGCGCAGGCGTTCGTCGACCTCGATGCCGCCGCCGTACGCGCGGTCGGCGAGGGTCAGGCCGGCCGCCTCCGCCAGCGCCGTGCGGGGCGCTGCCCCGATGGCCGCCAGGACGACGTGGGCCGGGTGCTCCTCGCCGTCGTCCGTACGGGCCGCGAGGACCATGCCGTCCTGGCCGACGATCTCCGTCAGGCGGGCGCCGAAGTGGAAACGGACCCCGTGCTCGCGGTGCAGCTCGGCGAAGACGTTGCCCAGCTCGGGGCCGAGGACCGAGTGCAGCGGGGTCGAGGACGGCTCGACGACGGTCACCTCGGCGCCGTACTCCCGCGCCGCCGCCGCGACCTCCAGGCCGATCCAGCCGGCGCCGGCGATCACGAGGTGGCCGTTGTCGCGGCCCAGGGCGGCCAGGACACCTTTGAGTCGCTCGGCGTGCGCGAGGCGGCGCAGGTGGTGGACGCCGGCCAGGCCCGTCCCGGGGATGTCGAGGCGGCGCGGCTCGGCTCCGGTGGCGATGAGCAGTTTGTCGTAGTGGACGAGGGTGCCGTCGTCGCCGAACCGGACCGTCTTCGCCGTACGGTCGATGGCGTCGACGGTCTGGCCGAGGTGGAGTTCGATGTCGTTGCGCGCGTACCAGGCGGGTTCGTGGACGAAGACGCTGTCGCGCTCCTCCTTGCCGAGGAGGTAGCCCTTGGAGAGCGGGGGCCGCTCGTACGGGTGGTCGCGTTCGTCGCAGATCAGTATCACGCGGCCGGTGAAGCCCTCCGTCCGAAGCGTCTCGGCCGCCTTGGCGCCGGCCAGTCCGCCTCCGACGATGACGAAAGTCTGATCCGCGTCGACCACTTCATGCCTCCTCGTAATAACGGGTGCCACGTGTTGCCCGTGTCGCGTGATGCTCGTGCCTTGTGTACGGATGCCCCCTGGCGAGCGTCCCGCACGGAGTGTGATGGGGGAAGAGGGTGTGGCCCGATCAGGCCACGCAGGGTCACATTTGTGTCATATGCGGGCCAAGCGGGGCCACGTATTGCCAAGTGCCGACCGCATCAGTCATATGCGGCCCTTCAGGTGGGCGTGCAGCGAACGCGCCGACGCGTCGGTGAGGGACGCGATCTGGTCGACGATCACCCGCTTGCGCGCCCGGTCGTCGGCCGCCTCGTCGAACAGCGCGCGGAACTGGGGGTCCAGCCCCTCCGGGGCGCGCGCGGTGAGGGCCTCGGCGAGTTCGGCGACGACGACACGCTGGTCCGCGCGGAGCAGTTCCTGTTCGGCTCGCTGCATCACGTACCGGTCGGCGACCGCCTTGAGGACCGCGCACTCCAGCCGCGCCGCGCGCGGGACGACCAGTTCCGCCGCGTACCGCGTGAGTCTGCCGCCGCCGTACGCCGCGCGCGTGGCGCCCTCCGCGGCCAGGCAGAAGCGGCCGATGAGCTGGCTGGTGGCGTCCTTCAGCCGGGCCTGGGCGACGGCCGTGCCGTCGTAGCCGTGCGGCCACCACTCCTGGTCGAGGAGGCGGTCGAGGGCCTCGGCGAGTTCGGCGGGGTCGGTGTCGGCGGCCACGTACCGACCGGTGGCGACCCGGAAGATCTCCTGCCGCTCGGGCTCCGCGTGCAGGCAGTTGGGGTCGATGTGCCCGGCGTGGAGGCCGTCCTCGACGTCGTGCACCGAGTACGCCACGTCGTCCGCCCAGTCCATGACCTGGGCCTCGAAGGTCGTACGCGTACCGGGGGCGCCCTGGCGGACCCAGTCGAAGACGGGCCGGTCGTCGTCGTAGACACCGAACTTCGGGGACGCCGGATCGGTGGGGTGCGCGCCGCGCGGCCAGGGGTACTTGGTGGCGGCGTCGAGGGTGGCCCGGGTGAGGTTGAGACCCACGCTGACCAGGTCAGTGGTGGTTCCGGATTCGCCCGTGGTTCCGGATTCGCCCGTGGTTCCGGATTCGCCCGTGGCTTCGAGACGTTCGCGGTTCACGAAACGCTTCGGTTCGATCCGGGTGAGGAGTCTGAGGGACTGGGCGTTCCCCTCGAAGCCGCCGCAGTCCGCCGCGAACTCGTTGAGCGCCTGTTCGCCGTTGTGCCCGAAGGGCGGATGACCGAGGTCGTGCGAGAGACAGGCCGCCTCTACGAGGTCGGGATCGCAGCCGAGGGCGGCGCCCAGTTCGCGGCCGACCTGGGCGCATTCCAGGGAGTGCGTGAGGCGGGTGCGGGGGCTGGCGTCCCAGATCTGGCTGCGGGTGCCGGGGGTCACGACCTGGGTCTTGCCGGCGAGCCGTCGTAGGGCGGAGGAGTGCAGTACGCGGGCGCGGTCGCGTTGGAAGGCGGTGCGGCCTGGGCGTTTGTCGGGCTCGGCCGCCCAGCGGGCGACTGCCGTCGGGGCGTAGGCGGTGGGGGTGGTGTCGTGTTCGGGGGGTTGGGGGGTGCGGGTGCTGTTGGTGCCTGTGCCTGTACTTGTGCCTTCCATGGTTCGACAGTAAGGGCAGGTACTGACAATTTGGGCGCGTGGGTGCGCCTGCGCGTCTGCCGGGAGCTGATTCGTTCGCGGATGCGGGTCTCGTGTGGCTTGTCGCGCCGTTCCTCGCGCTCCTAGATGGCGGGCGCCAGTTCTCTCGCTGCCGGCGATTCCTGGGTCGCGATTGCCTGGTCGTAGCGGTGGAGAATGAGGTCGGCCATTGCCGGGTGGGCGCCCAGGGGGGCCGCGGCGATCCAGGGGGCGGCCTCGGCGCACTCCGTGGCGAAGCGGCCCGGGGCGGTGAAGTACGAGGCCACGGCGACCCGGTGGCGGCCTCGGGCGGCCAGGGCGCGTACGGCTGCGGGGACGGTCGGCGCGGCGGTGGTGGCGTACGCGGGTACGACGGGCACGCCCAGGCGCGCGGCGAGGAGCTGCGCGGTGCGGTGGGTGTCGATGTCCGAGTCGGGGTCGCGGGAACCCGCGGCGGCGAGGACGACCGCGCTCGACCGGCGCTCCTCGTCGGTCATCCGGGTACGCCAGCCGGCTTCGACGAGACGGGCGTACAGGGTCTCGACGAGCAGGGGGTGCGGACCGAGCGGGGGTGCCACGCGCGTGCGTGCCGCTGCCGCCGCGGCCATCTCCGGGATGTCCTGCTTCACGTGGTAGCCGCGGCTGAGCAGCAGCGGTACGAGAACGGCCTCAGCGGTGCCGAGTCCCGCGAGCGTGTCCGGGAGCAGGGGCGCGTTCAGCTCGATGTGCCCCAGGTGCACCGGCAGGTCGGGGCGCAGCGCGCGGACGCGTTCGGCGAGCGCGCCGACGGTGCTCAGGGCGCGCGGGTCGCGGCTGCCGTGGCCCACGAGGACGAGGGCGGGCGGGGTGGGGCGACGGCTGCCGTCGAGCGCGACGAGGCCGAGCCGGCTGCCGAGCCGACTGGTGATCCGGTTCATGATCTGCGCCGAACTGTCGAGGTGGGCGCCTCCGGGGGGCCGGGGGCTCTGCGGGGGCTGCTGGGACTCGTCGTGTGGAGGGGGCGAGGCCGTCATGTACCGATCGTGACGGTACGAGGTTGCCACGCCGTTGCGCAGTGATGACGGGTCTTTTCCGGGGGTTCACGGTGCGGGGCAAGGGGTGTGTGAGGTGTTTTGACCTGCGGTTTCTTGTGGGTGAGTGAAGCTGGTCACGCCGGGGGGCGGCGAACCGGGGCGGCATCGGGGGCGTCTTCCTGATCGAAGGCCACCTGGGAGGACCCGTCCGATGAGCAGTCCGATAGGCAGTCCGTTGAACAGTCCTGAGGCGCACAGATCGTGGTTGTCGACGGCTGGACCTCGGCGTGCGTGGGGCCGGGTTCGGGCGCGGGTTCGGGTGCCTCGTACGCGGGCCGGACAGCGGCGGGCCGTGCGGGTCGTGATGTCGCTGTGCGTGCTGGCGTTGCTCCCCTCGACGTGGATGTTCGTCGCCACGAGTGACCGGCTGCGCGATGTGTCGGACGCGCCGCGTACCGATGTCGCCGTCGTCTTCGGTGCCGGGTTGTGGGGCGGGGAGCCCTCCCCGTACCTCGCGCACCGGCTGGACGCGGCGGCGAAGCTGTACCGGGCCGGGCGGGTCAGGGTGGTCCTCGTCACCGGGGACAACAGCCGGAAGGACTACGACGAGCCGGATGCGATGCGGGTGTATCTGACGCGGCACGGGGTGCCGGACGGGCGGATCGTGAGCGACTACGCCGGGTTCGACACCTGGGACTCCTGCGTCCGGGCGAAGAAGATCTTCGGGGTCGACCGGGCCGTGCTGATCAGTCAGGGCTTCCATATTCGCCGTGCGGTCGCGTTGTGCGAGGCGGCGGGGGTGGAGTCGTACGGCGTCGGGGTCGACGCCAAACACGACGTGACCTGGTACTACGGCGGGGCTCGGGAGATCCTCGCGGCGAGCAAGGCGGCGTTGGACGCGGTGTTCAAGCCCGATCCACGGTTCCTGGGGCCGGTGGAGGTGGGGGTCCAGCGGGCGTTGCGGGTGGACGCGGGCTGAGCGGCAGACCTCACCGGCGCCCCCGGTCTCCCGGGAGGTTGCCGTGCCTGCTGTGTAACGGGGTGCGTTCCGGGGTGTAACACGGGCGCCGCACGCTGGGCGGTATGGAGACCCCCGTGACGCCCACGCACTGCCCGTACTGCGCCCTGCAGTGCGGTATGAACCTCACGCCGGTCGCGGGCGGGGGCGTCACGGTCTCCGAGCGTGTGGACTTCCCGGTGAACCGTGGCGCCCTGTGCGGCAAGGGGCGCACCGCGCCCGCGCTGCTGTCGCCGACGCTGCGGCTGACCGAGCCGCTCGTCCGGCGGGACGGGGTGCTCGTGCCCGCCTCGTGGGAGGAGGCCCTGGACCGGGTCGCCGAAGGACTGACCCGCACGCGTACGGAGCATGGCCCGGACGCGTGCGGTGTCTTCGGCGGGGGTGGGCTGACGAACGAGAAGGCCTACGCGCTCGGCAAGTTCGCGCGGGTCGTTCTAGGGACCTCCCAGATCGACTACAACGGGCGTTTCTGCATGTCCTCCGCCGCCGCTGCCGGGAACAAGGCGTTCGGGATGGACCGGGGGCTGCCCTTTCCGATGGAGGACATTCCCAAGACCGGCTGTGTCATCCTCGTCGGCTCCAATCTCGCCGAGACCATGCCGCCCGCCCTCCGCTACTTCGCCGAACTCAAGGAGAACGGGGGGACGTTGATCGTCATCGATCCACGTCGGACCCGGACCGCCGAACAGGCCGACCTGCATCTCGCGCCGCGTCCCGGCACCGATCTCGCCCTCGCCCTGGGCCTGTTGCACCTGGTCGTGTCCCAGGGGCGCACCGACGAGGCGTTCATCGAGGAGCGGACCAGCGGCTGGGAGGAGACGCGCGCGGCGGCGATGGCCCACTGGCCGGAGTACGTCGAGCGGATCACCGGGGTGCCCGTGCCTCAACTCCGGGAAGCTGTACGGATGTTCTGCGCGCCGACCGACGCCATGGTGCTCACGGCGCGCGGGCCCGAGCAGCAGTCCAAGGGGACTGACACGGTCAGTGCGTGGATCAACCTGTGCCTGGCGACGGGGCGTTCGGGGCGGCCGTACTCCGGATACGGGTGTCTGACGGGCCAGGGGAACGGGCAGGGTGGGCGTGAACACGGCCAGAAGGCCGACCAGTTGCCCGGGTATCGCAAGCTGACCGACCCGGAGGCGCGGCGCCATGTGGCCGGCGTGTGGGGCGTCGACCCCGACTCGCTGCCCGGGCCCGGGCTCAGCGCGTACGAGCTGCTCGACGCGCTCGGCTCCGACATCCGCTCCCTGCTGCTGATGGGGTCCAACCCGGTGGTGTCCGCACCTCGGGCCGCGCACATCCAACAGCGCCTGGAGTCACTGGACTTCCTTGCCGTCGCCGATGTCGTGCTGTCCGAGACGGCCGCGCTCGCCGATGTCGTCCTGCCCGTCACCCAGTGGGCGGAGGAGACGGGGACGACCACCAATCTGGAGGGCCGGGTGCTGCTGCGCCGGCAGGCCGTCACTCCCCCGGACGGTGTCCGCAGCGACCTGTACGTCCTGCACCAACTCGCCGCCCGCGCCGGGGTGGAGAAGGGGTTCCCGGTCGACCCCGAGGAGGTCTTCGAGGAGTTGCGGCGGGCCAGCGCGGGCGGGATCGCCGACTACTCGGGGATCACCTACCGGCGGCTCGCCGAGGAGAACGGCGTCTTCTGGCCGTGCCCTGCGCCGGACGAGCAGGAGGGCGGGCGTGAAGGCCCGCAGCAGGGAGGGCATGGTGACGTGGCGCCGCGGACGGCGCCGCATCCCGGCTCCCCTCGTCTCTTCCTCGACCGGTTCGCCACCGAGGACGGGCGGGCCCGGTTCGCGCCCGTCACGTACCGGCCCATCGCCGAGGAGCCGGACGCCGAGTACCCGGTGCTGCTGACCACCGGGCGGGTCGTGGCCCAGTACCAGTCCGGGGCCCAGACGCGGCGCGTCGACGAGCTGAACGCCGCCGCGCCCGGGCCGTTCGTGGAGCTGCACCCCCGGCTGGCCGCGCGGCTGGGCGCCGGCGAGGGGGATGCCATCGCCGTCGTGTCCCGGCGCGGGCGGGCGGTGGCGCCGGCGCGCATCACCACCTCGATCCGCCCCGACACCGTCTTCATGCCTTTCCACTGGCCGGGCGAGGGCCGGGCCAACACGCTGACCAATCCGGCCCTCGACCCGACCTCACGGATGCCGGAGTTCAAGGCGTGCGCGGTACGGCTGGAGACCGTACGCCCTTGAGCGGCAGGTAAGTTGGGGGCGGCGGGCTACCAGGTGACCGGGAGGCTGCTCACGCCGTGGACCGCGCGTCCCTGGTGGGAGTTCGCCTCTGCCGGGGCCGTCAGTCGTAGCGTCGGCAGACGGCGGAACAGGGTGGGCAGGGCGATCTGGAGTTCGGCGCGGGCCAGGGCCTGGCCGAGGCAGTTGTGCAGGCCGTGGCCGAACGTCAGATGGTGCTGGGTGTCCCGGGTGATGTCAAAGTTGTCCGGGTCGGCGTAGGCGCGGGGGTCGCGGTTGGCGGCCTGGAGCGAGACGACGACACCTTCACCCGCCCGTACGGTGACACCGCCGATCTCCACGTCCTGGGTGGCGATGCGCCGGATCCCGATGTGGACGACCGTGAGATAGCGCAGGAGTTCCTCGATCGCCCCCGGCACCAGCTCTGGATCGGCCTGCAGGGCGGCGAGTTGGGCGGGGTGGGACAACAGGGTCACCGCACCGAGCGACAGCATGCTCGCCGTCGTCTCGTGGCCCGCGATGAGCAGCATCACGGCAAGTCCGGCCGCCTCGGCGGGGGTTGCCTCGCCGGTGGCGACCCGCTCGGACGCGAGCCTGCTGAGCAGATCGTCGCCGGGGTCGAGGGTCTTGGCCGCGAGCAGTTCCATGAGGTAGCCGAACAGTGCGCCCCAGCCCGCCCGCATCGCCTCGGGTCCGTCGGTCACGGTGGCGAAGGCGGCGGCTTGGCGATGGATGAACTCCCGGTCCACGTACGGCACTCCGAGGAGTTCGCAGATGACGAGCAGCGGGAGTGGCAGGGTGAAGTGCTCCACCAGATCGACGTCCGGCCCCTTTGCCACCAGGTCGTCGATGAGCCGGTCGGTCAACTCCTGGATCGACGGCCGCAGTTCCTCTGCCCGCCGGAAGGTGAAGTCCGGGATCAGCAGCCGGCGCAGCCGGGTGTGGTCGGGCGCGTCCATGGCGAAGAGCTGGCCGGGGGTGGGCGGCGGCGGAGTCGGCTGCAGCCCGGGGAAACCCTCCCGGCGGTTGTCCGAGCTGAAACGGGCGTCCGCCAGGACGGCACGAGCGTCCTCGTGCCGGGTGACCAGCCAGGGGGTGTTGCCGCCCCAGAGCGCGATACGGCTGAGCCGGCTCTGCTCGCGCAACAGGGCGTATTCGGCGGGGGGATCGAGCAGGGCCGTGCGGTGCATCGGCAGCGGGGGGAACGTGGTCTCGGGCATGGTGGGGGTCTCCGCGTGGTGGGGGTCGGGGATGCGGGGAAGAGGGTGTGTGCGTGAGAGGGACAGGGAAGGCGTGGGGTTGTGGTCGGTGCAGGGCGCGGCCGTCGGGGCGCGGCCGTCGGGGCGCGGCCGT
>NZ_AEJB01000418.1 GCF_000331005.1 Streptomyces turgidiscabies Car8
CCTCTCCACAGCACTGGCCCCAGCGACTCTGAAGATCTCCGCGGCCCGGAATCAGTGCTTCAGTGTGTCCTTGGCCTTCTGAGCGGTCTGTTTCGCGTCGCTCGCCATCTGCTCGCGGGCGCCCTTCGCCGCCAGGCTTTCGTTGCCGACAGCCTCACCGGTGGCTTCCTTCATCCTGCCCTTGGTCTTCTTGGCCACGTTCTTGACCTTCTTGCCTGCAGCCATCACTTTCACCTCCCACACCACTGAGCTTCTCTGCCCCGTACCCACGGTTGAGCCACTCAAGCGGATTATCTTCCCAAAAGGGAAATTACTCACCTGTCGGGCGTCTGAAGGAAGTGCGCTGAAGGAAGCGCACTGAAGCGTTCGGTCCCGCCACGGCGTAGGAAACGGTGCCGGTGATCGCGAGGACGAGGGCCGTACCGGTGCCCGTTGCCGAGCCTGTTGGCAGCATCATCCAGGTCGCCACCCGCATGGCCGCGTTCGTCGGGGGCGGGGCGAAGAACGCGAAGGAGAGCCAGGCGAAGGGCAGGGTCCATGCGTACTGGCCCCCCGAGAGTGTCGCGCCCAGAGCAGCGAGTCCCATCAGGCCCACGCTGTCGCGGACGACGAACGCGGTGGTGGCCATGGGCCGGCCGGCTGCCGCCGCTGTCAGCAGCAGCACCGCCGCGACGACCGCGCCGGCGAGCAGCACGTGTGCCGCTCTGCGCGGCACCCAGCGGATCGAGGCCGTCCGGTCCAGCGCGAGGTCCTGGCCGCTGAGTCCGACCGAGGCCGCCATCACCCCCGTAGCGAGGACGAGGACCGGAACTCGCGGATCGACCTGCCCCTCACCACCGTCCCGGGCAAGTGCCCACACCGCCACCGCGCTGATCAGCATCACGGCGAGCGAGGCGGGCATCTGCCGCGAGCGTACGTACAGCGTCAGCCATCTCACCGGGACGCACCGCCGGACAGCACCTCGAAGGGGTCACCCTCGCAGGAGAGTGCGGCGGCGCGCATCGCGTTGATCCGCGAGAGCTGCTCCGCGCGCGGAAGCGACATGAGCTTCTGCCACACCGGGCGGGCTTCGGTGTCCAGCTCACCACGCAGCTTTGCCGGTGTGCCGGTAAACGGTTCGAAGTCGCCGAGGACCCAGCCCGCCGCGACGGCCTGCGCGTAGTCGTCTCCCCCGAAGCCGTCAAAGCCGACAGGGGTGCACCCAGGCACCATGCCCTTGGCGATCAGGGCCCGGGCCAGGTCGTCACCCTTCGCTGCGGAGACGATGCTGTCGTCGAAGTCGAGAAGCAACGTCTCACGGGACCACCGCGGTGTGGAGCCGGTCGGCAGCAGAGAGGTGTTCTCACGGATCGCCACCGGCGCCCGGCCGCCCAGGGCACGGTGCAGCAGACGCAGTGCCTCCTTACCGGGGCCCGCGAGGTCGGCGAGCCGGTCCTGGTGCGCCTTCGTCACGCACACCGGCCCGTCGCACACCAACCTCATGGCGGTCTTGTCGACGATGTAGATCCGGTGCGGGTCGGAGGGGAGGACGAGCAGCGCGATCACCGCGCCCGCCAGTACGGGGACCAGGGCGGTCAGCCGGGCGCGCCAGGTCGCGGCGACGAGCAGCGCGAAGCCCGTCCCGGCCATGCCGAGCACCCAGATCGTCTGTCCGACGTGCACCGACGTGGAGAGCGTGACGAACACATTGCGCACCTCCTCCACCGCCGGTGACAGCAGCGAGACCCGGTTCGGTTCCGTGGTGGGGATGCCCAGTGTCGCGCTCGTCTGTGTCCGGCCCAACGACATTTGCATGAGGACCGTGAACACGAAGGCGGTCATGGCCAGCGCGGGCGGAGTCAGCACCGAGGGCACAGCACGCCCTGCCCCCATGCCCAGCACGGCTCCCGCCACGAGGAAGAGCGCCCCCAGGATCGAGATCGGCAACCACCCGAGGTGCGTGTAGTCGGTGCTGGGGATGACCTGGACCGCTCCGACAAGGACGAGAAGCGCGAAGGCCGAGGCCACCGTGACCGCCGTCGTGCCCGCCGAGGTGGCCGCACGGTGCCAGGGGGGCCGCGGCGTGCTTGTCAGCAGCTCGGACATCTTCGAGCGGTGGTCGCGCAGGCCCTGCAACGCTCCGAGCCCCACGACGAGCGGCCACAGGTAGAAGAGCAGGCCGCGGGTCACCAGAGCCATGGACGTCCACTGAGCCGTCCACGCCCTGGTGCCCTGCCACCACGAGCCGAACAGCAGGTACAGGAACGCCAGCGCCGTCGTCAGCACGAGGGCGCCCGCCCACGGGGCGACGGAGCGTTTCAGCTCGATGCGCAGGACACCGGTGCTCACCAGGTACCCCCCGTGCGGCCGGGGCTCTGCAGCAGCGCCGAGTAGCCGCGCTCCATCGGGCTGTCCCCCACGTCCTTCGGGCCGCCCGCCGCCGCCAGCTCGTCCGGAGAGCCCTGGAAGACCAGACGTCCCTCGGCGAAGAGGACCACGTCGGTGCAGGCGGCGGCGACATCCTCGACCAGATGCGTCGAGACGAGCACACAGGTGTCCGTGCCCAGCTCCTGCAGCAGCTTGCGGAACCTCAGCCGCTGCGCCGGGTCCAGGCCGGCCGTCGGCTCGTCCAGCAGCAGGACCGTCGGGTCGTTGACGATGGCCTGGGCGATCCCGACCCTCCGCACCATGCCACCCGAAAGGGCCTTCATCTTCGCGTCGGCTCGGTCCGCCAGACCCACCCGCTCGACGGCACGCTGCACCGCCGCCGGGACATCCGCCTTCGGCACCTCCTTCAGCCATGCCATGTACTCGACGAACTCGCGGACCGTGAACCGCTTGTAGTAGCCGAACTCCTGCGGCAGGTATCCGATCCGGCGCCGCAGGGCA
Organism: Streptomyces turgidiscabies Car8; assembly: GCF_000331005.1. Taxonomy (GTDB): domain Bacteria; phylum Actinomycetota; class Actinomycetes; order Streptomycetales; family Streptomycetaceae; genus Streptomyces; species Streptomyces turgidiscabies. The sequence goes on from NZ_AEJB01000418.1 coordinate 2,869, forward strand.
CGGTGTTCACCCCTGCCGCCCACGGACTGGCCGAGCATCTCCAGAGTGCCCTCGGTGGGGCGCAGCACGGTGGCCAGAGTACGGATGAGGGTTGTCTTGCCCGCTCCGTTGGGGCCGAGGAGACCGTGTACGCCGGCACCCAGCGACAGGTCGAGGCCGTCGACGGCCATCCGTTTCCCGCCGACCCTTACCTTCAGCCCGGTGGCCTGGATCTCCCAGGCGTAGGCCGTCGGCGCGAGGTCGGCGGCGCTCACCGCGGACGTCATGTCGTGTTCCTTTCGGTACGTCATCGATGGGTTCCCAGCACGGAGTAGGCGCCTCTGCGGGCGATCACGACACCGCTGCCGAGAACGAGAATCAGCGCCCACGCGGGCAGACCGTCGGTCTGCAGGGCGAAGGTCGTACGGCTGGTGGCGAGGGTCGGCGCCACGACCACGGCGCCCCACACCCCGCCCAGAACAACGGCGGCGCGGGTCACCCCGACGACGCCGCCGAGCGCCAGTGTCGCCGCGGTGAAGGCAAGACAGGGCAGCAGCCACTGAGCCACCATCACCCCCGTCATCCATCCGCCCAACAGCAGAGCGGGGACGACGACACCGAGCACGGAGGCGGTGCGCCGCAGCACCAGGTAGAGCCCGGCCCTGGGTACCGAGGCCGTCAGTTCGTACGCCGGGTCCAGACCGCGCGACCAGGACGCCGCGACGCCGAGCACGGGCAGCACCGGCGCGAACAGCAGCACCAGCGACACCTCCCCGGTGCCGCTGCCGACCGTGTCGAGCAGCAGGGCCAGCAGTGTCACGCCCACGACCATGGCCAGCCACGGCACCATGGTGGGCGTCATCCACCTCGCCAGGCGTGCCGACCGGCGCCGGCTGCGCGGCATCGTGGGAGTGACCGCCAACCGGTCCTCCAGGCCGGCCCACACGGTGTCGACCAGCGACGCCACCACGGGCACCTCGGCATCGACGACCGCCGCCAGCCGGTCACGGCACACCCGGCACATCTCCAGATGGGCCTCCACGGCCCACACCTCGTCGGCGGCGAGGTCCGTGCCGCCGCGTGCGTAACCCTCGATGATCCGCATCGAGGCATGTTCCCCACTCATGCCAGTGCCCTCCGCATCGCGATACGGGCCCGGCGCGCACGGGTCTTGACCGTGCCCTCGGGCAGCCCGAGCAGGACCGCGGTCTCGCGGACGGACAACCCGTCGAGGACCAGGGCCTGCAATATCTGTCTCAACTCCGGCGCCAGGCACCGCAGCGCGTCCCCGACATCACCGCCGACGGTCCCCGCGAGCGCCTCCTCCTCGGCGGCGGGCGCCGCGTCGGGAACGGCGGCGGCCCGCGGTGGCTCCGCGTGGTGGGCCCGTCGCCGGAACGCGTCGACCAGACGGCGCGCCGCGATCGTCCACAGCCAACCGGTGGCCGACCCTCCGACAGCGGCTCCGGCGAACGCACCCGCCGCGCGCCACACCGCCAGATACGTCTCCTGCATGACTTCCGCGACGATCTGCTCGTCCCCGCACCGGCGGCGCAATCGCACCGCCATCCACGGCGACGTACGCCGGTACAGCTCCTCGAACGCGGCACGGTCGCCCTTTGCCACCAGCCGGACGAGACGCTCCTCGTCCAACTCGTGCGGCGCTGCCCTCATTGATCTCACGCCCGCTAGACGCCCGAGCCGGGCGCCAGGTTTTCCTTCCGACGTGATCCCCGTCACACGGAGAGGGCCCGGTCGACTCCGTCCCCCTCCACTACCCACCTACCCGCGCTGCTCGTAGCGCCGCCAATCCCGTCCGCTGTCGCGAGAGATCCACAGCCCTTCGCCCTTCACCAGGTCGTACGTCGACGTCGTCGCGTCGGCGATGCCGTAGAGGGTGGTGCCACCGACGGTGAACGACGTGAAGCTCACGGGCGTCCTCAGTTCGCGGAAGGCGTTGTTGGTGCGGTCGGCGGCGAGCCAGTAGCGGCCGCCTTCCTCGCCGACGAGCAGCCGACCGTCCGCGAGCAGTTCCAGGACCAGCGCATCCGGGCCACGCCCGAGGTCCCTCCAGTCGATTCCGTCGGCGAGGACCTTCCGCCAGTGCCTGCCGCTGTCCGTCGTCAGCAACAGGCCCCGCACACTCTCACCCTGAATGAGGGACAGCGCCGCGATGCCGTCCCGCGCGGCGAGGACACCTCCCAGGTACGGCTTGGGGACGGCCGTGGAGCCGACGGTGCGACCGTCACGCTGCCATACGACGCGGTTCGGGTCGTCGGTCAGCGGCTGGTCCAGGCTCCAGACCGTGCCCCGCTCGTCGACGGCGAGGCGGACGGCGCCGTCGGGTACACCCGCCGGGGGCGCCACGGTGCGCGTGGCGGGGCGGTAGATGAGCGTCGGCTCCGGTTCGGCGAGCAGGACGTCGCCGGGGCGGGCGCGCAAGGGGGTCCCGGCGACGACTGCCTTGTGCCGCTTGCCGCGTACGTCGAGGCTCCACGCTCCCTCCGCCCCGTCCGCCTGCGGCACCCGCACGAAGCCTCCGGGCGCTCCCTTGAACGCGGGCGCCACCGCCTCCGCGTCTCCGTGCTCAGCTTGTTCGGCGACCGTGCGGCCGTCGGGGCCGACGATGCGCCAGGCGGTGGCCGCCGGTCCCTCGTCGTCCTCGACGTTGCCGGCCTCGTACGCCAGAAGCAGCGATCCGTCGTCCGCGCGGCTCACGCCGAGGGGGGCGCCGGCCATCTCGATGACGTCGGCGGGGCGTGGGTGAGGATCTTCGATGACGCGCTTGTACTTCGTCTCCCGGTCCTCGGGCTTTGCAGCGCCGGAGCCACCCTGCCCACAGGCTGTCAGCGCCAACACCGCACTCGCCACGAGCCCGACCGTCCGCCTGCCGCGTTTCCTCGACCACACCATGGCCGCATCCTCACACGAGGCAGTGGCCTACTCGGCGGGAGCTGAGGAGGAGAGCCTGCTCACCGAACAGGAGTCCCACATCAATTATTCCTTGACACGAATATTCTCAATGGAGAATACTTCTCGTCATGGACGCACTCCTCGCCGCACTGGCCGATCCGGCCCGTTGGCGTCTCGTGAGCCTGCTGGCCGAGCAGCCCCGCTCGGTCGGCGTTCTGGCTCAGCTCACCGACGCGCGCCAGCCGCAGACGACCAAGCATCTGCAGACCCTTGAGCGCGCCGGCATCGTGACGTCGCTACGCACCGGTCAGCGCCGTATCTACACACTGCGCTCCGCTCCGCTGCGCGAACTGGCGGCTGCGCTCGGCCGCCTCGCCGACGCCAGGGACCAGGCCGAAGGCCCGCATGCGACCCATGACCACTACGGACTCGGTGTCCGGGCGGAGCGGCTCGCCGCCCACGAGCCGGGATGGGCCGACGGCCGCGCGTTCGGCTTCCACCGGTCGCTGGCAGGTCCCGCCAAGCTGGTCTGGCGCCACCTCACCGAGGCCGCGCTGCTCTCGTCCTGGTGGACCCCCCAGGATCTCCGGGCCTCCGAGCTCGTCTTCGAGGCGCGTCCCGGCGGGCGGATCGTCCAGGAGTACCGCGACGCCGAAGACGTCGACGGCACCGAACCGGTCGCCGGTCGCGCGGAGGGAGTCGTCGACGACGTACGGATTGGTGAGCACATCGCCTACCGGCTCTCCCCGCTGCTGCCCGACGGCCGCCCCGCCTTCACCGCCCATGTCTCCATGGGCCTCAGCCCCACCGACACGGGTACGGACCTTGACGTCCAATGGCGGATCACCGACAGCACTGTCGAGTCCGCGGACTTCGTGGCGGGCGTCGAGATCGGCTTCGGGCAGAGCCTCGACCAGCTCGCGGCAACCCTGGACACGTACGCACACGACAGCAGCACCAGTGACAACACCAGCACCAGCACCACCGACACAGGGAGCACGAAATGACACAGCACAGCACCGGACGCCGGGTCGTCACCAACATCGCACTCTCCCTCGACGGCCGCTATGCCGCTCCGGACAACCCGCTGGACATGGGCTGGGTGATGCCGTACGCCGTGACCGACGTCGCCCGCGACCACCTGACCAGCCTCTGGGAGCCGGCGACGACGGCCCTGCTCGGGCGGGTCAACGCCGAGGGGTTCCTGGGTTTCTGGCCCACCGTCATCGGCATGGAGGGTGCTGACCCCCGCGACAAAGGCTTCGCGAAATGGCTTGTCGACACCGACAAGGTGGTCCTCTCCTCCACCCTCGACGAGGCGCCGTGGGAGCGGACAGCGATCGTCAGCAAACCGGCCGCCGAGGTGGTCACGGACCTCAAGGCCACCGAGGGCGGCGACATCCTCGTCCTCTCCAGCGCGAGCGTCATCAAGGCGCTGCTGGCGGCCGACAAGGTCGACCGGCTGGCACTCACCGTCTTTCCGGTCTTTCTCGGCGGCGGGCCGCGCCTCTTCGACGACGGCCTGCCCGCGAACCGGTGGACCCTCGTCAGCCAGACCGCGGGCGAGCACGGCACATCGGCCCTCGTCTACGACCGAGTCCGCTGAACCGGCGGGACGGACGAGCCTGCCCGGTTCAGAGGGCGGCGAAGAGGTCGTCCAGCGGGGCGGGCACCTGGTCGGGGGCGAGGGCTTCGACCAGGAGGCGGCCGTAGCGGATCTTGCGGCCCTTCTTCGTACCGATGAAGCGCCGAAGTTGCTGGTGCCGGGGCCGGCCTTGTTGGGCGGGCTGCTGCAAGAAGGTCTGCCACGGGCGCAGTTCGTCCTCGGCCCGGACGATTTCCTCCACCCGCGCCGCACCCAGCGCACGGATGAGTTCGTCCTCCAGGTCCGCCGCGCAGACGAAGACGCTCGGGTGCGGGGCCGACGCGGAATCGATCCCTCGGTCGAAGAAGGGCTTCTCCCGCTCGTCGCACAGACCGACAAGGCGCAGGCCCAGCCCGGCCGGACCGAGGAGCGCCGCGTAGCGGCCGACGCTCATCGCCCCGCCCATCGACATCGCGCACACCCCCTCGGCCGCCAGGGCCCGGTTCCGTCCCGTGGCCAGCGCCTCGACAGCCGCGAGGTCGCTCAGCCCCTCCAGCAGCACCACCGTACGCACCCCGAGCCGCTCGGCCAGTTCTTTCGCCGGACCGCCGGAGCCGCCCCGCGCCCACCCTGCGACCTCGTCCCGGAACACACCCATGTCGACCATGCCGGGGAGTCTGCTATCTCCACCGACGGCAGCGCACGTGATATTCCGCTGCTCGACCGCGCGCGAGCGCGTTGTACGGGCGAACGCCGACACGCCTGCCGACGCGCTGCCTCCGCCCGGAGGCCTCGCTGCGGTTCATTTCAGGTCCAGGTCGCTGTACACCAGATCGTGGTCCGAGTACGCGGTGGGTTGCACTCGCTGCCTGAGCGGAGCGATGTCTCGCAGGAAGATGTAGTCGAACTTGCTGTTCCAGTCGGTGGTCGGTTCGCAGGTGGCCGCGGGCGAAGGGTGACACTTGGGGTCCGCGTCCTCGGCCAGCGCCCACATCCGGGTGAGTTCGGGAGCGTCAGCCACCGCGTTGAAGTCGCCGATGACGATCGCACGCTTGTGCCGGGCAACCGCTGCGGCAAGTACCCGGGTCTGGCTCTCTCGGACCGCTTCCTGGCGTCGTTGCGCGAGGTGGGTGTTGAAGACCCGGACGCGCTGACCGCCCACCATGGTGGTGACCGCCAGGTAGCCGCGGTCCTCGGATCCTCCGTCGGGATATTCCACTTTGACGCGGTCGGTCATCGGTGCCGCCGAGAGGATCGCCTGACCGAAGCCTCCCGGGTTCCACGGCACTCCCCGGCAGCGGCCCCAACTCTTGAGAACCGACCCGTACTCGACGTGGTAGACGAGCCCGTGCAGATTCTCCAGATACTCCCGGATCCCCTCGACGTCACGCACGCACGCCTCCTGCAGACCGATGACCTGGGGCGCGTATCTGGCGATCTCCGCTGCCCGGTCGACGTTGCTCTCCTTGCAGGGGTTGCAGATGTTCCACGTCATGACCCGGTTCGGCACTACGTCCTTGACGGCTTTGACGGGCAGTGACTTTCCGGGGCTGCCGTCGCCCGGTGCTCTGGAGCCGACGAGCACCACGCAGCCCACGATCAGTACGCCCGTGAGCAACCGCGCGCCCCTTCCGAGCATCATCGTCTCCTCAATGTGGACGCACGGCATCCGCCGCTTTCCTGCACGAGATTAGGCGACGAGGTGGTGAGCGACTTGCCGTCGCACCCCTCGCAGGCACGCTCCCCGCGTGGTTCAAGCGCATCGTGCCTGCTCAGGACCGCTGGCAGGCCGTGAACGCGTGCGCCGATGCGCCGCTGTCCGATACCCCACTTCGGCAGAGGGCTTGCCGCACGCGTACCCCTTCAGCACCGCGTCGCCCTCCAACCGGCCGTGCAACGCGTCGGGTTGCGCCTCGTGGACGGCAGGGCCGAACCGGTCTCCTGCCGCCCAGCCACACAGCTGGAGCCGCAGCCGCCGCTCCCCCTCGGCAACGCTCCCCCCGGGGGCGATCGTCCAGCGGCACGGAGCGGAGTCACGGAACGCCACAGCACTCGGGCCGCCCTACCGCCGACACGGCACGAACCAGGCCTACCCGCCCCTTCCCCTTCCCTTCCCCTTTCCTGCCCCCGCCCCGGGTGGTCTCGACCACCGGTGGCGCGTGCCCTCGTACCGAGGAGTTCGTTTTGCCCCGGGTTCGCCTGCGCCTGAATGGGCACTTGGCTGTGAACCGAGGCAGGACTCCCGGAGGTGTGTGGCGTGGCGGTACGGCATCGTTTGATCAAGGTGAGTCCGCAGACCGTGTGGTCCGTCCTCGCGGACGGCTCCCGGTATGCGGAGTGGGTGGTGGGAACGTCGGACTCCGAGCCGGTGCGGGGGCAGTGGCCGCAGGTGGGCTCGACGATCGGATACGAGGTCCGCGTGGGCCCCATGCGGCTCACCAACGAGACAGTGGTCCGGCATTGCGTGGAGGGCTCCGAGCTGGGGCTGGAGGCGCGAGCGGGCATCCTGGGCACGGCACGGATCGCCATCGAGCTGCGCCCCTGGGGAGAGCACTGCCTGGTCATCGCGGACGAGCACCCTCTCCAGGGCGCGGGCGGGCTGCTCCACAACGTCGGGGTGGACGCACTGATCCAACTGCGGCACCGTGCGATGCTGGCCCGGCTGGCCCGGGTCTGCGAGGCACAGGAACGGGACCGACAGCCGGAGAGCCTCCAGGCACGGCGCAGGGCGGCAGCCCATGGCGCCGTCGGCGGTCATGCCTGACGCGGTGGTGATCGGAGCCGGCCCCAACGGGCTGGTGGCGGCCAATCTCCTGGCCGACGAGGGATGGAGTGTGGAGGTACTCGAAGAGCAGCCCTGGCCCGGGGGCGCGGTGCGGCACGACAAAGAGGTCGATCCCGATTTCGTCAGTGACCTCTTCAGCTCGTTCTACCCTCTCGCGGCAGCGTCACCGGTGCTGGCGCGTCTCGGTCTCGAGGACCACGGCCTGCGCTGGAGCCATGCGCCGCAGGTGCTGGCCCACCCGCTCAGCGACGGCCGGTGCGCGGTACTGGCCCGCCGGGTCGACGACACCGCCGACTGTCTCGACGGCTTCCACCCGGGTGACGGCGATGCCTGGCGACGCCTGCACGAGATCTGGGAGCGTCTCGGTCCAGAGATCCTGGACGCTCTGTTCACCCCTTTTCCCCCGCTGCGCGCCACGGCCCGTCTCGCCGCGAAACTGAAGGCGGCCGGCGGCCTGCGGATGGCCCGCACCCTGATTCTGCCGGTGCGCCGCATGGGGGAGGAAGAATTCCGGGGCGAGGGCGGCAGACTGCTGCTGGCCGGTAACGCGCTGCACGCCGACCTCGCGCCGGATGCCGCGGGCAGCGGAGGTTTCGGCTGGCTGATGTCCATGCTCGGGCAGACCTACGGCTTCCCCGTGCCGGTCGGCGGCGCGGGCGCCCTGACGGAGTCCCTCGTGCGACGGCTGCGGACACGGGGCGGCACAGTCCGCTGCGGACAGAGTGTCCGCAACGTCATCGTGCGTGACGGGCGCGCCGCTGGTGTCCTCACCTCCGACGGCGTAATGGTGACTGCCCGTCGCGCCGTTCTGGCGGACGTCTCCGCGTCGGCCCTGTACGGGGAACTCGTCGAAGCAGTGCACCTTCCGACCCAGCTGCTGGCCGACCTGAAGCACTTTCAGTGGGACTACGCCACGTTCAAGGTCGACTGGGCATGCGACGGGCCCGTGCCCTGGCAGGCGGAAGCGGCGAAACGGGCCGGAACCGTCCACCTGGCCGACGGTATGGACGAACTCACCCGCTTCGCGGCCCAGATCGCCATGGACCAGGTGCCCGACCGTCCCTTCGCCCTGTTCGGTCAGATGACCACGGCGGACCCGTCGCGCTCGCCCCAGGGCACCGAGGCTGCCTGGGCGTACACCCACGTGCCCCATGTCATCCGGTCCGACGCGGGCGGCGACGGCCTGACGGGCGCGTGGAGCACGAAGGAGCAGGAGATCATGGCCGACCGGATCGAATGCCAGGTCGAACGGTTCGCGCCCGGTTTCCGCTCCCTCGTCCGCGCCCGCCGCATCCTGGCCCCGCCCACGCTCCAGTCGCTCGACAGCAATCTGCACGGGGGTGCCATCAACGGCGGCACCTCGGCCCTGCACCAGCAGCTCGTCTTCCGCCCCGTGCCCGGCACCGGCCGCCCTGAGACGCCCGTTCGAGGGCTGTATCTCGCGTCTGCCTCGGCCCACCCGGGCGGCGGGGTCCACGGAGCCCCGGGCGCCAACGCCGCCCACGCGGCCCTGCGCCGGCACCCGCTCGCCGGCCTCGCTCGCGCCCAGCGCGCTCTCACCCGCCGGGACCGCACCGGACGTACATAGCCTGCGCCCGGCTGACACACCACACCTCTCCCCCCGCCTCGCCTCCCCCGTAGTCCTGTCCCGCGACGCCGCCCGCAGAGCACCATCCGGTGCGGAATGCATCGGACGTACGGGATCTACGGGGTGTGCTGTCCGCATCCAGCCGGGTCGGCTCGTAAGCGCGTCCGTCATGCGAACCGACGCGGGCCGCGGAGCATCCCTCCGTCCGTGTGCCGCCAGGGACTCCTGTGAATACGTGCCCAACCCCTCGACAGAACCCGGGTAACCAGCGGTAACTTCTGCGACGTCCTCACCGCAACCGCTTTCCCTCCCCAGGAGGCACTTCCCCATGCGCAGACTCTCCGCCTGTCTCGCGGTCGGCGCCGCCGTCCTCGGCGGGCTCACCGTGGCCGCACCGCCCGCCGCGGCCGCCGACTCGGGCACCTTCAGCGTGCTGAGCTACAACGTGGCCGGCCTGCCCGAGGCCATCTCCAGCGCACCCACGCCCCGCGAGTCCAGCACCACGACGATCGGCCAGCGGATCGCGCCCTACGACGTCGTCAACGTCCAGGAGGACTTCAACTACCACGCGTACCTCTACGCGGCCGACACCGCGCACGCCTACCGCACCGCCACGAGCGGCGGCGCCGGCATCGGCAGCGGGCTCAACACGCTGTCGAAGATCGCTTATGACGGCGACGACTTCGAGCGGGTCGGCTGGAACTCCTGCACCTACGGCTCCGGCGACTGTCTCACCCCCAAGGGCTTCACCTTCATGCGCGAGCGCCTCGCCGAGGGCGTCTACGTCGACTTCTACAACCTGCACACCAACGCCGGCACCAACGACGACGACCTCGCCGCCCGCGCCGACAACCTCAGCCAGCTCACCGACTTCATCGCCTCGCACTCGGCCGGCAACGCCGTCGTGGTCATGGGCGACACCAACACCCGTTACACCCGCTCCGGCGACACCATCGCCGAGTTCACCGCCGCCAACGGTCTCACCGACGCCTGGGTCCAGCTCATCCGCGGCGGCAGCGCACCCGCCAAGGGCAGCGACGCCCTGGTCTGCGACCAGACGGGGACCACCGTTCCCAACACCTGTGAGGTCGTCGACAAGATCCTCTACCGGGGCGGCAAACTCGTCTCGCTCAACGCCACGTCCTACAACAACGAACACGCCAAGTTCCTCACCGACGCCGGGCTGATGCTCTCCGACCACGACCCGCTCACCGCCGGCTTCACCTGGTCGCGCAACGCCGCCTTCCAGCTCAGCGACCAGTTCGGCGGCCCGCACGGCGACTACTACAACGACATCGGCAGCGTCACCGCAGGCGCCCGCGCCACCACCCTCGCGCTGCGCTCCGGCTCCCGAGTCGACCAGATGAGCGTGACCCTGGAGAACGGGACCACACTCGCCCACGGCGGCACCGGCGGCACCGCGTCCTCATTGACGCTGGCGGGCGGCGAGTACGCGACTGCGGCGTACCTGTGCCAGGGCGTCAAGGACGGCCACACACGTATCTTCTACGCCAAGTTCACGACCAACCTCGGCCGCACCCTGGCCGGCGGCACCACCACCTCCGACTGCGTGACCCGCACCGCCCCGACGGGCTGGCAGATCGCCGGATTCCACGGGCGCGCCGGTGACGAGGTCGACAAGATCGGCTTCATCTACACCCAGCGCTGAGCGGCCGACGCGGGCGTGGCCTGTGCGCACAGACTCCGTGCGCACAGACTTCCGAAGGGGGGCGAGATGATCAACAGGCAAGGCCACGCCCAGCAGCCGGGGAATGGATCGCTCCCCTCTGTTCGACAGGGCGATCCATCCCCCGGGTGTCTCGGTCAGGCGTAAGGGTCGAACGTGATGTCGCTCGGCTTGGCCTTGTTGAGGTGGTCGGCGAACTTGGAGTCCTGGAGCGGGAAGTTCGCGCTGCCCCAGTCGGAGGCGTTCAGGGTGTCGTGCAGGTTGGTCGCCAGGTTGTCCCAAGTGAGCAGGTTCTCCTGGTGCCAGGCGCCGGTGTCGTTCTCCGGGGTCTCGCCCCACTCGGCGAAGCGGAAGGCGTGGGTGCTCGCGCCGTCCTTGTGGTAGACGATCTCGACGCGCTGGCCGCTCATCGGTACGTCGGCGATCGGGTGAGTGCTGAAGCCGCCGTGCCGGGAGGCCGACAGGTAGGAGGGCGTGTCCGCGCCCTGTTTGGCCCAGACGACGACGCACTCCCAGTCGTGCCGGTGCCCTATGCCCGGCGAGGCCTCGTCCTTCTCGAAGTAGCTGGCGTAGACGATTCCGCACCAGCCGTTGTTGCACTTGGCCCGCGAGTAGGTGTTGGCGTGCCCGAGGTGGCTGTCGCGGCACTCGCCGGTGATCGGGCCGGTCGGCTTGAGACCGCCGTTGAGGTTGCCGTCCGGGTCGATGGCGGCGGCCGGGTAGCAGCTGTCCGTGTCGTAGTCGTACACGGGCTCGAAGTACTTCTGGAAGGTGGTCGCGTTCTCCGGCAGGTTCTGCAGGACACCTGCGGAAGCGCTGAAAGGCAGAGCGACGGTAAGGACGACAGCGCTACCGGCGACGGCGGCGACTCGGGCGACGCGGAAGGTTCTTCCGCTGCTGGCGGCTCGGGGCAAGGGGTGCTCCAGTCTTCGATCCGTTCATCCCGGACATGACATCCGGGTCGGGAAGGAGACTGGCAGGCCGAGCGATCATTGGAAGGGCTTTCTGCCAAACACACAGCGGCTCTTGACCCAACTAAACGGAGTGGGCGAAAGGGCGGGGCCCCTGCCTGAGGCAGGGATGTCTCGCCGAGGCGGCTTTGTCCGGCCGTCCAACCGGCCGCCACCCGGTGCCCGCTGACCGCCTTGACACCTTGAATACCGGGCGACGAACCCCCTCGCTCACTCAAACACCGGCCCCGTGCCGTGCGGATGCCGTTGCACGGCATGTATGCCGACACCCGGTTTTGACGGAGTCTCGTCGGCGACGGTGGACCTGGCGCGGACAGGCCTCAGACGGGCACGGGCTCAACGAGCAGCCATGAGTACCTAGATGTCGCGATGATCCGGCCCAGACGCCCAGTCGCGTATGGACCACCCGCTCATCCTCTGCCGCTCCGGACGGCGCCGACATCCCATCGACCCCATCCCACGGGCACCCACCCCACTCGGATCCGCTTCATCCACGTATCCGTCACCCGCCGCACCGCACCGCACCGCCGGGCATCGTCCACCGCGGCGGACAAGGAACGACCAGAAGGAAGAGAGCAGCGCCGCGTCGCGCCGTGCGACACGGTGGCGTGCCGCGCGGTGTGCAAGACCGGGAGCCGTCCGCCACACCGGCGGCCGCGGTTGGACCCACCGGGGTGGTCAAGCAATCGATCCACGGTGGAACCCGCGAGAAGCAGACGGGCCCGCCTCGACCCTCCACGTCCTCCACATCCTTCGTGCCTCAGTCTCGCCAGAATTCATCGAACCGGTTCGATGAAATTAGCATCACGGAAACCGGCCAGCAATCCCCCGACAGAAGCCCCCCGCACCACCGACAGCCGGGCCGCCGTACAGGGTCAGGGCACCACCCCCCACCGGACACCCCCCTTCGGATTCACGACGATCGGCCCACGCACAGACATATGAGGCACCGAACCTCCCCACGCCGACGTTTCCGGCCCGTTACGGGAAATGTGGCGCAAGGCGTTGACACTCGCCGCGGTTGCTCCTACCTTCACTTCACGCGAACCGGTTCGACGATCGGCCACCTGGTCGGTTTCACTCCCCGGAATCATCGAACCGGTTCGACCCACCTCGGCAAGGAGCCTCCGTGAACATCGGTGAGATCGCCAAGCGGGCCGGTGTCTCCCGGAGCACCGTGTCCTACGCCCTGAGTGGGAAGCGGCCGGTGTCCGAGGACACCCGCCAGAAGATCCAGCGGGTCATCGACGAGCTGGGCTACCAGCCCAACGCTAGTGCGCGGGCCCTGGCGAACGGCCGGACCAACACCATCGGTCTGGTCTTCCCGCCGGCGGGCAATCACTACACCGGCATGCAGCTGGACTTCATCGGCAGCGTGGTGGAGGCCGCGGCGGCCTACGACTACGACGTGCTGCTCTCCCCGAGCGGCGTGGACAGCGACCGTTCGTTCCAGCGGCTGCTGGGTGAGCGGCGGGTCGACGGCGCGATCCTCATGGAGATCAGGCTCCAGGACGACCGGATCGACCACCTCACGGCGGTGGATTTCCCGTCCGTCGCCATCGGCCGCACCGCCCGGCCCGAGGGCAGCTGGTGGGTGGGCCTGGACCACACAGCACTGGCGGCGGCCTGCGTTCACCATCTCGCCGACCTGGGCCACCGCCGCATCGCCTTCGTCAACCGGCCCGAGCAACTGCTCCGGGCCGGGTACGAGTCGGCCCAGCGCGGGTTGGACGGGTTCACCAAGGCAGCGGCGGAACGTGGGCTCATCGTCCGCACGTACTGCTGCGGGGACGACGCCGCCTCCGGGCTGACCTGTCTGGAACAGATCCTGCACGACGAGCCCGGAACCACAGCACTGGTCACGCTGAACGAGGCCGCGCTCGGCGGCCTCTACCGGGGGCTGGCCCAGGCCGGTCGCCATGTGCCACGCGACTTCTCCGTCACCGGAGTGGTGGCCAGCAGGTGGGCGGAGACGGTGACCCCGCAGCTCACCGCCGCTGACGTGCCGGCCGAGCAGATGGGACGGCTCGCCGTCGACCTGCTCGTCCAGCAACTCGACCACCCCGACACACCGCCCCGCTATCACCTGCTCGCGCCGCCGATCTCGTTGCGAGCGAGTACCGCGCCGGCCGGCCTCAGGCCCCCCGACCCGGCTCCGGACCCCGGCGCCTCGACCCGCCCCTGACGATCCGCCCCCGCACACATTTCCCTTCGCCTTCACCCTCCGCGGCCCCTGACGGCCGCCGAGCAGCTCACTGAACTGGTTCGGCGATCCCGGCGGCCCAGATCCCCCCTTCACCCCTCCCACGGCACACCTGTGCCGACCCCAGGGCACACCTGTGCCAAGAGCCATGAGGAACACGTCATGAACCGACCTGCCAGACGGCGTCTCACCGCCGCAGTCCTGACCGTTGCGGCCGTCACCGCCGGCGTCACCGCCTGCTCCTCCGATTCGGGCGACACGTCCACGAAGGCCGCGGACGGCGGCGGCACCTACACGATCTGGGACCCGTACCCGCAGTTCGACAAGACCTCGGCGTGGGCGAAGCTGCTGGACGGCTGCGGCACCGAGGCCGGGGTGAAGATCAAGCGGACCTCGTTCGACACCAGTGACCTGACGAACAAGGTGCTGCTGGCGGCGCAGCAGGACAACTCCGCGGATGTCCTGATCGTCGACAACCCGGTGGTGTTGACGCTGGCGGAGGCGGGCGTGCTGACCACGACCGAGGAGACCAAGCTGGACACCTCGAAGGTCAGCCCCAACCTCCTCGCGGCCGGCCAGTCGGGCGGGAAGACGTACGGCACGCCGATCGGCGCGAATACCCTTGCCCTCTACTACAACAAGGCGGTCTTGAAGAAGGCCGGGGTGGACATCTCCTCGGTCAAGGACTGGACATCGCTGACGGCGGCACTCGCGAAGGTCAAGGCGGCGGGCAAGAAGGGCATCACGTTCTCCGCGATCGGCACGGAGGAGGGCAGCTTCCAGTTCCTGCCCTGGTTCTGGGGTTCGGGCGCCCAGCTGACCGCACTCGACTCGACCGAGGGCGTGTCCGCGCTGTCGCTGTGGAAGAACTGGCTGGACAAGGGCTACGCCCCCAACTCGGTGATCAACAACACCCAGACGACCAGCTGGGCGGAGTTCGCCAGCGGTGACTACGCGTTCAGCGAGAACGGCACCTGGCAGCTCGCCAACGCCGACAAGGCCGGCTTCGACTACGGCGTCATCCCCGTCCCCGCCGCCACGGGAGGGGACGCCGCGGCCCCGACGGGCGGTGAGTTCGTCACGATGCCGGTGAAGAGTGACACCGGCCGCTACGCCACCTCGCAGAAGCTCGTGTCCTGTCTGACCAACAGCCAGAACCTGCTGGAAACCGACACGACGCTGTCCTACGTGGCCCCGACCACCGAGGTGCAGGACAAGCAGGTGGCCGCGAACGCCGAGCTGAAGCCGTGGGTCGACGCGGTCAAGGCGGCCAAGGGACGCACCAGTGACGACCTGGGCACCAAGTACCCCAAGATCTCCGAGCAGTTGTGGAAGGCGATCCAGTCCGCGCTCAGCGGGTCGGCGTCTCCTAAGGACGCGCTCGGCTCGGCGCAGTCCGCCGTCAAGTAATCGACACGTATTGAGGACTCCGGCCAGCCGATGAAGCACACGACACAGTCGCCGGGCCGCCGGCCGGTGCAGAGCCGGAACGGTGCGGCGACCGCCGCCCCGCCCCCGGCCCGCACCGCGACCCGGCGCCGTCCCGCCTCCCAGCAGTGGGCCGCCTGGGCCTTCCTCGCCCCGGTCACCCTCTACCTCGCCCTCTTCTACGCCTATCCCCTCTACCGCAACATCGACCTGAGCCTGCGCAACTACACCGTGCGCTCCTTCGTCCAGGGCAATGCGCCCTTCACCGGCCTGGACAACTACCGAAAGGTCTTCGACGACCCGACGTTCGCCCCGGCCCTGCTGCACACCGTGGTCTTCACCGCCGTGTGCCTCGTCTTCCAGTACGCGATCGGCCTGGCACTCGCCGTCTTCTTCAACCAGCACTTCCGGCTCTCCGCGACCCTGCGCGCCCTGTTCCTCGTACCGTGGCTGCTGCCGCTGATCGTGTCGGCCTCCACCTGGTCATGGATGCTCAACAGCGACTCCGGCATCGTGAACGCCACCCTGCACGCCGTCGGCATCGGCCCGGTGAACTGGCTGACCTCGCCCACCTGGTCGCTGACCTCGGTGATCATCGCGAACATCTGGATCGGCGTCCCTTTCAACCTGGTCGTGCTCTACAGCGGCCTGCAGTCCATCCCCACCAGTCTGTACGAGGCCGCCGCCCTCGACGGCGCTAACGCGTGGCAGCGCTTCTGGCGCATCACGTTCCCGCTCCTGCGCCCCGTGTCCGGCATCACCCTCCTGCTGGGCCTCGTGTACACGCTCAAGGTCTTCGACATCATCTGGATCATGACCAAGGGCGGCCCGGCCGACTCCTCCACCACCTTCGCCACCTGGTCCTACCAACTCGGCTTCGGCAACCTGCTGCCCGCCTTCGGCCCCGGAGCGGCCGTCGGCAACCTGCTCGTCGTCGCCGCCCTCGCCTTCGGTCTCATCTACGTCCGGGTCCAGCGAAAGCAGGCGCTGTCATGACGCGTGCACAGACGGCCCTCAACCGGCCCCGCCGTACCTGGGTGAAGACAGCCATCGGCGTCCTTCTCACCGCGGTCATGCTCTTCCCGGTCTACTGGATGCTCAACGTGTCGCTCACCCGCGACCAGGACATGCGCAAGAGCCCGCCCGGCCTGTTCCCCGCCCACGCCACCCTGGAGGGCTACCGGGCCGTCGTCGACCAGCAGTTGCCCTACCTCGGCACCAGCCTCGTCATCGGCCTGGGCACCGTGGCCCTGACCGTGGCGCTGGCGGCACCCGCCGGCTACGCGCTGGCCAAACTGCGCCCACGCGGCGGCGGAATCCTCAACTTCGTCCTCCTGGCCGCCCAGATGATCCCCGGCATCATCATGGCGATGGGCTTCTACGCCATCTACCTCAGCCTCGGACTGCTCCAGTCCGTGCCAGGCCTGATCGTCGCCGACTCCACCCTGGCCGTCCCCTTCGCCGTGCTCATCTTCACCGCGTTCATGTCCGGCATCCCCGGCGAACTGCTCCAGGCAGCCAAGACGGACGGCGCGGGTCCCCTGCGTACCTTCTGGTCGATCGTCCTGCCGATGAGCCGCAACTCGATCGTCACCGTGTCCCTGTTCGCGTTCCTGTGGTCCTGGTCCGACTTCATCTTCGCCAGCACCCTCGCGGGCGGCGGCGCACACGAGCCGATCACCCTCGGCATCTACCACTACATCGGCAACAACAACCAGCAGTGGAACGCCATCATGGCGACCGCCGTCGTGGCCTCCCTGCCGGCCGCGGTGATCCTCGTCCTGGCCCAGCGCTATGTCGCCGCCGGCGTGACCGCGGGTGCCGTCAAGGACTGACACCCCGACCGTCCGCACGCAGCCACGCTCTCGATGTGGCGCCGTGCGAGCCCCGCCGCCCCCACCCGGCGGAACGCCGCCCCCTCCGCTCAAGAAACGAGTGCCGCTTCATGACCGCCGCCCCGACCGGCCCGCCCTTCTCCGTCCACGACATACCCTTCAGCGCGCACGGCTCCTGGTTCGGCATCTCACCCGTCCTGGCGGAGAAGACGCGCGCCGAGGACCTGCATCTCGTCTCGCACCAGAACGGTATGCACGCCGTCCTGCGCCTCGTACCCCTCGACGCGGCGACGGGCGACCGCGCCGACACCCGCGTCGAGGCGACACCGGGTCTGCTCAGCTGGACCGGCACGGACGGACGTGTCGATCTTGCCTACGAGTCGCCGGACACCGTACGTCTACAAGGCACCGGTCTCGGATTCGGCATCAGCGCCGCCGCTCAGGCCCTGACCCCGTTCAGCGGGACCTACTTCTACCGCGACCCGGTGGACAGCGCCCACACGTTCACCTCGTACCAGACCGGCCGCCGCTACCGGATCACCGTGCTGTCCGGCGTGGTCGGCGAGGTGTACGGGTCTCAGGCCCTGGGCGCCGGGGAGCGCGGTCTCACGGTCGGCGCCGGCGCCGACGGATCGTGGGAGGTCGCGGTCGAGGAGCTCGACAGTGCGCGGGTTCCCTACCGCTCGCGGGCGGGGTTCGGCGAGGTCATGGAGTCCGCGCGGAAGTCGTTCGCCCAGTTCGCCGGCACAGTCGCTTCATGGCGCTCGACCGCCACTCCGGCCGCCGAGCTCGCCGCCTACGTGGTGTGGTCGGCGACGGTACGCCCGGCAGGTCTGGTCACCCGGCCCGCCGTCCTGATGTCCAAGCACTGGATGGACAAGGTGTGGAGCTGGGACCACTGCTTCAACGCCCTTGCACTGGCGCCGAGTTGCCCCGGCCTCGCCTGGGACCAGTTCTCGCTGCCCTTCGACCACCAGGACGAGAGCGGCGCGCTGCCCGACTCCGTCACCCACTCCGAGGTCCTCTACAACTTCGTCAAACCGCCCATCCACGGCTGGGCCTTCGGCCGGCTGCGCAGACGGCTCCCCGAGCCACTCACCCCCGCGCAACTGACCGAGGCGTACGACCGACTGAGCCGCTGGACGGACTTCTGGCTCACCGCGCGACGCGCACCCGGAGCCACCCTGCCCCACTACCAGCACGGCAACGACAGCGGCTGGGACAACGCCACCACCTTCGACCCCGGACGCGTGGCCATCACCTCCGACCTCACCGCGACGCTGATCCTCCAGCTCGACGAACTGGCCCGCCTCGCCGACGAACTGGGCTTTCCCGGCGACGCCCGGCACCGCACCGAGACGGCCGACGCCCTCCAAGCGGCCCTGCTGGACGAACTGTGGGACGGCGAACGCTTCCTGAGCCGCACAGCCGACGGTGGCCCCCCCACCCGGAGCGCCAGCCTGCTCGACCTGATGCCGATCGTGCTCGGCGACCGCCTGCCCGCCGAGGTCCGCGACCGGCTGGCCGAACAGATCGAAGCCCACCTCACCGCGTTCGGACTGGCGACCGAACACCCCGACTCCCCGCACTACGAGCCGGACGGCTACTGGCGCGGCCCCATCTGGGCCCCCGCCACCGTCCTCATCGAGGACGGCCTGCGCCGCGGCGGCCACCAGCGCCTCGCGGACGAGATCAGCGCCCGCTTCCGCGCCCTGTGCGAGACCTCCGGCTTCGCCGAGAACTTCGACGCGCTGACCGGCGAGGGTCTGCGCGACCGCGCCTACACCTGGACCGCCAGCAGCTACCTGCTGCTCGCCCGCGACCATCACCTCCGCCAAGCGGACGCCCAGGTCGGCGCCACCGTCGCCTGACCCGCGAGCGACAACCCACCCACACGTCCGGCACGGGGGCCGGCGCAGCAACAACCAGCCGCATCCCTGAAGGGACGTAAGCACATGCCAGGAATCGGGCAAAGGCGCTCGACCAAGAGACGCCTCCTGCACGGCATCACCAAGTCGCTGCTCTCGCTGACCGTCATAGCCGGCGCCACCACCGTGCTGGCGACTCCGGCCTCGGCCGCCACCCCCACCCTCACCGTCGACCTCGGCACCACCACCGGAGCCTTCCGCGGCGGCGCCTCCGGGGCGCTGTACGGCCTGTACGGCCCGGACGTGCCGACCAACAACCTCATCGAGGGGATGGGGCTGCAGACCACCAACACCAAGTACCAGGACGGCCAGCAGCACCCCGGCTCGGACGCTCTGGAGATCGCCAAGCCCTTCGTCGACAGCGGCGGCGGCGACATCCTCATCTACATGACGGACGTGTACCGGGCCAACTACGAGCGCGAAAGCTACTCGGCCTACCAGGCGACCATGAAGACGCAGGTCGAGCAGGCGATGGCCAGCCCCTACGCGAGCCACATCGTCTTCATCCCCTACAACGAGCCCGACCTGAACTGGTTCAGCGGCATGCGCTCCAACTCCACGGCACTGGCCAACTTCAACGCCGAGTGGCGCCAGACCTACAACTTCATCAAGGGCCTCTGGCCCGCGGCGCGGCTGGCCGGACCCAACACCTCCAGTTACAGCGACTCCTCCCTCAAGGGCTTCCTCACCTACTGCAAGGCCAACAACTGCCTGCCGGACGTGGTGACCTGGCACACCCTGGGCAGCCCGGCGGCCGTCCGGAGCACCATCGACGCCTACCGTGCGGTGGAGACCGCCGCGGGGATCACCTCCCCCATCACGGTCAACCTCAACGAGTACGCCCACCGCTACCACCTGACAGACCCCGGCCAGATGGTCCAGTGGATCGCGGCCCTGGAGGACGAGAAGGTCGACGGCAACCTGCCGTACTGGAACATCAACGGCAACCTCGGCGACTCAGCCGCGGCGCAGAACACGCCCAACGCCCAGTGGTGGCTGTACAACTGGTACAGCTCCATGAAGGGCGCCAACACCGTCAAGGTCACCGGCGCCGCATCCGACGCCGCGTACACCCTGCAAGGACTCGCGAGCCTGGACACCGCCAAGAAGCAGGCCCGCGTCATCCTCGCCGGGGGCGGCACCAGCGGTGACTCGAACACGGTCATCAAGAACATCGACCCGGCGGTCTTCGGCAGCACCGTGCACGTCAGCGTGTTCCAGGACCGCTACAGCGGCTACATCGGCGCGGCAGCCACTCCGACCCGGCTCTCCGACGCCGACGTCGCCGTGGGCTCCGACGGCTCGATCACCCTGCCCATCACCCTCGACGCCATGTCCGCCTACGAGGTGATCGTCTCCCCGGGCGGCGCCGGCAGCACCACCGCCTCCGACAACACGTGGACAGGAACGTACGAGGCCGAGAACGCCACACTCAGCGGCAGCGGCTACAACATCAACACCGAGGGCACCACCGGCGACGTCGGCAAGTTCGCCACCTCGGGCACCAAGGACGTCGGAGGCCTGCGCACCGGCTCCACCACGGTGATCTCCTTCCCCGTCTCCGTCCCCACCACCGGCGACTACGACCTGTCGGTGTTCGGCAACAGCTACGCCAAGGACGCTGACGTCAAGGGCCCGACGAACGTGTACATGCGGGTCGACGGCGGCGCCTCGACGAGGATCGACATCCCCGTGGCCTTCCAGTGGGTGGTGTGGGGGCACAGCGACACGACCGTGCACCTCACCGCGGGCAGCCACACCGTCTCCCTCGCGACCACCGGCGACAACGGCGGAGCGACCGTCGGAGACGCCATCGTCGACAAGATCGACCTCCGCTACAAGGACGCCGCCGTCCAGGGCACCACACTCTACGAGGCCGAGCAGGCCGCCCTCTCGGACAGCGGCACCGCCACCTACACCGCCCAGGGCCAGTCCGGCGCGGGCGCGGTGAACCTCACCTCCGGCAAGTCCGCGACCTTCTGGGTCTACTCGGCGCGAGACGGCTACGCCGACCTGACGGCCCGCTTCCGCAACACCGGCCAGGCGGACCTCACCGTCAACGGCAAGGCCACCAACGACCAGACCCTCGCCGGTGCGACGACCGGCGCCTGGTCCACCTCCGCCAACCGGGTCTACCTCAACGGCGGCATCAACAAGGTCAGGGTGACCGGCGCCGCCGGCACCCTCGCCCTGGACGACCTGGCGGTCACCCCGTTCAGCGCCACCGACGCCGTCACCACCGGCAACGTCGTCACCTACCAGGCAGAGAACGGCACCCTCACCGGCACCGCGGCCGCCGACACCACCTTCAGCCAGGCCAACGGTGGTGTCGTCACCGGCATCGGCAACGGGACCGCCAACTCCCTCACCCTCAACGTCAACGCCCCCTCGGCCGGCACCTACGCCATGACCATGCGCTACGCCAACGCCGAGGAACTGCCCTCCAACCACTACAACCCCGACCTGTACGCCGAGCACGCCGACGTCAGCGTCAACGGCGGCACCTCGACCCGCGTCAACTTCGCCAGCACCCTGCACTGGAACCAGTTCCAGAACTACACCGTCCCCGTCACCCTCACCAAGGGCGCCAACGCCGTCAAGTTCACCGCCTCACAGCTGTTCAACTGGGACGGCACCACCATCGGCAAGGTCTACTCCGGCGGCGGCACCGACATCGGGCAGCCCATGCGCTCCAGCTCCGCGCCCCACCTCGACCAGGTCTCCTTCGCACCCGCGAGCCTGCACATCGGTGCCTCGACCGGCTTCTCCTCGACGGCCGTCGCCCAGCACAGCGCGCTGTGCCTCGAAGACCCGGCCAAGTCCACCACCGACGGCACGCAGTTCCAGCAGGACACCTGCGGCAGCGGACAGGAACAGATCTTCGACTTCCACCCCGTCTCCGGCACGACCGACACCTACAGCGTCGTCAACCACTCGAGCGGCAAGTGCCTGGACATCTCCGCCGTCTCCACGGCCAACGGAGCCGCCGTCCAGCAGTGGACCTGCCACGGCGGAACCAACCAGCGGTTCACGCTGCGGGCGGTGACCGCGCTCGGCAACAGCCACGACTACCAGCTCGTCGCCGTGAACAGCGGCAAGTGCGTCGACGTCAGCAACATCTCCACCGCCACCGGAGCACTCGTCCACCAGTGGACCTGCGACCCCGGCAGCACCCTGACCACCAAGAAGAACCAGATCTGGCGGCTCGCCGGAAAGGACTGACCAGCAGCGGATCCCGCTGATCTCTCCCGGCCACGCCGACAGAAGCAGGGCCCCGCTCCCCCCGGGACCTGACACGAGGGCCACGACATCCGGTCGTGGCCCTCTCGGCGGTCACCGGGTCCAGGTATCTCGCTCCGTCGGCCGGGGCGTTGTCAGTGGTGGCAGGCAAGATGACCGGCATGACAACACCAGCTGCAGTGATCGTGGATGCCGCCGCCTACGCGCAGGCGGTCGAGGACGCGGTGAAGGCGTCGGCCGCCTACTACACGGGCGGCACCTCGGTGCTCGACGACGACGCCTACGACCGGCTGGTGCGCGGCATCGCGGAGTGGGAGGCCGGTCATCCCGAGCAGGTGCTGCCCGAATCGCCGTCCGGGAAGGTCGCGGGCGGCGCCGTGGACGGGGATGTCCCGCACACGGTGGCGATGCTGAGTCTGGACAACGTGTTCTCTGCCGAGGAGTTCACCACCTGGACGGCATCGCTGGCCAGACGTATCGGCCACGACGTCACCCGCTTCAGTGTCGAGCCCAAGCTCGACGGTCTCGCGATCGCCGCCCGTTACACCCGAGGCCGCCTCACCCGGCTGGTCACGCGCGGCGACGGGACGGCCGGAGAGGACGTCTCGCACGCCATCGGCACCGTCGAGGGACTACCCGACGAACTGGCCGAACCGGTGACGGTGGAGGTACGCGGCGAAGTCCTCATGACCACCGCCCAGTTCGAGTACGCCAACACGGCACGGACGACGCACGGCGGCACCCCGTTCGCGAACCCGCGCGGCGCCTCGGCCGGCACTCTGCGGGCCAAGGACCGCGCGTACACCGTGCCGATGACGTTCTTCGGGTACGGACTGCTCCCGGTGCCCGGAACCGAGACGGAGCTCGCCGGGCGGCTGGAGGGGCTCGCGCACAGCGAACTCATGACACTGGTCGGCGAACTGGGGGTGAACACCACCGCCACCACCGCCGTACCCGGCATCACCGCCGACACCGTCGAGCAGGTGCTTGCCCGCGTCGGACAGATCGCCGGCCTGCGGGCGGAGTTGCCCTTCGGTATCGACGGGATCGTCATCAAGACCGACCTCGCCGCCGACCAGAGGACCGCCGGGGCGGGATCGAGGGCCCCACGTTGGGCGATCGCCTACAAACTCCCCGCCGTGGAGAAGATCACCCGGCTGCTGGAGGTCGAGTGGAACGTGGGCCGTACCGGCATCATCGCCCCACGCGGCGTGCTGGAGCCGGTCGAGATCGACGGTGCCACCATCACCTACGCCACGCTCCACAACCCCGGCGACATCACCCGGCGCGACCTACGCCTGGGCGACCACGTCATGGTGCATCGCGCCGGTGACGTCATCCCCCGCGTCGAAGCCCCTGTCGCCCACCTGCGCACCGGGGACGAACAGCCCATCGTCTTCCCCCAGGTGTGCCCGCGCTGCGGGGCCGGCATCGACACCAGCGAACAGCGCTGGCGGTGCGAGAACGGCCGCAACTGCCATCTGGTGGCCGCCCTCTCCTACGCCGCCGGCCGCGACCAGCTCGACGTCGAAGGCCTCGGGCACACGCGCGTGCTCCAGCTCGTCGACGCCGGTCTGGTGAAGGACCTCGCCGACCTGTTCTCCCTCACGCGGGAGCAGTTGCTGGGCCTGGAGCGGATGGGCGAGACGAGTACCGACAACCTCCTCGCCGCGATCAACGCGGCGAAGGACCAGCCGCTG
The DNA here is from genome assembly GCF_000331005.1 of Streptomyces turgidiscabies Car8. Classification (GTDB taxonomy): domain Bacteria; phylum Actinomycetota; class Actinomycetes; order Streptomycetales; family Streptomycetaceae; genus Streptomyces; species Streptomyces turgidiscabies. The sequence continues at coordinate 26,711 of NZ_AEJB01000418.1, forward strand.
TCGCGGGTGCTGTGCGCTCTCGGGGTGCGCGGCACCGGCCGCTCCATGTCCCGCCGTATCGCCCGGTACTTCGCCACCATGGACAACATCCGCGCCGCGGACGTCGAGGCGATGCGGCAGGTCGAGGGCATCGGCACCGAGAAAGCCCCTTCCATCGTCGCCGAACTCGCCGAACTGGCCCCGCTCGTCGACAGACTCGCGGCAGCCGGGGTGAACATGACCGAGCCCGGCGCGACCCCGCCCACCCCCGCGGCCGAGGGGACCGAGGGCATCACGGAGGGCGCCGAGGCGACGGGCAGGCCCCTGACCGGGATGACCGTCGTGGTGACCGGAGCGATGACAGGTGTACTGGAGAACCTCAGCCGCAACCAGATGAACGAGCTCATCGAACGGGCCGGGGGCCGCTCGTCCTCCAGCGTCTCGAAGAAGACCAGCCTGGTCGTCGCCGGCGACGGTGCCGGATCCAAGCGCGCCAAGGCCGAAACCCTCGGCATCCGTCTGGCCACCCCGGACGAGTTCGCCGCCCTCATCACCGACTACGTCGACTGAGCGCGCCCCGGCGCCGCGGGGTGCCCGAGCTCACACGGCACAGGTCCCAACGGCGGAACATACAGGGGTGGTTGACCGTTCATCTGTATGTGGCTGCGGAGGGGACAGTGTCCCCGGGCCTCACCCATAGCCCATGGGGAAGATCGTTCGGCTGAAGCCCCATGGAGCCTTTCGCCGCGAGGCGACCGCCCTCCGCACGCCACCACCTACCGCCCCGGCTGGCCTCCCCCGTCCAGCCGGGGCTTCACGCTGTGCGGCAACCGACCACTCAAGCGTTCGCAGTAGCCGTGCAGCCGTGGTCAGCCTCTCCCGAGCAGGCTCTGGTGTCACTTCCGCCAGAACAGGTGGTGCACCACACCACTCGGGCTGGGCACGACGTCCAGGTGGAAGCGGTCGAGAAGCTCGTCGGGAGACTCCCACAAACGTAGTCCCGACCCGAACTTCACCGGCAAGACCGCCACATGCAGACTGTCGACGAGGTCGGCGTCGAGGAACTGCCGGACGGTGGAAACCCCGCCGCCGAGCCGGACGTCCTTGCCCCGGGCCGCCACCCGCGCCTGTTCGAGCACCGATTCGGGGTCACCGTCGACAAAGTGGAACGTGGTGTCGGAGAGCGTGAACGAGGGACGCTCATGGTGGGTCATGACGAACACCGGGGTGTGGAAAGGGGGTTCGTCCCCCCACCAGCCTCGCCACTCGTGGTCGTTCCAGGGACCGCGCTGGGGCCCGAACTTGTTGCGGCCCATGATCTCGGCACCGATGTCGCGTGCCCAGTCCCGTACGACGTAGTCGTCGAGGCCGCGGCTCCCGCCGGGCTCGGTACGCCCTGGCCAACTCGCTGTGGCTCGTGCCCAGGTGAACAGCTGCTCCGGATCGACGTGCCCGAACGGGTGCTCGCGACTCTGTTCGGCGCCGGCACCGATCCCGTCACTCGACACGCCGAAGTTGTGGACTCTCAGCAACTGAGCCATCTGTTCCTCCTGAGGTTGCCGATCGTGATGTTGTCGATCACGGCGATGAGACTGCGCGCGCATCGAAAACTCATCGGCGTGTCCGCGACCGCTCCGAAGCCGGGCTACCGGCTACCGGCTACCGGCTACCCACCGTCCTTGCCGGTCACGATCTGTGGGCCGGTAGCCGCTCCCACCCACCGGTGATAGGTGTCCATGTCGACATTGCTGCCGCACACGATGGTGACCACATGCCGGCCGGCGAAGCGCTCGCGGTCTTCGAGGATCGCCGCGACGCCGAGCGCGGCCGACGGTTCGACGACCAGGCCCGCGTGATCGAGAAGCATCCGCATTCCGGCGATGATCGACGCCTCCTGAACCAGGACGGCATCGTCGGCGACCAGGAGGAGATCGTCGAGGACGGCGGGGATCGGGTGCCGACCGGCGACGCCGTCAGCGATGGTGTCGGTCGAGTCGGTGGTGACGACACGCCGCTCGCGCCACGAGTGTGTCATCGCCGGTGCGCCCAGAGGCTGGACGCAGATCACCTCGACCTCGGGTGCCAGGGCCTTCATCACATGGCCCACGCCGGTGGCCAGCGCCCCGCCGCCGAGAGCGATGAGGACTGTGTCGAACGACGGTACGGAGTCCACCAGTTCCAGGGCGATGGTCGCCGCACCCTCACAGGTCTCGATGTCCAGGCTGTCTTCGACCAGTCGGATGCCGTCGTACCGCGCGATGGCCGCCGCCCGATCGCGAGCCATCTCGTGATCGCCGTCCACCAGTTCCAGCGCGGCGCCCAACGCGCGGATACGGTCAAGCTTGGCCACAGTCGCGAAACGGGACGCCACGACGGTCACGTCGAGCCCCCGGCCGCGCCCGGACCAGGCGAGGGCTTGGCCAAGGTTGCCCGCACTGGCACAAACCGCGGCTCGTGTGCCTTCGGCGGCGAGCAGGCTCGCGACCAGCTCGGTGCCGCGGCCCTTGAAGCTGCGCACCGGGTTCGCCGTTTCGAGCTTGATGCTCACCGTGCAGCCCAGGTCGGACTCCATCGCCTCACAGCGGTACAGCGGAGTACGGAGAAAAACCGGATCGATCAGCCGCTGAGCCGCCCTGATCCGAGCAGTGTCGAGGCGTGTCTCCCGCATGGCACAGCAGGGTAGCGCCATCACCGCGCCTCCCTTGGGTGGACGCCCACCGATACCGCCCGGACCCCCCATCAGGTCCCTGCGGGCCACCGGCCGTGGCGTTGCCGGGATCTGGGAATTCTGGTCGAGCATGGTCTCCAACGACGACTGAGCGCTCACGGCGCCGACCGTCTCGGACACCCTGATGCCGTCCAGGGCGCTGGTACGCCACCAGGCTGGTGGCGTACATCGCCGACGGCCGACCCCCGTATCGCCTGAACGCCGCCCAAGGTCGACTCGCGCAGGCACCCGGTGTCAGTTTGCCGACTGTGAGCGAGGGTGGGGCTGAATCGGTCGAGGGCGGGGCAGTCGGAAAGGCAGATACCGTCAAGGAGGCGGCCGCGAGTCAGGTAGGGAGATCAAGGCATGGCAGGACCGGAACACACGGATATCCACGGGAAACGACCCTTGGCGCCGCCGGCCGCCGGGCTCGTCGAGACGCTGGAAGCCTTCGGGACCGGGGCCTACATCGTGGACGTGCAGGGCCGGATCATCGCCGTCAACTCCCGCGCCGAGCAGATTCTGGACCGGTCGGCCGGAGATCTTTTCGGCCACGACGCTCACGACCTGCTGCACCGGGACGCGCACGGCCACCCCCTGCCCAGGACCCAGTGCCGTATGCGGCAGGCTTTCCATGCCCGGCGCACCGCTCAGGCCGAGGAGGACTACTTCGCGCGCGGAGACGGCTCTCTGCTGCCCATCTCATGGCTGATCACCCCCTTCGATCTCGGCGCCCACGACCTCGATGAGTATGAGCACAGCACGCTCGTCATCTTCCACCCCCGGCACCCGCGGGCACCCTCACTGCCGCAGCCGGAGGCCGCCCTGCTGCCCGAAATCGAACGGCTCGCCCTGCTGGCCGCGACCACCACACAGCTGACCTCCACTCTCGACGTCGAAGAGGCGCTACGGCGGCTGGTGACCCTGGTGGTGCCCCGGCTGGCGGACTGGGCGATCATCGATCTGATCACCGAGCGCGACGAGGTGTGGCGCACTGTCGTGGCCGAGGCGAGGGATGACGGCCTGGTGCATCACGAGGAACTCCAGGGACCGATGCCACCGGTCCCCGAGGAGTCCCCGATGCCCCTGTCCAGGGCTTTGCGCGGGGTCGCGTCGACCCTGGCCGGCCCGCAGACCTACCAGGGGCCGCCGGATTCCGGTATCGCGGTCGAACAGCGCCGCCTGTTCGACGTCACGGGCATCCACTCGGCGGCCATCGCTCCCATCCGCAGCACCCGTGCGGTCCTCGGCGCGCTGACCCTGGGCCGAGCCAAGCAGCCGGGTGACTTCGCCACCGTCGACCTCCCCCTCATCGAGGACATCGCCCGCCGCGCAGGCCTGGCTCTGGACAACGCACGTCTCTACCAGCGCCAGCGCAAGGTCGCGGAGACCATGCAGAACCACCTGCTCCCCCAGATGCCGCGCGTGCCGGGTCTGCAGATGACGGTGCGCTACCTCCCGGCGCCCGACGCCTCACAGGTCGGCGGCGACTGGTACGACGCCTTCTCCCTGGCCGACGGCGCCACCGCGCTGGCCATCGGCGACGTGGTCGGACATGACCTGGAGGCGGCAGCAGGCATGGCACAGGTGCGCAACATGCTCCGCGCCTACGCCTGGGCCCTGCAGGAGCCTCCCAGCCGGATCGTCGAGCGCCTCGACGAGGCGGTCCTGCACATCACGGACGTCGCCATGGCCACCATGATCCTCGCCCGGGTCGAAGAGACCCACGACGGCCAGTGGAAGCTGACCTGGACCAACGCGGGACATCCGCCGCCCCTGCTGATCAGCCACGACGGGCTGGCCGACTATCTCACCGACGGCCACGGCATACTCCTGGGCACCGGAGCCCACAGGCCCCGCTCCGACGCCACCGCCCTGCTGCCGCCCGGATCCACCCTCCTGCTGTACACCGACGGCCTGATCGAGGAACCCGGCCACACCCTCGACGAGGGTCTCAACCGACTGCGCCGACACGCCGCCGCCCTCGCCCACCGCCCGCTGACCTCCTTCATCGACCAGATGCTGAGCCGGGTCCGCCCCGTCGCCAACGACGACGACGTCGCCCTCCTCGCCCTGCGGGTGCCCACCCGACCGTGACCGTCCGCCCGTCGGTGACCGCACCGGACCGTGCGCTTCGAACAGTCACCTGCCCTGGTCTGCTGACTCCTGGACGCGGGAGCAGTAGGTCGCGAACACCCGCATACGGTCACGAACACCTGCTACTGACTCGCAAAGGTGAACAGCTTCGACAACCCTCGACAACAGTCGCACCCGACAACGAAGTTGTGACCCAAGCCGAACCCAACATGAACTCTGCCGAACAACCAGCTCCGCCCGCCCGTAGTATCTCTGTACCGAGGCAAAGCCCTCACCAGGTGCGACCTACTCATGACTCGTTCAAGCGCCACCGCATCGCAGTTCAACCCAGGCGCCTGCTCCGCGAGTTGCTTCACCGTCTGCGGACGCCCCCCGAGGAAAGGCCGGCAGCATGCCCGACAGCAAGATCCCCACCACCGAACTGACATCGCAATACATGGCACAGGTGGCCAATGACCTTGATCGCAACGACAAGGAGCAGGACCGCATCAGCGCGGAGATCGACGCCCTGCAGGAACAACTGCGCGCCCTGCAGCACGACAACACCGTGCTGACGAACATGCGAAACGCGCTCGGTGCCACGGGCACCGCCGCTCAGCCTGCCCCCAAGTCAGCCGCGACACCCGCAGTGCCTCGGCAGAAGGCCACGCCGCAGCACAGTGCGGGCAAGGGGACACGGGCGAAGAAGACGGCCACCGCCAAGGGCAGCGAGGCGGCCAGGAAGCCGGCAGCCAAGAAGTCCGAGACTGTCGAGACCACCGAGACCGTAGCCAAGTCGGCGGCCACGAAGGCGACCCAGCCCACCCTCGTCGAACTCATCCGCCGCCACCTCGCCGATCAGAGTGAACCCCGCTCCGCTGCGGAGATCGCCACCTCACTCGGTGAGGCCCACCCCGACCGTGGCATCAAGACGACCGTCGTACGCACGACAGTCGAAGGGCTCGTCGCCAAGAGTCATGCCCAGCGCACCAAGCAGGGCCACTCCGTCTACTACACCACCACCGACGCGCAGGACCCGACCCCGCCCGCGGCGGCCCCGGCCGACGACCGGCCCGAGGCGAACTGAACACCGGGAAACCGTTCCTGAGACCACCGGGTGGGCCGGCGGTGCGGTGACGTTCATCGGCGTGCGTCCAGGGCGTGCGTCCGGTCAGTGGGCGCAGCCGGGTCGGAGGCCGAGGGGCGGTCGGCCGACTCGGCCGAGGCTGCGCGGCGATGAGTTTCGGCCGGCACGGCGGTCTGTTCTGGTGACCGTCGCAGGACGTCGTACGACGCCGTCCGGCACGAGACACCACGGAGGACCCCATGACGACCACGCCCCATGATCCGACCGCCTCGCTGCCCGGCCGCCCGCCCGTCGTCGACCTGGCCGAATGGCGGGCCGCCCGTGACGAGCTGCTGGTCCGCGAGAAGGCACACACCCGCGCGGGCGACGCCCTGGCAGCGGCCCGCCGTCGGCTGCCGATGGTGGAACTCGACGGGACGGTCGAGATCGTCGGGCCCGACGGTCCGGTCCCGTTCCTGGATCTGTTCCAGGACCGCGACGAGCTCGTTGTCTACAAGCACATGTGGTACGACGGCGCGCCGCATCAGGGGCAGTGCGAAGGCTGCACGACGACGGCCTGGCATCTGCAGGACGCCGCCTATCTCAACGCTCGCGGCGTCTCGTTCGCCGTCCTGACCACCGGGCCTTGGGACGAGGTGGCCTCCTACACCGAGTTCATGGGTTACACGCAGCCCTGGTACTCGGTGCGCGACGTGGACGGGCCGGCCGGCGGCGACATGGGGTACCTCACCTGCTTCCTGCGCGACGGCGAGCGCGTATTCCTCACCTACGCCACGACGGGCCGCGGCAACGAGGCGGTCAACGGGTCTCTCGGCCTGCTCGACATGACTCCGTACGGTCGAGGCGAGACATGGGAGGACAACCCTCAGGGCTGGCCCGAGGGACGCCACGCCTGCTGGTCCTGGCGCTCGGACGCGGAGGGAAACAGCGACTGGGGACCGACCAGCCGCCCCGTGCCGCAGTGGACCCGCCCGGGCGCGACCCCCGTCGAAACCCTCGGGCGGCAGGGCCCCCACCACTGACGGGCCTTCGTCCGCAGTGTCGATCTTCTCCGCCTCCTCCACTCCGTCTCATCCGTCGGGAGCGGGGAGACGGTGGTCCGGCGCGTGAACCGCGAAGGTACGGCGGTCAGGTGCTGTTCTGTCGTCGGTCGCCGCTGTGCCGGCGGAGTCGGTCGGCGTGGCGGGCGATGTCGTCGACGCGCGCGGCGAGGTCGGGATGGCCGGACGTCAGATACGTGTAAATGTTCGACAAGGGGCCGACGAGGGCGGCGGTGTCGTTGTCGGCGAGGGCGACTCCGAGTTCGGCGAGCGGGGTGCGCGCGTCGGCGGGGAGGTCGGTGAGCGCGGTGATCTGGCCGGCGAGCCCGCGCAGGTCGGCGGCATTGGCGCGGGCCCAGGTCGTCACGGTGCGGTCGGCGGCTCGGCGGTCCCGGGTGGCGCGTACTCGCTGTTCGCCCGTGGACCCCGGATTTCCGGGGCGCACCCGCAGGTAGCGGCGTTCGGCGGCCTGACGGCTGGAGACGCCGAGAGGATGAGCCAGGTCGGCCCAGCTGGCGCCTGCCTCCCGGGCCTCTTCGATCAGGCCCGGCTCCCATTCGGCGAGCTGATCGCGCACTTCGCGGAGCAGCAGAAGCGCGGCGAGTGCCTCCGCCGAGCCGGCCCGGCCGGGCTCGGAGTGTTCCTCACCTCCCGCTGTCCGGGCCGTGCGAACGGCTTCGTGGATCGTGTCGAGCGCCGCGGCGGCGGCGAGGAACGAGGTGGGGGTGAGACCGGGCGCCCGGGGGGCGGGCTGATCGTCCATGGTCACGGGGCCTCCAGCACACGATGTCGTCGCATCAACGACGTTCTACTTGTCATCACTTCGATGACATGTTACAACGAATACGGGTGAACGCATTGGCAGCAACTGCCTGACCTGAACATTGGAGGTGTTCACAGTGTTGATGCGCACCGACCCGTTCCGTGAGCTCGATCGGCTCACCCAGCAGCTCCTGAACACGACCGGCACCTGGTCGCGGCCGTCGGCGATGCCGATGGACGCCTACCGTGAGGGCGAGGAGTACGTGATCGCCCTCGACCTGCCCGGCGTCTCCAAGGACGCGATCGACATCGACGTCGAGCGCAACATGCTGACCGTGAAGGCCGAGCGGCGGCCGGTAGCCAAGGCGGACGACGTACAGATGGAGCTCTCCGAGCGACCTCTGGGTGTCTTCTCCCGACAGCTCGTACTGGCCGACACCCTGGACACCGAGCACATCAGGGCGGACTACGACGCAGGTGTGCTGACCCTGCGTATCCCGATCGCCGAGCGCGCCAAGCCCCGCAAGGTCTCCATCGGCGGCGGCGTCGCGCACAAGGAGATCCGCGGCTGATCCGCCACACGGGGGA
>NZ_AEJB01000419.1 GCF_000331005.1 Streptomyces turgidiscabies Car8
CCCGTCGCTGAGGGAGCGTCACCACCGACGCGTCCCCGGGGCCGGCCGGCGGCAGGCCCGCGATCTGGGCCAGCAGGTCGCACCAGGAGGCCAGGTGGGACGCGGTGTCCGGGACACCGCCCAGGCCCTCGCGCGGCGTCCAGGAGGCGCGGATCTCGATCTGGGACGCGGCCGGCCGCTCCGACATCCCGCCGAAGTAGTGCGAACTCGCGCGCGTGACCGTGCCGCTGGCCTCGCCGTACGACAGTCCGCGCGCCTGGAGCGCCCCGGTCAGCCAGGACCAGCACACGTCGGGCAGCAGCGGGTCGGCGGCCATCTCGGGCTCCAGCTCGGCGCGCACCAGCGTCACCAGCCGGAAGGAGCCCTGCCAGGCGTCGTGCCCGGCCGGGTCGTGCAGCAGAACGAGCCGGCCGTCGGCCAGATCCTCCTCGCCGTCGACGACCGCCGCCTCCAGGGCGTACGCGAACGGCGCGAGGCGCTGGGGCGCCCGCGTCGGCTCGATCTCGATCTGCGGCCTCAGCCGCGCGGACCGCAACGCGTCGACGGCGGCCCGGAAGGGCAACGGAGCCGTCTCCCCATCCCGGTCCCCCTCCTTCGCGTCGTCCATTTCGCCAGCGCCGTCCGACAGTCGTCCCTGTGCCGCAGCCATGCGGGGAAGATTAAGGGGAACGGAGCCTCCGTGCGGGGACAGACACCCGTGGAACGGACCACAGTGCGGTAGGAGCCGCCCGACAGGGCTGTTCGCGGGACTGTCGGTGGGGCGTGCGAGACTTCAGCTCGTGAGCGCGAACCAGAGCCCCGCGGGCCAGCAGCCGACAGCGACGTCCGCCGCCGTCAAGAACGACGCCGTGCAGGATTCCGCCTTCCTCAAGGCGTGCAGACGCGAGCCGGTGCCGCACACACCTGTGTGGTTCATGCGGCAGGCCGGGCGCTCCCTGCCCGAGTACCGCAAGGTCCGCGAGGGCATCCCCATGCTGGAGTCCTGCACCCGGCCCGAACTGGTCACCGAGATCACCCTCCAGCCGGTGCGCCGGCACAACGTGGACGCGGCGATCTACTTCAGCGACATCGTCGTCCCGCTCAAGGCCATCGGTGTCGACCTCGACATCAAGCCCGGCGTCGGCCCGGTCGTCGAGAAGCCGATCCGCACCCGCGCGGACCTCGCCCAGCTCCGCGACCTCACCCCCGAGGACGTCCCGTACGTCACCGAGGCCATCGGTCTGCTCACCCGCGAGCTCGGCTCCACCCCGCTGATCGGCTTCGCCGGCGCGCCCTTCACCCTCGCGAGCTACCTCGTCGAGGGCGGCCCCTCCCGGACGTATGAGAACGCCAAGGCGATCATGTACGGCGACCCGCAGCTCTGGGCCGACCTCCTCGACCGCCTCGCCGACATCACGGCCGCCTTCCTCAAGGTCCAGATCGAGGCGGGTGCCAGTGCCGTCCAGCTGTTCGACTCCTGGGCCGGCGCCCTCGCCCCGGTCGACTACCGCCGCTCGGTGCTCCCCGCCTCCGAGAAGGTCTTCAAGGCCGTCGAGGGGTACGGCGTGCCGCGCATCCACTTCGGTGTCGGCACCGGCGAGCTGCTCACCCCGATGAGCGAGGCCGGCGTGGATGTCATGGGCGTCGACTGGCGCGTCCCGCTCGACGAGGCCGCCCGTCGCGTCGGCCCCGGCAAGGCGCTCCAGGGCAACCTCGACCCCACGGTCCTGTTCGCCTCCACGGAGGCCGTCGAGGCGAAGACCCGCGAGGTCCTCGACTCCGCGAAGGGCCTGGAGGGCCACATCTTCAACCTCGGCCACGGCGTCATGCCGAACACGCCCCCGGACGCCCTGACGCGCCTCGTGGAGTACGTCCACACGAACACGGCTCGCTGAGCGCCGAAGCCGGTCCGGCCGGGTCTGTCAGAAGGCGAGCAGTGCCATGGCCGGCAGCAGCAGGAGCAGTTGCAGCCACACGAGCCATCGTCGGGGCAGGCCCAACGCCATCAGGCCGAGAAGTCCGGAGGCGGTGAAGAACGCCAGCCCCAGTGGCCAGTGGGTGGTCCGGTCGGCGCCCGCATGGGCGTACTGGTCCGCGCGGTAGAGCCAGATCAGGGCGCCGAGTACGAAGGAGACGGGGAGCAGGGCGAGACCGAGTCCGGCCCGGATCCGTATGCGGCGGCTTTCCCGCGCCGACCGCGTACGAGGCGCGGCGACAGGGTCGCTGGTATTCACATCCGTCCTGTCCTCGCGGCCCGGGCGGGGCCACTCGCCGCTGCCTCCGGCGACGGCGCCCGATCACGGGAGAGGCTACCAACGGCCACCGGTCACCCCCGAGAGGTCGGGACCTGTCCGGAGCGCGGCGCGCGCCCGGCGTAGGACTCGCCCAGCAGGTGAATTGGTGCCGCGCGTCAGAGGAGGCGTGCCGGTCGGGGGAGCCGTCATGGCCACGAGCGTTCCGGTCGTCGCCGACAGGGGCCCGGCGCTGCCCGGCCCCGCGACGACGACCGCTCCATCGCCCACCACGCCCGTCTGGGCGCCCAACGCCGGAACCGGTCGGCGTGACGATCGCACCCACCGACCTGGACCCGGCTGTCCCTACAGGCCCGGCCGGGCCCGCCTGCCCCACAGCAGGCCGCGTGGTTCCGGCGGCTGCGGGGTGCCTGCCTTGAGCGGCCAGGCGAGCAGCATGCCCGCGAGGAAGCCGACGACGTGGGCCGCGTACGCCACGGTGCCGGCCTTTGTGACGCCCTCGCCGGACGAGTACACCGCCTGCAGCGCGAACCAGAAGCCCAGCACCAGCCAGGCCGGCAGCCGCAGCGGCAGGAAGACGAGGAACGGTACGAGGACCCACACCCGGGCCTTCGGATACAGCACCAGGTAGGCGCCCAGGACACCGGCGATGGCCCCGGAGGCGCCGATCAGGGGGTCGCTCGAATCGGAGTTCGCGAGGGCGAACCCGTAGGACGCCGCGTAGCCGCAGGCGACGTAGAAGAGCGCGAAGCGGATGTGCCCCATGCGGTCCTCGATGTTGTTGCCGAAGATCAGCAGGAACAGCATGTTGCCCAGCAGGTGCAGCCAGCCGCCGTGCAGGAACATCGCCGTGAACACGGAGAGCGCCGGGGACTTGTCGTAGCCGGGCGGACCGATCACACAGCCCGGCCCTCCGCTGCCGATCCCGACCTCGCCCGTCGGGACGAGACGGGGCAGTTGGTGGTGGATCAACTCCTGGGGGACAGCGGCGTACTGGTCCAGGAAGGCCTGGAGATGGCACAGCTGCGCCAGGCCGCTCTCGCCCGTCACCGAGCCCGCTGTACCGGGCATGGAGAGGAACACGAGAACGTTGGCGGCGATCAGCGCGTACGTGACCCAAGGGGTCCGGCTTGCGGGGTTCACGTCATGGACGGGGATGACCACAAGGAAGTACTGCCCGCGATGCGTCTCTCGAATCGGTGAACGCGGCTGTCCGTGTGTCCGTATCTGTCCTCAACGTCCGCGGCACGACGAAGGCGGGTCGCGGGGACGACGTGAGGAACAGGCGATGAACGACCGAGTTACTCCTCCGCTGCAGTCGGTACAGGCGCTGCCGAACGGAGAGGCCGAACTCGCACTGGTGGTCCACCTGCCCTGGGAGGACGTGGCCCGCCTCGGCCAGGAGGCGGGGCGGCTGGCCACGCAGATGCAGCGGCCGGTGTCGCTCGACGAGGCGGTGAGTCATCGGCTGAGGTCCAGTGGGCTGGGTGCCCACGCGAAGCCGGCCCAGGCGCAGCAGGCGCCGTCTGTTTCGGCGTCGGCGTCCGTGTCGGCGTTGCCGTCCCGGCCGCCGGGGGAGCAGGCGCGCCAGGCGATTGACCGGATCAACGGGACGGCGTAGGGGTATCTGGGTGCTTGTTGGCTGCCGGGTGCGGGTCCGTTGTGGCTTGTCGCGCAGTTCCCCGCGCCCCTAGGGGGTGACCTGAGCCCTCGTTAAGAAGTGCTCTTGCGTACCGCTGTGCTCGCCTTTCTCGCGGCTACCAGGATGGGGTCCCAGACCGGGGAGAACGGTGGGGCGTAGCCCAGGTCCAGGGCTGTCATCTGTTCGACCGTCATGCCTGCTGTGAGGGCCACCGCGGCGATGTCCACCCGCTTCGCCGCGCCCTCGCGGCCGACGATCTGGACGCCGAGAAGGCGGCCTGTGCGGTGCTCGGCGAGCATCTTCACCGTCATCAGGGCAGCGCCGGGGTAGTAGCCCGCCCGGTTCGTCGACTCGATGGTGACCGATGTGAACCGGAATCCGGCCTGGTGCGCGTCCTTCTCGCGCAGGCCGGTGCGGGCGATCTCCAGGTCGCAGACCTTGCTCACGGCGGTGCCGACGACACCGGGGAACGTGGCGTAGCCGCCGCCCGCGTTCGCCCCGATGACCTGGCCGTGCTTGTTGGCGTGCGTGCCGAGGGGGATGTGCCGTTCCTGGCCGGAGACGAGGTCCAGGACCTCGACACAGTCGCCACCCGCCCAGATGTTCTCGTGGCCGCGCACCCGCATCGCCAGGTCGGTGAGGAGCCCGCCGTGGGCGCCCACGGGGAGCCCCGCCGCCCGTGCGAGCGTCGTCTCGGGGCGGACGCCGATGCCCAGCACGACCACGTCCGCCGGGTACTCGGCGTCCTGAGTGGCGACCGCGCGGACCCGGCCGTCGTCGCCGGTGAGCAGCTTGGTGACCTCGGCGTCGTTCACCATGGTGATGCCCAGGCCCTCCATCGCGTCGTGCACCAGACGGCCCATGTCCGGGTCGAGCGTGGACATGGGTTCCTCGCTGCGGTTGAGGACCGTCACCTCGTAGCCGCGCTTGATGAGCGCCTCGGCCATCTCCACGCCGATATAGCCCGCGCCGACGACGACCGCGCGGCGGCCCTCGACCGTGGTCAGGGTGTCCAGGAGCGCCTGGCCGTCGTCCAGGGTCTGTACGCCGTGCACCCCGGGGGCGTCGACACCCGGCAGTGAGGGGCGGATCGGACGAGCGCCGGTGGCGATCACCAGTTTGTCGTACGACGTCCACGACTCGGCGCCCGATTCCAGGTCACGCGCGCGTACCCGGCCGCCGGGAACGTCGATCTCCGTGACCTCCGTACGCATGCGCAGGTCGATGTCGCGGGCCCGGTGCTCCTCCGCCGAGCGGGCGATCAGCCGGTCCCGCTCCGGGACGTCGCCGCTCACCCAGTAGGGGATGCCGCACGCCGAGTAGGAGGTGAAGTTGCCGCGCTCGAACGCCACGATCTCCAGTTCGCCGGGCGTCTTCAGCCGGCGGGCCTGCGACGCGGCGGACATGCCCGCCGCGTCGCCGCCGATCACCACCAGGCGCTCGGTCCCACGCTTCGTGTCGTTCGTACGGCCATCGCTCATGCTCATGCGAACACGCTACGGGGGCCCCGCATTTCAGTCCTGGTGCGGTCCGTCGGGCCGTGCCGGGGGAGCGGTCGGCAGGGAGGCCGCCGGCGCCGGGTCCGTGGCCGTCGCCGGGACGGGGTGCTGCCGGCGGGCTCGGGTGAGACGCAGCCAGACGAACACCAGCAGGGCCGCCACCGCGGCGAACGGCAGCACCGCGGCGAGGGCCACCACGATCCAGCGCAGCATCGACACGAACGCGTTCCAGCCGCCCGCGAGGGCGTCCAGGACACCCGGGTCGTCGTCCTTGTCGGACTCCTCGGCCGGGTTCTCCGACAGGGAGACGTTGATCGTGGCCAGGGAGGTGCGGTCCTTCAGGGAGGCCTGGCGGGCGAGCAGTGACTCCAGATCGGCCTGACGGCTGCTCAACTCGCCCTCCAGGGTGACCACGTCGGCGAGTTTGGTGGCCCTGTCCATCAGCTCCCGGATGCGGTTCACACTGGCGCGCTGGGTGGTGATGCGGCTCTCCACGTCGACGACCTGGTCGGTGACGTCCGTCGCCTTCGCCTCCCGGTGCAGAAGCTTGCCGGTGCCTTCCAGGGCGTCGAGTACCCGCTCGTACTCGGCGACGGGCACCCGCAGGACGACGTCGGTGTTCTCGGCGCCCTCCTCCTCGTCCAGGGTCGTCGTCTCGCTGCCGACGAACCCGCCGACGTTCTCCGCGGTGGCACGAACCTTGGCCAGTGCCTTCGGTACGTTCTTGACCTGCACGGACACCGAGACGGTACGGATGATGTGCGGGCCGGTGGCCGCCTGGGGCGCGGTACTGGCCTGGGCGCCGCCGCCCTTGCCGCCGGGCTTGCTCTCGGACGCGGCCTGGTCTTCCAGGGCGCCGGAGTCCGCTCCTCTCGCGGCGGCGGCCCCGTCACTGCTGCTGCTGGCGTCGTCGGCGCCGCCGCTGCAACCGGCGAGCGCGAGGGACGCGACGAGAAGGATGCCCGCCAGGGCCTGAACGGGACGTGTACGGCTTGTGCGCAAGGTGTTCATGTTGCGAATTCCCCCCGAGGGCTGTCATTGGGCCTTCGTGCGCCGTCTTGGACGGTTCTGGACCGTCTTGGGACGTCGTGGTGCACGACTGACGCTCCTTCGACGCACGAAGGGGCCAGGACGTTGGCCTGTCCCGGTCCCGAAGAGGTCACGGTCGGGACTCGCGCCGGACACCTGGGCGGCCGTGCGCCGACGGGAGTGTCAGTGGGGTCTGAGAAGGTGGTCGCATGAGCGCAGTGGAGGCCCGTGCGGGTGCCGGGCATGTCGTCGTCATCGGAGGCGGGATCGCGGGTCTGGCCGCAGCCCACCGGCTGCTGGACCGGGGCGTCGGAGTGACCGTCCTGGAGGCGTCCGGCCGCGTCGGCGGCAAGCTGCTGCCCGGCGAGATCGCGGGCGCGCGGGTCGACCTCGGCGCCGAGTCGATGCTCGCCCGCAGACCCGAAGCCATCGCGCTGGCCCGCGAGGTGGGCCTCGACGACCGCCTCCAGCCGCCCGCCACCTCCACCGCCTCGATCTGGACCCGGGGCGCCCTGCGGCCCATGCCCAAGGGACACGTCATGGGCGTCCCCGGCAGCGCCTCCGCACTGGCCGGTGTTCTCTCCGACGAGGGGCTGGCCCGGATCGGGCGCGACGCCGACCTGCCGCGCACGGAGGTCGGGGACGACGTGGCGGTGGGGGAGTTCGTCGCCGCGCGCCTGGGCCGCGAGGTCGTCGACCGACTGGTCGAGCCGCTGCTGGGCGGGGTCTACGCGGGCGACGCGTACCGCATCTCGATGCGCTCGGCCGTACCCCAGCTCTTCGAGGTGGCCAGGACACACGCGTCCCTGACCGAGGGCGTGCGCGGTATCCAGGCCCGGATGGCCGCCGCCCCCCAGCAGGGCGGGCCGGTCTTCATGGGCATCCAGGGAGGCGTGGGCCAACTGCCGCTCGCCGTCGCGGAGTCGGTGCGCGCGCGGGGCGGCGAGATCGTCACCGGGGCACCCGTGACCGAGCTGCGCAGGACAGCGGCGACAGCGGGGACAGCGGCGGGGTGGCGGGTGGTCGCCGGGGAACGGATCCTCGACGCCGACGGGGTGGTCGTCGCCGTACCCACCCCGGTGGCCGCCGGACTCCTCCGCGCCGAGGCACCGGCCGTCGCGGCCGAACTCGCAGGCGTGGAGTACGCCTCGATGGCCCTGATCACCCTGGCCTACCGCCGCGCCGACATCACCCTCCCCGAGGGCAGCGGCTTCCTGGTGCCGCCCGTCGACGGACGCACCATCAAGGCGTCGACGTTCGCCTCCCAGAAGTGGGGCTGGATCGCCGAGGAGAACCCGGACCTGCTGGTCCTGCGGACCTCCGTCGGGCGGTACGCCGAGACGGAGATCCTCCAGCGCCCGGACGCCGACCTGGTGGACGTCTCCCGCCACGACCTCAAGGGGGCGACCGGACTGACGGCGGCCCCCGTCGAGACCCGCGTCACCCGCTGGGACGACGGCCTGCCCCAGTACCCCGTCGGCCACCACGCGCGCGTGGACCGCATCCGCGAACACATCGCCAAGCTCCCCGGCCTCGCCGTGTGCGGCGCCGCATACGACGGGGTCGGCATCCCCGCCTGCATCGCGAGCGCGTACGCGGCGGTGGACGCCCTGGAGGCGGGCCCGGTGCGAAGCGCGTCCGACGGAGCGGGAGAATAGGCACATGAGTGACGACGCCCCCACCACCGACGCGGCCCGCATCCCGAACAAGGGCAAGCTGGCCAAGGACCTCAACGAGGTCATCCGCTACACCCTGTGGTCCGTCTTCAAGCTGAAGGACGTCCTGCCCGAGGACCGCACGGGCTACGGCGACGAGGTCCAGGAGCTCTTCGACCAGCTCGCCGCGAAGGACGTGACCGTCCGCGGCACGTACGACGTGTCGGGGCTGCGCGCCGACGCCGACCTGATGATCTGGTGGCACGCCGAGACCGCGGACCAGCTCCAGGAGGCGTACAACCTCTTCCGCCGCACCAAGCTGGGCCGCGCGCTGGAGCCGGTGTGGTCGAACATGGCGCTGCACCGCCCCGCCGAGTTCAACCGCTCGCACATCCCCGCGTTCCTGGCCGACGAGACGCCCCGGAACTACATCAGCGTCTACCCGTTCGTGCGCTCCTACGACTGGTACCTGCTGCCCGACGAGGACCGCCGCCGGATGCTCGCCGACCACGGCAAGATGGCCCGCGGCTACCCGGACGTGCGCGCCAACACGGTCGCCTCGTTCTCCCTCGGCGACTACGAGTGGCTGCTGGCCTTCGAGGCCGACGAGCTGTACCGCATCGTCGACCTCATGCGCCACCTGCGCGCCTCCGAGGCCCGTATGCACGTCCGCGAAGAGGTCCCGTTCTACACGGGCCGTCGTAAGGAGATCGGTGAGCTGATCGCCGGTCTCGCCTGACGGCACGCGCCTACCTCAGGATGCCCGGGCGGCCTTTTCCTTCTGGGAGCGGTCGACCCGGGCCGCGGGCCGCGGCTCAGCGTGCGGGGCGCAGTCCGCGCTCCGGCCCGGCAGGCGGCCCGCCAGCAGATAGGCGTCCAGGTAGTCGTTGACGCACCGGTTCGGGCCGCCCGCGATGCCGTGCGTGCCCGCGCCCCGCTCCGTCACCAGGGCCGAGCCGGGCAGCCGGCGCCGCAGTTCGAGGGCGCCCGCGTACGGCGTCGCCGCGTCCCGTTCGGCCGCCAGGATCAGCACCGGCGGCAGGTCGCCCGGCCCGGTCCGCACATCGAGGGGCGTCTGCCGGGGCGCCTGCCAGAAGGCGCACGGCAGGTTCATCCACGCGTTGTCCCAGGTCTCGAACGGCGCCGTGCGCGCGAGCCGCGTGTTGTCCCGGTCCCAGACCTGCCAACTCGTCGGCCAGGGCGCGTCGTTGCACTCGACGGCCGTGTAGACCGCGTTGCCGTTCTCCGCCTCGACGGCCGCTTCCGTCACCGGCGCCGCCTGGTCGATCAGCGGCTGCGGATCGCCCTTGAGGTAGGCGGACAGGGCGTGGGCGCGGTGCGGCCAGTAGTCGTCGTAGTACCCGGCCTGCAGGAACGCGCCCTGCAACTGGCCAGGGCCCACCTTCCCGCCGGCCGGCTCGGCGGCGAGTCGCGCCGCCGCCTTCTCGTAGCTCCGCAGCACCGCCGCCGGTGTGGCGCCGAGTCCGTACACGTCGTCGTGCCGGGCGGTCCAGGCCCGGAAGTCCGCCCAGCGGCTCTCGAACGCGGTCGACTGGTCGAGGTTGTTGCGGTACCAGATCTGGCCCGGGTCGGGGTTCACCACCGAGTCGAACACCATCCGCCGTACGTGCGACGGGAACAGCGTCGCGTACAGCGCCCCGAAGTAGGTGCCGTACGAGGCACCCATGAACGTCAGCCGGTCCTCGCCGAGCGCGGCCCGCAGGACGTCCAGGTCACGGGCGTTGTTGAGGGAGTGGTAGTGGCGCAGCGCGTCGCCCGAACGTTCGGCGCACCCGCGCGCGTACGCCTTCGCCTCGGCGACGCGCTCCCTCTTGTACGACTCCGAAGGATGCACCGGCGCCTGCGTGGGCCCCTTGAAGAAGTGCTTCGGGTCCTTGCATGACAGCGGCGCCGACCGGGCCACCCCGCGCGGGGCGTACCCGACCAGGTCGTACGCGCCCGCGATGCGCTTCCACTCCGGGATGACGCCGATCATCGGGAAGAACATCCCGGAGGCGCCGGGGCCGCCCGGGTTGTAGACGAGGGCGCCCTGGCGCTCCACCTTGTGCTCGGGGTCGCGCGGGTTCTTGCCGGTCGCCTCCGTCCGGCTGACGGTGAGTTTGATCTGCTTGCCGTCGGGGTGCGCGTAGTCGAGCGGCACGGTGACGGTCCCGCACCGCACACTGTCCGGGAGTTCCTCCGCCGCCGGGCACTCGCCGAAGCGGATTCCGGCCGCCCCGGCGCGCGCGGCGGCCAGCACGGAACCCCGGAACTCCGCCGACCCGGGGCCTCCCGGGCGGCCGGGCAGGCCCGGGGCGCTGTCCGCCGGAGCGGCGGCCAGAGTGGTCAGCAGCAAGGACCCGGCAGCCGAGTAGAGGGCGGCAGCTCGCATCGCGTATCCCTTCGGTGGCAACAGAAGGGATGTTTCGGGCGGCGGTCGACGAAGGCAAGCACCGGCCGCCCGGTGTCGCCACGAGCACTCCTGTGCGCCCCCCGCACACCCCTGGGGCGCCGGGGACAGTGCGGCAGTCGGGTCAGCGCAGCCGTTCGCGCAGGATGTCCTGGGGCTCCCGGTGCGCGAAGGCGGCGCGCAGATCGGGCTCGTCGACCGCGCGGACCCCCAGTACGGCGACCGAGGTGAGGTACGTGCGTTCGTCGCCGGCGCCGTACGGGGCCGTGGTCCTGGTCCGGCGGGTCAGTGCGGTGAGGAGGCGTTGCCCGGCCGGTGACGCCCAGCGCGAGTACGGGTGGACCTCGATCCGGGCGACGGCGAGGCAGCTCAGGGTGAGGACCAGAGGGAGCGCGAACCAGAGGGCGACCAGGTCGCGCGGCACGCTGCCCCGCCCCGGCAGCACCAGCGCCACCGCGCCCAGGGCGACGACGGCCAGCGCTGCGGCCCGCACCTGACGGACGGCGAACGCGACCCCGCGCCGGGCGCCGTCGGGCACCGCCAGGCCCGCCGCGACGAGCCGGTCCGCGAGCCCCCGTACGGCCTCCGTGCCCGCCGCGGCCGTCCGTACCGGGGCGATACGCGACTGCCCCTCCGGCCCGATCGCGCCGATCACCGACCGTTCCATCTCGTCGCGCCCGCTCGGATCCACGACGGTCGCCCAGCCGGTGTGGGCGAGCAGCAGCCGCCGTTGCCGGGCCATCGACACCAGCGTGAGATCGGCGACCCGCGCCGGTCCGCCGGACAGGAACGCGGCCTCGTACAGCGTCAGGTCACGCCCGCGTCCGCCGGGTCCCGCGTCCGGGTCGGCGGCAGCCGCGTGCACGGCGGCCAGACACAGCCGGACGCACGCCGTACCGGCGGCGATCCAGGCCAGCAGCAGGAGGAAGGACCAGAACATGCCGTTGTTCTATGCGAAGGGTGCCGGAAACGCCATGGGCTTTCAGGATATGGACGAGGTATGGCCGGTACGCGACGTATGCGCGGTGGCCGATTCAGGACTCTTTCAAAGGCTCCGAAGGCTCCGCAGGTTCCGGGAGGTCCACGACCTCCCCGGCCTCCGGCGGCGGGCTGGTCGCCGGAGGAGGCAGCGGATAGGTCACGACCGGTGTGGGCGTCACGGGTACGGCCGACACGGGGCCGGACGTCGGGCCGGGCGGGGCCGGGGAGTTGGTGAGCGGCGGGGTGCTCGCGGCGGCCATACCGTTCGCGAGGGCGTCGAAGTCGACGTACCCGGTGGCCTCCAGGACCTGGATGTGGTCGAGCACGGTCTTGTTCGCGTCGTCGGCGAGCGTACGGACCAGGGAGTTGCGGGTGCTCGCGCGGACCTGCGCGACGACGGAGAACACCTTGCCGTGCGCCATCCGCAGCAGGTTGGCGAACTCGCGGTCGAAGTCCTCGCCCTGGGCCGCGTCCATGGTGCTGAGCCACTCGCGCTGCTGGTCGCTCGGCTGGTCCGGCAGGACGAGCCCGAGCCGTGACGCGACGTCCCGGACCCGCTCGTCGAGAAACGTGTGGCCCTCGATCAGGTGCCGGCCCGCGATCCGTACGGACTCGGTGGTGGCGCGCAACTGGGCCTGCTGGCCGGCGGGCAGTTCCCACAGTCCCGCCAGCCGGACCTTGGTGAGGAAGTCGCGGTCGAGCGCCGACAGCGGACCGAACCGCGTCGACACGGTCTGCGCGTTGAGCACGTCCACACCGGTACCTGAACGGTCCGTGTACGACCAGACCGGGAAGACCAGCGCCACGAGGGTCGCCGTCAGCCCGGCGACGATGAGTCCGGTACCGCCGAGACCGGAACGTCGGTTGGATCGCATGGTGCCTTGCCTCCTGTCGCGGCACCGCACGCTAATGCGCTTCGGGCACGGAGTTGGCATCGTACTGCGACCCCTACGCCGACCGCGGTACGGGCGAGGACGCCTGCGGGGGAGGGCGCGGACGCCGGATGACGGAGCGTCGGCTCTGCGCATAAGGGGTCAAATACCCGCGATTCATATGGCGAAGTGCCATGAAATGGTGGGCCCTATTAACCCCCGCACAGTTTGCGGGGGTTGAGGGGGAGGTGCCCGTCCCGCGGTGGCGGGGGGACGGCGTACGCGGGGGGAGTGACGTTCGTCGCTCGGTGACCCCGCGCGTCAGCGGCGCAGGAGCACGCGTCGGGTGGCCCGGGCCAGCCGGGCTGTGGGGCGCCGGGAGCGCGGGGCCGGGCCCGAACGGTCGAGCCACCACTCGCGCAGCAGCCGCCGGCTCTCCGTGCTCCCGGGCGTCTCGGGCTGCCCGTCGAACAGCAGGTGCGCGGCGAAGTCCAGCGCGTCGCGCCGGTAGCCGTCGGACATGGGGTGCCCGTGGGCGTATGCCAGGAAGGCGGGCCGGTACTCCGCCCCGAGGATCTCGGGCAGCTCCGGCGCGACCTTCGCCACGACGTCGGCCCGCTTCGCTCCGAGCGCCCGCGACTGCACCCCGAGCCGCACCCGGTCGAACCCCTCCGGCACGGGCGTCCCGGCGACTAGCGCGGACAGCAGCGCGGTCTGCGCGAGGGCGACGCGCTGGCGGGCCGGGGTGGAGTCGGGGAGGCCGTCGGCCACGGGCGCTTCCGCCGTCGCCGCTGCCGTGGTTGTCGTTGCCGTTGGCGCGGTCACGGAAGCGGTCCGCCGCACAGCGGCCGGCTCCACCCCGGCAGCCCGCTTCAGTGTCCGCCGGATCGTGTCCAGCTCCCGCTCCAGCTCGACCGCGTCGGGGAAGTTGTCGTCCCGCTCCAGCAGGACTCCGGGCGGCGCGACCCGGGAGGCGAGGTCGGCGAGGATGTCGAGAACGGCGTCCGGGACCGGGTGGGCGTGGCTGTCGTGCCAGACGCCGTCCCGTTCGAAGCCGCCCGCGACATGGACGTACGCGATGGCCTCGACCGGCAGCTCGGCCAGGGCCTTCACCGGGTCCTCGCCCCGGTTGACGTGGTTGGTGTGCAGGTTGGCGACGTCGACGAGGAGACGTACGCCGGTCCGGTCCGCCAGCTCGTACAGGAACTGGCCCTCCGTGAGCTCGTCGTCCGGCCAGGCGATGAGCGCGGCGATGTTCTCGACCGCGAGGGGCACCGGCAGCGCGGACTGCGCGATGCGGACGTTCTCGCACAGCACGTCGAGCGCGTCCCGGGTGCGGGGCACGGGCAGCAGGTGCCCGGCCTCCAGCAGCGGGGACGCGGTCAGCGGGCCGCCCGCCCGGACGAACGCGATGTGCTCGGTGACCAGGGGCGAGCCCAGCGCCCCGGCCCGCTCGGCGAGCGCGGTGAGCCGGTCCTCGGCGGGCCGGTCGGCGCCGCCGAGGCCGAGGGAGACACCGTGCGGGACGACCGTCACGCCGCGCTCGCGCAGCCGCAACAGCGACTCGGGGAGATGGCCGGGGCAGAGGTTCTCGGCCACGGCCTCGACCCAGTCGATGCCTGGCATGGCCTCCACGGCGTCCGCGATCTCCGGCCGCCACCCGATGCCCGTGCCCAGGCGCCCCAGTCGCTTCATCGTGTGTCTCCTTCTCCGACCGTCCCGGCCCACGGAGTGATGGCCCCCGTCCTCCCGGTCGAACCCCTGAGCGGGGATCTTCAGAGCAACAT
Organism: Streptomyces turgidiscabies Car8; assembly: GCF_000331005.1. Taxonomy (GTDB): domain Bacteria; phylum Actinomycetota; class Actinomycetes; order Streptomycetales; family Streptomycetaceae; genus Streptomyces; species Streptomyces turgidiscabies. The sequence goes on from NZ_AEJB01000419.1 coordinate 14,107, forward strand.
TTGAGCTTTCGCCCGCCCGTCGTCCTCCGGCCGCCTACCCGCCCTGCGTGACGGTGTTGGGGTCCTTCGCCTCCGGCCGGTTGGTGTTGACCACGCCCGGTGTCGTCGGCGACGGCTTCGACTTGCCGGGGGTGTTGCCGGTCACCGCGGGCGAGTCGGGCGGCACCACTCCGGCGACCGGCGGCGGCGGGCCGGTCGGGCTGGCGCTCGGGCCGGCGGCTCCCTCGGCGATGGTCTCGAAGTCGATCTGGCCGGTCTTCTCCAGGATCGTGATGTGGTCGAGCACCGTCTGGTTGGTGTCCGAGCACAACTGGCGCACCAGCGAGTTGCGGGTGATGTTCCGCACCGTCGCGATGTCCGGCAGGATCTTGCCGTGCGCGGTCCGCAGGAGGTTCGCCCAGACCTTGTCGTAGTCGGCGGCGGAGGCCTCCGTCATCTGCTTCAGGAAGCCCTGCTGCTGTTCGTTCGGCACGCTGGGCAGCGGGACGTTGAGCTGCGCGGAGATGGTCCGGGCTCGCTTGTCGAGGTCGTTGTGACCCGTGATCAGGTGCTGCGCCGCTTCCTTGACGGCCGGACTGCTCGACCGCTGCATCGCCTGCTGCCCCGCCGGCAGCTCCCACAGTCCGGCAAGGCGCACGCGCACGATCAGGCTGCGGTCGAGCGGGGTCAGCGGTCCCCACTGCGTGTTCACCGTCTCCCCGGTGAGCGCGGCGGCAGCGGTCTTCGCGGCGTCGTCACGGTGAGGGTACGAGTAGACGACGGGGTACGCGAGCGCGCCGATCGTGCCGACGATTGCCAGGCCGACGAGGAGCGAGCCGTTCAAGCGGGGCAAAGGAGCCTCCCGGGAGGAACCCAACTGGTCGTTGGGGACTGTTACTTGGCCAGTGAGGGAGATACGTGAGCGTATCGGGACGTTCCGGCGAGCGGGCTGGGGCCGAAGCCTGGGCCCGCTACGCCGACACGTGTCAGATCGTGCCGTTCGCGATGCCGTCGAAGTCGACCTGGCCGGTCTTCTCCAGCATCGTGATGTGGTCGAGCACGGTCTGGTTGGTGTCCGTCGCCAGCTGACGCACGAGCGTGTTGCGGGTGTTGTTCCGCACTACGGCGATGGGATTGAAGATCTTGCCGTGCGCGGACCGCAGGAGGTTCGCCCAGGTCCGGTCGAAGGCCTCCCCGTCCTGAGCCGCGTCCATCTGCGCCAGGAAACCCTGCTGCTGTTCGTTCGGCTGGTTCGGCAGTTCGACATTGAGCTGGGCCGCGACCTTGCGCACCCGCTCGTCGAGGTCGGTGTGACCCACCAGCAGGTGGTCCGCCGCGTCCTTGACGGTGGCGCTGCTGGAGCGTGCCATCGCCTTCTCCGCGGCGGGCAGCTCCCAGAGCCCGGCCAGACGTACGCGCACGATCAGGTCGCGGTCGGAGGCCGTCAGCGGCCCCCACTGTGTGTTCACCGTGCCGGCGGCCATATTGGACACTCCGGTGCCGGAGCGGTCGGCGTACGACCACACGGGGAACGAGACAGCGGCGATGGTCGTGGTCAGGGCCGCGATGACGAGGGCCGAGTGGTTGAAGCGCGGCAAAGGAGCCTCCCGGGGGAACCAACTGGTCGTTGGGCAGGTGTTACGTGGCCAGCGACAGAAGGTACGGGCCGGGACCCGTGGATGTTCAACGAAGATGTTTGAACCCTGTGTGACCCAGGGGACGATGGTCCGCGACCACCGTCGCCGAGCCGGGCGCGATCTCCGTGAAACCGGCATCACGGACCAACGGGAGCCCGCCGGAGGTCAGTTCGCGCCACCGGTCCGGCTCCGCCGTGCGGACGGCGAGCGGGAAACCCGCGTCGCGCCAGGCCGCGCGAGCCTCGTCCGACAGTTCCCACCACGCCAGCTGGGCGCCGTGCCCTGTCTGGGCCATCGCCTTGCCCGCCGACATGTCCAGCTCCGGGTTCAGCCAGAGGACGGGCACCGACGGGTCCGGCGGAAGCGGCGGCTCCGGATCGTCCAGGTCGGTGCCGGAGACCTGGAGCCGGGCCAGATCCTTGGGCCAGCCGTCCAGCGGCACGGGCGGGAAGACCCGTACCTCGGCCGACTTGCCGGTGACCGTGATGCCGGGCAGCGCCTCGGCCCGCCGCCACTCGGCCCCGCGCGCCCGCCGCACGACCTTGCGGATCCGGGCGTCCTGCCAGTCCAGCATGGCCTGCGCCCACTCCCCGTCCCCGGCCGACCGGTCGTCCCCGAGGATCACGAGAACGGCCCGGGCGGCGGTCTCCAGCGCGTCGGTACGAGCGGGCGGCGCGGCCTTCTCGATCCGGGCGACGAGGGGGAGGACGAACTGAGGGGCCTCGTCGCGAGGTGAACGCTCGGAGCGAAAAGGGCTGTCGCCGGGAACGGCCGGGTCATTGGTCACGTCCTTCAGTCTGCCAGGCGGAAGATCGGCTCTTCCGGGGGAGAGGGAACGGGGACCGCATGCGACACACGCTCCGGCTGGACGGTGTGGGCCGCCGCTACGGCATACGCGGCCCCTGGGTGCTGCGCGGCGTGGACCTGGAGCTGGCCCCCGGGACCCTCACCCGCGTGGACGGCGCCAACGGCACCGGCAAGTCCACCCTCCTGCGCGTGCTCGCCGGCATCGACGCCCCCACCGAGGGCGGGATCACGGGCCGCCCCCGCACCGCGTACGTCCCCGAACGGTTCCCCTCGGCGCTCCCCTTCACCGCGCACGGCTACCTCACGCATCTCGGCGCCGTGCACGGACTCTCCCGTACGGCCGCCGCCGGTGCCGCCGACGAGTGGCTGGAGCGGCTCGGCGCAGCCGCGTACGCCCGCACACCCATGGCGCGGCTGTCGAAGGGCAGCAGCCAGAAGGTCGCCGTCGCGCAGGCCCTTCTCGCCGACCCGGAACTGCTCGTCCTCGACGAGGCGTGGACGGGCCTCGACGCCGCCGCCCGGGGCGAGTTGGAGCGGGTCGTCGCCGAACGCACCGCGTCCGGCGCCTCGGTGGTGTTCGTCGACCACGACCCGGGCCGCCTCGCGGGGGCGCCCGACGCGACGTACACCGTGATCGACGGCGGCCTCGACCGCCGTACGGCACAAGCCGGTTCACCGGAGACCTCCGGTCCGCACCTGGTCGTCGAGGCCCAGGGCCCGCCGGGCGCACAGCCCCCGCCCGAGGTGCTGCGGTGGGCGACGTCCAGCGGGGAGGCAGGGACGCCGGGCTGCCACCGGCTCCGCGTCCCCGGCACCCACTCGGACGTCGTCCTGCGCGCCCTCCTCACGGCCCGCCCGCCCTGGCACGTGCTGAGCGTGGAACCGGAGACCGCCGGCAGGACCAGAACGCCCGCCGGTACCGACGAGAGCCGCCGATGACCGCCCTTCTGCGCTACCAGGCAGCCCTGCTCGTGCGCTCGCAGCGCTGGCTGCCACCGTTCATCCTCTACGCGGTGTTCCTCGGCGTCGGCGTCCAGGGCGGGCAGCCGGTGCTGGACTCGCTCGGGTACGCGGCGGCGGCCCTCCTGCCGGTGGCCGCCTGGCTGGTGCGGATCTGCGCGGCCAACGAACCGCCCGCCGCCCGCGCCGCCGTGGCCGCGGCCGTCGGCCCCGGACGGGCGCACCTCGCCTGTCTTCTGGTCGCACTGACCGCGTCGGCGGCCCTCGGCACTGCCGCGACCGTCCTGGTGACCCTGATCAGCGACCCGGCGAGCGCCGATCACCACACCCGGGTGGAGCCCCTCCCGGCCGGTGGAGCCGGGCTGCTCGCCGCCCTGGCGTGCGCCCTGCTCGGCACGGCCGTCGGCGCGCTCACGACCTGGCCGCTGCTGCGCTCACCCGGCAGGGCGGTGCCCGCGATGATGCTCGGCGCGCTGCTCGCGATGGTGGTGACCGGCTCTCCGGCCAAGGCGGCGATCACGTCCCTGGTGACCGGCTCGCGCTCGGGCACGATCCCCGTCCCCCTGCTGCCGCTGGCCGCGGCGGCCCTGCTCACGGTGACGGCGACCGCCGTGGCCTGCGCGCTCACCTCACGCCGCTCACCCTGAGCAGGCCGAGCGCTGCGCCTCCTGCCATTCGCACACCGGGCAGAGCGTGATGCCCTTCCGCGCCCTCGGGTACTCGGTCGGCTCCCGGCACAGCACGCACTCCGCGTACGGCTGCCCGCCGCCCTCGCCCTCGTGTTCGTCGCTCATGGCACCAGCGTAATCCGGTCACCGCCGGCCGGCCGCGGCTCCGATCAGTTCGGACACCTTCACGAACCGGAAGCCCCGGTCGCGCAGCGCGGGCACGATCGTGCGGACGGCCCGCTCGGTCGCCGGGGCGGCGCTGCGCGTGCAGTGCATGACGACGACCGACCCGGGCCGCACCCGGTCCAGCACCTCCCGGGCCACGGCGTCGGCGTCCGTCGCGAAGGCGTCCCCGCTGACCACGTCCCACTGCACGGCGGTGACCCCGGCCGTACCCAGCGCGCGCAGCGCCCGCCGGTCGTAGCACCCGCCGGGAAAGCGGAAGTAGGGCATGGCCCCGGTCACCCCGGCGGCCCGGAAGGCGGTGTAGGCCCGCTCGACGTCGGCCCGCATCCGGTCCTCGGCGGCGGAGCCGGAGGCCGCGCCGGCGATGGTCGGCAACCCGTAGCAGTCCCCGGTGAAGGCGTAGTGGCTGTACGAGTGGTTGGCGACCTCGAAGAGGGGGTCCCGTCCGACGGAGCGGGCCTGGTCCGGGTACTCCTCGGCCCACCGGCCCGTCATGAACACGGTCGCCGGCACCTTCAGCGCCCGCAGCGTGGCGATGAGCGGGGGATTGTCGAACCGCTCGCCCCGCGCCGCCCGGTCGCCCTGCCCGGCGGTCATGTCGGCGTCGAAGGTGAGGGCGACGGCCTTGCCCGGAGCGGTACGCGGGCCGTTCCGGAACACGGGGGTCAGACCCGCGGGCCCGGGCGCGAGGGTCGGCGGACGGGAAGGGACGGCGGACGGGACCTCGGGTGGCCGCTGGGCCCGCTCGGGGACCGGGGCGGTGCCACAGGCGGCGAGGGTGGAGAGCGCGGCGCCGAGGACCCAGGCGATGGCGACTCGTCGTACGGGACTGATCATCACATGAAGGTAGAAATGCCCGGGTTGCCCGGTGGGCCGTCGGGAGGCGAGCCGCGCGGATGTCACCCGCCTGGCCGCGCCCCGAGCCGGCTCCGCGTTCGTGATCGGTCGGCTAGGTGGCGAGCAGGCGCCGTCTGGCCTCGGCCACGTCGAAGTCCGCCTTCGGGTACTGCGGGTCCAGCGCCTCCAGGTGCTCCAGCAGCAATTGGCTGATCGCCCAGTTGCGGTACCACTTGCGGTCCGCCGGGATCAGGTACCAGGGCGCTGCGCTCGAACACCGCTCCAGGGCGATCTCGTACGCCTCCTGGTAGGCGGGCCACAGCGCGCGCTCCTCGATGTCGCCGACGTTGAACTTCCAGTGCTTGTCGGGGTTGTCCAGACGTTCCAGGAGCCGGCGCCGCTGCTGGTCGTAGGAGATGTGCAGGAAGCACTTCACGACGGTCACGCCGTCCTCGGCGAGGGACTTCTCGAAGCCGTTGATCTGGCTGTAGCGGCTGGTGAGCTGGGCCCGGGAGGCGAGTTCGCGGACGCGGGCGATCAGGACGTCCTCGTAGTGCGAGCGGTCGAAGATGCCGATCTCGCTGGGCTGGGGAAGGGCCCTTTTGATGCGCCAGAGGAAGGAGTGGCCCAGTTCCTCGTGGCTGGGTGCCTTGAACGCGCTGATGCGGCAGCCGGACGGGTTGAACAGGCCGATGACGTGTTTGACCGTGCCGCCCTTGCCGCTGGTGTCCATGCCCTGCAGGACGAGCAGCAGCCGGCGACGGTCGCCCGCCGAACCGGCCGCCCACAGCCGCTCCTGGAGGTCCGCGAGCCGTTCGCCGAGCAGGGCGGTGGCGGCGAGCCCGGCCGCCTTGCCGTCCGGGCCGCCCGGAGTGGCCCCGGCGTCGTACGCGCCGAGGTCCACACGCTCCCCGCCCGGTACGCGCAGCAGCTCACCCAGCGTGCTCCGGGCGTCCTCCGTGTGTTTCCTGGAGTCCCGTTTCGAGCCCTTCTCGGCCATGGGGCACCTCTTCCGGTCCGGTCCCTCGATCCTGCGACGCGGGAGCGGGGTGCGCCAGCCGTCGGGCTAACCGCGTGTGCACCGCCCCGTGGGCTTGTCGGCGGGCGGTCGGCACAGGTCGGCGAAGTCGGTGGCGCTGGTGCTCAGGTAGCGGCCCACACAGGTGTCCGGGGTCGTCAGGCCGCGCTCGCCGCAGAAGGACAGCGCGGCCCGGCCGTCGGCGAAGGGGCCGGGAGCGTAGATCACCCAGTAGCCGGGCCGCAGGGAGGCGTACGCGTCGCTGCGCACGAACACCGCCTCCGGCACCGACTCCCTGACCTTGGCGAGCTGTGCGTCCCGTGCGGCGGTCCCGGAGTCGACCGGCTCGGAGTGGAGCTGGGCGATCCAGCGCTCGGTCACGGCGGGCGGGGTGGCCGAGGGCGGCGGCGAGGTGCTCGTGCCGGACGCCCGGTCCGAGTCACCGTTCGACCCGTCCCCGTCGAGGAGGCGCGGGGCGAGAAGGACGGCGGCGACGGCGACGGCGACCGCGAGCACGGCCGACACGGCGATCCGCTTACGGCGGGACGGCGACCGTCCGGGGCGCCGGCCGTCCTCGCGCCGGTCCGCGGCGGTCGCCACGGACGCGGTGTACGACGCTGTCTCCCCGGATTCCGGCCCGCGGCCCGCAGCCACTGGCAGGGGCTCCGTCAGCGTCCGCTGAACGGAACCGGCCGTTCCGCCCGCCGCCACCCGCGCCAGCATCTCCGCCAGCCGGCCCGCCTCGGGACGTGCCGCCGGGTCCCGGTCGAGCAGCGCTTCGAGTACGGGGGCCAGCGCGCCCGAGCGGGACGGCGGCGGGACCTCGGACTCCAGGACGGCGGCCAGAGTCGTGAGCGAGGTCTCGCGGCGCAGGGGGCTCACACCCTCCACGCACACGTACAGCACGATTCCCAGGGACCACAGGTCGGCGGCCGGGTCGTCGGAGGGGCCACGGATGCGTTCCGGGGCGATGTACTCGGGGGAGCCGATGAGCTCGCCGGTCATCGTCAGGGCCGTCGCGCCCTGGAGCGCGGCGATCCCGAAGTCGGTGAGGACCGCGCTCCCGTCCTCACGCAGGAGGATGTTCGCCGGTTTCACGTCCCGGTGCTGGACGCCCGCCGCGTGCGCCGCGCGCAGCGCGTCCAGTACCTGGCCGCCGATCCGCGCCGCCTCCACCGGCGTCAGCGGGCCGGCTTCCAGGCGCTTGTCGAGGGAGACGCCGGGCACCAGCTCCATGACGATCCAGGGCTGCGGGTCGTCGTCGATGATCTGGTGGACCGTGACGACCTGCGGGTGGCTGAGCCGGGCGAGCGCCCGGGCCTCGCGCATCACCCGCTCCCGCACGACGTCGGACGTGGCCGGGTCGTGCAGTACCCGTACCGCCTTCAGTGCGACCTCGCGGTGCAGCACGGCGTCGCGGGCCCGCCACACCGTGCCCATTCCGCCACTGCCGAGCCGCTCCAGCAGCTCGAACCTGCCGTCGACCACGTCCCCCGGTACGTTCATGGCGGACAGGTTAATGGCCTGCCCGCCATGTCCCGTTCAGGGGGCACCCGCTACCGCTTCCAGGGGCCCCGCACCGCGAAGGTCGTCCCGGGCGCGTAGCAGTTGACGTACATCGTCCTGCCGTCGGGGGAGAAGGTGACGCCCGCGAACTCGCCCCACTCGGGCGCGCTTTCGGTGCCGATGTTCTGGGCGTTGCGGGCCATCGCGTACACCTCGCCCCCGCGCGTCACGCCGTACACGTGCTGGGCGCCGTTCCCGTCCTCGCACACCATCAGACCACCGCTGGGGGCGAGACAGATGTTGTCCGGTGACTCGCCGGGCAGCTGGACGTCCGTGTCCGGGCCGAACACGATGACCAGGGTGAGGCGGCGCGCGGCCGGGTCGTAGCGCCAGATCTGGCCGAAGTGGGTGGCCGCCGAGCCCTCGCTCGCGTGGGCGAACGACGACACGAAGTACACGCACCGCCCGCCCCAGTAGCAGCCCTCCAGCTTCTGCGCGTGCGTGATGCCCTTCCGGCCGAAGTCCTGGAGCCGGACGGGGGTCTGGGCGGCCTGCGGGTCCGGTACGTCCACCCACTCGACGCCGTCGAAGGTGGCACCCGTCTCCTGGATCGAGGAGAGGTCGGGTACGCCCGGCACCCGCATCGCCTGGAGCCGGCCGCCCGCGCGCAGTGAACCGACCCCGCCCAGAGGCCTCTTGGGCAGGAAGCGGTAGAAGAGGCCGAAGGGCTTGAGGAAGGCGTCCTCGGTCTCGTAGACGATGCCGCTCTTCGGGTCGACGGCGATCGCCTCGTGCTGGAAGCGGCCCATCGCCGTGAGTGGGACGGCGCCGGTGCGGTGCGGGTCGGCCCCGTCGACCTCGAAGATGAAGCCGTGGTCCTTGGTGTAGCCGTTGGTGCCGGCCTTGTCCTCGGTCTCCTCGCAGGTCAGCCAGGTGCCCCAAGGGGTGGGCCCGCCCGCGCAGTTGACGGCCGTACCGGCGATGGCGACCCGCTCGCCGATGACGTCGCCGTCCCGGTCGAGGGTGAGGGACGTGCAGCCGCCCTTGCCCATGGGGTCGTAGGTGAGGCCCCTGACCGTCGGGACCGGAACTCTGCCGGTGACGCGGTTCTCGTGGTTGCGGACCAGATGGACGCGGCCGTGCCGGCCCGCGAAGGCGGACATGCCGTCGTGGTTGGAGGGGACCGGGCCCTCACCGGAGCGCAGGGCGTCGCCCTCACGGGACAGGACCCGGTAGCGGAAACCTTTCGGCAGGTCGAGCAGGCGCTTCGGGTCGGGGATCAGCGGGCCGTAGCCGGAGTGCCCCAGCTCCTGGGCGGCGGCGGTACCGGCGAAGAGTTCGGAGAGGGCTCCGGTGAAGGCGATACCAGCACCGAGGGCGCCGGTGCGGGCGAGGATCTGGCGTCGGGAGGCGAGAGAGCCGTCAACTGCGGTGGGGGGAACATCGGTTGAGGGGCCGTCGAGTTCGGGGGTGCCGAATGCGGACATGGGGTCGGCCTTCCTGCTGGCGGACAGGACTGTGACCTTGCTGTGTGTATCACGCCGCACGGGCCTCGGGAACCACGCCCGTAGCGTGCCTCAGCCGGGTGACCCGCCTGGCGGCGGTTGCTGGGTCTGCGCCCGTTCGAGGAAGCGGAGCAGCTCCACGGGGAAGGGCAGGACGAGCGTGGAGTTCTTCTCGGCGGCGACCGCCACCACGGTCTGGAGCAGCCGGAGTTGGAGTGCGGCGGGCTGTTCGGACATCACTCCGGCGGCCTCCGCGAGCTTCTTCGAGGCCTGCAACTCGGCGTCCGCGTTGATGATCCGGGCCCGGCGCTCCCGGTCGGCCTCCGCCTGCCGGGCCATCGAGCGCTTCATGGTGTCCGGCAGGGACACGTCCTTGATCTCGACCCGGTCGATCTGGACGCCCCACCCTATGGCCGGGCTGTCGATCATCAGCTCCAGCCCCTGGTTGAGCTGCTCCCGGTTGGACAGCAGATCGTCCAGGTCGCTCTTGCCGATGATGGAGCGCAGCGAGGTCTGCGCCATCTGGGAGACCGCGAACCGGTAGTCCTCGACCTGGATGATCGCGTTCGCCGCGTCGACGACCTTGAAGTAGACGACGGCGTCCACGCGCACGGTCACGTTGTCCCGGGTGATGCCCTCCTGGGCCGGGATCGGCAGGGTGACGATCTGCATGTTGACCTTGTGCAGGCGGTCCACGAACGGGACCACCAGCGTGAAACCGGGCGGCCGTACGTCTCCGGTGAGACGGCCGAGCCGGAAGAGGACGCCGCGTTCGTACTGTTTGACGACCCGTGCGGCCGCCCCGACGTAGACGAGCCCGGCGCCTGCGGCGGCGACACCGGCGGCCAGCAGTTCCTCAACCATGACGACGACCTCTCGCAGCCGTCCCGTACGTGCCGATCGGCACCCTTGAC
>NZ_AEJB01000420.1 GCF_000331005.1 Streptomyces turgidiscabies Car8
GTCCACCGTGTCCGGTACCGCGCCGATCAGGGCGAGGGCGGCCCGGGCGTACGCGGCTCGCCGCCGGTGGCTCACCAGGAAACTCGGGGGCGCGAAGTAGCCGACGTCGCGGGGGAGCGAGCCGGCGCGGCGGGCGAGAGCGTCCTTCGCCTCGGCGGTCGTACCGCAGACGGCGATCTCGGTGACCATCTCGTCGGTGACCACCTCCGCCATGGCGTCGGTGTCGCCCGCCCGGAACGCGGCGCGGAGCCGGGCGACCGGTTCCTCCCAGCCGTGGTGGGCCACATAGGGGTCGTACGTCTTCACCGTGAGGTAGAAGGCGATCATCCGGCGGGCGTCCGCGACGGCGCGTTCGGGCGCGGAGTCGTCAACTGCCGTGATGATCCAGCCGTGTTCGAGAGAGCGCTCAAGGGAGCGTGTCTTCGGGTCGATGTCTCCCGCGCCGCGCTCGACCGAGGGTCGTACGACGTCGTTCCACCAGGAGGAGGTGAACAGGCCGTGCCCGACGACACCGTCGGCGACCCGGCCCGCCGCTGCCGCCATGCCGGTGTTGAACGCCGCGAGCAGCACGGGGATGTCCAGCCGGCCGAGCACCGGCGCCCGGACATCGGCGTCCAGCGAGTAGAACTCGCCGGCGTGGCGCACTTTCTCACCGTTCTCCGCGTGCAGCCACGCCCGCACCGCGCCGACCGTCTCGGCGATCCGGGCCACGGGACGGTCGGCCGGCACGCCCAGCCAGTCCCGGTTGATCCGGAAGGCGGCGCTGCCCAGCCCGAGGAACAGTCGCCCCGGCGCCCGCGCGTGCAGCTGGCGCATGGCGGTGGCGTGCGCGTAGGGGGTGCGGGCGAACGCGTAGGTGATGGCGGGGCCCGCCAGGGCGTGCTCGGTGTTGGCCACGATGTCGGCCACGGTGAGGTAGGCGTCGTGGTCGGCGAACTCCCCGGCGCAGAAGGCGCCGACACCCGCCTGCTCGGCCTCCCGCCCGACGTCCGGGCCGGGCCAGGGCATGCCGAACAGCATAGAAGTCTCCCCTTCGATCCCTATCGCTCTATAAAGTGCACTCTTTTCATTCAGGCTAGGGGAGTGTCAGCGCAGTGTCCACTGCCTCCGGGGTACTTCGGCGCGGTCGACCTCGGCCTTGCCGACGGGGTTGCCGATCTGGGTGTACGACAGTCCGGTGCGCAGCGCCTGGGTGCGTGTCGAGTCGAGCGACTCCCAGATGGCCCGGACGGTGCCCTGGATGGCGGCGGGCGGTTTGGCTGCGATGACGCGGGCGACGGCGTCGGCGCGGGCCCACAGTTCCGTCCGCGGGAGCACCTCGCTGACCAGGCCGATCTGCAGGGCGCGGGTGGCCGACACGCGCTCGTCCAGGCCGAGCAGTGCGATACGCAGCGCCTCGCCGAGCGGGACGCGGCGGGCGAGGCCGATCGGTTCCAGGGCTGCGGTGAGCCCGTAACTGACGTGCGGATCGAAGAACGTGGCATCGTCCGAACACATGATGATGTCGGCCTCGTTGAGCCAGTAGAAGGCGCCGCCGGCGGCCATCCCGTGCACCGCGCAGACCAGGGGTTTCCACACCTGGTTCAGCTTCGGCGAGAGGTACTCGCCGGGGTCGGTCTGCGACCAGACGTTGGGGTGGCGGTCGATGCCCTCCTTCACGTCCATGCCTGTGCAGAAGGCCCGGTCGCCCGCGCCCCGCAACACGACGACGTGCACGTCGTCGTCGGTCTTGACCGTCTCCCAGATGGCGGAGAACTCCTCCAGCATCCGCTGGTTGAAGCCGTTCATGACCTCGGGCCGGTTCAGGGTGATCGTGGCGACGTGGTCGGCCACCTCGTACAGGACGGTCCTGAGTTCCATCTTGAGCTCCATCCGGACTCCGTTCGTCATCTCGACGTGATCGAGGTAAGTAGTATACTTTTTTCTGGTCTACGGGCATCGGAACGGAACAAGATCCGCGGAGGGACCTGCGATGAGGCCACGTGTGGGACAGATGCTCGCCAGTACGGTCGACACGACGGCGGTGATCGTCGTGCGGTGTCCCGACCAGGAGGTGGAGATCACCTGCGGCGGGGCGGCCATGGCCGAGACGAACGGACCGGGGGGACCCGCCGCCACCGGCACCGCCGACCCCGGACTGATGGGCGGCAACCTGCTCGGCAAGCGGTACGCGGCCGAGGACCTCGGCCTGGAACTGCTCTGCACCAAGCAGGGACAGGGCACGTTGGCGGCGAACGGCGTTCCGCTGCCGGTGAAGAGCCCCAAGCCGCTCCCGGCCTCGGACTGAGGGCGAGCGCGTCCCATGAACATCTCGATGCTGCTGGACATGGCCGCCGACGGTTTCGCCCACCGGGTCGTGATCGGGGGAGGGGACGACGGACTGACCGCCCCCCAGCTGCGTGAACTGGCCCTCGGTGGCGCCCGGTCGGTGCGCGCGGCCGACGCCGACGCGATCGTGTACCTGGCGGTGAACGGTCCGGCCCTCCCGGTCGCCCTGTTCGCCGCGGCCCACGCCGGAGTCCCGCTGATCCCGGTCAACTACCGCCTCGGCGCAGCACAGTTGGACGCCCTGCTGGCGAACCACCCCCGCGCCCTGGGCATCGCCGACCCGGAACACGGCGAGGCGTTGCACCGGGCCGGCCTCGCCGCACGGACCCCGGACCAGTGGCTCTCGCAGGCCGCTCAGGCCACGCCCACCCCGGGTGACGAGGAGCCGGCGGTGGCACCCGACTCGCCGGCGGTCCTCATCTACACGAGCGGCACGACCTCGACGCCGAAGGGCGTGGTCCTGCGCCACCACAACCTCGTGTCGTACGTCCTCGGGACAGTGGAGTTCGCGGGCGCCGGTCCGGACGAGGCAGCCCTGGTGAGCGTGCCGCCGTACCACATCGCCGCCGTGTCGAACGTGCTGACGAACCTGTACGCGGGGCGCCGCGCCCTGAGCCTCGACCAGTTCACGCCGGAGGGCTGGCTGGACCTCGTACGGCGGGAGCGCGTCACCAACGCCATGGTGGTGCCGACGATGCTCGCCCGCATCATGGACACCGACGGCCTGGACCGGTCGGTGCCCTCGCTGCGCGCGCTCGCCTACGGCGGGGCCAGAATGCCCGTTCGGGTGATCGAGACCGCGCTGCGCGCCTGGCCGCACGTCGACTTCGTGAACGCCTACGGGCTGACGGAGACCTCGTCCACCATCACGGTCCTGGGCCCGCGGGAGCACCGGACCGCCGTCGAGAGCGACGATCCCGCCGTGCGGGCCCGGCTCGGCTCGGCCGGACTGCCTCTGCCCGGTGTCGAGTTGGAGGTCCGGGACGCGTCCGGCGCGGCCGGCGGCCCCGGCGGGACCGGGCAGATCTGGGTGCGTGGCGACCAGGTGTCGGGGGAGTACGCCGGGCAGGGTTCCGCGGTCGACGAGCGCGGCTTCTTCCACACCCGCGACCAGGGGCGGGTCGACGCCGACGGCTATCTGTACATCGAGGGCAGGGCCGACGACACGATCATCCGCGGCGCCGAGAACATCGCGCCCGCCGAGATCGAGGACGTGCTGCTGCGCCACCCCGACGTCCTGGACGCGGTCGTCGTCGGTGTCCCGGACGAGGAGTGGGGCCAGCGCATCGAGGCCGTCGTCGTGGTCCGGGCCGGGGCGGAGGTCGACGCCGGGGAGCTGCGGGCGCAGGTGCGCGGGACCCTGCGCGGCTCGAAGACGCCGGAGCGCATCACCCGTTGGCCCGAACTGCCCCGCACCCCGACCGGCAAGCTCGTGCGCCGCGACATCGTCGAGGCGCTGACCGCCGACCGCTGACCGACGTACGCCGCGAGGCCGTCGGCCGACCAGGATGAGAGACCGGCCCATGAGCACCGTCGCCAACAGCACTGATCCGACACCGGAGTTGATCCCCGAGCTCACCCGGCGCACGGCCACGGCGCTGTGCGCCTGGGCCCCCGAGGGCACGGTCGAGTCGGTCGAACCGCTCACCGGCGGCACATCGAGCCTCACCTACGTCGCGGTGCTGTCCGGTGTGCCCGCCGGACACGAGCGCGTCGTCCTCAAAGTGGCCCCGCCGGGTCTCCAACCGGTGCGCAACCGGGACGTGTTGCGTCAGGCGCGGCTCATGCGGGTGCTGGCGGGCGTGCCCGGCGTACGGGTGCCGAAGGTGCTGTTCTGGGAGAAGGGCGCGCCCCCGGCCCGTCAGCCGTTCGTGGCCATGGAGCTGGTGCCCGGAGAGTGCGTGGAACCGGTGCTCGTGCCCCGGGGCACACTGCCCGCCGTACAGGTGCGGGCCCGCGCACTGGACGCGGCCCGCATGCTCGCCCGTCTGCACCGCGCGGACCCGAAGCGAACCGCCCTCGCGGTGGAGCCGGTTGTCACGCCCGTCGCCGAGATCGACCGCTGGACCCGGGCGTTCACCACGGTCCCCGAGGATCTGCGCACCGGTTACGAGGCGGTCGCGGAACGGCTGCGGGCCACCGTTCCCGGCGCGATGATGCCGGTGTTCACCCACGGCGACTACCGGCTCGGCAACACCCTGTGCGACGCGGACTCGGTCAACGCGGTCATCGACTGGGAGATCTGGTCGCTCGGCGATCCCCGGGTCGACATCACCTGGCTGACCTTCTTCACCGACGAGGCCGACCACCCGGCAGCCCTGTCGCAGGAGCCGACCGGGATGCCGGCCAAGGCCGAACTCATCGCGACCTACGAGGAGACGCGGGGCGAACAGCTCCCGGACCTCCGCTGGTTCGAGGCCCTGACGAAGTACAAGGAGTCGGCCGCGACGGCTCTGCTGATCAAGCGAGGCAGAAAGGCGGACCACTTGACCGACATGCACCAGCGCATGCTGCCGGCACTGCCGGTACTGCTGGCGGAGGCGATGCAACTGCTGGGTTGAGGCGATGCGGTTGCCGGGTTGAGGCGTCCGAGCGATTCGCGGAAGGCCGACCGCGGCCCACAAACCGCCTAATACAACCCGCCGTCCACCCGAATCAGCGCGCCGGTCGTGTAACTGGACGCGTCACTGGCCAGATAGAGCGCCGTACTGACGATCTCCTCCGGCCGCCCGGGCCGACCCACGGCGCTGCGCGCCACGGCCCGCTTCTCCTCCGCCCACGCCTTGGAGATGTCCGTCAGAAACGGCCCCGCCGAGATCGTGTTGACCCGCACGGTCGGCCCGTACTCCAGGGCGAACACAGTCGTCAGCGCGTTCAGCGCGGCCTTCGCCCCGGCGTACGGACCGAACCGTGGCTGCGGGAACAACGCCCCCGACGAGGAGATGTTGATGATCGAGCCGCCGTCGCCCGCCGCCATCCGCTCCCCGATCAGCGAGGCGAGCCGGAAGGGCCCCTTGAAGTTGACCCCGATGACCTTGTCGAACAACTCCTCGCTGGTCTCCGTCGACGACGGCGCCAGCGGTGACATCCCGGCGTTGTTGACGAGGACGTCGACCTTCCCGAACTCCTCGTACGCCGTGTCGGCGAGCCGGCCGAGGTCGTCCCAGTGGCCCACATGCGCGGCGACCGGCAGAGCGCGCCGGCCCAGTTCACGGACCTCCGCGGCCACCGCCTCGCAGGCGGCGGCCTTCCGGCTGGCGATCACCACGTCCGCACCGGCGGCGGCGAACGCGCGCACCATCTCGAGCCCCAGGCCCCGGCTGCCGCCGGTGACGAGCGCGACCTTGCCGGACAGGTCGAACAGGTCGGCGTTCACACGTCCGCCCGGCCGGCGAGAGCGTCGTCCTCGACGATGTGGGCGTACCGCTTGCGGGCGGCTTCACGCTTCGGCGGGATGTGCTCGCTGGGGAACAGCCCGTCCGCCGCCCGGTAGTTCCTCAGCAGTCCCTTGGCGATCGTGGTGCGGTGCACCTCGGTGGGTCCGTCGGCGAGGGCGAGGTTCGGTGCGGCCATCCACCACTTGGCGAGCGGCAGTTCGTTGGTCGTGCCGAGCGAACCGTGCAGATGCAGGGCCCGTTGGACGACGTCGTGCAGCACCCTGGCCGTCTGGACCTTGCACATCGCGATCTGGGTGCGGGCCGCGCCGTGCGGCTGGGTGTCGATGATCCAGGCGGTGTGCAGCACGAGCAGCCGGAACTGCTGCAACTCCACCCAGGAGTCCGCGATGAACTGCTGAACCGCCTGCTTCTCCGCGAGAAGAGTGCCCTGCGTACGGCGGGACAGCGCCCGTTCGCACATCATGTCGAAGGCGCGGGTGCACTTGCCGACCGTACGCATCGCGTGATGCACCCGGCCGCCGCCCAGGCGTGCCTGAGCGACCTTGAAGCCCTCGCCCGGGCCGCCGAGCATGGCGTCGAGCGGTACCCGGACCTGGTCGTAGCGGATGTAGGCGTGGATGCCCTCATCGAGGTTGTCGCGTTCGTCCATCGTGCCGACGTTGCGCTTGATCTCGATGCCCGGGGTCTCGGCGGGCACGATGAACATCGACATCCGGGCGTGCGGCGGCGCGTCCGGATCGGTGACGGCCATGACGATGAGGAAGGCCGCGTACCGGGCGTTGGACGAGAACCACTTCTCCCCGTCGATCACCCACTCGTCGCCGTCGCGCCGGGCGTGGCAGACGAACTCCTTGGGGTCCGCGCCCCCTTGGGGCTCGGTCATCGAGAACGTGGAGACGATGTCGCCGTCGAGCAACGGCCGCAGATAGCGGGCCTTCT
Organism: Streptomyces turgidiscabies Car8; assembly: GCF_000331005.1. Lineage (GTDB taxonomy): Bacteria > Actinomycetota > Actinomycetes > Streptomycetales > Streptomycetaceae > Streptomyces > Streptomyces turgidiscabies. Next base: position 6,666 of record NZ_AEJB01000420.1, read on the forward strand.
GCTCCTCGGTGCCGAACATGGCGAGGATCTCGGCGTTCCCGGTGTCGGGGGCGGCGGTGCCGAAGACGGTCGGGGCCCAGTAGGAGCGGCCCAGGATCTCGTTGAGGTAGGCGAGCCTGACCTGTCCGTACCCCGCGCCACCCAGTTCGGGGCCGAGGTGACAGGCCCAGAGTCCCTGTTCCCTGACCTTGTCCTGGAGTGGGCCCAGGATCGCCCGGGCCTTCTCGTTGCGGGTGTCGTACGGGTCGCCCCCGTGCGGGAACAGAAGGTCGAGCGGCTCGACCTCCTCACGTACGAAGGTCGTCGCCCAGTCCAGCTTGGCCTGGAAATCGGGTTCGATCGAGAAATCCAGCATGCCGAAAACAGTATACTTTTTAGCGGCCTCGGTCCATACTGAACCCCGTTCTTCGTTGATTGGGTATGCGCAATAGCGTTCAGGCTCGGAGGAGTTGGTCCGATGCAGAGGCCCATGGAGGGTGTGCGGGTCCTTGAGGTCGCACAGTTCACCTTCGTCCCGGCGGCGGGTGCCGTGCTCGCGGACTGGGGTGCCGACGTGATCAAGATCGAGCACGCCGAGCGGGGCGACGGCCAGCGCGGCCTGGTGCGGGTGCTCGGGTACGACGCGGTCAGCAAGGACTCGTCGTTCTTCCCGATCGTGGAAGGCCCCAACCGGGGGAAACGCAGCGTCGGTCTCGCGCTGGAGAAGCCGTCCGCGCGGCGCGTGCTGGACGAACTCATCCGCGAAAGCGACGTGTTCCTCACGAACTTCCTGCCCGACGCACGGGCGAAGCTGCGCATCGACGTCGAGGACGTCCGGGCGGTCAACCCGGACATCATCTACGTCCGGGGCAGCGGCTTCGGCGTCCGTGGCGAGGAGGCACGCAAGGGCGGCTACGACAGCACGGCCTTCTGGGCACGCGGCGGCAGCGCCGCCGGTGTCACCCCGGCCGACGCGGACCGGATGATCCGGATGCCCGCCGGCGCCTACGGTGACGCGATGGGCGGCATGACCATCGCCGGAGGCATCGCCGCAGCCCTCTACTCCCGTGCCACGACCGGCGAACCGTCCGTCGTGGACGTGTCGTTGCTCGGCGTGGGCGCCTGGGCGACGCAGTTCACGGTCAACATGGCGCTGATGAACGGCGGTCCGCTCCCGGTCAACGTGCAACCCCGGTACGGCTCCGCGACGAACCCCCTCATCGGCGCCTACCGCAGCTCGGACGGCCGCTGGATCGAACTGTCGATGCTGCAACCCGGCCGGTACTGGGCCGAGTTCTGCACACTGGCCGGCCGCGAGGAACTCTCCCGCGACGAACGCTTCGACAGCACCGAGAAGTTGATGGCGAACGCCGCCGACGCCGCCGGGATCGTCGCCGAACTCATCGCCTCCCGCCCGTACGAGGAGTGGGCCGGGATCCTCTCCCGGGGAGAGGGCCAGTGGGCGGCGGTGCAGAACGCCTGGGAGGTCGGTCAGGATCCGGCGCTGCGGGCCAACGGTCTCATCGCGCCCGTCGTGGACGCCGACGGCGTCGACCGCGAACTCGTCGCCAGCCCCGTGCAGTTCGACGAGACCCCGGCCACCCTGACCCGGGCACCGCTGTTCGCGGAACACACCGACGACGTCCTGCGCTCGCTCGGCATCGGCGACGAGGAACTCATCGCGCTCAAGATCGACGGCGCGGCGACGTGAGGTGACCGGCGGACGACACGACGAGCGTCCGACGTGACGAACGTACGACGAGAGGAGCCGTGATGAGCACGACACTCGAACCCGGGGGAACCCACGAGGGAGTCCCCGCCTACCACTTCGACAACCGGCTCAGCGGACCGGTCCTCAGCCATCAGCGACGCTGGGACGAACTCGCCGTCACCCACAGCGGGTTCCGGAGCACCATCGCGCAAGGGTACTGGGTCGTCACCGAGAGCGAGGCGATCCAGCGGGCACTGCAGGACTGGCGGACGTTCTCCAGCGAGTCGGTGACGGTGCTCAACCCGAACCCGAGGTTCCTGTGGATCCCGGAGATGCTGGACCCGCCCCACCACACCGAGTGGCGACGCCTGCTGGGCAAGCACTTCTCGCCGAAGGCCGCCGCCGCCGACGAGCCGAAGATCCGGCGGATCGCCGGCGAGCTGATCGACGGCCTGAAGGACGCCGGGAGCGCCGACGTCCTCGACGCCTTCGCCCGGCAGTTCCCGACCCGCATCTTCATGGACCTGATGGGCCTGCCCGAGGAGGATCTCGGTCAGTTCCTCCACTGGACACACGACCTGCTCCACCTCACCTACGGCGAAGACCCGGACGGGCAGCGGCAGTTGACGGCCATGAACGCCGTGTCGGACTACTTCGACGAGCAGATCGCCCTGCGCCGCGAGGCCCCGCGCGACGACCTGCTGTCGCGGGCGATGACCTGGACGATCGACGGCGAGAAGATCAACGACCGGGACATGCACGCGTTCTGCGTCCTGTTCTTCCAGGCCGGCTTCGACACCGTCCCGATCTCGGTCGGCTGGTCGCTCTACCACTTCGCCACGCACCCGGAACAACGCGCCGCGATCGTCGCCGACCCCTCGCTCGTCTCCACCGCCGTGGAGGAGATCCTGCGCGTCTACTCGCCCGTCGTCCCGGCCCGCAAGGCGACGCGGGACGTCGAGATCGGCGGCTGCCCGGTCCGGGCCGGCGACATGGTGATGCTCCCCGTCGCGGTCACCAACCGCGACCCCGGACGGTACGACAACCCGCTGGAGGTCGACCTGCACCGGGAGAACACCAACCACATCGCCTTCGGTTCGGGTCCCCACCGCTGCCTCGGCTCGCATCTCGCCCGTCTCGAACTCAACGTGGCAGTCGAGGAGTGGCACCGGCGCATCCCCGAATACCGGATCGAACCAGGTCAGGACATCGAGGCGCACGGCAACATGTACGGCATCAAGCAGCTCCGGCTCGCCTGGTGAGCGGCGCGACGAGCAGTCCGCTGAGTGCGGCCGACCTGTACCACACCGGAATCGTCGTCCCGGACGTCGACGAGTGGAAGGTCCGGATGACCGAGGTCGCGGGCTACCGGTGGACCGAGACCATGGCGGCCGACCTGCCCGTCCGCCTCGCGGACGGCGACCGGGTACTGCCCCTGCGCTACGCGTACTCGCTCGACGCCCCGCACATCGAACTCGTCCAGGAGATCCCCGGGACGCCGTGGACGGCGGCCGAGCACATCGCCACGCACCACCTCGGCTACTTCTGCGACGACGTCGCGACCACGTCGAAACGGCTGGTGGAGGCGGGCTTCGCCCTGGAGGCCTGCGCCGTCGTCGACGGAGCACCCTCGATCTTCGCCTACCACCTGGCTCCCTCCGGACCGCGCATCGAGATCGTCGACCGCGCCCGGATGCCGGACTTCGCCGCCTACCTGCGGTCGAAGACGCCCCGGTGACAGTCGGCTCAGCGACAGTCACCCCAATGACAGTCGCCCAAGTGACAGAGAAGGACAGGACGCACGTGGCACCGGCCTTCAGCACCTTCACCACCTTCGGCGAGGAGCACGAGGCACTCCGTTCGACGCTGCGCCGCTTCCTGGCTGACCAGGCGCCGAGCGAGTCGGTACGCCGCTCGATGGAGTCCGAAGAGGGCCACGACCCGGTGCTCTGGCGCCGGATGGCCGCCCAACTCGGTCTGCATGGCCTCGCGTTGCCGGAGGAGTACGGCGGTTTTGGCGGCGGCCCGGTCGAGTTGGGGATCGTCATGGAGGAGCTGGGCCGGACCCTGCTGCCGTCACCGTACTTCGCCACCGTGGCCCTCGCCGGCCAGGCACTCACCGCGTCCGGCGACGACACGGCGAAGGCGCGCTGGCTGCCCGCGATGGCCGACGGTTCGCTGACCGGCACCCTGGCGCTGGCCGAGACGGGCGGGTCGTGGCGCGTCGAGGACGTGGCGGCCTCGGCGACGCGCGACGGCACGGGCTGGCGGCTCTCGGGCACGAAGATGTTCGTCGTCGACGGCCACAGCGCCGACCTGCTGCTGGTCGTCGCCCGTGCGGACGAGGGCCCCGGTCTGTTCGCCGTGGACGGCACCGCGACGGGCGTCACCCGCACCCGGCTGGAGGCGCTCGACCCGACGCGGCGACTGGCGCGGATCGATCTCGACGGGGCCGACGCGGTGCGGGTCGGCCCGGAGGGGGACGCCACCGAGTATCTGCGAGCCGTCGTCGACCTCGTGACCGTGGCGTTGGCCGCCGAGCAGGTCGGCGGGGCACAGGCATGCCTGGACGCCGCGGTGGAGTACGCGAAGGTCCGGGTCCAGTTCGGCCGTCCCATCGGGTCGTTCCAGGCGGTCAAGCACAAGTGCGCCGACCTACTGCTCCAGGTGGAGTCCGCCCGCTCGGCGGCCTACCGTGCGATGTCCGTGGCCGCCGGGGAACCGGACGAGCTGCCGGTGTCCGCCGCGCTCGCCGCCGCGTACTGCGCGGGCGCCTTCACCCATGCCGCCAAGGAGAACATCCAGATCCACGGCGGCATCGGCTACACCTGGGAACACGACGCGCACCTCTACCTGAAGCGCGCGAAGTCCTCCGAGCAGCTCTTCGGCAGCCCGGCGACGCACCGGGCCCGACTGGCCGACCTGGTCGGCATCTAGAGAGCCGAACGTCCGCAAGTTTCAGGGCACTGAATCACATGGTTCTCGTCACTAAAGGCGATGACTATGGCCAACCGATGTCTGCGACTGGCCAATTGAGTGTACTTTATAGGCCTGGTGACGAAAGGCTCCTCCCGTGGGAATTCGCGACCGCCTGTCCAGGCTGCTGACCGAGGCCCCGGCCGACGCCGAGGCGATCGAGTACGAGGGCGACTGGTGGACCTGGGGGCAGATCCAGGACACCGCGCGTGGTGTCGTCGACGCGCTCGACGTACTGGGGCTGCCCGCCGGTGGCCGCGTCGGTGTCGTCCTGGAGAACCGGCCCGAGCACGTCGCGGTGGTCGCCGCCGTGATCGCCTCCGGCCGCTGCCTGGTGATGCTGAGCCCCTTGCAGCCCGCCGCGCGCCTCGCCGCCGACATCGCGCGCTGCGAACCGCCCGTTCTGCTCGCCGGCGCCGAAGTCCTGGCCCGCGAGGGCGTGTTGAGCGCGGTGACCGGTCACGGCGCGGCCCTGGAAACCGGCACCGACGGCACCGTCAGGCTCGTGGGCGGCACACCCCCCGCCGGGGCACCCCCAGCCGGCCCCGACGTCGCCGTGGAGATGCTCACCTCGGGCACCACCGGCCCCCCGAAACGCGTACACCTGCGTATCGGCCAGCTGGACCAGGCCCTTGTCTCCGGCGGCCAGACCCCGAAGGACGCTCGACTGCTGTCGCGGTCGGCGGCGCTCGTGGCCACCCCACTCGTGCACATCAGCGGGCTGTGGCGGGCGCTCGGCTGTCTCGCGACCGGGCGCCGCATGCTCCTCATGCCCAGGTTCGCCGTCGAACCCTGGGTGAGCGCCGTACAGCGGCACCGGCTGCGGGCGGCGAGCCTCGTACCGGCCGCCGTTCGAGCCGTCCTCGACGCGGGCGTCCCGAAGGAGCGGCTGGCGAGCCTCCAGGTGGTCACCTCCGGCACCGCGCCCTGCCCGGCGGAACTCGCCGACGCGTTCTTCCGCACGTACGGCATCCCCGTCCTCATGACCTACGGGGCCACCGAGTTCGCCGGAGCGGTGGTCGGCTGGACGCTGCCGCTGCACGAACGCTGGTGGCAGCGGAAGGCGGGCAGCGCCGGACGCGCCCTGGGCGGCGTCGAGCTGAGGGTGACCGGCGAGGACGGCGTGGAGCTGCCCGTCGACAGCCCCGGCCGGCTGGAGGTGCGCACCGAGCAGAGCACGCGGGGCGGCCTGGCCTGGACGCGGACCAGTGATCTCGCCCGGATCGACACCGACGGGTTCGTCTGGATCGACGGCCGCGCGGACGACGCGATCATCCGCGGCGGTTTCAAGGTGCAGCCGGAGACCGTCCGACGCGTCCTGGAGACCCACCCCGCCGTCCGCGAAGCTGCCGTCGCCGGGCTGCCGGATCCGAGGCTCGGGGAGGTGCCGGTCGCGGCGGTCGAGACCGAGCCGGACCTGCCCGCCCCGGACGCCGCCGAACTCGACGCCCTCTGCCGTTCCCGGCTCACCCCGTACGAGGTGCCGGCGCACATCGTCGTCGTCGACGCGCTGCCCCGCACCCCGTCGAGCAAGGTCAGCCGCGTGGAACTGCTGGAACTGGTCCGCGTCCGGCTCGCACAACAGGAGCGCGTCAAGGAGGAACAGCGATGACGGGTACGCAGACGGGTGCACAGACAGGCACGCAGACAGGTTCCCGGAGCGGTACGCCGGACAAAAACGCCGAACGGTTCGGCGTGCTGACCGACGAGGCGATCGAACGCTCCCGCCGGCGCCTGGGTGTTCCCCAGCCCCAGCACAACCCTCCGCACAACCACGAGGTGACCTGGGACGGCGTACGCCACTTCGCGTACGGCTACGGCGACGACAACCCCCTGTACTGCGACCCGGACCACGCGGCCCGCACCCGCTGGGGCTCGCTCGTCGCACCGCCCACCTTCCTCTACACGATGGGGGAGGACGCAGCCCCGAAACCGGACCCGGAGACCAGGGCTCTGCTGAAGGGCGACCCCTTCGCCGGGCTCGGCTCCTACCAGGCGGTGATGGAGTTCGAGTGGTGGCGGCCACTCCAACTGGGGGACCGGTGCCGGGTGTTGCAGACCCAGGTGGGCGTCCACCTCAAGCCCAGCAGCTTCGGTGGGCGCACGGCACACGTCGTCCGCGACTACCTCTACGCCAACGGGCGCGGCGAGATGCACGCCCTGCGGCGCGGCACCTGGATCAACGCCGAACGGCACACGTCGAAGAAGCGGGCCAAGGAACACCTCGCCCACGAGCCCTACACCGCCGACCAGCTCGCCGAGATCGACGCCGCCTACGCGGCCGAGACGCGGCGCGGCGCCGAACCCCGGTTCTGGGAGGACGTGGAGATCGGCGCCGAACTCCAGCCCCGGGTGAAGGGACCGCTCACCACCACCGACGTGGTCGTCTGGCATCTGGGCTGGGGCATGCAGCTCACCCCGCCCGGGGCCTTCGGGATCGCCGCGCGTGTCCGGCGCAAGGCCCCGGGACTGTATCCGCCGAACCCGTTGAACATCCCGGACACCGTGCAGCGCCTGCACTGGGAACCCGAGCGGGCGAAGGAACTCGGACTGCCGACCTCGTACGACTACGGCGGGATGCGCGAGACCTGGCTGTGCCATCTGCTCACCGACTGGATCGGCGACGACGGCTGGCTGTGGCAACTGCGCTGCGAGCACCGCAAGTTCAACTATCTCGGCGACACCACCTGGGTGCGCGGCACGGTCGTCGACAAGCGACGCGTGGACGGGCGGGCCGAGGTGCACATCGAGGTGCGGTGCGAGAACCAGCGCGGTGAGGTGACCACGCCCGGTACGGCCGTCGTCCTGCTGCCGACCCGTGACCGCGCCGTCGAGCTACCTGCGCCGCCCGCCGGGGACCTGGACGGCATGGTCGCCCATGAACTGGCCCAATTCGCCGTGAGCGGCGATCAGTTGAACGATTCGAGGAGGTAGACGTGTCGGACGAGGTGCTGGTGGAGCGTCGTGGCGCTGTCCAGGTCATCACGATCAACCGTCCCGCGGTGAAGAACGCGCTGGACGCCGGGGTGGCCGCCGGAGTGGCCGCAGCGGTGGACGAACTCGACGAGTCGGACGACCTGCGGGCGGGGGTCCTCACGGGGGCCGGCGGCACGTTCTCGGCCGGGATGGACCTCAAGGCGTGGCTGCGCGGCGAGTCGCCCGCGATCGAGGGCCGCGGGCTGTGCGGGATCACCCTGACACCGCCGCGCAAACCGCTGGTCGCCGCCGTCGAGGGCTGGGCCCTGGCCGGCGGCTTCGAACTGCTCCTGGCCTGCGACCTGGTGGTCGCCTCCCGCACGGCGCGGCTCGGCGTCCCCGAGGTACGGCGCTCCCTGGTCGCCCGCGCGGGCGCCGCCCTCCACCTCCCGCGCCGCATCCCGTACGCCGTCGCGCTGGAGCTGCTGCTCACCGGCGAACCGATCAGTGCCGTACGGGCGGCCGAGGTCGGCCTCGTCAACCGGCTCACCGACGAGGGCGGCGCCCTCGACGGCGCCCTCGCCCTCGCCTCGACGATCGCGGCGAACGGTCCCCTCGCGGTCGCGGCCACCAAGGAGATCGCGAGCCACGCCACGGACTGGTCGCTGGAGGAGGGCTGGGCGCGGCAGTTCGAGATCGCCGCTCCGGTGTTCCGGTCGGAGGACGCCAGGGAAGGGGCCGCCGCGTTCGCGGAGAAGCGGGCGGCGGTCTGGCAAGGCCGCTGACAGCGACGTACGCGCGGACGTGAGATTGAGTATCCGTAATCTGACTGGTGTGGATAGGGGGTGACCATGGCGACGGGACCTCTCGTCGGCTGCCGGGTGGTCGAGCTCGGTGGCATCGGACCGGGGCCGTTCGCCGGGATGCTGCTCGCCGACCTCGGGGCGGAGGTCGTCCGGGTGGACCGGCCCGGACGGGCGGACGAACCGGACGCGGGCGGACCGGCGGACGTACTCAACCGGGGTAAACGATCGGTCGTCCTCGATCTGAAGCATCCGGCCGGAGCCGCCGCGCTCCTCCAACTCGTCGAGCACGCCGACGTGTTGATCGAAGGATTCCGCCCCGGAGTCACCGAACGGCTCGGCATCGGGCCGCACGACTGCCTGGCCCGCAACGCCCGTCTGGTCTACGGCCGGATGACCGGCTGGGGCCAGGACGGGCCGCTGGCCGCCGCCGCCGGACACGACATCACCTACATCGCGCTGGCGGGCGCGCTCGGCGCGATCGGGGAGGCGGGCGGTCCGCCGCGGATCCCGCTCAACCTCGTCGGAGACTTCGGTGGCGGCGGCTGCTACCTGGTGATCGGTGTCCTGGCCGCCCTGCACGCCGCCGCACGCACCGGCAGGGGGCAGGTCGTCGACGCGGCCATCGTCGACGGCACCGCGCACCTCCTCGCCAGCACCTTCGGCAAACTCGGGCGCGGCGAGTGGAGCGACGAGCGCGGGGTCAACCGCTTCGACGGCGGCTGGCCCTTCTACGCCGTGTACGAGACCCGGGACGGCCGCCATATGGCCGTCGGCGCGCTGGAACGCAAGTTCTACCGACGGCTGATCGACCTGCTCGACCTGGACGTCGACCCGGAGTGGCAGCACGACCGTTCGACCTGGCCGCAGCTGCGGCAACTGCTGGAGAAGCGGTTCGCGGAGCGTACGCGGGACGAGTGGGCGGCGCTCTTCGAGGGGACCGACGCGTGCGTGGCCCCCGTACTGAGTCTCAGCGAGGCCGCAGCCCATCCACACCTGGCCGCACGTGCCACCCTGACCGCCCCGGACGGCGTCGTCCAACCGGCCGCCGCACCCCGTTTCTCGGACACCCCGACCAGCCCCACGACGACCGCACCGGCGGTCGGCGCGGACACCCGAGCCGTGTTCCGGGACTGGCAGGTCGACGGCATCGACGCACTGCTGGACAGCGGCGCCGCCGCACAGTATTCCCTGGACTGACCTGCCTGGACCGCTGGTTGACAGGCCGACTTACCCGTTGACCTACCTGACTGAGAGGACCCATCCATGTCCGTGCGAGACGCCGTCATCGTCGACGCCGTACGCGCCCCGATCGGCAAGCGCGACGGCTCGCTGGCCTCGGTGCACGCGGCGGATCTGTCGGCCGAGGTGCTCAAGGCCCTCGTCCGCCGCACCGGCATCGACCCCGGCACGGTGGACGACGTGGTCTGGGGCTGTGTCACCCAGGTCGGCGACCAGTCCAGCAACGTCGGCCGGTTCGCCGTACTCGCCGCCGGCTGGCCCGAACACGTCCCGGCGGTCACGGTCAACCGGGCCTGCGGATCCAGCCAGCAGGCGGTCGACCAGGCCGCGCACGCCGTCATGTCGGGCCAGTACGACCTGGTGGTGGCCGGCGGTGTGGAGACCATGAGCCGGGTGCCGCTCGGTTCGCACCGGACCACGGGACAGCCGTACGGACCGGCTGCGATCGCCCGTTACGACGGATTCGAGTTCAGCCAGGGCGTGGGAGCGGAACTCATCGCCGAGCGCTGGAAGTTGAGCCGACGCAGGCTGGACGAGTTCGCCTCCGAGTCCCACGCGAAAGCGGCAGCCGCGATCGACTCGGGCGTCTTCGACGACCACGTCGTGCCGATCGAGGTCGACGGCACCAGGTTCACCGTCGACGAGGGGCTGCGACGCGGCACGACCCCCGACACACTGGCCAAGCTCAAGCCGTCGTTCAGGGAGGACGGCGTCATCCATGCCGGCAACGCCTCCCAGATCTCCGACGGCGCCGCCGCCCTCCTCATCACCACCCCCGAGCGCGCCCGCGACCTGGGCCTCACCCCGATCGCCCGCTACCACACGGGCGCGGTGAGCGGCGCGGACCCGGTCACCATGCTCCTGGGCCCGATCCCCGCGACCGAGAAGGTACTTCGCCGCTCCGGGCTGTCCATCGACGACATGGGCGTCTACGAGGTCAACGAGGCGTTCGCCCCCGTCCCCCTGGCCTGGCTGGCCGAAACCGGCGCCGACCCCGACCGCCTCAACCCCCTGGGCGGCGCGATCGGCGTGGGCCACCCGCTGGGCGGCTCGGGCGCCATCCTGATGACCCGCCTGCTGGCCAGAATGCGCCAACAGGGCCTGCGATACGGCCTCCAGACCATGTGCGAGGGCGGCGGCACGGCCAACGCGACAATCATCGAACTGCTCTGACCGAGAAGTGTGCGCTTTCGACAAGGGGCACTTGGTCAGGGGCCGCTGTCAGGGGCGCGGGGAACTGCGCGACCAGCCACGACGGCGTTGCAGACGAACTACGACACGCAGCGGCACCCACCTAGCGAGGCATCCCCAACCCCCGCTCAGCAACCTGCGTCCGCAACACCTCATTCGCCCCACCGGCAATCGTGTAAGCCCGCGAGTACAGATGCGCGTCCTGCCACCACCCACCCGCCACAACCCCCACGTCACCCTCGACGAGCAACCCGTCCGTCCCCTGCAACCGCAGCCCGAACTCGGCCAGATCATGGTTGAGTTCGCTGAAGAAGATCTTGCCCAGCAGGGCGTCGCCGACCCCCTCCGTACCGTGCAGCATCCGCGACTGCGCCAGCGAGATCATCGCCGCGTTCACCTGCACCCGCGCCGCCAGCTCCCCGATCGCCTGCCGGCCGGCGGAGTCCTCCAGCGCGGGCCGCCCACCGACCGGCGTCTCCTCCGCGAGACGCAGCAGGTCGTCCAGTACGGCGAACAGCTCGGCGCCGCGCGCGGCCACGCCGGTACGCTCACGGCCGAGGCTGCTCATCGCCACCCGCCAGCCGTCGTTCACCCGCCCGATGACGTTCGCCGCCGGAATCCGGACGCCGTCGAGGAAGACCTCGTTGAAGTCGGTGGTCCCGGTGATCTCACGCAACGGCCGGACCTCGACACCCGGGCTGCGCATGTCCAGCGCGAACGCGGTGATCCCCTTGTGCCTGGGCGCGTCGGCGTCGGTTCGCGCCAGCAGGTAACCCATGTCGGCGTGGTGGCCGTTGGTCGTCCACACCTTCTGGCCGTCGACGACGAAGACGGCGTTCTCGTCCGAACCCTCCCGGCGCGCCCGGGTCCGCAGCGAGGCCAGATCACTTCCCGCCTCCGGCTCGCTGAACAGCTGGCACCACACGTCCTCGCAGGCCCGGATACGGGGCAGGAAGCGCGCCCGCTGCTGCTCGGTGCCGAAGTCGAGCAGGGCGCCCGAGGCCAGCGAGGCCGCGCCGACGGGCGGCCAGGTGCGGGCCCGGGCGATCTCCTCGGCGACGACGAACGGTTCGAGGGGATGGGCGTCGGGCCGCCCGCCGTACTCCGCGGGCCAGTCGATCCCGAGGAGGCCCGCCCGGTACAGCTTCGCCGTCCACTCCCGGATCGCCGGCATCAGCGCGGGCTCGGGGGCGCGGACGCCGAAGTGGGTCTTGACGCCGGGCGCGTGCTCGGCGACGAAGGCCCGCACCATCCTCCGGAACGCCTCGATCTCGGGTGTCGACTCCAGTCGCATCGCTGCCGGCTCCTCAACCTCGTCGTCGCCACATGGTCGTCAACGTCCTCGTCATGCACTTCACGCTCGCCATGCGCACGATCTCGAAATGAGGGTACTCTAACTGTGTCCATCGGCTGCAGCCAGAGGTCGGGAGCGAGACCGGAAACCGCGACCCGAACTCGGTGTCAGGTGACCGGCGCGCCGGTCACCTGTCGTCGTGGCGAATAGACTGGGGATCCGCAATACCCCCTCTGAGGAGTTGGCCCCATGGCGACTGCCGTCGACCGCGAACCCGCCGACGGCGAGGCCGGTATCCCCGTCGGCAAGCTGGCCGCGCAGACCGCGCACCGTATCGAGGCGACCGTGATCCGCCAGGGCTGGCCCGTCGGCGAGTCCCTGGGCTCCGAGGTGGACCTGCGGGAGCAGCTGGGCGTGAGCCGTGCGGTGCTGCGCGAGGCGGTACGGCTGGTCGAGCACCACCAGGTCGCCCGGATGCGGCGCGGCCCGAACGGCGGCCTGATCGTCTGTGCTCCCGACGCGGGGCCGGCGACCCGGGCCATGGTGATCTACCTCGAATACGTCGGCACCAGCGTCACCGACCTGCTCCAGGCCCGTCAGCTCCTCGAACCGATCGCCGCGGGCCTGGCCGCCGACCACATCACCGAAGAGGGCATCGCCACCCTCCGCGCCACGCTCGACGCCGAACTCGCCCACTGGGACGACCCGTCGGTCCATTCGCAGGACCCGCTGCACCCGGTGCTCGGGCAGCTGTCGGGAAACCCGGTGCTGCATCTGTTCGTCGACGTGCTCACCCGCCTCACCGCCCGGTACGCGCACACCTCGCGCCGAGTCACCAAGGCGGAGATGCACGCGGCGAAGGAGACCTCGCACCAGGCCCACCGCGCGGTCGTCGAAGCCGTGATCGCCGACGACGGAGCCCGGGCGCAGTCGGAACTCACCGCCCACCTGGAGTCGGTCGCCGCCTGGATCGAGAAGCACCGGGTGCGTCGCGGACAGCGGATCGCGGGGAACGTGATCGAGCCCGAAATGGCGGAGGGGCTGCGGGCCAAGCTCGCCGAGGTCGTGGCCGCCCGGATCCACGACGACATCGCAGCGCGGGGCTGGCAGATCGGCCTGGTGCTCGGATCCGAGTCCGATCTGCTCGCCCGCTACGGCATCAGCCGGGCCGTGCTGCGGGAAGCGGTTCGTCTCCTGGAGTACCACTCGGTCGCCCGGATGCGCCGGGGCCCCGGCGGCGGCCTGGTCGTCACCGCGCCGGAACCGCAGGCCAGCATCGACACGATGGCCCTCTTCCTCGAATACCAGGGAGTCACGGCCGACGACCTGCGGATCGTCCGCAACGCCATCGAGCTCGGCATCATCGCCAGGGTGACCGCCCGGCACGCCAGAGGCGACGCCGAGGTCGTCGAACGTCTCACGAAAGCCGTCCGGTGGCCCACCGAGGGCCCGGCCGACGAACTCCGCAAGGCCGACCTGTTCCACTCCGAACTGGCCGCTCTGGCCGACAATCCGGTGCTGTCGCTCTTCCTCTCCATCATCACCGAACTGTTCCGCCGCCACGCCTCCGGCCACGACCGCCCGCTGCCGGGCGACACGGCGGCCGAGGAGGTCCAGCACGTGCACCAACGCATCCTCGACGCGATCGTGCAGGGCGACGCGGGAGTCGCCCGCCACCGGATGGGCCGGCATTTGGATGCACTCATTCCCTGGTGGCACTGACAAGCCCCTGACGAGATCCGGTCCGTAACAACCATTTTCCTGCTCTTTTCCTCCTCTTTCCTGCTCACTTCTCGTGATCCCTGGACCATGGAAGGCAATTACGTATACTCAATAGGGTCCACTGAAGGAGCTTCGATGCGCCGGACCCTGTTCGACCAGGATCACGAGGACTTCCGTCTCCTGGTCCGTGACTTCCTCGCCCGCGAAGTGCTCCCGGTGTACGAGGACTGGCGCCGCGCCGCACTCGTCCCCCGTGAGCTGTTCACCGCGCTAGGCAAGCTCGGCATCCTCGGTACGGCGATCCCCGAGGAGTACGGCGGAGGCGGCTCGGACGACTACCGCTTCAACGTCGTCATCCAGGAGGAGTGCGCCCGCGCCGGAGTGACACTCGGCGGTCTGCGCACCCATCTCGACGTGGTCGTCCCGTACTTCACGGGGCTGGCCGACGCCGAGCAACGCACCCGCTGGTTCCCTGGCCTGGCCTCGGGTGAGCTGTACACCGCGGTCGCGATGAGCGAACCCGGCACCGGTTCGGACCTGGCAGGCGTCGAGACGAAGGCCGTCCGTGACGGCGACCACTACGTCCTCGACGGGGCGAAGACCTTCATCACCGGCGGCCACCATGCCGACCTGGTGATCGTCGTGGCCCGCACGGCCACCGACCCGGAGAACCGGCGGGCGGGCCTGTCCCTCCTCGTGGTGGAGAAGGGGATGCCCGGGTTCACCGTCGGGCGCAAGCTGGAGAAGATCGGACTCCAGGTCCAGGACACCGTGGAACTGTCCTTCGCGGGTGTCCGCGTCCCCGTCGCCAACCTGCTCGGCGAGGAGGGCGCCGCCTTCTCCCTCCTCGGCCGCAACCTGGCCCAGGAACGGCTGGCCATCGCGGTCGGCGCGGTCGCCCAGGCCCGCGCCGCGATCGACCTGACCGTCACCTACGTACGCGACCGGACCGTGTTCGGGAAACCGGTCGCGCACTTCCAGAACACCAAGTTCGAACTCGCCGCCCTGGAGACCGAGTTGACAGCGGCGCAGGCCCTGCTGGACGCGGCGGTCACGGCGCTCGTCGCCGGTGAGCTGAGTCCGGCCGACGCGGCCAGGACCAAGCTGTTCTGCACCGAGACACAGGGCCGAGTCGTCGACCGCTGCCTCCAACTCCACGGTGGCTACGGCTACATCCTCGAATCACCGATCGCACGGCTGTACACGGACGCCAGAGTGACCCGGATCTACGGCGGCACCAGCGAGGTCCTGAAGACCATCATCAGCAAGTCCCTGGGCCTGTGACCCCGCACCGGCCGATCCCGTTCAAGAAGTGTCCCGTGAGGAGTGGGGAATGAACATCGACGGTTCATCGGCACTGGTCACCGGAGGCGCCTCCGGCCTCGGCCTCGCCACCGCCCGCCGCATCATCGAGCGCGGCGGCACGGTCGTCCTCGCCGACATCTCCGAGGAGCAGGGCGTCAAGGCGGTCGCCGACCTCGGTGACGCCGCCCGGTTCGTCCGCGCCGACGTCACCGACGAGGCCGCCGTCACGGCCGCCCTCGACACCGCCGCCGAACTCGGCCCGCTGCGCTTCGTCGTGCACTGCGCGGGACGCGGCGGCGACCGCACCCGGATCATCGACCGCGACCGCAAGCCGGGCGAACTCGACACCTTCGCCGAGGTCGTACGGGTCAACCTGATCGGCACCTACAACGTGCTGCGTCTGGCCGCCGCCCGGCTCGCCGGCAACGACGTCGTCGACGGCGACCGGGGAGCGGTGGTCCTGACAGCGTCCGTCGCCGCGTTCGACGGCCAGATCGGCCAGACCTCCTACACCGCCGCCAAGGCCGGCGTGCACGGCATCACCCTGGTCGCCGCCCGTGACCTCGCCAGCTGGCAGATACGCGTGAACACCATCGCCCCCGGCGTCATGGACACCCCCATGCTCGGCCGCCTCCGGGAGGACATCCGGGACGGCCTCGCCGCGTCCGTCCCGCACCCCAAACGCCTCGGCACCCCGGACGACTACGCCCGCCTCGCCGTCGAGATGCTGGAGAACCCCTACCTCAACGGCCAGACCGTCCGCCTCGACGGCGCCATCCGCATGGCACCGAGGTGACTACGTCATCGGCCCGCCCGGCCCGGATCTCCCAAGAGGCAGCCACCGACGGGGAGTTCAGAGCCCGCCTGCGCACCTTCCTCACGGCCCATCACCCGGGCCGCCGCCCCAAGGACCCCGCCGAGCGGCTGTCGTGGCAGAAAGCATGGCTGGCCACCCTCTTCGACGCCGGGTACGCCGGTCCGAGCTGGCCACGCGAACACGGCGGAATGGAGCTGGACTTCGCCCGCCAGGTGATCTATCAGGAGGAGTACGCGCGAGCCCGGCTGCCCGGACCCCTCGGCACCGGACTCGGCATCGCGGCCCCGACCCTCGTCAAGTACGGCACCCCCGAACAGAAGGAGCGCTTCCTGCGCCCCATGCTGCGCGGCGACTCCGTCTGGGCGCAGGGCTATTCGGAGCCGGAGGCGGGCTCGGACCTGCCCGCGCTGCGCACGACCGCTCGCCGGGAGGACGGCGCAGCGGGCGGCGGCCCCGACGACCCCGATTCCGTGTACGTCGTCAACGGGCAGAAGGTGTGGAACAGTTCGGCCGACATCGCCGACATCATCTTCACCCTCGTCCGGACGGGCCCGCCCAACTCCCGTCAGGACGGCATCAGTTACCTCCTGATCGACGCGCGAGCCCCCGGAGTGAGCGTGCGCCCGCTGCGGGACCTCACCGGGGACGCGCACTTCTGCGAGATCTTCTTCGACGACGTACGCGTCCCGGTGGCCGACCGGATCGGCGCGGAGAACGGCGGCTGGCCCCTCGTACGGACCAGCCTCGGCCATGAACGCGCGGCCGGTGCGATGAACCAGGCAGCGCTGTACCGGCGCGTCCTGGACGAGCTGACCGAGCTGGCGCGTGAGCGCGGCGCCACCTCGGACCCGCTGGTGCGCGACCGGCTCGCGGACTTCGAGATCCGGGTGCGGATCATGCGCCTGACCGGGATGCGGACCATCGCCGACATCATGGCGAAGGGCGAGCCCGGACCGGCGTCCTCGACGTCACGGCTCTTCATCGTGACCTTCGAGCAGGAACTCCACGAGTTCGCCCTGGAGTTGCTGGGCGCCTACGGCATCCTCGGTCGCCGCGATCCGCACGCAGTGCAGCGCGGGCGCTGGGTGTGGGGCTTCCTGCGCACCAGGGCCTCGTCGATCGGCGCGGGCACCGCCGAGATCCAGCGCAACACCATCGCCGAACAGGTACTGGGCCTGCCCCGTGACCCGGCGATGCCCACCGCCGAGAGGACACGATGAGAGCCGCACGCTGTACGGGATACGGGCCGCCGTCAGGCCTGTCGGTCGTCGAGCTCGGCGATCCCGAGCCCGGCCCGGGGGAGGTGCTGGTCCGGGTGCACGCGGCGGCCGTCAACTTCCCCGACGTACTGCTGGTGGCGGACCGCTACCAGGTCCCGGCGCCCCTGCCGTTCACGCCCGGCAGCGAGTTCGCCGGCGTCGTGGCGGCGCTGGGGCCCGGGGTGTCCGGCCCTCCGGTGGGTTCACCCGTGGCGGGAGCGGTGCTGACCGGCGCGTTCGCCGAGCAGGTCGTGGTGCCCGTAGCGGGCCTGCGCCCCGTCCCCGACGGGCTCGACATGATCCACGCCGCCGCGTTCCACGTGACCTACGCGACCGCCTACCACGCCCTGACCACCGTCGGACAGGGCGCGGCGGGGGAGTGGGTGACGGTGCTCGGCGCCGCGGGCGGGGTCGGCTCGGCGGCCGTGGACATCGCGACCCGGCTCGGGATGCGCGTGGTCGCGGCGGCATCGAGTCGGGAGCGGCTGACGGTCGCCCGCGAACTCGGCGCCGCGGCGGGCGTGGACTACGTCCACGAGGACCTGAAGACCCGCATCCGTGAACTGACCGACGGCGGCGCCCATCTGTGTCGACCCGGTGGGCGGCGACCACGCCGAGGCCGCCCTGCGCGCACTGCGGCGAGGCGGCCGGTTCGTGACGGTGGGCTACGCCGACGGGAGGATCCCCCGGATCCCGCTGAACCTCGTCCTCCTCAAGGACGCGGTCGTACGGGGCTTCGAGATCCGCATGCTGCGCCAGTACGCCCCGGACACGGTGGCCGCAGGCGACCGGGCGCTGGCCGGGATGGTCCGCGCCGGTATGCGGCCGCTCGTCTCCCGCGTCCACCCGCTCGCCGACGTGGCCGCCGCCCTGACCGGCGTCGCGGAACGCCGGACCACCGGGAAGGTGGTCATCGACATGACGGCCGAGGGAGGGGCATGAACCTCCTCTGCGTGAAATCCGCTCAGAAGTTGGGGAGTTGGGGGCGCCGCTTCACGTACCCGGCCGCGTCGACGCGCATCTGCATGCCGGTGACATAGCGGGACTCGTCGGAGACGAGGAAGAGGACGGTGTCGGCGATGTCCTCGGGCTCGACGTAGGGGATGCCGAAGCCGGTCGTCGCGGGGAAGTTGGGCAGCGCGTCCTCGCGGGTCGGGTTCTCCAGGTCGGGCCGGAACGAGCGGTACATGAGGTCGCTGTTGAGCATGTCCGTGTTGACGTTCGTCGGGTGCAGCGCGTTGACCCGGATCCGCCGCGACGCGAGCACCGTCGCCAAGTCGTGGACGAACGCCGCCACTTGGCGCTTGGCGAAAGAATAGCCGAGGCCGCCCGGTCCGTTGGCGGGGTTGTCCGTGGTCGCCGGGATCAGCCCGGCGATGGACCCGGTCGCCACGATCGAGGCACCGTCGGGCAGATGGGGGAGTGCCGCGTCGACGGCGTGCACCACCCCGTTGAAGTCGACGGTGACCGCGTCCAGAAAGGCCTGGGCGGTCTGCCCGGGGCCCAGCGGGCAGATCCCGGCCTGGGCTACGACCGCGTCGAGCCGCCCGAGTTCTGCCACCGCCTCCGCCACGGCCGCCTTGAGTGCCGAGGGCTCGCGCACGTCCGCCTTGCGCGCGACGACGCGCCGCCCGAGCTTCTCGACCTGACGCACCGTCTCGTCCAGGTCGGCGTCGGTGGCAAGCGCGTAGCCGTTGGTGGCGATGTCCTCGCAGAGGTCCACGGCGATGATGTCGGCGCCCTCCGCGGCGAGCCGGATCGCCTGGGCCCGGCCCTGGCCGCGTGCCGCCCCCGTGATGAAGACGACCTTGTCCTGCACTCGACCCATGGGGTCTCCTTCCGTCGAACAAAAGAGTAGCCTGAATATAAATCGATGGATCTGGTGCACATCCATGATCCGCGAGAAGCAAGGGGTTTCATCACCTTCTTCCACTGAGTGGGACCCGATCAGTACACGCAATGTGTCGATGCTGGAGAGTCTCCGGGACCGAGGGAGCGCAAGGATGCCGTTGCAGCCATGGATGAAGTTGCTGTCGACCGACGACCACCTGATCGAGCCCCCACGACTGTGGTCCGACCGGCTGCCCGCGAAGTACCGGGAGGCGGGACCGCGCAGCGTCGAACAGCCACGCGGAGAGGGCCGGGCGCCCGCCGAGGTGTGGGTCTACGAGGACCGCGTCTACCCCTACATCGGCCTCAACGCCGTCGCGGGCAAGAGCCCGGAGGAGTTCGGCCTCGAACCGACGCGCTACGACGAGATGATCCCGGGCTGCTACGACCCCAAGGCCCGGCTGCGCGACATGGACCTGGACGGCGTGTGGGGGGCGCTGTCCTTCCCGTCCTTCCCCGGTTTCTCGGGCCACGTCTTCATGGACGGCAAGGACCATCACCTCGCGCTGCTGTGCGTCCAGGCATGGAACGACTTCGTGCTGGACGAGTGGTGCGCGACCGCCCCGGGTCGGCTCATCCCCCTGGTGATCCTGCCGCTGTGGGACGTCGAGGCGTGTGTCGCGGAGATCCACCGGACCGCCGCCAAGGGCGCCAAGGCGATCTCCTTCCCGGAGAACCCGGCGCCTCGCGGTCTGCCCTCCTTCCACACCGACCACTGGGACCCGGTGTTCTCGGCGGCCGAGGAGACCGACATGCCCCTGTGCCTGCATTTCGGCACCTCGGGCAAGGCGCCGAAAACGGCCGAGGAGGCCCCGTTCGCGGTGACGATCGCCCTGTTCGGCACCAACGCCATGTACGCCACCGCCGACCTGCTCTTCTCCCCGGTGCTGCACAGGCACCCCAAGCTGAAGATCGGGCTGTCCGAGGGCGGCATCGGCTGGATCCCGTACCTGCTGGAACGCAGTGACGGCACCTGGGAGCGGCACCGCTTCTACCAGAACGTCAACCAGAGCGTCCGGCCCTCCGAGCTGTTCCACAAGCACTTCCACGGCTGCTTCATCGACGACCGTTTCGGCGTCGAGGTCCGCCATCACGTCGGCGTCGACAAGATCACCTGGGAGTGCGACTACCCGCACTCCGACTCGTACTGGCCCAAGAGCCGCGCCTACGCCGCCGAGGTCCTCGCCGACGTACCGGACGACGAGGTGCACAAGATCGTCGAGCTGAACGCCCGCCGCCTCTACAACCTCCCCGCATGAGCGGGCGCCCGGAGTCCGAACGGTCCGACTGGACCGACCTGGACCTGCTCACCCGCGAGGAGGCCCACGGCCGGCTCCTCACGGAGATCGCCGAGACCGACGTACACCTCGCCGGACTGGGGGACGGCGACGGAGACGAGGCCGAGCGCGAGCTCCTCCAGCGGCGACTGCACGCCCTGCACGAGGCCGCCGAGGATCTGACCGACCGGACGGACCGGACCGGCCGCACCGATCTGGCCAGCCATACCGACCTGACCGACCGGACCGATGACTCGAAGAACTGAGGCTGCCATGGGGCGAGTTGAGGGCAAGGTCGCGCTCATCACGGGAGCGGCGCGCGGTCAGGGCCGCTCGCACGCCGTTCGGCTGGCGGAGGAGGGCGCGGACGTCGTCGTCACCGACGTCTGCCACGACATCAGCGACGAGCTGCCCTACTCCCTCGCGTCGAAGGAAGAGCTGGCGGAGACCGCCGAGCTGGTGCGGGCGACGGGCCGGCGGTGCGTCGCCGTCCAGGCCGACGTCCGCTCGGTCACCGAGATGCGGGTCGCCGTCGACGCGGCGCACGAGGAGTTCGGGCGGCTCGACGTGGTCGTCGCCAACGCCGGTGTCATGAGCGCGGGTTCCGCCTGGCAGCTGTCCGAGGAAGCCTGGGACGTCGTCGTCGACGTCAACCTCAAGGGCGCCTGGAACACGGCACGGGCGGCGATCCCGAGAATGATCGAGGCGGGCGACGGCGGCTCGATCATCATGATCAGCTCGGCGGCCGGAATCCGCGGCCATGTGCCGTACGCCCATTACGTGGCCGCCAAACACGGAGTGGTCGGCCTGATGAAGGCCCTCTCCAACGAACTCGGCACGCACCACATCCGGGTGAACACCGTCCACCCCACCGGCGTCAGCGACACGGGGATCACCGTCGGCGTACCACTGGACGAACTCAAAGCGCGGGAACCGATGTTCGCCCTGGCCGCGATGAACACCCACGCCCCGTGCGTCGAACCCCGGGACGTGTCGAACGCGGTCCTGTTCCTCGCCTCGGAAGAGGCGAGATACGTCACCGGGCTGCAGTTCACCGTCGACGCCGGGTCGACCAACAAACCCTAGAACAGGAGTGGTTCGTGAAGGTCACCATCGACAGGTTCTCCTGCTCGGGTCACGCGCGGTGCGCGGCGGCGGCGCCAGGGCTGTTCCGGCTGGACGAGGACGGCTACGCGCTGCCCTTCGACGAGGACGTCCCGGAAGGTCTCCAACAGGCCGCTCGCGATGGGGAGTCGGCCTGTCCGGAGCGGGCGATCACCGTCCGATGACACGACCGAGCCCCACGGTCCCGGGTGAAATCCAGGGACCGTGGGGCTCAGCCATGTCCGTGCGCGCTCAGCCGGCCGGCATCGGCGGCGGCGTGAAGTGGTGGCCCCAGAACGCGCCGTCGGTGATCTCGTAGACGGGCACCGGCTCCGGCACCTTCAGGCCGTTCCAGCCGAACTCGACGGCGTAGTTCTCC
The DNA here is from genome assembly GCF_000331005.1 of Streptomyces turgidiscabies Car8. Classification (GTDB taxonomy): domain Bacteria; phylum Actinomycetota; class Actinomycetes; order Streptomycetales; family Streptomycetaceae; genus Streptomyces; species Streptomyces turgidiscabies. The sequence goes on from NZ_AEJB01000420.1 coordinate 28,531, forward strand.
GGCGACCAGACGTAGAACGACACCATGTGGTCGTTGGTGTGCTTGCCCAGCGAGTGCATCATCGGGATCTCGTACTTCCCGGCCCGGTCCAGCGCGCGCCCCACGTCGTCCAGCGTCGCGCCCTCGACCATGAAGTGCAGCAGCCGCCCCGGACCCGGCATCGGCGTCACCCCGAGGGTGTGGTGGCGGGGGTTGCAGCCCATGAACCACGTGGTGCCGCCCGGTGAGCGCATCGTGTTCCGCTCGACGAAGCCCAGCACGTTGACGTAGAACTCGAACGTGCCCCGCGCGTCCTCGGCGGAGATGATGGCGTGCCCGAAGCCCATGTCGCCGGTGACGAAATTCGACACCAGCGGGGTCTGCACCGGCACATGGTCCAAGGTCGTGCCGTAGAACAGCTCGACCGGGTTGCCGCCGGGGTCGTTGAACTTGACGAAGCCGGTGACCTTCCGCGCCGCGGCCTCCGCCTCGGTACCGGCGGTCACCTTGATCCCCGCCTTCTCGACGTCCGCGACCAGCCCCGCCAGCTCCCGCTCGTCGAGAACCTCGAAGCCCAGCGCCGTCATCCCGGGCTGCGCCCCCGGAGAGACCACGATGCGGGCCGGATAGTCGTCCATCCGGAAGTGGAGGGATTCGGGATCAGCTCCCTCGACGGGCATCAGACCGAGGAAGTCACCCCCGAAGGCCTTCCACCCGTCGATGTCGTTGGACTCCAGACGCAGGTACCCGAGTGAGTGAACACCCATCAGGTCCTCCCCTCGCAATGGTCAGGTCCGGGCGGCCCGAGAGCCCCCGGCATCGTTACGTCCACGACGCTAGACAGCGCGCGCCGCCCACCGCCGGGACCGTCCCACTGATCGGGAGCCCTCCGACAGGCGCCGGCTGCCCGGTGGCACGGTGCTGCCATGACAATCACCTCCCTGACGTACGAGGACACCCTGCGCGAACTCCCCACCGACGAGGGCGTGTTGCGCTACCACGAGGCGGGCGACGGACCGCCGCTGCTCCTGCTGCACGGGTCGGGGCCCGGGGTGACCGGCTGGCGCAACTACCGGGGCAACCTGCCCGTGTTCGCCCAGCACTTCCGCACCCTCGCCCTGGAGTTCCCCGGCTTCGGCGTGAGCGACCCGACCGACGAGAACCCGATGGCGGCGGCCCCGAAGGCCGTACTGCGCTTCCTCGACGGCCTCGGGCTCGACCGGGTGGACGTCGTCGGCAACTCGATGGGCGGGTTCGTGGCCGTGGGTCTCGCGGTCGCCCACAAGGACCTGTTCCGCAGGGTCGTGACCATCGGGGGAGTGGGCCGCAACATCCTTTCTCCCGCGCCCAGCGAAGGGCTCAACCTGCTGGTGGAGTTCACCGAGAACCCCACCCGGGACAACCTCGTGCAGTGGCTGCGGTCGATGGTCTTCGACCCGGCCCTCCTCACCGACGAGCTGATCGAGGAGCGCTGGGCGAGCGCCACCGACCCGGCGACGCTGGAGGCGTCCCGCCGTATCTACGGCCGGCAGGCGATGGCCGCGATGATGGCCGCCCAGGCCCACTCCGACCAGCCGATATGGGCGGCGCTCCACAAGATCACCGCGCCCACGCTGCTGACCTGGGGCCGCGACGACCGGGTCACCCCGCTCGACAACGCGCTGCTGCCGATGCGCACCATCCCCAAGGCCGAGTTGCACGTCCTCCCCGACTGCGGGCACTGGGCGATGATCGAGCAGAAGGCGGCCTGGGAGAGCGCGGTGCTGGCCTTCCTGACCCGCCCGGAGACCTCCTGAGTCTCCCGAGCCCACTGGGCGCACGGCTGT
>NZ_AEJB01000421.1 GCF_000331005.1 Streptomyces turgidiscabies Car8
ACCGGCAGACGTGTTTTTCGGCGCGGATCCAGGGGGGTTCAGAAGGGGGGCGCCGGGATCACCTTGTCGGGCCGTTCCTCGCGGCGTGGCCTTTCAAGAACGTGGGGTTCCAGGCCGGCGCGGTACTTCCGGAGGTCAGCGCCGGGCGCAGCGGCGATGGTGAGCATCCAGCTTTCCTGGCCCGGCGGGGCGTAGCCGGCCGGCGGAGGGGCGACCCTGGCCAGGGCGTCGCCACTGCACAGCCAACGGGTCGACGAAGACTCGTTGACCGCGGGGGCGAAGGGAAGGGCCGAGAACCCGTCCAGAGCTCCGGATTCGAGCACCTCGGTCGGCACCACGGCGGAGAACTTCACCTCCGTTCCCGTCAGCGCCTCGTGCACGGTGCGGTGCAGCAGGAACCGCTCCAGGTTCTCGCCGGTGGGCCTCCATGTGTCGGAGGTGTTCGTACGGTCGAGGACCTGCCGGTCCGTGGATTCCGGATCCACGGCCCAGTAGTAGCCGTGCTGGTTCTCGATCCAGAAAACCAGCATGCTGTCGGCTTCCCTTTTCAGGTCGGCCGGTTTCACCGCATGATCCTGGAATACGACCCGCGTTCCGGTCGAAGAAGCCGCTTCGTGCCATTCGACCAATTCGTGGGGGATGTCCTCGAATTGCGGGAAGGCGGGTTCCGCCGATTCGCCGGATATGCCGTACCAGCGGCGGAGAAATCGCCGGACGCTGTCACTTCGGGGGTGCAGGAGCTCATCCACACCGGCATCGTACGACCAGGCCCTGATCAAGCTCGGTGCGTGGCACGTTCCGGCAAGGCCGAACACCACCGGATTCGGCCTCGCCACCTACCTCGCCCAAGCCCCTCCGGAGAAAGCTTGGTAAGCCTTACCTAATATACTGGCGCAGCCTCGCCGCCGTACCCCGTACGCGCAGGCGCGACCGTCCCCAGTTCTCCCGCACGACAGGATCAACCATGCGCACGCCCCCGTCCCGTGGCCTCCTCACGGTGCTGGCCCTCGCTCCGTTGCTGGCCGGTTGTTTCGTGTCCGGGGAAGGGGGCTCGGGCACGGCCGACAATGCCGCGCCGGGCGGACGGCTGAGGGTCGCGCTGGCGATACCGCCGGTACAGGCGTTGTCCCCGTACAGCAACGACGCCACCGTGCTGAGCAAGCTCTCCGTAGCCGAGGGGCTCACCGCACTGGACATGAACGGCGCCGCCCAGCCGGCGCTGGCAAAGTCGTGGAAGCAGACGGACGACACCACCTGGACCTTCGAACTGCGCGCGGCCACCTTCCAGGACGGCACGGAGGTCACCGCCGAGTCCGTCGTGAACGCGCTCGACCACGCGGGTGCCGCCGAGCCCAAGCCCCGCGTCCTCAGCGACGTGGCCCTCACCGCGAAGGCCGACGACGCCGACACCGTCACGCTCACCACGAAGACCGCTGACCCGGTGCTGCCGCTGCGCCTTGCCAGCCCTGCCCTGGGCATCCTCGCCCCCGAGGCGTACGGCAAGGGCGGCACCGTCAGTCCCGTCGGCACCGGTACCGGCCCCTTCGAGATCAGTAAGCTCATCGGGAAGTCCAAGGTCACACTGGATCGCTACGACGGCTACTGGGGCGGCAAGGCCAAGTCGTCCGGCATCGACGTCACGTGGATCGCCGACGGGACCGCCCGCGCCAACGCCCTGCGCAGCGGCGACGTCGACATCGCCGAGTGGATCCCCACCTCCCAGGCGAAGCTGCTGGACAAGGACACCCGCCACGAGGTGTCCTCCCTGCGCACCGACAGCCTGATCCTGAACACCCGTACCGGCGGCATCTTCGGGGACAGGACACTGCGGGCGGCTGCCCGCGAGGCCGCGGACGGTTCCGCCCTCGTCGACTCGGTCTTCGGCGGGTACGCCGACCCCGCACAGGGCCTGCTCGGGCCCGCCGTCCCCTGGGCGGCCGACAACCGTGTCGCGGTGACCGCGCGCGTCGAACCCGCGACCCCCGCGCAGGTGGAGGCCAAGACCAAGGGCAGGACCGTGCGCCTTGCCGCCATCACCAACCGCGCTGAACTGCCGGAAGCCGCGACCGTGCTGCAGCAGCAGCTGGAGAAGGCCGGATTCACCGTGAAGCAGGACATACGCGAGTACACGCGGATGGAGGCCGACCTCCTCGCGGGCAAGTACGACGCGCTCGTCTTCTCCCGGGTGACACTCCTCGACACCGGGGACGCGGTCGCCTACCTCGCGAGCGACTTCACCAGCGACGGCGTCTACAACATGGCGGGCCTGAAGGACCCCGAAGTCGACCGGGCCATCGAGGCCGCGGCCGAGGAAAGCGACACCGCTCAGCGGCAGCAGAAGATCATGCGGGCGGAGGCGGAGGTCCTGCGCACGGACGCCGTCGTGCCGATGGTCCACGAGAAGGTCGTGCAGGGCATCGCCACCGATGTCGAGGGCGTGCTGCTCGACCCGCGTGAGCGGTCGCTGGTCGACGTCGACACCCGACTGAAGTAGATGAGCGTGACATCGGCCGGCGCCATGGGCCGGCCGGCCGTGTGGCGCATGAGTGTCGGCCGTCTCGTCGCGGGAAGTGCCCTGCTGACGGCCGTATCCCTGCTGCCCTGGCTGTCCGGCACCGACCCGGCGCGAACAGTCCTGCGGGCCCGCAACGCCGACCAGGACCCGACCCCTGCACAACTGGCCGCCGTACGGGAACAACTGGGCCTCGACGGTGGGCCGCTCAGCAACCTGGTGCGCTGGCTCGGTGGGCTGCCGCGCGGCGACGCGGGCACGTCCTGGGTGTCCGGCGAGCCGGTGCTGCCCCAGGTGACGTCCGCGTTGGCGGTCTCCGTCACGCTGATGCTCGGGGCACTCGTGGTCACGGCCACGGTGGCCGCGCTGGTCAGCGCCCGCACCCTCTACCTCGGCTCCCGGCGTCGGCTGCGACAGGCGCGGGCGGGCACCGCGGCGGCCCTCCTCGCCGCGCTGCCCAAGTTCCTGCTCGCCTCGCTGCTCGCGACCGTCTGCGGGGTGTGGCTGGGCTGGTTCCCCTCCAGTGGCTGGGAGGGGCCGCAGTCGATGGTGCTGCCTTCCCTCGCCCTGGGGGTGCCCTCCGGGGCGATGATCGGCGGCCTGCTCGACCAGTCCCTGCCCGCCGCCTTCCAGGAACCCTGGGCGCGGACCTGGCACGCCTACGGTTTCCCCTCCGGCCTCATCGCCCGTAACGCGCTGCGCCGCTCCCTGGCCGGCGTGCTTCCGCAGCTCCTGCCGACAGTCGTCGCCCTGGTCGGCGGCGCGGTCGCGGTGGAGAAGATCTTCAATATCCCCGGACTCGGCCGACTCGCCCTGGACGCCGCCATGGCCCAGGACCTCCCCCCACTGCAGACCGCGACGCTGGCCCTCGTCCTGCTCGGCGTCACCGCCGGCCTCCTCCTCCAGGTTCTGCGCCGCGCCCTGCTCGGCCCCGCCCTGCGCGACGGCGCTCTGCACACCCTGCGTCGGCCCGTCCTCGCGCGGCGGCGCTCCACGCGCTGGATCGCCGGACTGTGCGCCTCCGCTCTGCTCGCCCTCGTCGCGGCTGGTCTGCTGCGCGACCCCCTGTACGTGGACACGGCCGCCCGGCTGCTGCCGCCTTCGGCCGCCCACCCACTCGGCACGGACGCACTCGGCCGCGACATGCTCGCCCGGCTGGGCCACGGGGCACTGCGTACGGCCGGCGCGGCCCTCGCGGTGACTGGCGTCAGCGCCGTCCTCGGGCTGCTGCTCGGCATGGCGGCTCGCGTGGGCGCGGGCCTGACGGAAGTCGTGTCCACGCTGCCGGCCGTCCTCGCCGGACTGCTGACGACCGCGGTGACCGGGCCGTCGGCCTGGGGCGCCGCGCTCGCGGTGTGCATGGTGGCCTGGACCCCTTACGCCGCCCAGGCCGCCGCACTGTTCGAAGAGGAACGGGCCAGCGGCCACCTGCTCGCCTCGATCTCCTTCGGCGCCGGCCCGCGGTTTCTGACGCGCCACCACTACCTCCCCGCGGTCCTGCCTGCCGTCCTGCGCAACGCCCTGCTGCGGTTGCCCACCACGGTCCTCGTCCTGGCCTCTCTCGGCTTCCTGGGTCTGGGCGAGCAGCCGCCCACTCCGGAATGGGGCCGCCTGCTCTCGGAGAACCAGCCGTACGCCGAACTCGCCCCGTGGACCCTCCTCGGTCCCGCCTGCGCGCTCGCGCTCCTGTCCGTCCTCGCCGTGTCCGCCACGCCGTCGGGACAGAGCAGAGTCCGGCGAAGAGACAAGCGGTGATGCTGCCGACTGATGTCGAAGGCCCACCAGCCCCGTGACGTCCGGCCGACTCAACAGCGAAATACCCGGGCCGTGCACCCGGACCGGTCGGAGAGGCAGTCGACCGGGCGGCGGTTTCGATGTCCATCAGGATGGTGGCGTGACGTGGCCCTTGCGTACAAGAACCCATCGACGCCCGGAACCCGCGACGTGCGTGCCGACGGGTCGGGCAGGGCTCGGATCAGCCGCAGCACGATCGACCGGCTCGTCTTCACCGCGAGCGCGCCCGTAAGACGGGCTGCCCGGCCAGCCAGTTCTCAACCAGGTCACCATCCACTAGCGGGAACCAGAGGTCTCCGGACACGGCATCGCTCACAGCCGCTCATGATCGCGGTTTCGGAGACCCTCGTGGCCCCGGCACCTGTACGTGATCCAGAACCCAGGTTCAGAGACCGCCTACAGGTCAACACCGAGGCCGCGCAATCCGGCCGCGGCGGACGAGTCGGGCTGTACGCCGGGGAGTCATCGTAGCGCTATGACCTGCGCAGACGGGCATAGCGCCCACCAGCGGGGCTACTTTGACGGCTACGTCCAGCGGTGCTTGGTCGCTTTCTGGGGCAGTCGGTCCGCGGCGTCCAAGACTCGCTGCAGGAGCCATGGGCGGCTCAGGCGGTGTTCGAGGTGCCTGAAGCAGCGAGCATTGCCTCGGGAGGTAAGCGGCAGTTGGCAGCGGCGGCTCGGCCGGACGCGATTATCGGCCGACTCGTGCGAGGCTCGCTAAAAGCCTGCTTGGCCCCAGGCCTGACAGGCTGACGCAATTCTTGGCGGGGCCCAGGTACTCATCGTGGACGCACAACGAACCGCGCGATGCAGGAATAGCCATGCCTCTTGCCCAGAACCGTTTTTCCTCGAACAGCATGAACCCCATCGCGCTTGCCGCGTGCCGGGACTACGGGCAGGTAGGCATTGCCCGGCTCCTTGGAGGAACCGGCGAACCAGGTAGGTGTCGAATGTCCCCCGCTCACGGGCCCTGCTTTATCCCAGCCGGGACCAGGCTAGCCAGCATGGCCCGAGTCTCGGGATCGGTTGAGTAGAGCACGGTACCGACCATCCCCCGAGTAAGCAGCACTTTGTAGGTATTTCGAATAAGGCGACCGAAGGCTTCTGGCTCCGCCTTTTTCACGGCGTGGTCCCGGCTCTCTCCAGGGACAGCACGCCACTCATTTTCCCGCCACACCAAGTCGGGACCGAAAATCATTCCGTTCCAAGCGTACTCGAATCCTTGGGCCGTGTAAATGCATCCGATCTGCCCGAATCCTGACGGATCAGTGGCCCACAGCGAGGAAACGGGTGCCCCTCCTGCAGGTCGCTCACCTCTAAGGTTCCAGGGCTTGCGCCATTCCCCAATAACCACGTCGTCGACGAGACTGCCGTCAAGCAGCGGATCGCTCCACTGCCAGCAGAATCCTGCCGTCATGCGAGAGGTGTAGCCGAATTCATGCCGGTCGCGTAGATAGCTCTCCATCCGTTGAGGCGATTCGGCGACGAGCAATTCGAAATCTTCTTCGGGCCGCCACCGAATCGGGCCACCGGGCTCGAGACCGAGTAGACGGAGGACCCAATGTTCGTAGGCACGGCTCCCGCCGCACCGAAACTGGCTGTTGAGATCGACATGGCGAACAACGCACCCGCGCATGTGAGCAGCCTCGTCGATGGTCTCGACGCTTCCCATCTCCCCGGGCCTCACAACCTGATGCTCGTCGATCAAAAAGACGGGGACCCTGGCTGCGTCGATGAGTTCCTCCACTTGGCTTCGACCGCTCCGATGCCCGGCGTACGCGCCCTGCCTCGACGACCGCTGGCGAATGCGATGGGCTTCATCACAGATCAAAACGTCCAGCCCGTTTCGTTCAGCACTTGCGAAGTCGAAGAAATAACGGAAGAGCTTGGGAATTCGGCCGTTCTTAGTGCCGACGACGTGCCGGAGAGTGGTAGTGAAGGACTTTGATCCGGTGGCGTGGACAACGCTTCGCCCGTTCCTCCCGAGGTACCCCATCAGATGCAGCGCAATGACACTCTTACCCGAACCGGGACCCCCCGATATCACTATGACTTCCTTCTGGTCTGACTGTCGCGACAGGTCCGCCGCCCGCTTCACCAAACGAGCCGCCACCTCTTGTTCATCCATCAGAAGGAACTCACCACCGTCGATTATCTCGGCAGCAGCTACACGCATTAGTTGACGACTGGGGGCATGGGGGCTACCCAGGAGATAATCAGCCTCTGACGAACCGTCCAGGCCAGAAAGGCGGGTCTGCAGATACTTTATAAGTTCTCCGCGGGATGTATCCGTGAAAAGTTGCGCCCTCGCGTCGGGTAGTCCTAATAGTTCACTGACATCCCGATCGACTGCATAGTGCAGATAGGCCACACCCGCGACGGAGTCCTCCTGATCACTCAGCACATTGGTGAAGTCGTGCAGGTAGTCGCAGTAGCGGCGCATCTGAGCCACGGGATGTAGAGCCGGTCGATTGCCCATTCTCGCCACTAAACATAAATTGTCAGTACCAGGAACGAGGCGCGCTTCGCTCCACTGCTTGAGCTCGACGATGACGTAGGACGGTCTGCCCGTCCTGGGATGGGAGCCGGCAAGGACAATATCTGCGCGCAGGCTGGTAAGGGGTAATCGGTGCTCGACCAGCACCTCGATGTCATCCAGCCCCGCGTCGCACAGAACCTCTGCCAGGGCCGGGAGACTGTTCTCCCACGAGCGGCGTTCACTGGACGAAGGGGGCTGGAAGAGCACCGAGCGGTACTTCTGGGCGAGCCGCTCGACGACGGTTCCGTCACTGCACTGATCGAACAGAGCACGTGCGGACATGCGAAGAAGAGGCACGGACCATCTCCATAAGGGCTGTGGACTCGGAGGCAAGGGGCCTGCGGGGCTTGCTCCCGGAGACCCTGAAGGTGCGTCTGGGCAGTCAGGCGAGCGGTAGGCGGTACTCGAAGCTCCGCGGCCTCAGGTCCGCCTCAGCCGGCGCCCAGTCATGGAGGTGCAACACCCTGCCGCCACTCGCTGTGCAGTTGTCGGTCCGCAAGTCCACCTTGATGTCACTGACCACAAATAGGTCCACGGTGTTCTGCGGGTCCCGGGCGTGCTCGACCTCGTTGATCGTCAGGTCGACGCTCGTGGCCGCTCCCGTTGTTCCCTTCACCTCTACGCGGCGCTCATCCCCGTCACGGGTGCAGTGGAGGTCGTACGGCTTGCCAAGGCGTTCGACCGTCCAGCCCTCCCCCTCGTAGTGAGCGACTGCCATGTCCTCCGCGTGCAGTTCGATGGCCTTGCGCTTCTTGGGGTCGGAGACGAAGCCCGCTCCGCTGGAGGGCCGCTTCGGTGGCTTGGGCGGCTTCACCTGCTCCGCGGTGAAGCCCGGCGTGCGGTTCAGGGCCACCGTCTGCTGTTCGGACCAGTTCGCTGGGATCCCGGCCGCATCGAGCAACGGCTGCGGATCCATGTCGACGACCATGCCTATGCCTCGTTGAGTCCCCGAAACACGTATGGCGTCGCTGGCGGCCATTCCAAGCGGCCCGCCCTCATCAAGACGGACGTCGTGGAGTACAGCCAACGGCTCGATGCCGAATCGCACCGGGTACTTGATGGCGCTCTCGGCTTCCTCGTCCGGCCAGTGAGGAGCCTTCGCCTCGTAAAAATTCTCACCTACTTCGAACAGGTACAAAGTGATCTTCTTGGTACTCCATACGTCGAGTTGTACGCGCGGACCCACTCCCGTGGCCAGCACGGCGAAGCGCGGGCGCGCGGACCGGTACTCGGGCCTCCACACAGGGAACCCCCACGACCGGGTTTCGATCCCGTACTGCAGATTGCGCTGGGTTCCGGACGATTGGCCTACGTGGACCATCACGAACGAGGACGTCCGCGAGGGACCGTGGAGGGGAGCAGGGTCGTCGTCCTTGCGGCTGTCCTCGTGCCTCGCCAAGTGCCTTCCTCCGTGACCGCCTACCTCAGCGCCGATCCCGAACGATCGGCTGAGCGCACGACCATGCCACACGTCAGTCGGATTTTCACACAATAAAGGCCAGAGGTTGGCGAGTTGGCAACACGAATCAGACACAGGATGGGAGGACACCCCAGTGCGCTACCTGTACCTGCTCAAGGCGCGCTGCTCAACTGCGTGGAACTCCAGAGAACTCACGGGTAGAAGCGTCCTCATCCAACTGACCCACGTTGTACGGCGACTTGAACGTCCTCCACCCGTCCCGCGAGGGCAACGGCCGGGCCCAGCGGGCGTTCCTTGCCCAGCTCGGCGCCGCCGCGGGATACGCCCTGAACTTGTCGGGCATGGATCCGCAACGATGACGCCTCGGTGAGAGCAATCCGGTGGAGCCCGCTGCTCAACCAGCTGGTCACCCCAAGCTGACGCCCGTCACTCCGGCCGACAAGGATCCCCGGAACAGGGTGTCTCCCGGGCACGAGGGCGGTCGGCCCGCACCGCGCACCGCTCTGCACTTCGGGCAAACGCGAGGTCTCAATTTCCAGTGATCAGGGCGAGTGCCCAGAGTGGCCCGCGTGTGTGGCTACCTTGGTGGCTACGTTCGTAACCGTGAGATCCGGTTGGAACCGGCACGGACCGGGGTTCGAGCAAGCTCCTGAACTGGCGAAAAAGGGCCCCTCACCAGCATGTTCCCTGGTCATGGGCCCTAGGCGGCAGACGAGCCGGCCGTACCGCCGGGGAGAGTCACCGCAGCGCAATGACCTGTGCAATCGTGTAGGGAGTGCGCTTGTGTGGCTACCTTGATGGCTACGTAAGGAAACACCCCGCCCTGGAGCGGCCCGGGATGGGGGGCGTCGTCACTATTGAGGAAGACCTGGCGTCCGGCTGAAGCGGCTCTGGCGGCTCGTCCGGTTCAGCCGTCCCACTGAAAGCGCGCCGACTCACCGAGCACCAACCGGGCGCTCTCGAAGTCGGCCAAGCGGGCCGCCACCGTGGCCACGGCGAGGCGTTCCGGGAGAGCGACGGAGAACTTCAGCCCGCGTACGGCCCGGCGGTCCACGTCGGGTAGGACGAGGTTCTCGCCGACGTTCTCACGGGCCACACGCCAGGCGGCCGGGGTGAGGTTCTCGCGCAGGCGCACCCAGCTGTCGGTGGGCCGTTGCAGGGGGTCCGTGACCGACTGGAGGGTGGCCGCCAGGGTGGCGTTGGCGCGGTAACCGGCCCAGGTCCACCAACGGACGTCGGAGCCGACGCGCGTGATCAGCGTGCCGCCCCGGTGGACGGTGTCAGGTGCGTCGGTTTCGCGCTGTTCGGCCAGGCATGCCTCCGCACGCCGGGTGAGGGAGACCGGCGGGGCCGTGCCCAGCAGTACCTCGCGCATGGCACGCGTCAGGGCGTACGACAGTCCGGTGACGCCGCCGTTCATCCACTTGGCGATTCCGCCGCCGTCGGCCGGCTCGACGAAGACGCGTTTGCGCAGCCAGTCGATGTACGTGACCTGCCAACTGCGTCCGCCGAGCAGCAACCGCCTGGGGCCGGGGCGTTCCTCCGTGAGCACGCTCGGGTCGGTGCGGCCGATCTCCGTGCGTCCGGACAGAACGGTGAACTGCGGAGGTGCGGTGAAGGAGGCGGTGAGCTCGATGAAGTGCCTTTTACCGAAGCGTCGTTCCGCCTCGGGACCGACGAACAGCATTCCGCCGTCGCTGTCGAGGAAGCCTTCCTCGGTGAGGAAGCGCAGGATGGGGGCAGCGGACTTGTCGAAGGGGGCGAGGCCGTTCCACTGCCGGTCCCACAACCGGTCGCCGAGCTTGTGCTGTTGGAGGGTGACGGCAAGCAGTTGCTGGGCCACCAGGTGGCGCGGCTCTGGCGGCGGGACGACCGGTTCCACCCAGCCCCGCGACCAAATCAGCAACAGGCCCGCCGCCTGGAGCAGCGTCTCTTTGCGGGTGGTCAGGAACAGACAGTTCCGCATCGTGCCGGACCGCCGCCCGGTGCGTCCGATGCGTTGCAGGAACGAGGCGACGGTGGTCGGTGCGTCGATCTGGATGACGCGGTCGAGGTCACCGACGTCGATGCCGAGTTCGAGGGTTGACGTGGAGACGATGACGCAGTCGCGTGCCTCGGCGAACGCCTGCTCGGAGCGGGTGCGTTCGTCGACGGAGAGGGAGGCGTGGGACAGGAAGACAGTCACCTCGCGCGCGCGAAGCGCCGCGCCCAACTCCTCGACCTGGCGGCGCGAGTCGCAGAAGACGAGCCGCTTCTCCCCTCTGTGCAGCGCCGCGATGAGTTTGGCCGCATTGTCGAGGGACCCGACGTAGTCGAGTTCCACTTCGCCGGAAGGTCTGTTGGACGGCTCGGGACTCGCTTTGCCGCCGTGTCCGCTGCCGTCGGTGGCCGGCAGGTGCACTCCGGGGGCGACCACCTGACCGGTGCGGGTGCCGACGCCCGCGCCTTGCAGCCAGTGCAGCAACTCGGCCGGATTGCCGACGGTCGCCGAGAGCCCGACTCGCTGGATGGGCCGTCCGGTGACCCGCTCCAACCGTTCGAGCACGGCGAGCAGGTGCCATCCCCGGTCATCCCCTGCGAACGCGTGCACTTCGTCGATGACGACGGCCCGGACGCTTCCCAACAGGCGGGCGTGGTCGGTCTTGACGCCGATCAGCATCGCTTCGAGCGACTCGGGCGTGGTCAGCAGGATGTCCGGAGCCTCGGCCCGAATGCGCTGCCGTTGCGATTCCTTGGTGTCACCGTGCCAGAGGGCAGCGCGTCGCCCCAGCCACTGGGCATAGGAGTTGACACGGACGACCAGGTTGTTGAGAAGTGCCTTGAGCGGACACAGGTACAGCACGGACGTGCCGGTCCACTTCTGCTCGGTCATCGCCGACAGCAGAGGGAAGCAGGCCGCCTCGGTCTTGCCCCCCGCCGTCGGAGCCAGCAGTACGGCGTCCTGCCCCTGCATGAGCGGCGTGATCGCCGCTCGCTGCAGCGGTCGCAGATCGGGCCATCCAAGGGTGTTGACGATGTGATGCAGGACGACGGGGTCGAGTAGGTCCAGGACGTCGACGTCCTCGTCACCCGGGTCTTTCCCGGCCGGGACTCCCGCGTCCGCCATCACAGCTCCAGGTCGATGTCATCGGCCGACGCGGAGTCTCCGGACACCGTGGCGGCCAGGTTCCGCTCGACATCGGTGAGTTCGCTGCCGCCGACGGTGAGCCGGTAGTGCTGTCGGGGGTCGAAGTCGTCGAACTGGTCCACGCGGTCGAGTACGTCCCCGACGAGTTTCTTCAGGAACAGCCGGGGAGCCACTCCGACCTTCCCGCCCAACGCGCCGCCGACGGCCACCGCGAGGTCGGCGACATACGCGTCGTCGACAACCTTCCGCACGCGCTCGGGCATCTCTGCGGCGTCGGCGTACAGGTCACGGATGGTGAGGCCGAGTCCGACCAGGGACTCCTGGTTGAAGCCAGGAAGCCTGATCTGCACGGCGCGAGGGTTGTCGAAGCGCGGGTCGGTCGTGAAGTCGGTGGCCAGCCGCTGAGCCAGCGGGGCCAGACGCTGTACGCCCTGCTGACCGTCGTAGAAGGCCGGGGTGCCCGTGATGACCAGATAGAGGCCGGGGAAACGGCCCGAGTGGACCTCGTCGATGAGCTGCCGCAGCGCGTTGAGTGCCTTGTCACGGGCGTCCGACCGGACCCGCTGCAGGGTCTCCACCTCGTCGAGGACCACGAACAGCCCGGTGTGCCCGGAGTCGCGCAGTACGGTGAGGAGCCCCTGCAGGAACCCGAGCGCACCGAAGTGGTCGAGGTCGCCGCGTACCCCGGCTGACCGGCGGGCGGAGGCCGCGACGTGCGGCTGGCCGCCCAGCCACGCCAGGACGGCCGCGGCAGTCGCCTCGTCGCCGTCCGCGAGGGCGGACCGGTAGCCGCGCAGAGCGGTGGCGAACGACGGGGCGTGCCGGGAGACCTCGGCGAGCCGTGCGACGAGCAGCCTCTCCACCTCGTTCGGCAGTTCCTCCTCGGTCGCTCCGGCCGCGAGAGCGTCCTCCTCCAGGGCGTAGAACCAGGCGTCGACCACGGGCCGCAGCGCGCTGGGCGGGAAACTGGAGGTGGTGAGCCGTTCGGTGAGCCGCCGGTAAACGGTCTCCAGCCGGTGCAGCGGGGTCTCGTTCTCCGAGACCTGGATCTCGGCCACGGCGAAGTTGCGGCGCTTGGCCCGCTCCCCCAGCCAGCGGGTGAAGAACGTCTTGCCGGACCCGTACTCACCTCGCACGGCCTTGAACACGGAGCCGCCGGACGCCACGGCGTCCAGTTCCGCGTCCAGGGCTGCTTCGAACCGGTCGAGTCCGGTGGCCAGCAGGTCGAGTCCGCTGTCGGGTACGGCACCGCGCCGCAGCGCGTCGATGACGGTACGGCGGCGGGCGGCGCTCACCTGTGCGAGGCGCTGGGATCCGGTGGTGCTCACAGCGACCAGTCTTCCATTTCCACGGGCAGGCCAGTACGGGGACAGGAGGGTGGCCGTGGGTCGGGCCACGCTTCCCGCGGCAGCGCGGCGAGGCGCTCCCTTCGTTGAATCGGTTGACGGTCACCGGGAGACGCTGCTGGAATCACTCTCTGTACATACACGAGGGTGGGAGTGGGACGAACGTGGCGGCACTCGACAATGTGAAGCTGAAGGACGTACTGGCGGACGTGGCGTCAGGCTCCTTACAGTTGCCCGACTTCCAGCGGAACTGGAAATGGGACGACGACCGGATCCGCGCCATCATCGCGACGGTGACGCTCGACTATCCGCTAGGCGTGGTGATGACGCTGCAGACCGGCGGCGCCACCCGCTTCCGCTCCCGGACGCTCACCGGAGCACGCCCGGACGGCGATCCGTCCGCGGACCTCCTCCTTCTGGACGGGCAGCAGCGCCTCACCTCTCTCTTCCAGGCCCTGTGGCTGGACGCCCCGGTGGAGACCGCGGACGCCCGTGGCAAGCCCATCGAGCGGTGGTACTACGTCGACATCGCGAAGGCCGTCGGCCCCTCCGCGGACCGCGACGAGGCCATCCTGTCCGTCCCGGCGGACAAGGTGCTCCGCACCGACTTCAACCGCACGGTGGTGCTGGACCTGAGGACCACGGAGGGCGAGTGCGCGGCCGGCCTCTTCCCTCTGCACCTCGTCTTCGACGCCCAGCGCGTGAACCAGTGGATGATGTCGTACATCAAGGCGGACGAGAACCAGAACTGGGCTCTGTGGGGCCAGTTCGACGAGTCGGTCCT
The DNA here is from genome assembly GCF_000331005.1 of Streptomyces turgidiscabies Car8. Classification (GTDB taxonomy): domain Bacteria; phylum Actinomycetota; class Actinomycetes; order Streptomycetales; family Streptomycetaceae; genus Streptomyces; species Streptomyces turgidiscabies. The sequence goes on from NZ_AEJB01000421.1 coordinate 13,523, forward strand.
CCAGCAGATCCGTGCCTTCCAGGTCCCGATGATCCGGCTGGGCGCCTCCACCTCCATGGACGCCGTCTGCGCGGTGTTCGAGCGGGTCAACACGGGCGGTGTGCCCCTGAACGTCTTCGAACTTCTCACCGCGACCTACGCCGGGGACCGCGAGTACGAGAACCGGACCGGGGACTACTACCAACTCCCCCAGGTGTGGCGGGAGATCAAGCAGGGGCTGGCGGCCAAGTACCCGGTCTTCGGCCGTCTGGACAGCGGCCTCGAGAACGGGCTGAGCAGCATCGACTTCCTGCAGGCCATCGCCCTGGTCCGCACCTGGGAGCGGAAGCAGGCTCGCACCGGGGCGACGGTGTCGTGCAAGCGCCGGGACCTGCTGGACCTCCCGCTGGCCGACTTCATCCGCCTGGCGCCGAAACTCGCTGATGCTTTCGCCTGGGTGGGCGACTTCCTGGAACGGCAGTGCATCGTCCGCCCGAGGGATCTGCCGTACCAGACTCAGCTCGTCCCGCTCGCCGCCGTCCGTGCCATCCTCGATACGGCGCTGGACGGCCTGGGGTCGGAGGAGAAGACCGAGCAGTGGTACTGGTGCGGGGTCCTCGGCGAGATGTACGGCGGCTCCACCGAGACCCGCTTCACCCGTGACGTCGAGCAGTTCGTCCCCTGGATCGCGCAAGATGACCGGGCGCCCGACACCGTCACGGACGCCTTCTTCTTCGCCGACCGCCTCGACAGCCTCACCACCCGCAACAGCGCCGCCTACAAGGGCATCTACGCCCTGCTGATCAGGCAGGGGGCGGTCGACCTGCACTACACGGACAGCCCGCTCAAACCAGGCAGGCTGGACGAGTACGGCGTGGACGTTCGGCAGATCTTCCCCAAGACCTGGTTCCGGCGTGGCAACAGTGAGGGCCTGCCCACGAACTCCATCGTGAACAAGACCCCCCTGTCCTACCGTGCGGCGATGGACATGACGGGGGCGCCGGCGTCCTATCTGTCCACCATGGTCGCGGCCTCCGACATGCGACCCGAATGGTTCGACGACGTACTCACCACCCACCTCGTCGATCCGGAAGCGCTCCGCGACAACGACTACGAACGGTTCTACCGCGACCGTTCCAAGCAGTTGCAGGATCTCGTGCACGCCGCCATGGGCAAGAGGACCATGCTCCGTGACCTCGCGGAGGCCGACGCCCGATGACGACCTCACCGAGCGGGCCGGACCTCGCCGCGCTGAAGGGCAGAACCGTCCCCGTGCAGGACATTCTCGACCTGTTCCAGGTCAGAGTCCGCGACCATCGGACGGTGCACCGCATCTCGCAGGCACTCACGGACGCCGGGCTGACGACGCTGCCGGACTTCGCCGTGTGCGGCCAGCGCAGCAACGTCGACGTGGTGCCGCTCATGTCCGTCCCGGCGCGGGCCGCCCCCGCCGACGTGGAGGAGGACGAGACGGAGGAGGCCTTGCCCTCGGCCGCCCTTCCGCAGCGCCTGTTGCTCGGGGACATCCCGTCGGCGCGGCGTGGCCTGGTGTCCGTCGGTCCCGGCACGCCCCTGCCACAGGCTACGTTCCTGATGCGCACGAAGGGCGTCGCGCAGGTCCCGGTGACCACCGGTATGGCGCATGTCCATGGGGTTGTCACCTGGGGGTCCGTCGCCAAGATGTACGAAGCGGGCAAGGAACCGACGCTGGACAACGCGATGGAGAAGGACTCCTTTCCCCTCGCCGACACTCGCCAGGAGTTCTTCTCCGCCCTGCCGGTCATCCGCGAACACGGGTATCTCCTGGTCCGGGGCGACGACGGCTGTCTCTCCGGCGTCATCACCGCCGCGGACGTCACGGACCGCTTCGAGGGCGCGGCGCGGCCCTTCTTCATCGTCGGGGAGATCGAGTCCCTGCTGCGCCGCTGCCTGGGCGCGGCGCTGGACGAGGAGACCGTCAAGGCCGTCCAGACGAACAAGAAGCCCGACCACCGCACAGGGCAGGTCTCCGACCTCATGTTCGGCGACTACCTGAGGCTCCTCGACGGCGACCAGCTGAAGACGTCGCTGGCCGAGAGCGCCGACGCCAACTGGGAAGCCCTGAAGTGGCCCAACATGCCCAGGGAACAGTTCATCGGCCGCCTGAAACGGGTGAAGGACATCCGTAACCGGATCGCCCACTTCGACGAGAAGCCGCTTCCGCAGGAGATGATCGACGAGCTGACGACGTTCGCGAAACTGCTGCGGGCGTTCGTGTCCTGACGCGGCGGGTGGCGGTCCCGCTAGGTGAGCGTCAGGTTGGACCGGCAAAGCCAACGACATTCGTACGTCGGCGCGGTGTGGGGCCGGTGTCCTCCGGGACACCAGCCCCTTGTGACGGGATCGGCAAACTGCCCGGCCCGGTCAGCTGACGAACTCGACCGTGACGTTCGCCGTGCCAGGCACATGCGTGGCGTCGCCCGCATAGGTGACCGTGTACTGGGAATACGTGGTCCAGTCAGGCGGGGTGTCGCAGAAGTGGAAGGTGCCGTCCCGTGCGACCTTCACATCCGGCAGCTCCACGCCGTTGCGCGTCACCGTGACCGTTCCGTGCTTGAGGAAGGGGATCAGGGAGGTCAGTCTCCCCGTCACGGTGACCGGCGTGCCGACGGGGTTCGTCGGCGGGGCGGACAGAGTGATCGTGCTGGATGCCTTGGCGACGTCGGTGACGATGTCGAGGATGACCTCGCCCGAGTAGGGGAAGCGGGTGGCGAACAGCCGGTTGCCGTCGGGCGCCCAGGCCACGCCCCGGCGAAGCAGATCCATGTACGGCCACGACAACGCGACCGTGCGGTATGCGGTGGTCTCTCCCGCGCGGTAGAGGTAGATGTCCCAGTCCCCTCCCGCCACGATCCCGGCGGCGACCGTGCCGTGGGAGTCGACAGCGACGGAGTTGGGGTAGGGGCCCGTGTCGTACTGGGCCTCCTCCGTCAGGTCCGACAGGCGCCACCGCTGGTGGTAGTAGTTGGAGCCGTTCGCGGTGATCACACTGTTGCCGTCCGGCGTCACCGCCACGTCATCGACACCGCCGACGGCGTCGCTGTAGGCGGTCTCCTGAAGCGTGCCGGAGCCCACGTCGTACACACGCAGGCCCGCCGCGCCCTGGCTCTCCGCGGCGACGAGCCGGTCGGGCGCGCCCGACGACGAGGCGAGCCGCGGCTTGCCGTACCAGACGGGGTTGTCGTCCAGGCGGACGGTCGGGCTCGCCTCGGCGATGGCGACCGACCCGATACCGGCGTCGAAGACGGTGGCCTGGTAGCCGAAGAACAGCCGGTCGCCGGCGAGGGCTACGCTCTCCGGTTCGGTGTCGGTCCCGGTGGGGATGCGCCGTGTCTCGGTCAAGGTCGCGGTGTCGATGACGGAGATCGCGTCAGCGTCGGGGAGCGCAACGTACAGGGTGGACTCGTCGGCCGACTCGGCCATGCCCCGCGCCCCGTCGAGACCCTCCACCTTCTTCACGACCTGCCCGTCGTGGTCGGTGGCCAGCACCGCGTCATCGCCGGGCGAGCTGACATATACATGGCGGCTGTCGGCGAGGGTCTGCCAGTGCGACCGCACGGGCAGGACGATGCCTCCCTGGGGCTGTGCCGCTGCCGTGCCAGGGGCACCGAGCAGATTGAACGACGCGGCCGCTAAGACCAGCGCGGCACTCGCCGCACGTCTTCGTATAGGCACCTTAGGAGCTCCTTCGAGAACGGATCCGGCCGCACGGGCGCGGCCGGTGGAACAACTGTAAAGATCCGCAATGACGTTGGGCCCGGGTGAAGGCAGCGCTGGCATTCCCTCGGGAGCAGTGGGCTACGTTCACCGCCTACGCGAGTGAGACTTCTGCGTGGGAACAGCGATCCACGAGCAGCGAACACACGGCTCGGGATGCCTTCGGGCGAACGCCAGAGGCACCCCGAGTCTGTCAGCCCGTCCTGAGGGCGAACTGCTCACGCAGCAGCGCATCGTGGAGCCGTAGCGTGCGCCCGTCCGGCAGGGTTTCCAGCACCTGTACGCCGTCGTAGTTGAGGAGTTGCCGGAGCACCGCGGCGAAGCCGTCGCCCCGGTTGGTGGGCAGGCCCGCGCGCTGGGCGAGCGCGGTCACGGGCAGGGTGCCACCGGCGTCGAGCAGGGCGGCGAGGGCCTTGTGGACCTGCTCCTGCTGCGGCTTGCGCGCCAGACCTTCGAGCTGCCCCTGATACGTCTCCGAGTCGAGCAGCGCCGCCACGAGCACCTCGGTCCGGGAGACGACGGTCGGTGTGAGCAGGGCGTCGTCTCCCCCGGCGGTCAGCATCACGTCGAACAGCGCGTCGGGCAGCGACTCCGGATCGGGCTGCTTCTTGCGGGGCTTCGCCGTCGCCTTCTTCGGAGCCACACCGGCAAGCCGAGTCGAACGCTCGTCCGATGCCGATCTCCCCGCCTCCTCCGGAGCCCACCAAGGCGGCCGTTGGTCCCCCAACTCTCGCCATCCCTTGGGCGGTTCCGCCCCGAACGGCAGGAAGGCAAGCACCGGGATGGTGAACTCGGCGAGAGACGCCCCGCCGTGGTAGCCGGCCTTGAGGGCGGTGTAGCGGGAGTCCGCGTCCCAGAGGGCGACGATGGACGCGCCCGGGTCGGGCCAGACCACACGCGGCCCGGAGAGAGCGATCTCCCGTTCGCCGAGCGGGCCGCCGCCGGGCAGGCGGTGGCGCGCGGACTGCGGTTCGGTGGCCGCGTCGGCCTTCGTACCGTGCCGGTCGACGACGTGGCCGTGGTCGCTGGTGACGATGACCGCCATGCCCTGGGCCGCCGCCACCCGGAGCAGCTCGCGCAGGCCGGGTACGTCGTCGACCCGCCAGGTACCGTCGCCGAGTTTCTGTTCCTTGGCGAGGCGGTCGTCGATGGCGTTGAGGACGACGGCGACATGGGTCCTGCCGTCGGTGAGCACTCCGGTGAGGGCCTGGCCGAAGGTGTCACCCGCTGTCTCGGTGCGCAGGTCGTCCTTGTGGAAGACGGCGGCCGGTGCCCCGCTCCACAGCTTCAGCGCGGGAAAGAGCCTCTTCTCGTCGGCCTGAGTGCCCTTCATCAGGATGCCCGCGAAGAGCGAGGTCCGGGACACGGCCGTCACCGTGGGCAGCGCGGCGGCCATCGCCCGCCGACGCGGAGTGTCCTCGGCCAGGGGGTCGAACTCCGCCCAGGAGCGGCGCAGTTCCTCGCCGAGTTCGTTCGCTATGGCCGCGCTCATGCCGTCGAGCACGAGCAGCAGCACCCGCCGTTCCTCCCCGCGCCGGACGACGGGCCCGACCACCCGGTCGAGGAAGGTCTCGACGGTGAGCATGCCGCCGGGCGGGGTGCCGTCCTGCGTCCAGCCGGCCAGCGAGCGCGCGAAGGACGCGTCGATCTGCCGCCGCCGGTCCCTGACGCGCGTGCCCAGCGTGTCGTAGGCGGCCTTGAGAACGGAGTCCGGGTCGCCGCCGGCCTCGATGTGTTCCAGGGCGAGGTCGGCCCATCCGGTCTCGGCGGTGTGCCGCTGTATGGCGTCGCCGACGCTGGGTGCGTCGGCGGACGGGTCGGTGGCCAGCCAGCGGGCGAGGCGCTGCCCCATGCGGGCGCGTTCGATGCGGGCGGACTCCTCCGGATCGGTGGCGAGTCTGTGGTCCGCGAGCCGTCCGACGGCCTCCGCGACCGCGGCCGTGTCGCCCGCCGCGAGCGCCCGGCCGATGGCGGTGAACCGGGCTTCCATGCCGCCGCGCAGGACGGGGCTCGACGCGACGGCCGCCTCCGCGCCGAACTGGCGGGCCAGTACGGCAGCCCGGTCGAGCACGATGCCGCTGGTGCGGCGCGCCTCGCGGGCCTGGTCGGCGTCGATGCCGCCGCCCCTGTGTCCGGCCGTCAGCAGCGTGCTCACGTACTCCTCGGCGGACCGGCCGAAGACGCCCACCAGGGCGTCGAGTTGTTCCCCGACAGCCGGGGGCTGATCGCCGAAGTAGCGTTCGGCACGGCCCCGGGACTGATACGTCTCGGGGGCAGTTTCGGCGTGCTGCCACAGGGCCGCGCACACGAGGCCGAAGGCTGCGGCGTCCGAACCGCGCTCGGCGTCGACGAGAGCGAGCAGAGCGCGTCCGGCGAGACCGGCCTGGTCCTCCTCGCCGAGGAAGGCGGCCAGGCCGGCGCGCTCAGGCCCTCGTAGGCCCAGCAGCCGCTCGGGGGCGCCGGGCCCGGTCGACCAGTGCAGCAGGGTCTGCGCGTCGAGCCGGTCTTCGCCGAGGCGTCGCGGGCCGTCCTCGGTGTCGTAGCGGCCGAGGCGCAGGCGGCGCTGGGCGAGCGCGGTGAGGGCGTACTGCCGGGACAGCCAGCCACCGGGCACCGGCTGCCAACCGCCCGGCGGGGTGGCGTCGAGCAGGGCTTCGGCGGCCCAGTTGACGTCCTTCAGGCGCGGGTCGATCTGCCGGGCACCGAACGCCTCCCGCACGACGTCCCAGCTGTCGACCATGTCGATGCGCTGCTTGTGGACGCGGGCGGTGATCGCCGGGTCGAGTTCGTTCTGTTCGCGGTCGGTGAGGACGACCAGGACGGCGGGGCCGGGGCGTCGGCCCGTCAGATGGTCGAGGACGAGTTCGTGGACGGCGAGCGGGGAGGGAGCCACCGCGACGCAGGCCGTCCGGCCCTCGCCCCAGGCGGGTTCGGCGGGCCCGTCCCACTGGAGCGCGGACCGCAGCAGCACGACCCGGCGCCTGCCCCCGCCGTCTCCCGTCAGAGAGGCGGCGAGGGATGACTGCGAGGACAGGTACTGGGTGACGGTCGCGGTGTTCAGCCGGACGGCGCCCGGGGCGGCGGCGACAGTGTCCGTCATTCGACGACCTTCCAGGTGATCTCGATCGTCGCGTCGGGGTGGCGGGCGGCCAGTTCGGACAGTTCCGCCTGGAGGTCGGCGGCGGCGCGTGCCACGGTCGTACGGCGGCCACCGGCCGTTCGCGCGGAGCCGCTGCTGGAGGAGGCCGGTGTGGGTGTCGCCGGCGGGGTGAAGGGGATGCGCGGATCGCTCGTCGGCCTGCCCAGGTCCAGGTCGTCGGCCGTGGGCTGCGGCGCGACGGGCGCGGGCGGCTGGGCGACGGCCTGGCTGCGCTTCACGAGGGCGACGACCTCGCGCTGGGTGCGGGCCAGGGCGTCACGCAGGTCCGCGGTGCGCTGGTCGTCGCGGGCCACGTTGCGCAGCGAGTCGAGTAGCGCCGCGCCCTCGGGGCCGAGTCCGGCGGCGAGTTCGAGGGTGCTCCAGGGCGCGGAGGCGATCGCCTCCGCGACGCTTCGGGCCTGCTTGATGGACGTCCCGTACCGGTCCGCACTGGTGTCGCCGAGGTCGAAGGAGGCGAGAGCCTCCACGGTCTTCTTCGCCCCGGCCGCGCCCTTGCCCGCCTCCGCCATGACGGCGTCCAGCAGTTGCAGCGAACGGCGGGCGAGGGCGAGCCGTCCGGAGTCGGCGGTCTGGTCGAGGCCGAGGAAGGAGGCGTGGGCCTCCAGTTGGTGCACCAGGTCGGCCGCGTGGTCGCGGTACGTGCGGGCGGCCTCGACGATCTGGCGGGCGAATTGATTGATCATTCGCCCGCGCCGTAGAGCGGGCGGCTTGGCTCCGAAGATCGTCTCGAAACGCTGCCGCGCGGTGTCCCAGTCCGTCTCGGCAGGCCGCGGCTGGCTGCGCAGCGCGTCATGGTCCTTGATCGCGGACAGTTCGGGCGCGGGGTCGAGTACGGTGCCGCCGCGCACCCACACCCGGTCGTCCATCTCGGCGAACGCGGCGACGACCAGCCGGGCGAGGAATTCGGGCAGGCCGCGCGGGTCGGGCTTGTCCGTCCAGTCGGTCAGGGTGATCAGGGACAGGTCCCCGGTGCTGCCCTGGGCGCTGGCGAGCTGACGGAAGTGGTCGGCCCAGTAGCGGGACAGCTCGAAGTACGCCTCCTTCTGCTGCCCGAGGCGCAGGGGCCCGGCGATCCGCTGCATGAGCTTCCGATCGACGGCCGGGACCTCCACTCGCCCGTCACGCGCCTCGGCGGCGGCCCGCACATGGGTGAACACCTTGCGGGTGTCCGCGGATTTGACGGCGATGCCGGTGCCGTCGACGTCGAGGTCGGGGTGCGCCGGGTACTGGTGGGTGAGCAGCTTGCCCGCGACGTGCCGGATGCCGTCGTGCAGGCTCTGCCCGAAGGACAGGGTGAGGCCGTCGACATCGGGCAGCGGGACCAGGTGGTCGTCGAAGTCGGGCACGACGTCGGCGGCCTGCTTCTGGGCGAGCCCGTAGGCCTGCTTGAAGGCGCCTCTGACCTGCTTGAGCAGAGCCTCGCGCTGCGTTTCGAGGAGGCCCTTGGCGCGGCTGCGGTTGTCGGCGTTGAGGTGTCCGGCGTACTGGGTGTCGAAGCGGTGCTCGTCGGCGAGGGCCTTGTCGATGACGACGAGACGCCGGAAGTCGGCAAAGCGCTGCGCGGACAGATGTGCGGGCAGCCAGGCGACGACACGGGACCGCTCGCCCTGTTGGCGCTCGCGCAGCCGCTGCATTCGGATGGCGTCCTCGCGAGGCCCGTACTCCCCCTCGTCGAAGGGGAGGTCTATGGCGATACGCCAGCGGCCGTCCTCCTGCGGCATCAGGTCGTGGTCGGGCAGCTCGTCCTCGTCGGCGAGGTTGCCGAAGACGATCTCGGCGGTGCGGGAGGTACCGCGCCAGGTGAAGCCGAGCAGGTCGCTCAACTGCCCGTGCTCGACGCCCAGTTCCTTGGACAGCAGGCGCCGGGCGAGGGCGACCCGGTTGCCGGGGTTGTCGTTGACCTGGGCGTTGGCGATGACGGAGTCCACGTCGACGCCGGACAGCTCCAGCCGTACGCCGGGGTTGGCGTCGGTGCCGGTCTCCTTGATCTCGGGGAACCTGGCCGCCCACTCGGCGACCTTGTTCTTGATGATCCCGACCTCGGCGCCCGGGATGGGCGCGAGAACCGACCCGTGGTTGAGCGCGCCGAGCCGTCGGATGGTCAGCTCCGCCAGGGAGGGCACGCTGGGCGCGAGCGCGGACAGCAGCAGGGTGCACACGAGGCGGTTGTCGCCGACGAACATCCGGCAACGGTTGGTGCGCTGCGGGTCGGTGATGGACTCGGGCCGGTTGACGTACTGCTCGACGTCGTCCTCGGTGATGTCGTACGAACTGAGGAGATAGGGCCGCAGCTTGGTCTTGTACAGCTTGTCGGCGGCCTCGAAGACGACCTTCAGGCTGTCGGTGAACGGCTTGTCGCCGCCCTTCGAGATCACCGGGTAGAGGTCACCGACGGGGATGAGCTGCCCGAGGCGGATCTCGTTGCGGTGGTCTGCGAGGAGTTCGCCCATCAGCTTCAGACCGGTACGGGAGCGCTGCAGGGCGGACGAGATGTGGACGAGGGTGTCCATGAACGCCGGTGAGAACGGGTACGTCAGCCGGAAGGACTCGGCGTCCGCGCCGGTGGTGCCCTTCTCCGAGCCGAGGAGGGTGTCCCAGACCTGGGTGCCGACCCGTTTGGTCTGCTCGAAGGCAGCGTCGACGAGTTGTTCCGCGTCGGCGTCCTTCGGCTTGAGGATGCGCGCGTGAGCGATCTGCGGAAGGTTGCGGTCCTCCAGGGTGATCTTGTCGAACCGGCCGGAAGCCAGGTTCAGGGTGTCCTGGATGGACGCCTCCGCCGCTCCCGACACCTCTTCGCCGACGAGTTCACGCAGGTCACGCTGGCGGGCGATGAACGACACGACGGGGATGGCACGCCGGGCGTCACCGCCCTCCACGAAGTTCGTGATCTTGCTGGCCTCACGGGCCACGAACTTCTGCTCGTGGATGAGCGTCGCGAGCCAGAGGATCAACTCGTCCAGGAAAAGGATCAACCCGTCGTAGCCGAGTGACTTGGCATGCTCGGCGATGACGGACAGACCGGCGTCGAGGGAGATGAAGCCGTGCTCGTTCTCGATGGCGTTCCTGGCGAAGCCGGGGAAAAGGTTGGTGCCGGCGTCGTTGACCAGTTTGGCGCGCAGTTCGGCCGGGGTGGAGGGGTTGCGGAGGTTGAGCGGGGTGCCCCCCTCGTGGTTCTCCTCGGCGGCGAGGGCGGTGTCGAGGAGCTGCGGGGTCCAGGCGAAGCCCTCACCCCACTCGTCCGTCTCACCGTCGCCCGCGTCGCCGCCGCCCAGACCTCGGACGACCGCCTCGTCCCCGTAGGTGGCACGGTTGGCGCGGATGTCGGCGAAGAGGGAGTCGGTCCGGTACACCTGCGGGGTCGGAGCGTCGGGGTGCAGCTTCTTGACGTGCGTGACGTACCCGCCGAGCACCCGCTGTTCGAGGGCCTTCGCGCCGAGCATGTGGTACGGCACGAGCAGGAACCTCTTGCCGTCCGTGGTCAGCCACTCGTGCTTGGTCAGCACCGGGTCGAACTCGGTACGGGCACGGGCGGCCGGGTCGCCGCTGAGCAGCGCGTACAGCACGGCCATGAAGTGCGACTTACCGGAACCGAACGAGCCGTGCAGGTAGGCCGCCTTGGAGCGGTGCCCGTCGAGCGAGGACTTGATGAGTGCCAGCGCCTCGTCGAAGTTCTCCAGCAGCCGCTCGGTGACGACGTAGTCCTTGAGCGCGTTCTGTGCGCCCTCGGGTGTCGTCGCCTCGGCGAGCGACAGCACGAAGTCCGAGGTGGAGATGTTCTCTTTGATGTCGATGACATCGCGGAGGAGGGGCTGCTGCTGGGCCATTACCGGTCACGCTCTCCATCTGGCGGGCTCTCCCGCCGCTTGTACTCGATCGTGTGCAATGCCTGCTGTCAGCTGGCTACCCGGCCCACCCCTCGGTATGGTCGATGGTATGGCAACCAAGAAATACACTGTGACTCTTCCCGAGGAGCTTGCCGAGGCCATCCGGGCCGAGGTCGGCCCCGGCGGCTTCAGCCGCTATGTCACGCACGCCATAGAGCGCCAGCGGGAGCGGGAGCGCCTCAGCGAGGCGGTCGACTGGTGGGAGAAGGAATACGGCGAGGTCACCGAGGCCGAGATGGCCGAGGCGGAGGCGGAGCGCCGGGAGATCGAGCGCAGGCATGCGGAACTCGCCCGCGCCGAGCGTGCCGCAGCCGAGGAGGCACCTGAGCGGTCTCGGAACGCCGCGTGACGGGCGAGGTGGTCTACCTGCTCGACAGCGAGGGTCTGTCCCAGTGGGTCCGAGGGGAGCGCCGAATGGGCATGCGCATCAAGGACGCCCTCAAGGCCGGCATCCGAGTCATGACCACATCGATGACCTTGATCGAGGCCTACGACCCGACGCGCTATCTCCCGTCCTGGCAGTGGGCGCTCTCCCAGATCCACGTCCAAGCGGTGACCGAGGAGGTCGCCGGCGAGGCGATCCGCCTCCTCAAGGAGACGGGCCTGCATGGCCACAAGTACGCCATCGACGCGGCCCTCGCCGCCGTCGCACTGCGGCAGCCCGGCCCGGTCACCGTGTTCACGTCGGACGAGGACGACATGCGCAAGCTGTGCGCCGACCGCGTCGTGGTCGTGAAGCTCTGAGCCGAGCACGGCCCGTCCCCCTTCGCGCTTCGCTTCCTGCCGTGTGCCGGCGCGCCCTCTCCCCCACGCCCGGAGGAGGCAACCGGCTCGACCCACTGGGTACGGTCCGCCGCCACGGGCACGAGGCCGACCACCGGTCCAGATCGTAGGGCGAAATCCGGAGATTCGGATAGGCGGCGATACGCGCGACCTGCCAATCCTACGGGTGCCCGAACACTGAGCATCACCGGGCAGTCACGCAGCCCGCTGTCATCCGCCGGGCGGTCGTGGCGGGCGCCATCGGCCCGATCGGTACTCGTCCAGCAACCGACGGCTCGCGACCGTGAAGGGGTGTTCGGGGCCCAGGCCGCGCTCCCGCCGTGCGAGGACATCGGTCATCAGCTCGATCCCCACGTCCACGTGGCCGAGCGCGGATCGCGTTCGGGAGTAGAGCTGCCGGGCCGCGAGCACGACCGGGTACTCGGGCCCGAAGCGACCCACATACGCTTCGGCGACCAGCCGTATTTCCTCGTCGGCCTCGTCGAAGCGGCCCAGTAGGTACAGCGCCCAGGCGTGGTTGTGTCCTGCGCCCAGCGTCACCGTGTGATCGGGGCCGAGGAGCCGGGCGCACTCCGACGGCAGCGAAAGCAGCGCGCCGCCTTCCTCGGTCACCACCTCGGAGGCGGGCAGCATCTCCAGCAGACTGGCGCGGGCGCGCAGGGTCATGGGGTGCGCGGGGCCCAGTGTTGTGCGCCGACCGGCGACGGTGGCCCGGAGAAGTGCCAGTGACTCCTCGCGTCTGCCGAGGTTTGCCAGCACGAGCTGAAGGCCGTAGCCGCTGTCCAGGGTGTCGGGGTCGTCGGCCCCGAAGAGTCTCTCCTGGGCGGCACGGACACCGCGCAGCGACGACTCGGCTTCGGCGTACCTGCCCAGTCGGAACAACGCCCGGCCGGCCCTGGAACGGGCGGCCAGTACGAGACGGTGATCCGCGCCGAGCAGCGGCTGCGCGAGGTCCGCCGCGATACGGGAGGTCTCCCAGGCCGAGAGGTAGTCGCCCGTGCGGTGCAGGGCGACCGACAGTCGCGTCGCGACGGACAGGGCATCGGACAGAGCCGACGGTTCGCCGATGCGTCCCAGCAGGGCGAGCGCATGAGGTACCAGCAGTCGCAGCCGCGGATCGTAGGGGCCCGCGTCAGGTACGGCGGGAACGGCCCCGTCGAGCAGCCGGACGGCCGTCGAGTCGAGTGCCTGCAACCGCTCCGCGGGTGTCGCCGCCGAGACGCTGTCGAGAAGTACTCCATGACTCTGTACGCAGCGCACGCCAACGTCGACCAGTTCGGTCAGCGACTGGTCGAGCAGGGCTCTCAGCGCTGTTTCGGTACGGGCACGGGGGAGGACGCCACTGATGTCGGCGCGGTTGAGCACGTACAACGGCAGCGGCTCCGGAGCGAGCCGGGCCAGCAGCCTGAGCAGTGCCGCCGCTTCGGGCAGCCCTCGCGCCTCGAACGCGTCGAGTGTCAGCTGCCAGGTCATGCCGACCAGGTGCCGCGGGTCCGCCTCGGACAGCGCGTCAGCCCCCTGGTCGATGAGCTGGACTCGTTCGTCTAAGTCAAGGTGATGCCCGTAGGCATCCATCGTCCAGGGGTCGAGCACCTGATGGGAGAGAAAGCCGCCGGCCAGGGTAAGGGCGAGTGGCAGCCGCCCGAGCCGGTCCGCGATCTGCGCCGCCTGCTCCGCCGTACCGCTGTGCGGGGCGAGGTCACACAGCACGAGTGCGGCGTCCTCGCGCGGCAGCACGCCGATGTGCTGCAGTTCGGCCCCCGGCCACCAGCGAGCGGCTGCCCGGCGGGTGGTCACCACGACAGTGCCGCGTGGGCTGGTGCGCAGCCAGCTGCCGTCCCGCAGGATCTCCGGCTCGTCGGCGTTGTCGAGGACCAGCAGCCACGGCTCGGCGGAGTGGTCGAGATACTGCCAGACGAGATCTGCCGCTGGACGGAGGCCGTTGCGGGCAGCCAGCAGTTCGCCGTCACTCGCCCCCCGGTCCGCCGCGACGGCCAGCATGCCGGCGCGCAGGCTCGCATGGTCGGAGGCGTTGACCCACAGGCCCACCCGGCCGCCGTCGCCGGTAGCCACCGCGAAGAGGGCACAGGCGACCGCCGTCTTGCCGCAGCCGCCCATGCCGTACAGCACGTAGACGTCGCCGCCGCGACCGGCCTCGACGCTTGCCCGAGGCGTTCCATGACCTCGGTGCGGTCGCGCAGCACGCCCGGGGTGCGCCCGACCGCAGCGGCGCACCGAGTCCGGGCCACTCGGCCCTGTCGTGCCGCCGCCGTGATGGTGGTGTTCGTTGATGTGCTGGTCGCCCGACGCCTGGTAGACACGCCCTCGGTCCTCGGCGTGAGCGTCCATCCCACCAGTCATCGCTCGGTGATGTGCTGGTCTCGTCCCGCTTGGTAGACCCGGGCCTGACCGGAGGCGGTGGCGTGCTGCGTGACGTGCCGGGCAGCCGCGCCATCGGGATCGACTTCGTCCAGCAGCCTGCGCAGTTCCTCGGCGGCGGTGGGCCGGGCGACGATCAGGCGCCGTAACAGCCCCTGCCACTGCAGACGCAGTTCGTCCAACGTCTCCTGGTCATTCGCCACCATGGCGGCCAGAGCGTCCTCGCGGCCGGCCTCCAACTCGGCAGCCACGGTCCCGGCACGCTCGGGTTGCGTCCGACGCCAGAGCTGTGTGAGCCCGTCGCGAGTACGGTGCCAGCCATCCGTTGCCATCAGCGTGACCAAGGTGGTTCCTGCGCTTTGTGCGAGCGCGGTCACCTCGAGGTCCACGACACCCTCCACATCACTCGTTTTTTCGACAACGTGGCGGAAAAGCAGCACTTGTCAGGTGCCGGTGTGATTCCTTCTCCCGATCAATATCGTTCCACTCTTGAGAGAGATGAGACAAGGAGGCATGGCGCGGCACCATTTCGAGCGCGGACCAGACTTGACGCATGGTCAGGCAAGCTTGTCGGCCGCTACAGTACGACACCCGACCGATCGAGGGGGCGACGGCTGCGACCAGGCCATGGGAAGCGGATCCGGACACGACTTTCAAACGGCGTCTAGGAAAATCACCTCAAGAGCTGGGGAACACGACCGGCACCCCTGACTGCCCCGACATCTGGGAACTCGCCAACGGAGACATCGCCGTCATCGGCCGGGACCTCACCCAGTCGCTCGGCGCGAACCTGCCCGCCGGGGTCTCGATCGGGGCGGATGAACGACTCGTGGTCATCCCGAGGAACATGCTCGTCGCGGCGAAACCGGATATCCCCAGTGTTTGATTCCTTCCCCAGCGGTATTTATGAGCGCATGGATCGCCCCACGTATCACGCGGACTTCGGCCGGATCTACAACAGCGGCATCGACTTCCTGAACAAGCTCGAACGCGGACAGCATTTCAAGGAGCGAGGCTTCGCCAGCTGGGAGGCTTTCGTCGCCGGTGACTGGACGAGGGCGCTTTCCCTCGCCCAGGAGAGGCGCGACGACTACGCCCAGGAACTCCAGAAAGCGGCGCAACTCGGCATTCCACACCGCCGCCTTCGCGTCGTGTAGTTCCCGATCACGCCGTACGTGCAGTGGGAGTTCTTCGTGCTGCGGGTGCGCGTGGACCTGGGCGACGACATCAGAGTGCTCGATGCCCGCAAGATCTCGGACATCGAGAAGGAACGCCCGGTCCCGGAGGTGGTGATTGTCGGCGACGTGGCCATGTACGAGGTGGTCTACGACGATGACGGGAACGCGGCAGGCGCCAACCGCTTCACCGAGCCGGCCCTGATCCGGGAAACGTGCCTCGGATTCGACACGCTCTACGAGCGTGGTGAGGGTTTCTACGACTTCTTCGACCGGGAGATCGTCCCGCTCGACCCGCCACAGGGGTCCGGCGTTCAGGGTCCTGATGTCCGCTGATGACTACGGCTCCTGACAGGAGACCGTCTACCTGCTGCGCTCCCCCGCCAACGCGCGCAGCTTCATGGAAGCCGTCGCACGGGACCAGGGCCAGCGAGACCGAGTTCTTCCGGGTGTGGCTGGCTCGGCGAGTCTGTCCTCGGCCTCAGTGAGGGCAGCGGTCAGCTCCAGGAGCTGGTGTCGCAGGTCGTTGGCGTGCGCTGTGGCCTGTTCGTGCTGCCCACGGAGGACTTCCTTGGTGCGTGCGTACATCATTTACGTCTATATCACTGTAACCAAAGGCTTTTTTCTGACGTTTACGTAGATGACAGCTATCTCACGGCTACAGCGAGAGGGAAGGCATGGCCTCTGCGAGTACGACGGATCCGGAGTCAGAGCCGGAGCCGGAGCCGGATAGCCCACCTCGTCCGCGCCGTTGGCTCACCCCACTCACCGTCACGCTCTGTGCGGCGGCCATCGGGGCGGTAGCCACCCTGGGCGTCCCCATTGTCACCGAAATCTTCGACGATGACGTGACACCTCCACCGACACCGACCAACACCGAGACACCTCCGCCAATACGGTGCAATGACCGTGCCGTACAGATCAACGCACCTGATCAGGTCGGCAGCACTTTCGAGACGACCACCACGGTGCTCTGCCCGCCGTCGAAGGGGACGAAGTACTACTTCATCAGCCAGGAAGACAACGTCGGCGAGAAGGGCACGGAACACTCTGTCTACTGCCCCAAGGAATCCATCCTCCCCGGCGAAGAAACGAGCAGCTACACAACCAAACGCGAGGTCCAAAGGTCGCCCGTCGGCTCCAAGAAATCGCTCTACTACCTGCAAGTCAACGCCGCTCAGGAGCAGGAGCTGTTCACAAACCTGGTGGACACCTGCGCCTGGAAACTGCCGCTGGATGCGCGCCCAATCTCCAACACCGTCACGATTCAGCGCCTTTGGTAGCGAGAGGGCGTTAAATCCGTTTCTCGTATTGGCCGCGTCCGGGCCGGGTGAGGATGCCTTGGCGGACGAGTCGTCCGAGGCGGGAGCGGGTGACGTTCACCGTGGCCTCGTCGGTGGGCAGGCCGAGCAATTCGTGGAGATGGCGGGCGCGAAACGACTGTTAGGGGTGCTCGTTGAACACCGTCTCAGAGGGCCGCGAACTCAACGAAAGCGGTCCACGCGGCAGGTTGTACGGCCAGTGCGGTACCCGTTGTGTCCTTCGAGTCGCGGACGTGAACCCTGCCGAGGCGGGCGGCGACCTCGACGTATTCGTCGGCCGTTGCCAGCGCTGTAACTGCTCTTGAACCAGGCCGGTCCGTCCAAGCAGTGCCTGGCCTTGCCCCCGCTTTCCTGAGGCGTCGGGCGTCGGGTCAAGATTTCGTGCGGCGCCAGTCGGACGGCCAACCGCTGGTCATAGGTGGTCAAGCTGCTCAGCGCGTTCTGTGGCGACAGACTCGTGAACCACCTCAGCTTCCACAACCACGACTCGGCGTGTCGGCTTCGCCAGTTCCGATTCGGAGAGGTGCTTCTTCAGCCGCTTGGCCATGGGAAGGTAGGTGGCGAAGGTGAGTCCGCCGGAAATAGCGGCCCCGATGACAGGGATGGCCTTCGAGACGCTCTTCGCGAAGGTCTGCTTCGTCATCTGAACACCGATGTAGGCCGCGACCTTCTTCACTATGGGGTAGATGACACCTTTGGTGAGTGCCTTCTGGGGCAGCTTCTTGGCGACCTCCTTCGCCATCATTTCGGCGACCTTCCCCACAGCGACGTTCGCCGACTGTGCACCGAACATCACGCCGAAGAACAGCGTGAGCACCCCCATGGTCGCGTCGTCGACGTCATCGCCGTCGTCGGAGAACAGATCGGGCCAGCTGTAGAGGTAGGCGAGTTTCTGCACGATACGCAGCATGTGGCCGAAGTACTGGGCCATGTCGGCCGGCACGGTGGCGGGAAGCGCGAAGAAACCGGGTAGCCCGGCAGCGGCGGAGAGCGCGCTGACCTTGGTGGTCTCATAGCGGATGGAGTCGTTGGCCGCTTTGCCCAGAACGTCGATAGAGATACCCGCCGCTGCGGGGGTCTCTTCGATGGCCAGGCGGATCTCGTCCTCGGAGCAATAGCGTGCCAGCGCCTTCCGGAGGTACACCTCCCTGTGGATACGCACGCCCGGAAGCCTGGCTGAGCCCACCAGCACTGCGGAGAAGCGCGACTCTGGGTTCTCGCTCACTTTGCCCTGATTCATAGCAGGAACTTACAGTAACTCCGCCCTCCAGTGACCCAGCTTTGTCCGCTCAGTTTGGGCCGCCTCATGTTAGTGACGGTTGGCAGGCGAGCCAGCTGCAACGCACGCCCTGTGCGGCCGAGTCGGGCGCTCGCCATTACCCTGCCGTCCTTGCCCTCGGACGTACGGCGGCCGGGTCCGGCAGGATGCTGATCGTCAGCTCCGGGAAGGCAACGCGCCGCGAACTGAGCGCCTTTGTACGGATGTTGAGCGTTCTGGCCGACCCGCGCCGACACGACGCCTTGTGAAATCGGCATCGAGGCCACTGAGAGTGCTGCGCGAGACGGACACGTGCAGGGTCCTTGGCTGGCACACACCCGCCCAGGACCCTGCCCTGTCAGAGTGCCGCGAACTCGACGAACGCGGTCCACGCCATGGGTTGTACGGCCAGTGCGGTACGGGTCGTGTCTTTCGAGTCGCGGACGCGTATGGCACCTATCCCAGCCGCAATCTCGACGCACTGGCCCCCGTCACCAGCGCTGTAACTGCTCTTGAACCATGCCAGGGCGTCGGTGTCCGACCCCGTCATTTCCCCGCTCATCTCTCTCCCAGCAACTTCTCGATCAACGTCAGCGATTCTGTAGGAGTGTGGGCCTGCGCGCGAAGGATCCCGTAAGTACGCTCAAGCTCCCGCACCTTGTGGCGCTCTGTGTGTACACGGCTGTCGCCTTGTACCTCCGTGTACGCGATCCTGCGCCCATCCTTGGTCTCCATCAAGGTGAACGGGCCAGCGAGTCCCGCATGTTCCTGGCGGGACAACGGCATCACCTGGATCACCACGTTGCGCTTCTCCGCCATCAGCATGAGGTGCTCCAACTGACCTCGCCAAGCAGCCTCTCCACCGAGTGGCCGGAGCAGAACAGCCTCCTCGATCACGAAGCTCAGATGCGGTGCCGGGCGCCGGGCGAAGACCTCTTGTCGTGCCAGTCGTGCGGCCACTCGTTGCTCCATGACCCCTTCGTCCAACGACGGCTGCCACATCGCAAACACCGCTCGCACGTACTCCTCCGTCTGCAACAGACCGTTGACCAACTGAGTGTCGTACACATGGAGCTCAACCGCCTCGGCCTCCAACTTGGCCGCATCCCGAAAGAACGCCGGATACTGAGCCCGAGCCACCTCCTCCTTGCCCGCGCTCAACACCCCACCCGCGTGCACCACTTCATCAGCCCGGTCGATGAACTTCGGCGGCGGAATACGCCTCCCCTGTTCGAACGACGCGATCGTCGCTGCCGAGTACCCGGTCAGCGACCCGAGCTTCGCGCGGTCCAGCCCCGCCCGCTCCCGGAACAGCTTCAACTGCCGCCCGAACACGGCCAGAATGCCCGTCCCGAACTCGTACTCCGGCTGCTGAACCTCGTCGTCCACGCCGCAGCTCCTCCCGTTCGACCACCACAGTCACCAGACCCCGCCCACCCAACCCACGGCCCTAGAACCGGTCACGCCCGACACCACGTACAAACGCACCGCCCACGCGTACAGCCCGCATCCGTCAGCACGTCACTCCTGGTCAACGCTACGCAGAGTCCGCGACCGTTGACCACATGAAGTCACCAACTCCCCCGAACGGGCATATGCCACAGCGCCCCGCACCCGAACGCGAGTTCACCATGCGCTTCACCTCAACGCCACGCGGCGCCCGCCTCGCCCGCCGACTCGTCTCGCACCGCCTGAACGACTGGGGCCACCCCTACACGACCCCGGTCAACGAAACGCTCACCCTCATCACAGCAGAACTCACCGCCAACGCCGTACGCCACGGCCACGTCCCCGGCCGGGACTTCCACCTCCAACTCACCCTGGCCGAGGGCACTTTCCGCATCGAGGTGACCGACACACGAGCCGAGAAGCGACCCCCACCCACTCCCCCGACCCCCGACCCCGCATCCGAGTCCGGCCGGGGCCTGCTCCTCGTCGCCGCCCTCTCGGACGACTGGGGCGTCACGCCTCGCCCGGCCGCTCCCGGCAAGACGATCTGGGCGGAGCTGCGCGTACCGACCGGAGGCCGCCCGCACACGCACCCGGCGGCCCCTCGTCCGGCAGACTCGGCATCGGCGTACGGGCTCAACACCGAGTCGTTTCCGACTACTTCTTCACTGCTGCGCGACGGCCTCGGGTTGCGGCCAGGGGCTGCCAGTTACGGAGATCGTCGTCCGTGAGTCCATGCTCGCCTTGCTTCTGCTGGCGGTAACCGGCGAAGAAGTCCGCCGGGGAGCCGCTGTAGTTCATGTCGAACTCGTTGTGCCACTGGGACAACCACGGCTGGAGTTCCAGCAGGCCGGCGAGGAACGGCGTGATCTCCTCGGTGGACAGCGCGGTGTTGGTGAAGTACGTGGCGAGCGCCTGCGCCTGCTCCCGCTGGTCCCAGCCGGCCCACCCGTACAGCTCGGGGGTGGCGGCGTTGGTCTGCCCGTAAGAGACGAACCGCTCCTTGGGCACGTCGAGCTTGCCGCGCGCCTTCCAGTAGGAGGGGCGGAGGAAGTCGGCCGAGGTGTACTTCGGCGGCACAGGGATGGAGTCCCGGATCTTCCGCTTGGCAGGCTCATCAGACGCGGCGTCCTCCTTGCGCTGGAGGTCCCACACCTCTTCCCAGTCGGCGCGCTTCTTGAGACCGGAGGGCTTGTAGCGCAGGGCGGGGAGATAGGGAACGTGTTCGTCGGTGATCAGCTCGGCGACGGCCTTCGCGAGATCCTTGCGGGGCGCGTAGAGCTTAGCGACGGAGACGAAGTCCTCGTCACGGGAGAGGGCGTCAGTGAGGCGGGCCAGGGTGAGAATGGTGGGCTGACCGTTCTCGTCGAACCAGTGGTCACGCTTCTCCATCCGGTCGAGCAGCCAGGAGCGCAGGGCCTTCTCCTGGAGCGCGTCCCAGCCCTCGGTGGCCCAACGGCGTTTGTACTCGGGGCGCTCGACCATGCCGACGGCCCGGTTGGACTCGATGGCGTCGATGCGCATCTGGACGACCTCGCGGTAGGGGACTGGCCAGTGAGCGGGGATCTCCGTGATGGGTGTGGAGTCGTGCCGCTTGAACCAAGCGTCGCTGGCCTCGCCTGCGGCTACGCGACGGGCCAGGACAATCTCGAAGGCGCGCTCACCAAGGTCGAGTTCGGGGATGTTGGGGTCGTCGGGGTCCTCAGAGACGCGGAGGTCTTCGGAGTGGAGGTTGTAGAGGGAGTAGACCTGCCAGTCCAGTTCTTCCTGGAGGGCGATCATGCGTGCACGCGTGGACCCCCAGCGGGACGTAGCCTCACGGAGGACGGGGGCAGTGGGGATCTCCTGCCCGGCGAGGGCCGCGAGCGAAGTAATGGAAAGCTGCTGGGCTAGGGCGTCGAGGGCAGTGGCCAGTTGGGTGGGGTAACGGGCCGGAAGAGGGAAATCCTGAAGCTTGGTGCCAGTGAACTCGTAGAAATCCTCGAACGGAATTGTCGACTGGCGCGCCCCCTTTGAGTCCACCGTGCTGCCCTTGTTGTGACTTACCTGCTTAAGCCAGAACCCAGCCGTGGAGCTATTAAGTAGCCCGAGCAACCGCAGGTACTCCTCCTCGCTAGCCCCCTCCCGCAATTTAATCACTCTAGCGGTTTGTTTGAAGACCTTCCCACCTCGATCGAGCACGAAATGGTTGTGCGTAGCAACGAATGCAAAGGTGATAGTTAGCGGCGTCAAAAGCTTGGCGGGATAAAGTTCCTGCCACTCGTACCAGGTCAGCCCACGCTGAAGCATAGGCGTACCGAAGCGACGGCGATGTGAAATCGCCGCCCTATAAGGCTTCAAATACCGCTCCGTGCCAGGAACCTGACCAAGTGGCAGGACCTTGAAATCGGAATCGTAAACCCATACGGCCTCGAAGGTCGACACAAGTCGGTAATCACGAATCACATCCCCTGTCACCATTGGACGTGAATATTCGATTCGATTTCTGCCTACACTTCCATTTAGGGGTAGAAGATATAGGTCATCCTCTCCAGTGACCGATGAAATTCCGGACTCCACCGCGACCTCCCGAAGATTTCCGGTTGATTGCGCGGCGATCTGATCCAACATTTCGAGGCCGCCATCAGACAGAATCCACGGTTGCTTACCAAAATAGCGAATTCGATTCAAATCGTCCACAGATACCCACCGGCTAACCGAGCCAGGCTGGTCGATCTGTTTGACGATTGCACTCCAGACCATCCCTTCCTCGGCCTTATCAGGCACAGATGGCTCCCCTTGAACACTTCGTACCGTGCGGATCACCTCGGACCGCGCACTCCCCCCCCGGCGCTTGCCAATCAAAATGACTGTCGGAGTTCCATGTCCTGGAATGTAAGCACCCGAGGTGTCAATAACCTCTACTAGCTCAACTTGATGAACAAAGTACCCCTCGATCAGCTGCGTACCGAACTCCCTCTTCGTGAAAGAGTTCGCGGTGATTTGACCCACCATCCCGTATCCACTACCCGCAGCATCCCCTCGTTTGGCTAGCTCGAAGAATCGCTGCGCAAATGGCACCGACAGTGCATATTTTCCCGAACATGCGTCATATAGTTCCCGGTAC
Organism: Streptomyces turgidiscabies Car8; assembly: GCF_000331005.1. Classification (GTDB taxonomy): domain Bacteria; phylum Actinomycetota; class Actinomycetes; order Streptomycetales; family Streptomycetaceae; genus Streptomyces; species Streptomyces turgidiscabies. The sequence continues at coordinate 35,774 of NZ_AEJB01000421.1, forward strand.
AGCGCATTCAGATTCTTATCTTTCACGGTGATGTACGGCGGATTACCGACCACCACGTGATATCGACCCTGCTGGAGAATCCCCGGATGCTCGTGCACGTCCTCCGTGACATACGCGAAAGATGCCAGCGGATCATCCAGGCCGTTTTCGTCCCCACCCAACATCAGCTCAAGCTGCCGAGCCTTGATCAGCGAATCCCCCACCGCCAGATGAACCGGCCACTCATACTTTGCAGCCTCAGCCAGCGTCCGCACCTCACCCGCCGCCATGGCCGCAACCAGCAACCGGAACCGAGCAACAGCCACCGCGAACGGGTTGATGTCCACCCCGTGCACCGAGTCCAGCGCAGCCCGCACCCGCTCATGCACATCCCGCCCCGGCTGCCCCTCCCCCCACAGCCGCACCAACCGCCGAAACGCCCCCAACACAAAGTGCCCCGACCCACACGTAGGGTCGATCATCTTTAGTTCCTCGTACCCGAACTCCCGCACGGCAGGATTCATCGTCCGGTCAAGGATGAACTCCTCGACGAACTCCGGCGTCTGAAGCAGCGCGTACGTCTTCCGCGCAGCCTCGCTCAGGTCCTGGTACAGGTCCCCCAGGAACCGCGTATCCCATCCCTCCGTACCGTCCTCGTTCAGCGGGTCGGTGAAGTCATGAACGAGAACGCCCGCCTCGTCCCTCCCCCGCCAGAACTCGACCAAGTCCCGCGCACCGTCATGCGAAAGCGGAACCTGGTACAGCGGGTTGTGCCGCTGGTCGAAAAGCAGCCGACCCGCCTGCCCCTGCCCCAGTTCCTCGAACGCCTTCTCCAGCCACCCTCGGTACGTCGGGTCCTCGTCCGACTCCACATACGCGTCGTACCGCGACTCCGCCAGCTCCCGCCGATCCCCGTCCGGCCCCGTCAGATACGGCTCCGGAATCAGCAGGTTGTCCTCGCAGAACCGCACGAACACAGACCCCAGCACCCACGCCACCGCAACCTGCGTGACCCGCTCGTCCAGCCACGAGGTCCACGTCGCCGCCGTACGCCCGAGCTTGCGCGCCTGGTCGTACTCGGCCCTCAACCGCGCGCCGACATCCCCCAGCGCCTTCACCTGGCGTCCGAGGTCGGTTTCGACCGCCTTGACCTGCTGCTTCAGGTCGTTCAACAGAGCTTTGCGGTCGATCACTTGACGTCTCCCTCGACACCACTGGCACTCGCACTAGAACTTGCCGCACCCTCGCCGGATCCCCGATGGGCATTGCCCACCCACGTGTCCGGAAGCTGAATCCACTCCCCCAGGCCGGCCTGGTACGGCACGGCCACCTGCCCGAGCCGGGGCTCGCGCGAGGGGTCACTCTGCGGGACCAGGAGCCACAGCCCCCGCCCGCCCTGCCGGGCCACCGATGCCAGCCGGTCCAGGACGCCCATTGCGTCGTACCGCGCGAAAACCCCTGCCTCCGTCAACAGAACAGGACCGGCCCCGCCACCACCGTTACCCAGCAACTCCGCGATCCTGGGCTCCACCGCGCCCCACGCCGTCCGCGTGAACTCCGCGAACCGCACCGCGCCCCTCGAACCCGGCTCGGCGGCGTCCGCCTTGAGCAGGGTTTCCCAGGTGGGCTTGGTGCCCGGCGTGACCTGTGCGTGCAGGGCTTCCAGGAACAGCTCCGTCACCGACACCGCAGCCGTACCCAACCGCCCGGCACCCAGCTCCCGTACCGCGTCCCGTACAAGCTGCTGCCGTACGGTCAGCACCCGGTACCCGTCCCGGCGGGCCGACGCGAGCAGCCGTTCCTCCGCGCGTACCGCGCCCGCGAGTTGCGGGTCGTCGGCGTACCGCGTCACCGCGCCCGTACGCGTCGACTGCCGCCACGCACCCGTTGTCAGATAGCTCGACGCGTCGTCCACCCGCGTCGGCAAGTAGCGCAGCACGCCCTCGCGTTCGTGCATGTTGAGCGAGAGTTCGAAGCCGGCGTCGCGCAACGCCTTGGTGAGCGGGCCGCCCGTCGGCAGTTCGTGATGCGTGCCGCCACGCCCGTCGGGAACGACCATCTCCGGGAAGCGAGCACGGACCCGTTCGTGCACGGCCTCGCCGGTCAGGCCCGGCTGCTGCCCCTCCGGCATACCCGGAATCCAGCGGACGAGCCCGGCCTGGGTGAGGCGCAGTGCCCGTACCAGCGACAAGTCACGCGGATAGATCTCCAGTCGCGGAGTAGCGGCGGCGTTCAGCGATGCCGCCGCCGCCAGCTCCACCATGCGCCGCTCGTCCCAGTCCACCGCGCCAGGCGGCACCGTCAGCCCGCCCAGCTCGGCCAGTACAGTCGCTGCCGTCGGTAGGGTGTCCAGCTTCGCCAGCCGATCCGCCGTACGACCAAGACGAGTCGCGTACTCCAGCAGGCCGGGCGCCGTCGGGGTGTCCGGGCCGTCGTCCTCCCGTACGTCGAGGGCGAGCAGGCCGGCGCCCAGGGACTCGTCCGTCGCCTTGCGGTTCGGCTGGTGCAGGAACTCGGCTTCCTGCGGGAGCAGTTGCTCGACCTCGACCACGGCCCGTACGGCCGCCAGTGCCATCGCCCGCCGCTGCTCGCGCCCGGCGAGGTGCGTGCCGCGCCGGACCGCCAGGGCGTCCGCGATCTCCACCGCCGACGCGACGCGCCCCATGCTCACGAGCAGGTCGATGATCTCCTCGCGCAGTGCCTGGACGGCGGGCTCCGCCTTCCAGCGCCTGCGCTCGTCCTTGAGCAACTGCGGGATACGGCCCTGGCTCAGCCCAAGAGCCTCCGCGACGTCCTTCTGCTTCGGCCAGACCCCGATGTCCGGCAGGACCCCGTGCTCGTCGGGCACGCGCAGCAACAGCCGTACCATCTCCGCCTTGTTGCGGTTGGAGCCGTTGTTGTTGACGGCGGGCACGAAGACGGTGGCGAGGGTGTCGAGGCTGACTGAGCGCAGGGTGCGGGCAGGCAGCGCACCCGCCGACTCACCCGTCGCGAGGTGGCCCACCAAGGCCGACTCGGCGGCCGTGAGCTGCTCCAGCTCCTCCTTGGCCTCCGCGCGGCCCTTCGGCGTGAGCGGCGAGACGGGGATCTCGCGCAGCCGCTCGCCCCACTCGCGCTGCCGCTGCTGGACCTCGTTGCGGGTCTTGGCGCCCAGTCCGGGGGCGTTGACGAGCTTGCGGCGGCTGTAGTCGAGCAGTTCACCGACCGTCGTGATGCCCAGGCCGTAGAGGAAGGACTGGGCGGCGGGGGTGAGGCCGGAGACGGTGAGTGGGGTGTCGCGGGTGACCTCGGCGGCGAGGCGGTCGCGCTGCTGCTCGGCGGTCTCCGGCTCGGCGTCCGCGATCGCCGCCGCGACGGCGCCCTCGGCGGGTGTCCCCTCCCCCGCCGTCGCAGGGGCCGGGTGCCGGGAACGGTGACTGGACGGGACCGTCTGGGAGGCGTCGAGGAAGACCTTGCGCCAGGCGTCCCGCATCGGCTTCAGCTCGGGGAACCGCTGGCCGGCGTCGCGGTGCAGGGCCTTCTGGAAGAAGGCGACGAGACCGTCCCGTACGGCCGGGTCGAAGGCTTCGGCCGCGATGGTCGGGTACGGCCACTCCTTGGCGTCGGTCATGCGTGGCAGGAGACTGCCGTCGCCCCACTTGGGCAGCTCGCCGGAGGCCATCTGGTGCAGGGTGACGGCGACGGCGTACCGCTCGGCGTGCGAGTCGTACGAGCCTCGGGTGATGACGTCGACGAAGGGGTCGAGGTAGCCGTCGGTGCCCGCGTTGGTGCTCTTCGCCGGGTAGCCGGCGAGGGAGAAGTCGATGAGGACGAGTTCGCGGGTGCGGTTGGGGCGGATGCGGATGGCGATGTTGTCGGGCTTGATGTCTCGGTGCCAGACGCCCTCGCCTTCGAGGAAGTCGACGGCTCCGAAGAGGTAGTCGCCGTACGCCTCCAGCTGGTCCACCTGGAGGCGGCCGTTGTCGCGGAGCTGGCGGGCGACCGTCTCCTCACGACGGCGCGGGCGGCTCCCGCCCTCGGTGCCCTGCCCGGCGTCGTCGCGCTCGTCGCCGACGTACTCCAGAGCCAGGACGGTACGGCCGCCGAGGTGCAGCGGCTCGGGTTCGACGAGGCGGATGATGCCGGAGTGGGGGCGCAGGCGTCCCATGGCCTCGGCCTCGCGGGCGAGGATCTCGCTGCGGCTGTCGGAGAGGGCGACCTTCAGCACGGCCAGCGGGCGGGTCCTACGGGCTTCGGCCTGGAGGTCGCGGACGAGGAAGGCGCGGCTGGTGGAGCCGGTGCCGAGGCGGCGGCGGATCTCCCAACGGCCGGCGAACGTGTCACCGGCGACGGCCTCCAGCGGGTCCTTGTCGGCGGCGGTGACGTCGTCCTCGTCGCCCGGTTCCTCCGTACCGGCGGTGGCCGCCTGGGCCGGGGCTGTGAGGGAGTCCTCGACGATCTCCAGCAGCTCCAGGAACTCGTCGACGCTGGAGAGGCGCTGGCCGGGCCGGTAGGCGGTGGCGGCCTGCACCAGGTCGTCCACGTCCTCCGACAGGCCGTCCACCAGGGAGCTGGGGCGCAGTCCCTCCCCCGCCTCCAGCCGGGCCAGCAGCTCGGCCTGGCTGGCGGCCGGGGCCTTGCCGGTGACGAGCAGGTAGGTGAGGACGCCGAGCCCGTACACGTCGAGGTGGACCGGGTCGGGGTTGAGGGCGGTGAGTTCGGGGGCGAGGTAGGCGTCGGCGTCGTCGGCCAGGTGCATCGCGGACAGGGCGGTCGGCGCGAAGCGGGTCATGCCCTGGCCCTGGGAGGAGTCGCCACTGCGCTGGGTCGCGATCTGCCAGTCGGAGATCTGGAGGTGCGGGGTGAGCCAGGCGGCCTCCTCCCCGACCGCCCGGCCCTTCCCGCCGCGCGGGCGGGGGACGACCAGCACGGAGCGTGCCGCGAGGGCCCTGTGGTGGATGCGGCTGGAGTGCGCGGAGCGCATGGTCTCGGCGAGCTGGCGGACCAGTGCCATCCGGCCGAGGATGTCCAGCTTCTCGCCGTACTGGACCAGGTACTCGTCCAGCTTCAGGGTGTCCGGGTGGTAGTCGAAGATCAGGGCCGGTCCGGCGTTGTGCCCGGAGGGGAAGTACTGCTTGAGCTCGACCGCACCCGGGTGCTTGAAACGGCCCAGTACCGCGGCTTCCCGTCGGGCGGCGTTCTCGACGGACTGGCGCAGAGATGTGTCGGAACCACGCTCGCTGAGGTAGATGCGGACGCGGGCGGCCTCGGGGAGTTCGCTGTGGCGGGCGAGGTAGTCCGCCCAGGTGGGCCCGGAGTCGAAGGACTTCCGCTCCAGCTCGTACGGACCGACCTTGTACTGCGCGTCGCTCTTGCGGATGCCGATGTTCTTGAGAGCCGCCTCGATCTCGCGCGAGCCGATCGCCGTGACGCGGCGCCGCTCGTCACGCGGGGGCTGCTTGAGCATCTCGACCAGCTGGTGGACGGTGTAGACACCGTTCTGGTCGTGGACGGGCAGGCGGACGCGGAGGCTGTTGTCCGTGAAGCAGACGGCCTCGGCGACCCAGACGCGCTTGTTGCCGGGCAGCGCGAGCAGGCCGGCCAGTTCCTTGGCCTTGCGGTTGACCAGATGCAGCGGATTGCCGTGCGTGCGGCGGCGGCCGCCGGGAGTCGTCTGCACCCAGGTGCCGTTCTCGGAGGTGACCGAACCGTGCCAGTCCTTCAGCTCGATCATGCAGGCGCCACCTGGGGCCACGACGAGCAGGTCTACCTCGCGGACGTGACCGGTGTTCGCGGTGAAGGTGAAGTTCGACCAGGCACGCCAGGGATCGGAGTCCGGCAGCTTCTCCCGGATCGCCTCCAGGCCGCGGCGTTCGTGATCGAACTCGGACTCGGTGACCGTGACCCACCGGCCTTCCCGCATGCCTGTTCCTCGCTCCTTGTGTCCCACAAGGGTCGCCGTTCCCCATGGTCAGACCCAGGGTGCAGATCCTAGTCCCTGCCTGTGACATGAAAAGGGGTGACGAAGAAGGGGACTGTGGGACATACCGCTCGCATCACGGGATTCGGGTGCTCTGCACCCTGTCGTCGGCCCCTGGGAGTTCGGGCATTGGGCGATCTCCGGACCCCGTTCTGCCGTCGGTAGGGTCGGCTCGTGACCTACATAGTGACCCTCACGCCGAGCCAGATCGCGAAGAACGAACCCGACTGGCTCATCACGCAACGTTTCACGAAGGCATTGCCCACAGAACTCGACACGTCCCCCAAGGGGACGCGGTTAGCGTTTCTTGTCTGCGACAACAGGACAGGCTCAGCAAGCAACAGTCGTAAGGAGTTCGCCGAACACGGCCGCTTCATCACATGGGTGGGTTCGGTTCTGCACATCAACATCGTCGGACCGGTGGACAGAAGTATCACCATCGAGCCCATGCGGAGTTGCCCGAGGGCAGTTCCGCTCGACGGCCCCGAAGGCATCCTCGCCACCCTTCCCCCTGCCCACCGAGCGGCTCTGGAACAGGCCTTGTCTGGAAGCGCGGGATATTGCGGAACAGAAACTTGGCAGGCTCTCCGGGAAGCGCTCCAGCAGGGTCACTCGGAGCTGACGCCGTACATCGACTGGCTGCTGGCCCAGACCAACCCGGTCGTCTTCAGGCCCGACGATGACGCGGACCTCGCATGGCAGGAACAGAAGGACGCAACCGACTCCCTCACTCGCGTGAGCGGTTTCCCCCGCTCCGCTTTGTCCGCCTGGGGCCGCCCTGCCCATCGGGATGACACATATCTCGCCGGTCTCATCCCGGAACCGTTCGAGCAAAGCCTGATCGACCATGACGTGCGAGCCGGCCTCGGAGACATGTCACCGTTCTTCGACGACTGGCGGCGGCGCAGCGATGTACGGTGCGACATCCACGTCCTGGAGGACTCGACCGGGCGCCGAATCGAGATCGTCAACGTCAACGCCACCCCGGTCGAGAACCGACTGGGTACCGACATGATCTACTACCACCATCCCACCCACAGTTTCGTCCTCGTCCAGTACAAGCGGCTGGATCCACGAAACAAGGAGTACCGGGTGGACAAGCGGCTTCACCAGCAGATGGACCGTCTGGAGAAGGTGTCGCAGCTCAGCCGCGAGCCCGCGCGCCCTCACGAATGGCGCCTTGCCCAGGACTCGTGCTTCCTGAAGTTCGCCTACTGGCGGGACAGTGCCACCTCTTCCTCCGACCTGGCACGCGGCATGTACCTTCCTCTCTCCTACGCCCGTCTGCTGCTGGACGACGACTGCACGCTCGGGAAGCGAGGCGGGCGGATCATCAGCTACGAACGTGTGGGCCGCTACCTCGTCAGCTCGGAGTTCACGGACTTGGTGAAGCTCGGGCTGGTCGGAACCGTCGGAACCAGTGTCGAACAGCTCCGGGACCTGGGGCTGCAACGAGCCCGTGAGGGTTACAGCGTCGTCATGGGGCTCGAGACAAGCGAGGAGACGCCCCGCGCTCGTACCACGCGGGTCCGTAACCGCAGCTCGAAGGAGAGGCCCAAGGTGACTTCGTACTCCCCACCCATCGCGCAGGAGTCCCTGTTCGACGTCCCGGACTCTTGATCTACGAGGGCACCTGCTGCCAAGGGACTCGTCGTTCTGTTCCTCGCCCCACGAAGGGGCGTGGTGAGACCCTTCATCCCGACACAGGCGCCAGGTCAGGGGAGCGTGACGGATGCCAAGCGAAGCAGAGAACAGGTTCCACGGCGACATGCTTAGGGGCACCGAACGTCTCAAGCGTGAAATCGGCTACAACCCCACGCGGTTCGTACAGATGCTGGGGGAGCTGGGCGGGGTCGGGGCCGCGAAGCAGCTCCTGCGCGGGGGCAACGCCTCGGACGGTTTCACCACGCTGTGGGAAGCAGGCCGCCTCGAACTGAGCGTCGAGGCGTTCGTTCTCCTGCCGTGGTACCGGCATCTCTTCGAGGATCACCACTTGGACACGGCTCGGTACCGGCTGAGCGAGCACGGATTCGACGTCGACCGCTTTCTGCGCGAAACCCAGCGGAATCAACCCGCTTGGGTTTCTGACGACGTCTGAAACACACGCGAACCGTCCGTCAGACCTGCACGGCTTTCCGTGCCGGCCCAGCCGCCAGCTCCCGCAACTTCTCCCTCGTCTCCGGATCCGTCGAGTACACGATCGTGCCCACCATGCCCCGGGTCAGCAGCACTTTGTACGTGTTACGGATCAGACGGTCCACGTCGGTGTCCGGAGTGGACTTGTTGAAGACCGGGTCCTTCGACGCCGTGCGGTCCGTGATCCAGCGGTCACCGCGCCAGACCAGATCGGGCCCGATGATGACGCCGGACCAGTCGTACTCGAAGCCCTGGGCGGTGTAGACGCAGCCGACCTGTCCGAAGCCCGCCGGGTCGGTGGCCCACAGGGCGGCCGGGGGTGCGCCAGAGACAGAGCGGTCGCCACGCAGGTTCCAGGGGCGAGCCCAGTCGCCGATCACGACATCGGGCGGGAGTGGGGCACCCGGCTTGGGTTCCGGGGACCAGCGCCAGCAGTAGCCCGCGGACATTCGTGCGCCGTAGTCATGAGCCCGACGAGTTTCGAGGAATGTTTCCATCTCCTGCGGGCTGTCGGCGACCAGCAACTGCATGCGTCCGTCAGGCTTCCATACGACCGGTCCGCCCGTCTCCAGACCGAGGAGGCGGACCACCCAGCGCAGGTAGGCGTCGCTGCCGCCGCAGCGGAACTGGCTGTCCAGCGGTACGACCGTGCAGGGGATGCCCCGCTTCGCCGCTGCCGCCTCGATCTCGGCCACGGTACCCATCTCGCCGGGGCGGACGACCTGGTGCTCGTCGAGGAAGAAGACGGGAACGTAGGCGACATCGATGAGTTCGTCGATCTGTGCCCTGCCGTTACGGTTCTCGGCGCGCGTGTAGCGGTTGGCCGAGGTCTCCCGGATGCGGTGTGCCTCGTCGCAGATCAAAGCACCCAGGCTGTTCTTCTCGGCCGTCATGAAGCTGTTGAAGTACTTGAACAGCTCCTGGACTTCGCGCTTGCGGGCGCCGGCGATCTTCCTCATCGTCTTCGTGAACGACTGTGAGCCGGTGGCGTGCAGTGCCGGCACCCCACGTCGGTAGAGCTCTCCGAGCAGTTGAAGAGCGATCACGCTCTTGCCGGTGCCGGGGCCGCCCGTGACGATGACGACCTCCTTGCGATCGGAGTGCTTCGCCTTCTCCACCGCGTTGACCACCAGGCGGTACGCGACCTGCTGCTCGTCGAGGAGGACGAACTGTGTGCGCTCGCGCACCTCCTCGGCAGCCACGGACATGAGCTGCTTCGACGGGACCTTGGCGCCCGCACGGAGTTCGTCCGCGGCCTGGGCCCCCGGATGTTTGGCACTCAGCCTCGTACGAAGGTGGTCGAGAAAGGCGCCCCGGCGTTCCTCGGTGAAGAGCAGTGCGTGGCCGTCACGTTCGATCTCGCGCAGCCCGGTCACGCCGAACTCGGTGGCGTTGTGCAGATAAGCCACTCCGGCCACACGTTGGCCGTGTTCAGCCACCGCGCCATTGAAATTGACGAGGTACTCGCAGTAGCGGCGCACCTGTTCGATGGGATTGAGGACCGGCTGCGCATACGCGTCGACATGGCACAGGGTGGGGTCGTCCTCGTGCGGGAGTGCCTGACTCCACTGCTTCAACTCAACCACGACGTACGACGGTTCACCCGTGGCCGGATGAACTCCCGCGAGCACGACGTCTGCACGCTTACTGTTCAGCGGGAGCGAGTATTCCAGCATCACCTCCACGTCGCCCAAGCCTGCGTCGTTCAGTGCGGCGGCCAGGAAGGGGATGCTGCGCTCCCAGGAACGCACCTCCGAGGCGCTGGGCCGGTACCCGTGCATGCGGACGAACTTGTCGGTGAGGTGCAGAAACAGCGAACCGTCGAGTGCCATGACGGCGACCGTTTTCGCGGACGCGCGGACCAGCAAGGACTTCCCCCAGGCAGCACGAAGAGACTCGTGCGGGTGGGGGCATGTCCTTCGAGACTCCACCGGGGTGGAGCGGAAGCCCGTCGGGCCGCGTTGACAATGAGTTCGAGGGTACCTGGCGGTACTGACAGTCGTACCGGTGGTCGCCGGTGGGGGCAGCGGACGTCGTGACGGTCACCCTACCGGCGCCGGATACGGGTGGGCATGACTTCTCCCTCTGGAGCTGTCGTAGTCGAGCGCGGTGGCGTCCACGTCATTCCGGCGGACGCGGCCGGTGCGGGGCCCCACAGGCCGCAAGGGAGCTGACCGACACGACGGTGACCAGGCCCCCGTCGTTCCTTGCACCGCGATCTGGAGGGCAGAACAGATCAGGAACCCTCGGCGGGCATCAGGCCGCCCTCCGACTCGGTCAAGTCCCCTGCGGCGATCAACGCGTCGATGTCACCAGTCAGCACGTCCCGGATATCGGCGCCGAGCCGCGCCCACCCGAAGAAGCGAGCGGCCTCTCGCAGCAGTTCCTCGCGATGAACGCCCGGTCCCTCCTCGACCACGTTTCTGAGCACGAGCTGCCGCTCCGCCGCGGGAACCTCCGCTACTCGGCGGGCGCACCGATCCGTCGGCGTGCGGGCGAACTCCGTCTCGTGGCCGGGCCTGTCGTAGGCCGTACCGACCTGGACAATCTTGCCCTGCTTGAGCAGGCGGCGAAGAGCTCGGTCGATGCGGTCGCGAACCACCTGGCCGGCTCGTCCGATGCCCCACGCGAGACGGACCCGGGTGTAGATCATCTCCTTCTCGACGGGCCCTTCCACCTCGACCACGCACAGAGCCACGTCTGCCACCACGTCAAGGGCCTCTGGGTCCTGCAACTCCACGCCCCACATGCCTCGCTGGCTGCTCGACCTGTCACGTACCTCTGCCAACAGAGCAGGATCGACCTCCTGGTAGGGACAGCTCCAGGGTGCAGGGCCGACGTCGACCGTCACGAACTCCACTCTCGGAACTGCCGGACCACCTGCCGCTTCTGCAGGCTCCCCGCCGCTCGCGCTCAGGCGGCCGTCCACGACCTCTGCCGAACTGTCGCCGTCGCCAAGGTCACCGCCAGTGCCGACCATCCCCGCTGGTGGTGCCACTCGCACCGCATGCGGATCCTCCGCACACGCCGCCTCCACCGCGGCCCGCATCCGAGCCATCGCATCCCGCCGGTTCCGATACCAGTCCGTGCCCCAGATTCGGTGCAGCTTCCAACCCAGGTCACGCAGAACCGCTTCCCTGAGCCGGTCTCGGTCCCGAGCCGCCCGCGAGGAGTGATACATGGCGCCGTCGCACTCGATGCCCAGCGCGTACGTCCCGGGCGCGCCTGGGTGTCGTACCGCCATGTCGATGCGGAAACCGGCGACCCCCACCTGCGGCTGAACCTCGTATCCCCAGCCGCGCAGGACATCGATGACCTCCTCTTCGAAGGGGCTCTCCGGAGCAGCGTCCGGATCGGCGGCCTTCGTCTGGAGGATCGCGGGACCGTGCTGGGCGTACTGCAGGTATCGCTTGAGGTGCTGCACGCTCTTGTTGGGGCTGTCCGACAGATCGCCTCCGTGGAAGGAGGCGATGACCTCCATGCGGCGCCGGGCGCGGGTCACGGCCACGTTGAGGCGTCGCCAGCCGCCCTCCCTGTTGATGGGGCCGAATGTCGACAGCAGCTTGCCCCGGTGGTCGGGTCCGTAGCCGATGGAGAGGATGATGACGTCGCGCTCGTCGCCTTGGACGGTTTCAAGGTTTTTGACGAAGAATCCGTCGAGCCGGCTCTCCGTGAAGTGGTGTTCGAGGTCCGGGCGGGCCGCCCTCGCCTTCTGCACCGCCTCCTCGATTGCCTCCGCTTGCGCCTTCGACAGCGCGACCACGCCGAGGGTGTGCTCGGGACGGGTGTCGAAGTGGTGGATGACGCGCTGGGCCACCTTCGTGGCCTCGATCGGGTTGTCGCTGTTCCCGCCGCGGTCGTACACGCCGTCCGCCTTGATGAACTCCACGCCGATGTCCGGTCCCTGTTCCAGAGCACCCGGGAACGTGATCATGGAGTTGTCGTAGAAGTCGTGGTTGCTGAAAGCGATCAGGTTCTCGTGACGGCTGCGGTAGTGCCAGCGCAGAGGCAGCCCGCGCAGGACTCCGCTGGCCTTGCACATGTCGAGAATGGACTCGAAGCCGTCGGTGGCGTCCTCGTCCCACTCGTCGCCGTCGTCGCTGGTTCCGGCCGCGGCGAAGAACGAGGTCGGCGGCAGCTGCTTCTGGTCGCCCGCCACGATGAGGGCCTTGCCCCGGTAGACGGAGTTCACCGCGTCCTGAGGCAGCACCTGGGACGCCTCGTCGAAGACGACGACATCGAACTCGAAGTCGGGTGGGAGGAACTGGCTGACCGTCAGCGGGCTCATCATGAAGCAGGGCTTGACCAGCCGTACGACGTCGCGTGTCTGCTGCAGCAGGTGCCGTACGGGCATGTGGCGGCGCTGTTTTTCGGACTCGCGGCGGAGCACTGCGGCCTGGCCCACCGATGTCCGGCGAGGACGGCGGGAGTTGCATGCGGCGATGACCTCGGCGTGTGCCGCCGCCACCAGGTCCTGGTCCACCATTTGGAAGCGCTCCACCAACTGGTCGCGTTCCACTGCCCGCATCGGCTTCAGCCTCTGGTCGGCGGTGAGCTGGTGCTCGACCCACGCGGTGAGCACCGCACGTTCCATGGCTGCGGGGAAGTCGTCGGCGGAAACCTCGCGGCGTGCGAGCTGGTCGGGCAGCCCGTCGAGGTGGTAACGGCGCAGCAGGGTCAGTGCGTCGGCGCAGCTGGTCCAGGCTTCCGGGCCGAAGGGGTCGCGGTCGAGGCGGGACAGGACGGACTGGGCCGTGGTGAGAGATTCGGCGAGTTCGTGTCGCAGCTCCGCGGCCCGCTCAGGCTCGAAGTGCCCGGCGAGTGCCTCACGCTGACGGCTCCAGTCGCCGGCGCGGGCTGCGACGGACGGATCGACTGACGCGGCCAGCATCAGCCGGGCCGCCTTGGGCTGCAGGGGCGCGGAGTGGCCGCCATGTGCGGTTCGACGAACCTTCTGGGCCCAGTCCAGGGCGTCCAGAATCGCATCGCGGTCCGTCTCGGTGCCCTGGTGGAGGGAACCGAGAAGGCTTCGGTACGTGGCGTCGTTCTCCGCGAAAGAGGACTCGGCGGCGCGGGCGGAGACGACGGAGGCCACCGCTTCCCTGGCCCGCGACAAGGTGAGGCCCGTCTCCTCGTCCATGACGCGGGCGGTTGAGCGGATGAGGTCGGCCGCGTCCTCGAAGGGCTCCACGTGCGCGCGAAGCCAGCTCGCCGCCCGTTCGAGGGGGCGGGCGGCGAGTGCTGTGCCGACCGCCGCGACGTGGGGCTGCCCGGTGTACTCCTGCCATAGGTCCAGGTCATGGCGGATCTGGTCGCTCTGCGCGAGGAGTTCACGCGGTTCGGGCCGTCCGTCGGCCAGCACCTCGGCGAGGCTGGTCCGGCGCGCTGGTTCTGTGAGCGTGTCGGGTGCCAGACGGGCGATCAGCCGGGCGGAGTCCAGGGCGGCCCGCAAGGCCTCGGTATGGGGGTGCCCTTCCGGTGCGTATCGGCCCAGCAACTCGCGCTGTTGCTCCGTGGCGTACGGCCCTGGTTGCTGTCGCGTCAGGTCAGAGCCGCGGCGCAGGAGCTGCCCCATGGGCTCGTAGCCCGTCACACCGTTGGGCGCGGCGTCGTGCAGGTCGTCCGTCCGCGTGTCGAGGCCCTGGTACCAGGGGCCGAGAAGGTTGCTGTCGGTTACGGCCTGAGCGGCGAACGCGGCGGTCTCCTTCTGTGCCGCGTGCGCGGCCGTGGCCGCCGTGCGCGCAGAGGCGAGCGTGTGCTCGGAACCGGGGCCACTGTCCCGGCGACCGACCGAGGCCACGGTGTCCAGCAACGCGACGGCCTGTCGCAATGGGGCGAGGTGGGCGCGCAGCCAGCGGGCGGCGTCGTCGAGCGGCTGCTTGGTGAGCTCGGCCGCATGCGGTGCCAGCGACGAGCTGTCCAAACTCCGTCGCCATGTGGCGAGATGGCTGCGCAGCGCCGTTCCCTGCTCGACGAGTGCGGGTCGCGGCTCTCGGCCATCAGCCAGGTGAGTGGCAAGCAGGACCCGACGGTAGGGGTCGGCGACGGTTTCCGGCGCGAGCGCGTGGACCGCTCCTGCGTGCACGAGTGCCTGGCGCAGTGCCGTGACGTCGGGCAACACTGTGCCCCGATAGCGGCCGATCAACTCGGCATGGGTCGCGGCAAGCGACCGCAGCTTCCAGTAGGCGGCGCACCAGGCGTCGGCGAGTGGCAGCTTGTCGTACAGCTCGCCACGCCACGAGCCGCCGCGCGTCAGCCGGGCCACGAGTTTCCGGTCGGCCCGGATGCCGCTGGACAGCATGCCGGCGAGTCCCTGACGTCCCTCCATGAGGCGGTGGATTGCTTCGGGCAGTTCGGGCGTGGAGACGACTTCCGGCAGGAAGGCGTCGCGCGCCGCCTCCTCCGCGGCGGCCAGGTCTTCGGCGGCCTCGGAGATCTCCGCGACGGCTGCCTGGACACCGGGAAGTGCCCGGGGATCGAGCCATGCTTCGAGCGTGCGGTCCGATGCTGTGGCCAGCTCCACGAGCGTGGCCAGGTCCTCCGCCTCGGACGTCGCCTTCGGTCGGTCACACCCGAGACACTCGGCCACCGAGTCGGCGTGTCCGGCGGCCATCTCAAGGGCGTCGGCGAGCCTGTCGAACCGCTCGGCCAGGTCCGCGGCCTCGCGGCGGGTCAACGACGCGATGTCGGCGCCAGGCGGTTCCAGTGCAGCGAGGGCCTGCTCGTTGGACGGTCGCTCTGCGCTCAATTCCCGACGCATCTCGGCCCACCCCGGGCCGGTGTGGTCCGTCGCGAGGGCCTGGGCGGAGAGCACCCGGTCCCGCCGTGTGAAAAAGTCTCTCAGTGCGTCGGCGGCGACCCCGACCGCCGCCTCCTCCGCCAACGCCGGGCCTCCAGGGACCAACCACTGCTCGCGAGGGCGGTGTTCGGTGCCGGCCACGGCAATCACGTCACACAGATGACGTGCTTCCTCGGGGCTACCGGGATTTGTGAGCCCGGTGAGGTGGCTGACCCCGGTGAGGCTCTGCAGGGTCCGCTCCAGCACACCAGCGGTCGCGTCGAACTCCCCGGCAAGCTGTCGCGCACGCTCCTCCGTGAGTCCGGCGAGGTCGAGGCCGCGCGGCGCCATCGCCGAGAGCGCCTTCTCGGCTTCCCCCGCTTCAGCCGTCAGCCTGGTGGACAGCTCCTGCCAACGCTCACCCACCGTCGCGCGGACAGCAGTGGTCGTACGCTGCACCTTGCGCAGTTCCAACAGGAAGGCGTCGGCCCGGTCATCCACCTCGTCGGCGAAGGCATCCGTGGTCAGCCACGCTTCCGGCACAGGCCTCCGCACGTCGAGCAGCCGCAGGAGAGCGATCAGACGGTCGATACCGCTGTGGTCCGTGACAGGCACTCCCCCGGGCGCGAGATCCCGGTACCGGTCGACCGCCGTCGTGAGCGCATCCCGCGCCGCCTGCGCCTGCTCCAGCACAGGACGTGGATGCGGCAGGCTGGCTCGCAGGTCACGCCAAGGGAACGACGGGTCGGCGACCGCCTCCCAAGCCTCGGAGATGGCTTTCGTCGCCTCAACGATCAGGCGCAGGTCCTCGTCACTGAGCGTCTCAGCGCGAAACGTCGCCCCTGCCCCCGTGTGCGTGTCGTCCCCACGGCTCAGATAGGCCACCGGCGCCTCGGACAGTTGGCCGACCCGACCGAGCACGTCGTGCAGGGTCCGTCCCAGCGGGTCGCGGACCTCGTTCATCGCTTCGGCGTAGGCGCTGAGCGCGAGGCGCAGTTCCCTGGCCTGGGCCAGGGTCTGCTGTGACAGTTGCGGTGCGCGCGGCTCCTCCGCGAGAGCCCGACCCAGCTCCTGGGCCACCGCTTTGCGGCTGGTGTTGTGGCTGTGGAGGGCCAGGGCGTACGAATCGAGTCCGACCGACTTCAGCCGGTCGAGAACGACATCGAGGGCCGCTGCCTTCTCACTGACGAACAGCACACTGCGGCCGGCCTGCATCAGACCGGCGATCATGTTCGTGATCGTCTGACTCTTACCCGTGCCGGGTGGGCCGTCCAGGACGAACGACTGTCCGGCCACGGCCGCGGCGACGGCCTGCCGCTGCGAAGCGTCGGCATCAAGCACCAGCGGACTGTCCTCGGGCGGGCTCAGTTCGTCGATCCGGTCGAGCTCGATCTCATCGAAGTCGAAACGGTCGGAGGCGAGTCCGGAGTTCGGACCGAGAGCCATCGCCCGTACGAGGTCACTGCCGAGGACGCGGTCTTCGTTGTCCAGCAGGTCCTGGTACATCGACTCCTTGTGGGAGGCGAAGAGTGCGAGCACCACACGGTCGGAGATCTGCCAGCCTGCCTTGCCCGCCACCGCGCGAGCCGCGGCGGAAAGCACCGCCTGCAGGTCCGAAGGGTCCTGTTCGACGACCGGCGCCCAGTCGATGTGGAATTGCTGCAACTTCACTCTCAGGGCTGGGTTGAGGCGCGGTTCCTCGTCGTCGCTCGACCTGAGGCGGATCCGTCCGTTGCGCGCGCGCTCGATGACCACCGGCATCAGGATCAGGGGGGGCGTCGCTGGCCGTCTCAGCTCCGTCCTCGCGCCAGTTGAGCATGCCGACACCGAGGCTGAGGGTCCACAGGCCGTAGTCGTTGAAGACCTGTGTCGCTTTGGCGCGCAGACTGTTCAACGCCCGCAGGAGGGAAGGCGCGGTGGTCTTCTGGGTGATGATTCCGTCGGTGCGGTCGCCCTTCTTGGCGAGGACCACGTCGCCCGGCCGCACGCCCTCGTCGGCCTCCGATTCCTCGTCCGGGAGCGGCGCGAAGTCCCAGCCGCGGGCCAGGCCTTCGACAAGCTCCTGCGCGGATGGGGTCGAGATCTCCAATGTCGCCGACTTGGTGTGGCGGAAATTGAGCAGCCGGTTGCGGCCGCTCAGGTCCACCAGAGAGGCGCGCCAACTCTCGAGCATCACCTTGAGGCGGTCGAGTTCCTGACTGCCCCCGAAGTCACCCGAATTCGTCACGCAGGCCCCTGTTGTTGTCGCTTCTGGGCCAACGGAGCACCGGCGTCGACGGCAGTCCCCTCTGCCGCCAACGCAAATCGCGGCCACAGATGTCCGTACTGTCCTGGTGGCCGCACAAGTCCCGCTGATCCCCCCTGGCCACGAATTCTACGGTCAGCACACCAATGCGTGAAGCGTTAACTACAGAACGATTCTCCCGGTGTTCACGAAGGCGCGGTGTGCGTAGCCAACCCACTCCGTCGCCCGGTCCGCGTGAACGGCGAGACGCATGGGGCTCTTGCCGCCGGCCTGACAGCACGGCCGAAGCCGGCGGCCGCCCTCATCGCCGCGTGACGTCTCCCAGGCTTCCTGCATCGAACCTCTGACGCCCTCCACCAGCCTTCCGCTGATGGAGGGCGTCTTGCGTTCGGGCAAGCCGGGCTGTAATGCACGGAGAATCACCGCAGCCCAGCGATCAGTACGAGTGCCCACAGTGGCCGCGTGTGTGGCTACCCTAGTGACTACGTTCACAGCCGCGTGTACCGGTTTGAACCGGTACGGACCGGGGTCTGGCGAAGCCTTTCGAAGTACGAAAAAGGGCCCCTCACCAGCATGTTCCCTGGTCATGGGCCCTAGGCGGCAGACGAGTCGGGCTGTACGCCGGGTTCTGTCGCCCGGCTGCCTCGCGGCGGCCGGGGAGACGGCCATCCATCTAGGGCCGGCGTTGCCGCCGGCCTCGTGCGGTCTACCCGGGGACTCGGGCGGGCAGCCCTCGAACGTCCTCGCAGGAGCGTCGTCCAAATCCTTGGGGACGTTCCCTTTTGACCTTGCTCCGGGTGGGGTTTACCTAGCTGCCCAGGTCGCCCTGGGCACTGGTGGTCTCTTACACCACCGTTTCACCCTTACCGGGGACCGAAGTCTCCGGCGGTCTGTTTTCTGTGGCACTTTCCCGCGGGTCACCCCGGGTGGCCGTTAGCCATCACCCTGCCCTGTGGAGCCCGGACGTTCCTCGGGGAGCGCCCCCGAAGGGGAGTCCACGCGGCCGTCCGCCCGGCTCGTCTGCCGTGCCGACCATGCTACCGGGCGTCCGCCCCGCCTCGGTCCAGTGGCCGTCGCCAGGACGGAGCCCGCCAGGATCAGGGCGAAGGCGGCGAGGATGCCGGCCGTCAGCGGTTCGTCCAGGAACACCGCGCCCGCCGCCACCGCGACCGCCGGATTGACGTACGTGAACACCGTCGCCCGGGTCGGACCGACCTCCTTGATCAGCTCCAGGAACGCCACGAAGGCAAGGGCCGTGCAGATCACGCCCAGGACAGCGAGGGCGGCCAGCACGTGCGGGGACGGAAGCGCGGCCGGGCGAGTGGCCACCGCCGCCGGTGCGTAGACCAGGGCCGCCAGCGCCAGGCAGGGTGCCGTGAGGTGCAGCGACGGGACGTCCTTCAGATGGCGCGCCGCTATCAGCGGGGCCGTGGCATAGCCGATCACCGTCAGCAGGACCTCCGCGAGTGAGCGGGCGTCGCCGCCGGTCAGGTGCGGGACGGTCAGCACCGCGACGCCCGCCAGGCCCAGGGCCAGGCCTGTGAGCCGGCGTGCCCCCAGCCTCTCCGTGCCGCCGAAGAAGCGGGCCAGGGCGAGCCCGACTATCGGCACCCCCGCGATCAGGAGGCCCGCCGTGGAGCTGGACAGGTGGCGTTCCGCGTCGGTCAGGGTCCACCACGGGCCGATGATCTCGATGACCGCGAAGGCCAGCATCGGGCGCCAGTGCGTTCGTATCGTGCGCGGTAGGCCGCCCTGGCGGATCGCGAAGGGGAGGAGGATCGCCGCGCCCAGCAGGCATCGGGTGAACACCACCGTCGACGGCGGCAGGTCCGCCTCCACCGCCACCTTGATCAGCAGATACGGAATGCCCCAGACCACTCCCATGAGGGAGAACAACAACCAGCCGCGTGCAGTCATGCGGGCCAGTGTCGGGCCCTTCCCCGTCCGCCGTCTTGAACGCTGTTGCGGTACGCCGCCGGTGTCACCCCCAGTACCCGCCGGAACCAGCGGGTCAGGTGGGCCTGGTCGGCGAAGCCGACGAGGGGCGCGACCTCGGCTGGGCGTAGTCCGGCGTCCAGCAGGCCGCGGGCCCGGGTCACGCGGTACTGGGCCAGCCAGGCGTACGGGGGTATCCCGACCGTCGTACGGAAGGCGCGCAGGAGTTGGTAGCGGGACAGGCCCAGGTCGGTGGCGAGGTCGGCGAGGGAGGGCGGGGTGGTGAGTTCGTCGGCCAGGCGGGTTCGTACGGCGTGGGCTATGTGGTCCGCGCCGGGGAGGTGGTCCGGTGTCGGGCGGGCCGTGGAGTGACGGCGGGCCAGGGCGGTGAGCAGCCACGGGAGGCGGGACTCGGCCTCCAGGGGGTCCGGGCAGGTGCTCAGGTCGGTGTGTGCGGCGCGGAAGGCGGCGGCCAGTTCGGGGTCGTCGAGGAGGGGCTCGCGGAAGTGGGGGAGGCCGCCGGTGGTGCCGTCCGTGAGGAGGGAGACGTCGGCGTACAGGGCTCGGTAGGCGTAGCCGTCGGCCGTGTCCGGGCCGCCTGTGTGCATCTCTCCGGGGTCCAGTACGACGATCGAGCCGGGCCTGGGGCGGAGGTGGCCGCCCCGGTAGTCGATGACCTCGGAGCCGTCGACGCACAGTCCGACCGTGAACTCGTCGTGGGCGTGCGGGGCGTAGACGTGCCGGTCGAAGCGGGCGGTGAGCAGGTCAAGGGCGGGGCCGCGGTGGCCGAGTCTCGCTCTGGTCCACAGTGCCTGTTCCCGTGTGCCGCCGCCTGCTTTCACGGTTCCACCGTACTTCCGGCCCTGCGGGGGCTTCGGGGCTCAGAGGAAGCCAGTCGTGTCCAGGTCGAAGGCGAAGGGGTCCGGGAGTGCCGGCGGCCTGCCGAAGGGGACGGTGCCGGACCGGTTGTAGTCGAACCCGGCATACCACCTCCTCACCCGAAGGAGACCAGTGTGCGGCATCGCGCGGACGCACCGCCCCGGAGTCCAGGTGCATCCCCTCGTTCGCGGTACGCATCATCACGCCGGAGCGAACCGCACCCCCGCCGCCCCCAGCTCGGCCCGGGTGAGCCGGACCCGTAGCCGTTCCCCCAGGGGCAGCGGAACCCCGTCGCCCTCGATCCGTGCCACCACCGCCGGAGTCTCCAACTGGACCGTCCCGATGGTGGGTCTGTGTTCCTCGACGTCCACCACGCAGCCCTCGAAAACCTCCCCCACACGGTCCTTGAGCAGTGCCGCCTCGACGATGTCCACGCAGCCGCGTTCGACCGCGCCTGCTCGTCGGCCGCCCTCTGTCATCTCCTTGGGGAGGGCTTCCAGAGCTGCCAACACCCAGTCCGGCGTGGGTTGTTCGGCGACGGCGGCGAGGCAGATCTCCGAGGCGTACCGGTCGGCGAGGCGGCGCAGGGGGGCCGTGCAGTGGGCGTAGGGGGCGGCTACGGCCGAGTGGGTCGTGATCTCCGGGAGGTGGCCGTCGCGGAAGACCGTGTAGCCGGCGCCTCTGAGCAGGGTCGTGCACTCCTGGAGGAAGGCCGCGTGGTCGGGGCGGTGCGGGTCGAGGGAGCGGATCAGGGCCGCGTACGAGAGATGGTGCGGCCAGTCGATGTGCAGGGCGTGCGCGGTGCGGCGCAGGCGGCCGACGGCGCCGTCCGGGGCTGCGGGGAGGGTGCGGAGCACTCCCGTGCCGTGGGTCAGCATCAGCTCGGCCGCCGCCATGCCCGTCAGGAGGGAGATCTGGGCGTTCCAGCCCTCGGCGGGCAGCGGTGCGCGGTAGGTGAGTGAGTACGTGTGGTCCTGCTCGACGATCTCCTGCTCGGGGACGTTGAGGGAGATGCCGCCGCGTTCGACCTCCAGGCGTTCCCTGGCCTCGCCGATCTCCTTGAGGAGGGCCAGCGGCTCCTCCGCCGTACCGGCGTCCAGCTCGCGCTGCACACTCGCGTAGTCGAGTTTGGCGCGGCTGCGGACGAGGGCCCGATGGACGTCCACGGCGACGGTACGGCCGTCCGCGTCGAGGTCGAGCGTCCAGAGGGCGGCCGGACGGGTCCGGCCGGGAAGGAGGCTCGCCGCGTCCTCGCTGAGCACCGGCGGGTGCAGCGGGGTCTTCTCGTCCGGGAAGTAGAGGGTCATGACCCTGCGGTGTGTCTCCGTGTCCAGGGGCCCGCCGGGTACGACGAAGGCGGCGACGTCCGCGATGGCGTACCGGACGCGGAAACCGCCGTCGGGACGACGGGACAGGTGCATCGCCTGGTCCAGGTCCGTGGACGTGGGTGGGTCGATGGTGAGGAACGGGATGTCCGTGGCGTCCGTGACGTCCGGCGTCGGGAGCACGGGGGCCTTCGCCGCCCGGTCCGCTTCCGCCAGTACCGGGGGCGGGAAGCTGTCGGGGACGCCTGGTTCGGTGCGCAGCGCGGTGAGGGCGGCCCGGAGGGGGGCTTCGGGGGCGCCGGTCACGCGTATGTGGCGGCGGGGCATGAAACGAGCGTAGGCACAATCCTGCGGGCCCGCCTCACCACGTGATTCCACGTAATCTGACGCGCGTCGTCCTCTGCGTACGCGTACCTGTTTGGAGAACCACCGTGCTTGTCCTGCTGCCTCCCTCCGAAGGCAAGGCCGCTTCGGGGCGCGGCGCCCCGCTGAAGCTGGAGTCGCTGTCCCTGCCGGGGCTCAACGGTGCCCGCGAGGCCGTTCTCGGGGAGCTCGTCGAGCTGTGCGTCGGTGACGAGGACAAGGCGCGTGAGGTGCTCGGGCTCAGCGAGGGGCTGCGGGGCGAGGTCGCCAAGAACGTCGACCTGCGGACGGCCGGGGCGCGGCCCGCCGGGCAGGTCTACACGGGGGTGCTGTACGACGCCCTCGACCTCGCCTCTCTCGACGCCGCCGCGAAGAGGCGGGCGGCGCGTTCACTGCTGGTGTTCTCGGGGCTGTGGGGCGCTGTCCGGGTCACGGACCGTATCCCCTCGTACCGCTGCTCGATGGGTGTGAAGCTGCCCGGGCTCGGCGCGCTGACGGGGCACTGGCGTGCGCCGATGGCCGCCGTGCTTCCCGAGGTGGCCGGTGACGGGCTGGTCCTCGATCTGCGCTCCTCCGCCTACGCGGCGGCCTGGAAGCCGAAGGGTGAGGTGGCCGGGCGGACGGCCACTGTGCGCGTGCTGCATGCGCCGACCCGGAAGGTCGTCAGCCACTTCAACAAGGCGACCAAGGGGCGGATCGTACGGAGTCTGGTGAGCGCCGGTGCGGTGCCCTCCGGGCCGGGGGAGCTGGTGGAGGCGTTGCGGGAGCTCGGGTATGTGGTGGAGGTCGCGCCCAGGAGGTCTGGGGTGGCGGCTTGGGAGCTTGATGTGTTGGTGGACGAGATTCACTGAGGGGCGCTCTGCGGGGAGGAGTACGGGGGTTGGCTGGCGGGTGCTGCGCCGTCGTGGCTTGTCGCGCAGTTCCCCGCGCCCCTACGGATCCCTCCCCCGTTGCAACATGTGCAACTCTCTTTGCGCATGCTGCAGGCCGAGGGCAGGATGAGGCGCATGGCCCCTCTCCTCCCCCTCCCCGTTTCCTCCGTCCTCGGGCTCGCGCCCGTCGTTCCCGTGGTCGTGGTCGAGGAGCTGGTCGATGCCGTGCCGCTGGCTCGGGCGCTCGTCGCCGGGGGGCTGCCGGTCATCGAGGTCACCCTGCGTACGCCCGTCGCGCTGGACGCCATCCGGGCGGTCGCCGATGCCGTTCCTGACGCGGTGGTCGGTGCGGGGACCCTCATCTCGCCGGCGCAGGTGTCCGACGCGCTCGCCGCCGGGGCCCGCTTTCTCGTCAGCCCGGGCTGGACCGACGTACTGCTGGAGTCCATGCGGGCGTCCGGTGTGCCGTTTCTGCCGGGGGTGTCGACGGCGTCGGAGGTCGTGGCGCTGTTGGAGCGTGGGGTGCGGGAGATGAAGTTCTTCCCGGCGGAGGCGGCGGGCGGCACCGCCTATCTGAGGTCGCTGTCCGGGCCGCTCCCCCAGGCCCAGTTCTGCCCGACCGGGGGGATCGGCCCCGCGAACGCGCCCGAGTATCTCGCGTTGCCCAACGTCGGCTGTGTGGGCGGGAGTTGGATGCTTCCGGCGGATGCGATCGCCGCGCGCGACTGGGGCCGGATCGAGACGCTGGCCCGTCAGGCGTCCACTCTCGGATGATCAGCGGCGCTCGGCGACGGTCAGCAGCGCTCAGCTCAGGTGGGACGTGTCGTTGAAGAGCCGTACGCTCGCGTTGCCGTCCGTGTAGTAGGCGATCGCCGACAGCGAGGCCGCCGAGAGTTCCATGCGGAACAGGGACTCGGGCGGGGCGCCCAGGGCCAGGCGGACGAGGGTCTTGATGGGGGTCACGTGGGTGACCAGCAGGACCGTACGGCCGGCGTGGGCCGCGATCAGCTTGTCGCGGGTGACGGCCATCCGGCGTGCGGTCGCCGCGAAACTCTCGCCGCCGCCCGTCGGTTCGGCCTTCGGGGAGGCCAGCCAGGCGTTCATGTCGTCCGGGTAGCGCTCGCGGACCTCGCCGAACGTCAGGCCCTCCCACGCGCCGAAGTCCGTCTCGCGCAGACCGTCGTCGACGGTCACGTCGAGGCCGAGGCGAGTCGCCACCGCGGCTGCGGTCTGCCGGGTGCGGGCCAGCGGGGAGGCGACGATCGCCTCGATCGTGCCGCGCCGGGCCAGGGACTCGGCCACCCTCTCGGCCTGGTCCCGGCCCACGTCCGAGAGGGACGGGTCGGTACCGCCGCTGCCCGAGAAGCGCTTCTGGGGGGTGAGGAGGGTTTCGCCGTGGCGCAGGAGTACGAAGGTCGCGGGCGGGCCGAGATCCGCGGGCGCCGACCAGCCGGCGGCCACCTTCGTGGCGGCGCCGGTGTCGGCGTCGGCGGCCGTGGAGCCGACGCCCGCGTCCAGTTCAGCCGTCGACGTGGACGCCGACCACTGTTCGCCGCGCTTGCCCGCGTCCATCGCCTCGTTCGCCAAGCGGTCCGCGTGCTTGTTCCTCCCGCGCGGGATCCACTCGTACGTCACCTGCCCGACGACCGAGAACACCTTGGCCGCCTCCGCCGCCAGGGGCTTCATGTCCGGATGCTTGATCTTCCAGCGGCCGGACATCTGCTCGACGACCAGCTTGGAGTCCATCCGGACGTGGACGGTGGCGTCCGGGTCCAGCTGGTGGGCCGCGCGCAGGCCGGCAATCAGGCCCCGGTACTCGGCGACGTTGTTCGTGGCGATGCCGATGTACTCGGCCACCTCCACCAGCGTCTCGCCCGTGGCCGCGTCGATGACGACGGAGCCGTAGCCCGCGGGCCCCGGGTTGCCCCGGGAACCGCCGTCGGCCTCGACGATGAACTCCCGCACGCCGTACGCCCCTTACCTACCTGTACCGACCTGTACCGACCTAGTTGGTGGGTCAGTCGGTTTGCTTACAGTCCCGATTCCGACGTGCGCACCAGGATGCGGCGGCAGTTCTCGCAGCGCAGTACGGCGTCGCGGGGAGCGGCCTTCACCTCGTTGACCTCGGTGATGTTCAGCTCCAGGCGGCAGCCCTCGCAGCGGCGCTGGAAGAGACGGGCGGCGCCGACTCCGCCCTGCTGCTGGCGCAGCTTGTCGTACAGCTTGAGGAGGTCGTCGGGTACCGAACCCGCGATGACCTCGCGCTCCTTCGTCGCCGTGCCCACCTCACCGGCGAGGGACTCGTACGACGCCTCACGCCGTGCGGTCGCGTCGTCGATCTTGCCCTGGACCGCGCCGACCCGCTCGGTCAGTTCGGCGACCCGCTCCTGCGCGGACTCACGGCGCTCCATGACCTCCAGGACGATGTCCTCAAGGTCGCCCTGCCGCTTGGCGAGGGAGACGATCTCGCGCTGGAGGTTCTCCAGGTCCTTGGAGGAGCTGACGGCACCGGAGTCCAGGCGCTGCTGGTCGCGGGTGGCGCGCTGGCGCACCTGGTCCACGTCCTGCTCGGCCTTGGTCTGCTCGCGGGCGCAGTCGCTCTCCTCGGTCGTCGCGGCCACCAGCAGGTCGCGCAGCTGGGTGAGGTCCTTGGTCAGCGACTCGATCTCGGCGTGCTCGGGCAGCGACTTGCGCTTGTGCGCGAGCTGCTGGAGGCGTACGTCGAGGGCCTGGACGTCGAGAAGGCGGATCTGGTCGGCGGGCGCGGCGTTCAGTTGGGGGCTCCCAGTGCTTCAGAGGTGGTGGTGGACGCCGCGTGGGCGGTCCAGGGGTCGGTGACCGTGGCGGAGACGTGGACCCGAAGGCCCCATCCGTTCCGGTCGGAGATCTCGTCGAGCTGGGCGGCGGCCAGCTCGCACCAGGGCCACTCGGTGGCCCAGTGCGCCGCGTCGAGCAGCGCGAGGGGACTGTGGGTGCCGGTGCCCGTGCCGTGGGCACTGTGGGCGCGGGCCTCCGACGCCGGGTGGTGGCGCAGGTCCGCGGTGAGGAAGGCGTCCACACCGGACGCGCGTACGTCGTCGAAGAGGCTGTCGCCGGAGCCGCCGCTGACGGCGACCGTACGGACGAGGGCCTCGGGGTCGCCGGCGATCCGGATGCCCTGCGCCGTCGCGGGCAGCCGTTCGGCGGCGCGAGCGGCGAACTCGCGGACGGTCAGCGGGTGGTCCAGCTCGCAGACCCGGCCGAGGCCGCGCCGGCCGGCGGGGTCGGAGGGGTCCGGTACGAGCGGTCGTACGACCCGCAGGTCGAGGGCGCCGGCGAGGGCGTCGCTGACCCCGGGGTCGGCGCGGTCGGCGTTGGTGTGGGCGACATGGAGGGCGATGTCGTGCTTGATGAGGGTGTGCACGACCCGGCCCTTGAAGGTGTCCGCGGCGACCGTGGTCGTGCCGCGCAGATAGAGCGGGTGGTGGGTGACCAGCAGGTCGGCGCCCAGCTTCACGGCCTCGTCGACGACGTCCCGGACGGGGTCCACGGCGAACAGGACCCGGGTGACCTCCTGGTCGGGGTCGCCCGCGACCGTGCCGACCGCGTCCCAGGACTCGGCCCGCTCGGGGGGCCAGAGGGCGTCCAGCGCGGCGATGACTTCAGACAGACGGGGCACGACGCTAGGCTACCTGGCCGTTCCGTACGGCCGAACCGGTACGTCCGCCTCAGCTCGGTCCCTCCGCCACCCCGATGCAACCCCCCTGCCACCCCTCTGCCGTTCCTGCTGCCGTCCCCGCCGTCCCCGCCGTCGCGGCCGGCCTCGGTCAGCACACGCGCCACCGTTTCCTCAGGCGAATCGTTACTTGGCCATCCTTATGTGTGAAACGGCCGCTACCCGGTCCCACGTCTGTACGTGCGAAAACTACTTTCGTCGCCGGAGGTGACCGATCGATGACGGCCTGTGCGATCGAAGCGATCGAGCCCATGATCGAACCAATGGCGAAGGACGGATCCCGTCCCGGGGCGGAGTTGGCGATCACGGCGGACGGGGCCTACGCGGCCCGGCTCACGCGCAGTGGTGACTCCTGGTTCCCGGAGCGCTGGACGCTCGACGGGCCCGAGCCGTACGCCGTGCCCCTGCCCGGCAACCAGCCGGAGGAGCCGGGCACGCAGGTGCTCCCGATGGGCGACGGGCGGGTCCTCATCCACCGTCCGGTCGACGGCCGCCACGCCTTCGCGCTGCTCTATCCGACCGGCCCCGGCACCGGCGAACTCCCGCTCGGCGCGGTCGAGTGCCCGGACGCCGGGACCCCGCTGCGACTGCTGCCCCCGGCTCCGGGCGGCGACCGCGCGTACGCCCTCGCGCTGGGCGAGCGTTCGACGACGGTGTGGCTGGTCGCGGGTGGCGCCTTCGGGCCCGAGTACGTCACGGAGGTCCCCGGCCGCTGCTCGGGCGGGGTCTGGCTGGACCGCACGGGGCGGCTGCTCGCGCTGGACCGGGAGGTCGGGGGGCGCACGAAGGCGGTCGTGGTCGATCTGGAGCGCGACGGCGAGGTGTCGCCGCTGCTCCAGATCTCGGCGGAGAGCGACGACCGGCTGCTGCTCGCGGACGCGGACAGCGGACTGCTGCTGATCGGCTCGGACGCGCCCTCGCCCGGCGGGCGGCAACGGCTCGGCTGGGGAGTGCTCGGCAGCACGCTGCCGGTGCGTTTCCCGGAGTGCCTGCGGATCGAGGGGTGCACGCTCACGCCGTTCGCGATCCAGCCGGGGCAGGTGCTGACGCCGGAGAGCTGCGGGGTGGCGCTGCGCGTGGACGGTTCGGCGGGTAGCTGGGTGGGGGTGTGGCGGCCGTCGGAGCGGCAGCTGCGGCATCTTCCGGCGCCGGAGGGGTGGTTGCCGGGGGCCGGCCTGTGGAGCAGGAGCGGGGAGCTTCAACTGCCTTACGTGACAGGGGAAATGCCCTGCGGGGTCGCTCGGGTACGGGCCGAGACGCCCGTCGGGCCCGAGGCGTGCGGGACGCCGGGGGCGGAGGCGGGCGTCGTGAAGGGGGCGGGGTCGGGGTCGGGGTCGGGCGGGGATTCCGCCGCTTCCGATTCCGCTCTCGCGCCCCCCGCGACTGTCGCGGTGGCCCGGCCGGTGCCGTTGCAGCAGGCTCCGCTGGCGCGGCTCGTGACGAAGGTCGGGAAGCCCGGTAACGAAGTGACGAAGCTTGTAACGAACTAGTCCCGGTCGGCGTGTGCGGCTCGTGTCACCTTGAGGTGCGTTGGTTAAGATCATCCGGCTGTCAGAAGGATCATGTTGACGGGGTGAAGACTTTCCGATGAACGACGCAAGCACCATGCAGCCGCTGTCCACCGATGCCCACGAGGCCTCGGGCCACAGCTACGGCCAGGGCAAGCACCGGGGGCCTGTCTCGGCCCACAACGACGAGGCGACCCCCCACGGCCGTCACCGCAAGCCGTCCGAGCAGGCCGAGAACAGGGCCTGACGGAACGTCAAATGAAGTACGGCCCCGCCCGGTTGGCTACGGGCGGGGCCGCATTGCTTTGCCCGTCGGCTGTCGACCGGCAACTGTCGGCCGTGCTTGAGCTGTCAGCTGCGCTTGAGACCGTCAACTGCGCTGGAGGCACTCAGCCGCGCTTGAGGCCGAGCACCTCCGCCGCCGCGAACGTCTCCCCGGTGGGGCGTTCCGCGTAGTGCGGGGTGAGGAGCGCGTCCAGTTCGTCGTAGGTGAAGGTGTCCTGTTTGCTGTCGAACCTGGCGGCCACCCTGGGTCGTTCGACGACGGCGACCATCCCGCCGTGGACGACGAGCAGCTGTCCGTTGACGTGTGCGGCGGCCGGGGAGGCCAGGTAGCCGACGAGCGGGGCGACATGTTCGGGGGCGAGGGGGTCGAGGCCGCCGTCGCCGTTCTCCGGCTGCGCGAAGTCCCGGAAGACGTCCTCGGTCATACGGGTCCTGGCGCGGGGGCAGATGGCGTTCGCCGTCACTCCGTACTTGGCGAGGGCCAGGGCGGTGGACGTGGTCAGCCCGACGATTCCGCCCTTCGCCGCCGCGTAGTTGGGCTGTCCCGCCGACCCGGCGAGAAACGCCTCCGAGGACGTGTTCACGATCCGCCCGTACACCGGTGCGCCGGTCGCCTTGGCACGGCCCCGCCAGTGCGCGGCGGCGAAGTGGGTCGTGTTGAAGTGGCCCTTGAGATGGACCCGTATGACGGCGTCCCACTCCCCCTCCGTCATGGAGAAGATCATGCGGTCGCGCAGGATGCCCGCGTTGTTGACGAGGATGTCCAGCCGGCCGAACTCGGCGATGGCCAACTCGACCAGTTCGCGGGCCTGTTGATGATCGGCGACGTCCCCGGTGTGGGCGGTGGCCGTGCCGCCCGCCGCGCGGATCTCGGTGGCGACCTCCTCGGCGGGGGTGGCGGACGCCTCGCCGGAGCCGTCCCGGCCGCTCTGTCCGTAGTCGTTGACGACGACGGCCGCGCCGAGCCGGGCCAGCTCCAGCGCCTCGACCCGGCCCAGACCGCGCCCCGCGCCCGTGACGATCGCGGCGAGCCCCTCAAGTGGCAGTGACATCAGCGCTCCCAACCCTCCTCTGCTCTCGGCTCGCGGATCTCAGATCTCGATGCACGTACGCAGCGCGGTTCCCGTGCGCATCTGGTCGAGGGCCTCGTTGATGCCGGCGAGCGGCACTCGGTGGGTGATGAGGCCCGCGAGGTCGACGCGTCCGGCGCGCCAGAGGGCGATCGTGCGCTCGTAGGACCGCAGGACGTCGCCGCCGCCGTACATGGACGGCAGGATGCGCTTCTCGTCGAAGAACAGCTCGAACATGTTGAGTTGGAGGTTGTCGTCCATGGCGCCCGCGCCGACGACGACCATGGTGCCGCCGCGCCGGGTGGTGTCGTAGGCGGTGCGGGCGGTGGCGGAGCGGCCGACGACCTCGAAGACGTAGTCGAACCCCTCGCCGGCGGTGACCTGTTGCTTGGCGTCGGCCAGCTCCTCCGGCGAAACCGCCCTGGTGGCACCGAACTTGAGCGCGGACTCCCGGCGCGAGAGCACCGGGTCGACGGCGACGATCTCGGCGGCGCCCTGGAGCCGTGCTCCCTGTATCGCGGAGATGCCGACGCCTCCGCAGCCGATGACGGCGACCGACGAACCGGCAGTCACGTCAGCGGTGTTGATGGCGGCGCCGAGTCCGGTGGTGACCCCGCAGCCGATGAGGGCGGCGATGTCGAAGGGGACGTCGTCGGGGATGGGTACGGCGCAGCCGGCGCCGACGACGACTTCCTCGGCGAAGGTGCCGGTGCCCGCCATACCGAAGACGTCGCCGCCGGGACGCCTGAAGTTGGGGGTGCCCGCGTTCATGAATCCGGCGAGGCACAGTTCGGTCTGGCCGCGTTTGCAGGCGGGACACTCGCCGCACGCAGGCAGCCAGCAGACGACGACCCGGTCACCGACCTTCACATGGCTTACGCCCTCCCCGACTTCGAGGATCTCCCCGGCGCCCTCGTGGCCGGGGACGAAGGGCGCGGGCTGCGGCAGTACGCCGTTCATCGCGGAGAGGTCCGAGTGGCACAGCCCGGTGGCCCGTACCCGGATCCTCACCTTGCCGGGGCCGAAGCCCACGGCCTCGACGTCGTCGAGGACGTCGAGCTTGTCCTGCCCGATCTCGTGCAGTACGGCTGCGCGCATGATGCGGCTCCCCTCAGGAACATGCTTGGTACGAGGCTCAACCCACGTGTGTGCGGTTCAGTTCACGAGTGTTCGACGACGGTGTCCGCCAGTACGGGAGCGTCGTCCCGTTCGACAGCGGTGACCGACACCTGGACGCGGTCCGGCTCGGGCGTCCACATCCGGATGCGCAGGGTCTCCCCGGGGAACACGACCCCGGCGAAGCGGGTGCGGTAGGCGCGGACCCGGCCGACGTCCCCGCCGAGCACCGTGTCGACGACCGCCTTGAGTGTCATGCCGTAGGTGCACAGCCCGTGCAGGATGGGCCGCTCGAACCCGGCACGTGCGGCGAACTCGGGGTCGGCGTGCAGCGGGTTCCAGTCGCCGGAGAGCCGGTAGAGCAGCGCCTGGTCCTCCCGGACGGCCCGCTCGACGACCTTCGCGGGCTCGACGTCGGGCGCCGGGAGCCGGTTCGAGGGCCCCCGGTCGCCGCCCCAGCCACCTTCTCCGCGTACGAAGATCTGCGCGTCGCTCGTCCACAACGGGCCTTCGGCGTCCGCGACTTCGGTGCGCATGACGAGGATCGCCGCGCTGCCCTTGTCGTACACGGCGGCGATGCTCCCGGTGGCGCGTGCTGTGCCCTCGACCGGGATCGGGCGGTGCAGCTCGATGCTCTGGCCGCCGTGCAGGACGTGGGCGAGGTCGACGTCGACGCCGGGCATGGAGAGGCCGCTGATCACGTCCGGGGAGTCGTTGCCGGCGACGGTGGCGAAGCTGGGCAGGACGTGCAGCCGGGATTCGAGGGTGTAGCGCAGCTCGCCGGGATCGATGGCGGGGACACCGGCGCCGATGCCGAGGTGGTAGAGCTGGACGTCCTTACGACCCCAGGCGATCTCTGCGGACCGGGGTTCGGCGGCGACGGCCTTGGCGGCGTCAATGGGCATGGGGCTCCTGATCGGCAAACGGAACGGGCAACTCACGGGACGGGCAACTCGTCTGGCGGGCAACACGCTTGGCGGCCGAATCGCTCAGCGGGCGACTCGCGGGACTGAGACCTCGGTACGACCGTCCGCACCGTCGGCCGTACCGAGGTCGATACGGGCCGATCTAGAACGCGTTCCAGTCCGGCGCCCCCTGTTGTATAGCCGAGCGGTCCCGAGTTGTGAATACTCCTGACGATGCGTCAGCTGTGCGGTCCGGGCCGCGTGGCGCGCCGGGCCGGGACATTTGTCCTTCCGGAGTCGGTACATCGGCATCTGCCCCGGCATGACGA
Organism: Streptomyces turgidiscabies Car8; assembly: GCF_000331005.1. GTDB lineage: Bacteria > Actinomycetota > Actinomycetes > Streptomycetales > Streptomycetaceae > Streptomyces > Streptomyces turgidiscabies. The sequence goes on from NZ_AEJB01000421.1 coordinate 67,173, forward strand.
TCGCTTCGTACGCTGTCGTCCATGTTCTGGATGCGAAAGGCCGCCTGCCAGGTGGGCGAGTGGCGGGCCGAGCGGGTCCGCTGGCGGGCGGACATGGCGCGGTACAAGGCCGACCGGCGTGCCGCGCGGAAGTCGGGCGTGCCGGAACCGGAGAACCCGGGGCCGCCGCCCACCGGCTTCGCCCTGCTGCCCTGGCTGCTGATGGGCATGGGCTCCTTCTCCAACCTCCTCCAGGGCCGGACCCCGCTGCCCTGGATCGGCGTGCTGGGCCTGCTCACCTTCAACTCCCTCTACATCTACGTCACGTTCCGCGCATTCGTGAAGGAGACGCGGGACGCCCGGTCGACGCGGGTGGCGCTCGTCGTGATGGGCGTGGTGACGTGTGCGCTGGCGGTCGGGTACGGCGGCAGCTGGCTGTACTTCTTCCCGCTGCTCGGGCTGGCCACGGGCGCGGTGATGCGGGGCCCGTGGCTGGGCCGCACCGGGCTCACGCTCACCGCCCTCGCGGCGGGCGTCTCCGCGGTGCGGGGCGGCTGGGACGCGCTGAACGTGGCGTACGGGACGTTCCTGTCGACGATGGTGACGGCGGCGATCCTGTCCCTGAGCGAGGCGGTACGTGAACTGCGGGCGGCGCGCGAGGAGTTGGCAGAGCGTGCGGTCGAGGAGGAACGGCTGCGTTTCTCGCGCGACCTGCACGATCTGCTGGGCCACACCCTGTCGGTGATCGTGGTGAAGTCGGAGGCCGCCCGTCGTCTGGCGCCCCGGGACATGGAGGCGGCCCTGCTCCAGATCACGGACATCGAGTCAGTGGGCCGCCAGGCCCTGACGGAGATCCGCGAGGCGGTGACCGGCTACCGGCAGGGCAGCCTGGCCATGGAACTGGCCCGGGCGGACTCGGCCCTGACTGCGGCGACCGTCACTCCGGCGATCCACCGCTCGGGCCCGCCCCTGTCGTCGGCGGCGGAGGCGCTGCTGGGGTGGGTGGTACGGGAGGCGGTCACCAACGTCCTACGGCACAGCGGCGCCACCCGATGCGAGATCACGGTGGAGGGAGTGGGGGCGGAGGGCGTGGACTGGGAGGGCACGGGCACGAAGGGCACGGGCGGAGGCGCTACGTCCGCGAGCGCTGCGGCCGCGGAGGGCACGGGCGGAGGCGCGGCAGGCGCGAGCGGCGCGGGCATGGGCGGCTTGAGCGCGGGCGGCGCAGGCACAGGTCGCCGAGCGGCGAGCGTCAACGGGAGCGGCACCGGGAAGCGCGTGATTCTGACGGTCACCGACAACGGGAGCGGCCCGGCAGCACCCACAGCATCCACGGCGTCCACTCGGCCGGGTGTCGGCGGCACAGGGCTCAGGGGGCTGACGGAACGCCTGGCGGCGGTGGGGGGCTCGCTGACGGCGGGCCCGATGCCGCAGGGCGGGTTCCGGGTGACGGCCGAACTGCCCGACCTGACGGTCGAGTCCCCGCCTCTGTCCCAGCTCAGCCCCTCTGTCCGCCCTACCCTTACCCCGTGAACGAGATGCCCCGGGATCACCGTCCCGCGAAGTCCATCAGAGTCCTCCTCGCCGAGGACCAGCAGATGATGCGGGGCGCGCTCGCCCTGCTGCTCGGGATGGAGCCGGACATCAAGGTCGTCGCCCAGGTCGGGGCCGGTGACGCGATCGTCGACGCGGCGCTGCTCCACCGCCCTGACGTGGCCCTCCTCGACATCGAGCTGCCCGGCATCAGCGGCCTGGACGCCGCCGCGCTTCTCCGCGACGAGGCCCCGGACTGCCGGGTGCTGATCCTGACCACCTTCGGCCGCCCCGGCTATCTGCGCCGGGCCATGGAGGCGGGGGCCGCCGGGTTCCTCGTCAAGGACGGTCCCGTGGAGGAGCTGGCCGCCGCCATCCGGCGGGTGCTGACCGGGGAGACGGTCATCGACCCCGCCCTCGCGCCGCCGCCGCGCTCAGCGCCGGGCCCAATCCGCTCACGGGGCGCGAGTGCGACGTACTGAACGCCTCGGTGGACGGGGCGACGGTCGCCGATGTCGCCGCCAAGCTGCACCTCTCCGAGTCGACGGTCCGCAACTACCTATCCGCCGCCATCGGGAAGACCAGGACCCGCAACCGGACGGAGGCGGTGAGGGAAGCGCGCCAGCAGGGATGGCTGTAGGTGTCGGTGTCGGTCTGACGAATCTCGCCCCCACCGCCCCTACCCGTCCGATCCTCGGGGACTTCGCCCCCGAACACCCCCGTATCATGCCGACCGCGCTCGCCCCCAAGCTCCACCCAACGCCCAGGGAATCCCCGGACGGGCTGGAGGCCTCACCCAGAGACCTTCACCGACTTGTACTCCCTCCCCTCCCCCGCCAGGCACACGAACCAGGCAGTCTTCGAACCCGGGACCGACCTGATCGCCGGCTTCTCGATGTTGTCCGTCGTGGAGTACGGGACCTTGCGGGCGACCGTCGTCGTGCCGTCGTCCCAGGTGCAGGTGACTGCCCTGGCCGTGGGGGCCACCTGGCCGATCACCAGGCGGTTGCGCGTGTCGGTGTCGCCGGAGACATCCGGTTCCAGAGGTACCGCCACGGACTGTATGTCCTTACCCGACATGTCGGATTCCTTGCCGATCTCGCCCAGCATGAGCGGCGACTTGACTCCGTCGAAGTCTCTTTTGAGGAAGAACGAGGCCTTCCCCACAAGCTCCTTGGGTGTCCTCGCGTCCGACGGCGTCAATCCACGCTCAGCCATGGCGCTGATCTGCCGCTTCGCCTCCGCCTCGTTCCGCGGTGCCGCCCAGATGCCGATGTCGACCCACCACTCCCTGCCCCGGTCCGTGCCCGACGCGAGCGTGCTCCACAGCGGCGTGTACATGCGCCGCTCCGCCGGCGACTGCGGCTGAGCCGTCGGCTGAGTCGCCGGGGTCACTCGGTCGCCGTCGCCACCACCGATGCCCGCCAGGGCCAGGGTTCCCGTCGACGCTGCGAGCGCCAGGGCCGCCGCTGTCGCCACCGCCCAGCGGCGGGCCCTGCGGCGTCGCCCGCCGCGGACCACCGCCTGGTAGGGGGCTGTGCCGATCTCGACCCCGTCCGCCGCGCCGGCCAGCAGAAAGGTGATGTCCGAGTGTGCGGTGTCCCCTTGTGCCGCCTGCGCCATGTCCTGGTTCTTCTCCCGGTCCGCGCCCATCACTTCCGCCCTCCGTGTGTCACCGTCTCCACCAGGCCCGGTATGGCGCGGAGTTTCGCGATCCCCTTGGCCGTGTTGCTCTTCACCGCGCCCACCGAGCAGCCCATCGCCTGTGCGGTCTGCGTCTCGGTCAGGTCCTCCCAGTACCGCAGCACCACCGCCTCCCGCTGCCGGGGCGGCAACTGGGCCAGCGCCTTGAGCAGCGCCCCGCGGTCGTCGGCCCTGGCGATGTGGTCGCCGGAGTCGGGCAGCTCGTGCGCCAGGCCCTCGTCGTCCTTGGGTGCCAGGAACTCCTTGAGCCGCCTGCGATGCTTGCGGGCGTGCGCGTTGATCATCACGCGCCGCACATACGCCTCGGGGTCATCGGCCGAACCGACTCTCCGCCAGGCCACATAGACCTGCTCCAGCGTCGACTGGACCAGGTCCTCCGCCGCGTGCTGCTCCCCCGTGAGCAGAAAAGCCGTACGCAGCAGCCGTGGCCAGCGGCCGATGACGAAGGCCTGAAACTCCTCGTCCCGAGTCACTTCTCGATCCCGTTCCCCCATGAGCACCTCCTAGATGTCCAAAGGAGTCCATGAGCCGTCCGAACCGTTGCCCCGATCCCAGAACATTTTCCGCGTCCCGGCAGGAGGGCAGTCGTGACGGAAGATCAGATTCCCATGAGCAGGTCAAGAATTAGTTAGTACGCCAAAACATCGGAATAGTTGCCCAGGCACACGGGTTCATCACTCACGTAACCCGCACACCACCCCGTCCGGAACCGCCTGGAGGCTCCACCCCATGACGCACACGACGACCGACCGGCCCGCCGGTGGAACCGGCAGAACGGGCGGGGCCATCGTCCCGGTGCTCGCCTTCGCGGGCATTGTTGTCGCGGTCATGCAGACCCTGCTCGTCCCCGTCATCAAGGACCTGCCCCAGCTGCTGAGCACCTCGCCCAGCAACGCCACCTGGGTGCTGACCTCGACGCTCCTCTCCGGTGCCGTGGCCACGCCGATCATGGGCCGGCTCGGTGACCTCTACGGCAAGCGGCGCCTGCTGATCGCCAGCCTCTCCGTGATGGTGGTCGGCGCCCTGATCAGCGCGCTCACCAGCGACCTGCTGATCATGATCGTGGGACGTGCGCTCCAGGGCTTCGCCATGGGTGCCATCCCCCTCGGCATCGGTCTGATGCGCGACATGCTGCCCCGCGAGAAGCTCCCCTCGGCGATGGCCCTGATGAGCTCCTCCGTCGGCGTCGGCGGCGGTCTCGCCCTCCCCCTCGCCGCACTGATCGCCCAGCACTCCGACTGGCACGCCCTCTTCTACGGCGCCGCCGGCATCGGCGCCCTCGCGATCGTCCTGACCCTGGTCGTCGTACCCGAGTCGCAGATGCGCGCCGAGGGAACCTTCGACGTGCTCGGAGCCATCGGCCTGTCCGCCGGTCTCGTCCTCTTCCTCCTGCCGATCACCAAGGGCAGCGACTGGGGCTGGACCTCCGGCACCACGCTCGGCCTGTTCGGCGCCTCCGCCGTCGTACTCGTCCTGTGGGGCGTGCTGGAGCTGCGCCTGAAGGCCCCGCTGGTGGACCTGCGGACCACCGCCCGGCCCGCCGTCCTCTTCACCAACCTCGCCTCGATCATGGTCGGCGTCTCCTTCTACGTCGTCTCGCTCGTCCTGCCCCAGCTCCTCCAGCTGCCGACCTCCACCGGCTACGGCCTCGGCCAGTCGATGGTCATGGCGGGCCTGATCGTGGCGCCGCTCGGCCTGACGATGATGTTCACGGCCCCCGTCTACGCCCGTCTCTCCGCCAAGTACGGGCCCAAGGTCACCCTCATCCTCGGCCTGCTGATCATCGCGATCGGCTACGGCGCCGGCCTCGGCCTGATGAGCGCCGCCTGGCAGTCCCTGGTCATCGCGGTGGTCCTGGGCGCGGGCATCGGCCTCGCCTACTCCTCGCTGCCCGCCCTGATCGTCGGCGCGGTCCCGGCCTCCGAGACCGGCGCGGCCAACGGCCTCAACACCCTCATGCGTTCCATCGGTACGTCGGTGTCCAGCGCCGTCATCGGCATGGTGCTCGCCAACACCGCGAACCACGTCGGCGGCGTCGCCATCCCGACCATGCACGGCTTCCGCGTCTCCTTCCTCATCGCCACGGGCGCGGTGGCGGTCGGGCTGGTGCTGGCCCTGTTCCTGCCGGGCCGACGTCCGGCGAACAAGCCGCAACTGCGGGCCAGCAGCGAGGAGGACGCCGTCCTCGCGCGGGCCGACGAGGTGCTCGACGCCGGGTTCCGTGGGCGGGTCCTGGACGCGGACGGCAGCCCTGTCGCGCGTGCCAAGGTCACGCTGATCGACCAGCGCGGCCGTCAGGCGGGGGCGACGCTCTCCGCGGACGACGGCAGCTATGCGCTCGCCGTGCCGACGCAGGGCGCGTACGTGCTCGCCGCGCGGGCCTCCGGCCATGGGCCGCTCGCCTCGTCGGCGACGCACGCGGGGGCGGACGGGACGGTCGACCTGGACCTGTCTCTCCCCGGGGAGACCGTCAGCGCGTAGGCGCTGCGCTCGCCGAGGGGTGCGGGGTGCGTTTTTGACTGCGGGCCCGCTGTGGCTGGTCGCGCGGTTCCCCGCGCCCCTTTGGGCGTGCCCGCGTCCCCTGTCGTCCCCGCACCCCGGGCTGCAAAGCGGCATGAGAACTCCCTCACGCCGGCGGGGTGCCGGGGGTGCGTTTTTGACCGACCCCCCGCTGTGGCTGGTCGCGCGGTTCCCCGCGCCCCTTTGGGCGTGCCCGCGTCCCCTGTCGTCCCCGCACCCCGGGCTGCAAAGCGGCATGAGAGCTCCCTCACGCCGGCGGGGTGCCGGGGGTGCGTTTTTGACTGACCGCCCACTGTGGCTGGTCGCGCAGTTCCCCGCGCCCCTTTGGGCGTGCCCGCACCCCCTGTCGCTCCTGCAACCGGGGCTGTAGGGCAACATGAGGGCCTCCGCACACCCGTACGGCCGAGAGGAACCCCATGTCCGTGGCAGCGCCCAAGCCCGAGGTTCTGGCTGCTTTCGAGGCCGCCAAGGGGTTCATGCCTGTCGGGGAGGGGCTCGCGCTGTACGGGGCCGCCGTCGAGGCGGGGGCGCTCGGGTTGCCGTTGCTGGAGGTCGGGACGTACTGCGGGCGTTCCACGATCCTGCTCGCCGACGCGGCCCGCGCGGCCGGGATCACCGCGGTCACCGTCGATCATCACCGGGGCAGCGAGGAGCAGCAGCCGGGGTGGGACTACCACGACCCGGAGACCGTGGATCCGGAACTCGGTGTCATGGACACCCTGCCGCTCTTCCGGCGCACGCTCCACACCGCCGGCCTGGAGGACCACGTCATCGCGGTCGTCGGACGTTCGCCGCAGGTGGCGCGGATCTGGAACTCGCCGGTCGGCCTCGTCTTCATCGACGGCGGCCACACCGACGAGCACGCCACCGCCGACTACGAGGGCTGGGCCCCGCACGTCGCCGAGGGCGGCCTGCTGCTCATCCACGACGTCTTCCCCGACCCCGAGGACGAGTTCACCGGCCAGGCCCCCTACCGCGTCTACCTCCGCGCCCTCGCCTCCGGCGCCTTCACGGAGATCTCCGCGACCGACTCGCTGCGCGTCCTGCGGCGAACGGGCGCCGGGATCTGAGGCCCCGGTTAGAGTCGCTGTCGTGTCGTACGCAGGCCCCGGCTTCGAGCCGCCCCAGCCCCCTCGTTCCTCTCTGCGCCGTTCGCTGGCCGTCGCCCTCACCGTGGTGGTGCTGGGTGGGGCGGGCGGGTGGTTCGTCTGGGAGGCCTTCGCCGACGACTCCGGTGGTGGTGACGGCAAGGGCAACTCGCTGTCCAGCGGCGACTACGAACCCCTGACGCCGATCGGACCGCCCGGCTTCAGCACCCCCAGCGAGGAACCTGCGGCCTCCCTCGCGGGCAAGGTGGTCGTCATCGACCCCGGGCACAACCCCGGCAACTTCAAGCACACCGCCGAAATCGCCCGCAAGGTGAACATCGGAACGAACTCGAAGGAATGCGACACCACCGGTACCGCCACCAACAGCGGTTACACGGAGGCCGAGTTCACTCTCGATGTCGCCCGGCGGCTGCGGACGGTTCTCGAACAGCAGGGCGCGACCGTGAAGTTCACCCAGGACGGTGACCGGTCCGACTACGCCTTCGGCCCCTGCGTGGACGAGCGCGCCCGGATCGGGAACGCCGCGCACGCCGACGCCGTCGTCTCCATCCACGCAGACGGGAGCACGCAGGGCAACCGCGGGTTCCATGTGATCCTGCCGGGGGCGGTGCACGAAGGGGCCGCGGACACCAGGCCGATCGTCGCCTCCTCCCGGCTGCTCGGCGAGCGCATCAAGGCCGACTTCGCCGACGAGACGGGCTCCGCGCCCTCCAACTACATCGGTGACGGCACCGGTCTCGACACCCGCACGGACCTGGGCGGTCTCAATCTGTCAACGGTTCCCAAGGTGTTTATCGAGTGCGGCAACATGCGCGACAGCAAGGACGCGGCCCTGCTGACCAGCGGCGCATGGCGGCAGAAGGCCGCGCAGGGGATCTCTGAGGGAATCGTGAGTTTCCTGCGCGGGTCGTGATCAACGCGTGCATCCCGGCGGACAGTCCACATGAGCGGACGATAATGTCGTGCCCCTACGCACGATCTGTTGACGGCCGCCCGAGTACGAATGGTACGGATGGCCGACCGACCGAATGACGACGACGACACGACCTACGAAGGACCTGAGGACCTGAAGTGAATATCCGCTCCCTCACTCGAGGCGACGGCGTGGTGATCGGAGCAGCGGTATTGCTGTTCATCGCGTCGTTCCTCGACATCTACTCCGTCGACGGCGCCACGGGCCTCGACATGCCGAGCGCCTGGGCCAGTGGGCCGGTCCTGATGGGCGTCGTCCTCGCGGGCCTCATCGGTGCCGCGCTCGTCGTGGTGTCGCACGGTCTGCCGCAGGTGCCGAAGGTCGCGGGCATCGAGCTCGGCCAGTTCGGTGTCGCCTTCACCGTGTTCGCCGCCTGGAGCGCGCTCGGCAACGTCTTCGACCCGGCGGGCGGCGCCAACAACGTCGGCGACGGTGCCAGTTCGGGGCCGGACGCCGGCACCGGGCTGATCCTCGCCCTCGTCGCCACGGTCGTCATGGCGGGTGCCGCCGTGGCCACCCCCCTGGTTCCGGCCCTCAAGGGCGCCCTGATCGGCGCCCCCAAGCCGGCCGCCCCGCAGCCCTACGGTGGCCAGCCCTACCCCGGCGGCCAGCCCCAGGGCGGCTACGGCTACCCGGGCGCCGGCGCGCAGCAGCAGCCGTTCGGCGGCCAGCCGCAGACCGGTCAACCCTTCGGCGCCGGTGCCGGTGCGGGCGCCGGTCAGCCGCAGCAGGCACAGCCGCCGGCTGCGGACTTCTCCCCGTTCTGGTTCGCCGTGCCGGTGCCGCGTGCGCTGTTCGCGGAGGACGGTTCGCCCACGCCGATCGCCGAACTGGCCCCCGGTACCTGGTACCTGGCCGTCGAGCAGCGCGGCCAGAGCCTCATCGCCCAGACGCAGGACGGCCGTCGGGGCGTTCTGCAGGACACCTCCGGCATCCAGCGCGGATAACACCCTTCGCGTGTTGCCTGAGCTCCGGCCCCTCGCCCTTCCGGGCGAGGGGCCGTTGTCGTACAGTCGCCGCCAGCGTCATCACATCTGACGAACCGTCAGGAGGCAGACATGCGGCTCGGTCTCGCGCTCGGCTACTGGGGTCGTGGTCCCTCCCCGGACCATGTGCCGCTCGCCCAGGAGGCCGAACGGCTCGGCTACGACTCGGTGTGGACCGCCGAGTCCTGGGGCTCGGACGCGTTCACCCCACTGACCTGGATCGCGGCACAGACGTCAAGAATCAAGCTGGGTACGGCGGTTGCCCAGATGGCGGCCCGCTCCCCGACGACCACCGCGATGCACGCCCTCACCCTCGACCATCTCTCCGGCGGACGCGTCATGCTCGGGCTCGGACTGTCCGGTCCGCAGGTCGTCGAGGGCTGGTACGGGCGCCCCTTCCCGAAGTCGCCGCTCACCGCGACCCGGGAGTACGTGGATGTCGTACGCCAGGTCCTGCGCCGTGAGGCCCAGGTCCGGCTGGCCGGACGCTACCACCCCCTGCCGTACGACGGCCCGGACGGCACCGGCATCGGCAAGCCGCTGAAGTCGATCACCCATCCCCTGCGCGCCGAACTCCCCGTCCTGCTCGGCGCGGAGGGGCCGAAGAACATCGCCCAGACGGCCCGGATCGCCGACGGCTGGCTGCCCCTGTACTGGTCCCCGCTGCGGGCCGGGGTGTACGAGGAGCCGCTGAGCGGTGCCGGGGAGGGGTTCCTCGTCGCGCCGATGGCGCAGGCCCGCGTCTGTGCCGACGTCTCCGAGGGGCTGCTGCCGGTGAAGACGATGCTCGGCTTCTACATCGGCGGGATGGGGCACGCGGCCCGCAACTTCCACGCCGATCTGATGGCACGCATGGGGTACGAGGACGAGGCGCGGCGGATCCAGGACCTGTTCCTCGCCGGGCGGCGGGAGGAGGCCGTGCTCGCCGTGCCGGACGCCTTCGCCGACGAGATCTCCCTCGTCGGACCGCGTGAACGCATCGCGGAGCGGCTGGAGTTGTGGCGCAAGGGGCCGGTGACCGACCTGCTCGTCCTCTCCCCCGATCCGCACACCCTCCGCGTCCTCGCGGAGCTCAACTCCTGACGGCGGGCCGGCGGCAGGCTGACGGCGGTTGGTTTCGTACCGGATTCCGGGGCAATCCGAAGGGCATGTCCCCTGCATATCGCCGTGGTAGCAATCAGGCCGGGACGATCATCGCGATCGTCGCCGACATCATGGCCGTCATTCTCGGCCTCTGGATCCTGATGTACCTGTTGGACGCCAACCGCGCGAACGACTTCGTGCAGGTCGTCCATGACGCGGCCGCCTGGCTGGCAGGCTGGTCGCACGACCTCTTCACCTTCGACGAGCAGTGGGCCCGGGTCGTCGCCGGCTACGGACTTGCCGCCGTCGTCTACCTGTTCGTGGGCCACGCCATCGCCAACCGCATCAACCGGCACTGAGGGAACCGTTTTCGACGGGTTCCGACGGGTTCCGACAGATCACGTACAGCAGTCGGGGTCCAGTCCCGTCGGCAGCAGTCCGCCGCCGAACACCGCGCAGGTCGCCTCGTGGCCGCCGAGCGCGGCGACCGCGAGGAGCAGTGAACCCGCCGTCCAGGTGGTGAGTTCGCGCGGCCAGATCGCCTCGGCGTCGAACACGTAGCCCGTCCAGTACAGGCCGCTCTCCTCGTCGCGCAGGTGCTGGATGGACTGGAGGATCTCCAGGGCGCGGTCGGACTCGCCCACCGCCCAGAGGGCCAGGGCGAGTTCGGCCGACTCGCCGCCCGTCACCCACGGGTTGGGCACGACGCAGCGCACCCCGAGGCCGGGGACGACGAAGCGTTCCCAGCCTTCCTCGATACGGGACTTGGACTCCGGGGCCGTCAACGCGCCGCCCAGGACCGGGTAGTACCAGTCCATCGAGTAGCGGTCCTTGTCGAGGAACCGCTCGGGATGCCGGCGGATCGCGTGCCGTAGCGCGCCCACCGCCAACTCCCAGTCGGGCTGCGGCTCTTCGCGTTCCTCGGCGATGGCGAGCGCGCAGCGCAGGGCGTGGTGGACGGACGAACTGCCCGTCAGCAGCCCGTCCTTGACCTCGGTACCGTCGTCCTCGCGCTTCCACCCGATCTCGCCGCCGGGCTGCTGCAGCCGGAGGACGAACTCGACGGCCGCGAAGACCGTCGGCCACATCCGGTCCAGGAAGTTGTCGTCGCCGGTGGAGAGGTAGTGGTGCCAGACGCCGACCGCTATGTAAGCGACGAAGTTGGTCTCCCGCCCCCGGTCGGTGACCGCCTCCGCGTCCCCGTCGGCGTACGCGGCGTACCAGGAGCCGTCCTGGAGCTGGTGGGCGGCGAGCCACAGGTAAGCCCGCTCGGCGGCCTCGTGCTCGCCGGCCGCGTCCAGGGCCATCGCGGCCTCGGTGTGGTCCCACGGGTCGAGATGGTGCCCCCGGAACCACGGGATGGCTCCGTCCTCCCGCTGCTCCGCGAGGATCCCGCGGACGGTGAGGGCGGCCTGCTCGGCGGTGAGGACCCCGGGCAGGACGAGGTGTTCTGTCCGGGGGGTCGTCACTTGGCGGCCACCTCGGCCTCGGACTCGGACTTGGCGAGGCGCGGGAGGTGCGGCTTGGTCGCGTACGCCACGAAGCTCTTGCCGATCAGCGGGTTCAGCGCCTGCTCGGCGACCCGGGTGGCCAGCGGTTTCTTCATGATGTCCCAGACCAGCAGCTTGTGGTAGGCGCGCACCGGCAGCACCTTGTCGTTGTCCACGCCGAACGCGCACTTCAGCCACCAGTACGGGGAGTGCAGCGCGTGGGCGTGGTGGGTGCCGTAGGGCTTGAGTCCCGCTTCCCGGATCTTCGCGAGCAGTTCGTCGGCCTTGTAGATGCGGATGTGGCCGCCCTCGACCTCGTGATAGGCGTCGGAGAGGGACCAGCAGATCTTCTCGGGGCCGTAGCGCGGCACGGTGATCGCGATCCGGCCGCCGGGCTTCAGCACCCGGACCATCTCCGCGAGTACGCCCTTGTCGTCCGGGATGTGTTCCATGACCTCGGAGATGATCACGACGTCGAAGGACTCGTCGGGGAACGGCAGGGCCAGGGCGTTGCCCTCCATGGCCGTCGCGGTGGCCCCGGCGGGCGCCTCGCCGGCCTCCTTCATCGCCGCGAACCACTTGGCGACCTCGCGGATCTCGTCGCCGTTCTGGTCGAGCGCCACGACCTGGGCACCGCGCCGGTAGCACTCGAACGCGTGCCGCCCGGCCCCACAGCCGAGGTCCAGGACGCGGTCGCCCGGTGCCAGCGGGAACCGGGTGAAGTCGACGGTCAGCACGAAGTCCTGCTTTCGCGGTCGGGGAACTCGAGTGGGGGAACGGCGGAAACCGTGGTCACGGAGACGGGCCCGGCTGCGGGGCCGTCGCCGGGGCCGGGCGCGGCCTCGGAGCGGGCCGGAGCCGAGGACTCAGCGGGGACCGGGGGTATGGACGCCGGATGTCCGGGGCCGCTCGACTGGGAGCGGGCCGGAACTGCCGTGCCGGAACCCCCCGGAGCCGTCTCCCCGGATCTCACCGGAACTGCCGACCCGGAGCGGCTGGAGACGGGGGACCCGGAACTGGCCGAAGCAGCCTGCCGGGAACGGCGGGGGTTGTTCGGGGCGGCCTTCGAGCGGGCCAGGGCCTCGCGGTAGTGGGCTGCCGTGCCCTCCGCCGCTCGGGCCCAGGTGAAGCGGGCCAGTACGCGTGCGCGGCCGGCCCGGCCCAGGCGGGCCCTCAGTTCCGGGTCGGCGAGGAGGGTGGCCAGGGCGGTGGCCAGGGCTCCGGGGTCGCCGGGCGGGACCGCGAGGCAGGTTTCGCCGTCGGGGCCGGCCACCTCCGGGATCGCTCCGCCGGTCGTGGCGACCAGAGGTGTCCCGGTGGCCATCGCCTCGGCCGCCGGGAGCGAGAAGCCCTCGTACAGGGACGGCACGCAGGCGATCTCCGCCGAGCGCACCAGGTCGACGAGTTCCGCGTCGGAGATGCCCTTCACGAACTCGACGGCGCCTTCGAGGCCGTACCGCTCGATGGCCTGGGCGACGGGCCCGTCCTCGGCGCGCTTGCCGACGACCACGAGGTGGGCCGCGGGATGTTCCGTACGTACCTTCGCGAGCGCCTCGACGAGGAACACCAGCCCCTTGAGGGGAACGTCCGCGCTGGACGTCGTCACGATGCGGCCCGGGACCTGGCGTACCGCCGGGTCGGGTGAGAAGAGGTCGGTGTCCGCGCCGATGTGCACGACGTGGATGCGCTCGTCCCGTACACCGAGATGGTCGACGATCTCCTGGCGCGAGGTGCCCGAGACGGTGAGCACGGACGGCAGGCGGCGCGCCACGCGCTTCTGCATGCGCGTGAAGCCGTACCAGCGCCGTACGGACATCCGTCGGCGCCTGCTGTCGGCCGCGTCCAGGTCCAACTGCCGGTCCACGGTGATGGGGTGGTGGATGGTGGTGACGAGCGGCGCGCCGATGTCGCCCAACAGGCCGTACCCGAGCGTCTGGTTGTCGTGCACGACGTCGAACTCACCCCTGCGGGCGCGCAGTTGACGACGGGCGCGCAGCGAGAAGGTGAGCGGTTCGGGGAAGCCTCCGGTCCACATCGTGGCGACTTCGAGCGCGTCGATCCAGTCGCGGTACTCGTCACGCCCCGGAGTGCGGAAGGGGTCGGGCTGACGGTAGAGGTCGAGGCTGGGCAGCTCGGTGAGGACGGGGTCGGGCCCGGCTGCGGACCCCGCACGCCCGTCGCGTCCGTCGAGCACGTCCAGCACCGGGTACGGCTGGGAGCCGATGACCTCGACGCGGTGACCGAGCCGGGCCAGTTCGCGGGACAGATGGCGTACGTAGACGCCCTGTCCGCCGCAGAACGGGTTCCCTTTGTAGGTCAGAAGTGCGATGTTGAGCGGTCGCTCGCCGTCCGCTGCAGGATTCCCCGGAGGGCCTGCCTCGCTGGCCTCGGCCGTCACTCCCGGCCCCCTTCTCCCCACGGTTTCCCGCGAGACTACGACGGGACGCTAATCTAGAACAAGTTTCAGACTTGATCGTTCAGGAGGCTCCGAATCTACCGGCAGGTACGTCGGCTGTGAGCGGTGGATCAGGTGATTCGCGCCACGGCGGACGCACAACACCAAGTGCCATGCTGCCGACTGTTTGCTGACACACGACTGACCGATCGCCGCCCGACGACCGGGCGATCACCGACTGTCACGGAACGGGACCCATGCCTGCCGACGCGAAGGTGGAAGCACATACGGCGCGACCGAGTTCGCCGCCGCCCTCCGCTCCGCTCACGGAGCGGCAGGAGGCCCGTCGGCGCCGGATCCTGCACGCGAGCGCGCAGTTGGCGAGCCGGGGCGGTTTCGACGCGGTGCAGATGCGGGAGGTCGCGGAGTCCTCGCAGGTCGCGCTCGGCACGCTCTACCGGTACTTCCCGTCCAAGGTCCATCTGCTGGTCGCCACGATGCAGGACCAGTTGGAGCACATGCACGGCACGCTGCGCAAGAAGCCCCCGACGGGCGAGACGGCGGCGGAGCGGGTGGCGGAGACCCTGATGCGCGCCTTCCGCGCCCTTCAGCGCGAGCCGCACCTGGCGGACGCGATGGTGCGGGCGCTGACCTTCGCGGACCGCAGTGTCTCCCCGGAGGTCGACCAGGTCTCCCGCCAGACGACGGCGATCATCCTGGACTCGATGGGCCTGGGAGAGGGCGAACCCGGCCGGGGGCAGGGCCAGGGTCAGGGCCGCCCGACCCCCGAACAGCTCTCGGCGGTCCGCGTCATCGAGCACACCTGGCACTCGGCCCTGATCACCTGGCTGTCCGGCCGCGCCTCGATCGCCCAGGTGAAGATCGACATCGAGACGGTGTGCCGGCTGATCGACCTGACGGATCCCGAGCGGGACTGAGCGGGGACGACGAGGACCGGGCAGGACCGGGTGGTCCCACCGGTACGGGTGCGGGTACGGGTACCGGACGGCGGCGCCGGCACGCGAAAGGGACCTACGAGACGGGTTTCCCCGCGCCGGTGTTACCCGGCTCGGGTCCCGAGGTCACCTTCCGGCCCGCCAACTGCCGTCCGGCCTCTCAGCCCTACCGTCAATGTCGGCCACAGCGGATGCCGAAGCGTCTCGCCGAAGTCGGCTACGACGGTTGAACTCCCTCACTCGTCTCGTAGGCCTGTTTCCACAATAGGACTTATGTCACGATATGGAACCCCTTGGGGAAGCTTTTTAGTCCTCCGGCGGAAACACCGCTTCTCCGCCTTCCAGCATCGTGATCACGATCGCCTCCACCGGGCAGTTCTCCGCCGCCGCCAGCACCTTCTCGTTGGCGTCCCTGTCCGGTTCGACGGGGTGGGACTGCATCCCGGTGTCGAGGCGGAAACCGTCCGGGGCCCGGTGGACGCACTGGGCCGAGCCGATGCACAGCGAGCGGTCCACCTCCACGTGCCAGCGGTCACCCATGCCCGTTATCCCTCCCAGCCGGCCGGGAGGTGGATCATCTTGTGCTCCAGGTACTCGCTGAACCCCTCGGGCCCGAACTCCCGCCCCAGCCCCGAGTTCTTGTAGCCGCCGAACGGGCCGAGCATGTCGAGGCTGAAGGTGTTCACCGAGTACGTGCCGGTACGGACCTGCCGTGCCACGTCGATGCCGTGCGCGACGTCGGCCGTCCACACGCTGCCGGAGAGCCCGTAGTCGGAGTCGTTCGCGATCTTCACGGCCTCGGACTCGTCGCCGTACGGGAGCAGGCAGATGACCGGGCCGAAGATCTCCTCGCGGGCGATGCGCATCGAGTTGTCGACGTCGCCGAAGAGGGTCGGTTCGACGTACCAGCCGCGGTCGAGGCCGGCCGGGCGTCCGCCGCCGGTGAGGATCTTCGCGCCCTCCTCCTGGCCGACGCGGATGTAGTCGAGGTTGCGCTGCTGCTGGCGCTGCGCGACCAGCGGGCCGACCTGGGTCGCCGGGTCGAGCGGGTCGCCGACCACCAGCGCGCTCGCCGCCTGGGTGAAGGCGTCCGCGAACTCGTCGTAGCGGGAGCGCGGGAGGAGGATGCGGGTCTGGGCCACGCACGCCTGGCCGTTGTTCATCCAGGCCGCGCCGACGATGCCGGGGACGGTCGTGTCCAGGTCGGCGTCGGGCAGCACGACGGCCGCCGACTTGCCACCCAACTCCAGTGTCACGCGGGTGAGTTGGCGGGAGGCGACCTCCATCACGCGTTTGCCCGCGGCGACCGAGCCGGTGAAGGAGACCTTGTCGATGCCGGGGCGACCGACGAGGTACTCGCTGACCTCGCGGTCGGCCGGGAGGATGGAGAGGACGCCGGGCGGCAGTCCGGCCTCCTTCGTGATCTCCGCGAGGATGTACGCGTCGAGGGGCGACTCGGGCGACGGCTTCAGGACCGCCGTGCAGCCGGCGAGCAGCGCGGGTGCGAGCTTGGCCGCCGCGGTGAACTGCGGGACGTTCCAGGGGACCACGGCGGCGACGACGCCCACCGGTTCGCGCCGGACGAGGATGCGGCCGAGGACGCCGTCGCGCGTCTCCTCGTACGTGAAGTCGCGGGCGACCGTGATCGCCGCGTCCCACACCATCATCGCGCCGAGGGCCTGGGCGAGGACGCTCCAGGAGTACGGGGAGCCGTTCTCGGAGGAGATGACGCGGCCGATCTCCTCGTACCGTGCCGCGATGCCGTCCTTGATGCGGGTGACGACGGCGATGCGCTCGTCGAGGGTCATGCGCGGCCAGGGTCCCTCGTCGAAGGCGGTACGCGCGACGGCGACGGCCCGGTCGACGTCGGCCCGCGACGCGTGCGGCACTCGGCCGAAGACCTCTTCGGTGTGCGGGGAGATGACCTCGATGACGTCCTTGCCGAGGGGGTCGGTCAACTCCCCGCCGATGAACAGCTGTCCGTGTTCCACGAGCTCGGTCATGGCCGACTGCCTCTCGCCGACTGCCTCTGCGGGTACCGTCTCTGACGGATCGTCAGATAGATACGGAGACAGTTACCAGTTCCCCTCCGAGGAGTCCACAGGTCGCGCACCACTACGGGGTAAGTGACTCGGGCTCCCATTGAAACCGGTTCTAGTTATAGTTGCTGGCAGCCCAGCCACAGGGGAGCCCATGACACAGGTGTCGACGCAGGTGACCGATCACGGCGGGGGCGTACGGTCCCTCCGGGTGCCCATCCCGAACAACCCCCTCGGCTACACGCTGGTGTACGTCGTCGACACGGACAGCGGACCGGTGCTCATCGACACGGGCTGGGACGACCCGCTGTCCTGGGACACCCTCGCCGAGGGCCTGTTGGCCTGCGGCACGTCGGTCGGCGAGATCCACGGCATGGTGATCACCCACCACCACCCGGACCACCACGGTCTGTCCGGCCAGGTCCGTGAGGCGTCCGGGGCGTGGATCGCGATGCACGAGGCCGACATCGCGCTCGTCCGGCGGACGCGTGACAACCGCGCCGAGCGCTGGTTCGCCTACATGACCGCGAAGCTGGCGGCGGCCGGAGCGCCCGACGACCATGTGGCGACCCTGACCAGGACACCCATCGGCATCCTGCCCGGCTTCTCGCCGGCGCTGCCCGACCGGGAGATCGTCCCCGGCGAACTCCTCGACCTCCCCGGCCGCCGGCTGCGCGCGATCTGGACGCCGGGCCACACCCCGGGCCACGTCTGCCTTCACCTGGAGGAGGCCCACCCCGCCCAACTCCCGGGCAACGGCCGCCTGTTCTCGGGCGACCACCTGCTCCCCGGAATCACCCCGCACATCGGCCTGTACGAGGACCCGGACGACCCGGCGGTCGCCGACCCCCTCGGCGACTACCTCGCCTCCCTGGAGCGCATCGGCCGCCTGGCCCCGGCAGAAGTGCTCCCGGCCCACCGCCACGCCTTCCCGGACGCGTCCGTCCGCGTACAGGAACTCCTCGACCACCACGACGACCGCCTGGCCGGCCTCCGCGCCCTTCTCACCACCCCCCTCACCCCCTGGCAACTGGCGGAACGCATGGAGTGGAACCGCCCCTGGTCCGAAATCCCCCCAGGATCAAGGAACATCGCGGTCTCGGAGGCCGAGGCCCACGTCCGCCGCCTGGTCAAACTGGGCCAGGCGGAGGCGGTGACGGGGAGCGAGCCGGTGACGTACGTGGCGGTGTGACGTGCGGTCCCGACAAGACGCCGGGCGGGCTTCACGGCAGCAGCGTACGGATCAACTGCTCTGCTGCTCCCAGCAGTTCGACCTCGCTCCGACTCATCGTCGGGTTCGCCGCGCGCCGCCCGCACGCCTCCGGCAGGCCCTCCGCCGTCCGGCCCGCCTCCGGCACGGCCGACGGGGCTGCCAGCAGGGCGGTCAGCATCGCGCGGGCCGGTGCGGCCAAGGGGTCCGCAGATACCGCGACCTGGGCCAGGATCACGGCGGACATGGCCCGATCCAGGCCCGGCGCTCCCTCCTCCGAGTTGGCCCAGTCGATGACCCGGGGGCCGTCGGGAGTGAGCATCACGTTCTCCGGGTGAAGGTCGAGGTGGAGGACACGGGTCCCGGACGCAGCCTGGTCCCGGGGCGGGACGGCGTGCAGGCCGTGCAGGAGCGTCGCCAGCATCTCGCCGCTCTCGCGCGCGTCGAGCAGCCCCGCGCCGAACGCCTCCAGCATCGTCGGGCCCGACAGCCGCTCCAGGACCAGATCGGTCGAGGTCGCCGCGCGCACCTCGGGCACGGGGTATCCGTGGCTTCGTACGTGTTCCATGACGGCCGCCTCCGCCACGGCGTCCCCGAATCCGTCCCGGTAGCGGCGCAGTACCCACGTCGACTCGTCAAGTTCGTAGACGTCAGCCGTGCGCCCCGAGCCGAGCAGTCTCCCTGTTCGCATGCGGTGAACCTATCTCCGCGCGCAGACGCCCCTGAGGTGTTCGTTGCCCGGCCGGTACAGTAGGCGGGTCGTATCACACCCGTACGGGGGGAAGCCGGTGTAAATCCGGCGCTGACCCGCAACCGTGTGCAGCCTGGGTATTGGTCGGGGCTGTGAGCCGGATTGCCCCGTGCGGATCGTGACCGGCTCGTGGCACCGGTGGTTCGCCGGTGTACGGCACCGTCGAGGCATACGGAGCCGAGCCGCCCGGGGTGTCCCGTGCTGTCCGGCTCCCCGCAGGGAGAGGCACCCGCCGATCATGAATGTCCGCCGCAGCGCCACGGCTCTGGCCGTCATCGCCGTCACTCTGGCCGGCGGCGGTCAGGCGTCCGCCGCCTCGCCGTCCCCCTCGGCCGCCCTCCCCGCCGGGCTGTACGGCACCGGCGACCCCACCTACGACGGCGTCTGGCGCCAGTCCCTCGCGCTGCTCGCCCAGGACACCGTCGGGGTGAAGCCGGCCGACGCGGCCGTGGAGTGGCTGACCGGGCAGCAGTGCGCGAGCGGCGCCTTCGCGCCCTTCCGGGCGGACAGCGGTACGGCCTGCGGCGCGAAGACCCTCGTCGACACCAACAGCACCGGCGCCGCCGTCCAGGCGCTCGCCGCCCTCGGCGGGCAGGACGCGGGGGTCGGCAAGGCCGTCGCCTGGCTGAAGTCCGTTCAGAACGCGGACGGCGGCTGGGGGTACACGGCCGGCGGGGCCAGCGACGCGAACTCCACCTCCGTGGTCGTCGGAGCCCTCGCCGCGGCCGGTGAGAAGCCCGGCGAGGTCACCAAGGGCGGCAAGTCCCCGTACGACCTGCTGCTGAAGCTGGCCCTTCCCTGCGACGCGGCCGGCGGGGGCGCCTTCGCCTACCAGCCGGACAAGAAGGGCAAGCTCGCCGCCAACGACGACGCGACGGCCGCTGCCGTGGTCGGCGTACTGGGGAAGGGTTTCGCCGGGGAGGCTGCCAAGCCGGGCGGTAGCGCTCCGGCCTGCTCGGACTCCGGCGATCCCGCGCAGGCCGCGAGCAACGGCGCCGCCCACCTCGTACAGGCCCTCGCCAAGGACAGGCATCTGACGTCCGCGCTGGCCGGGGCCGAGGACCAGCCCGACTACGGCAACACGGCGGACGCCGTCGTCGCCCTCGCGACCGCCGGTCAGGGGCAGCGGGCCGCCGACGCGCTGCGCTGGCTGGAGGCGAGCGCCGGGCCGTGGGCGAAGGAGGCGGGGCCTGCCGCGTACGCGCAGCTGATCCTCGCGGCGCACGCCGGGTCCGCCGACCCGCGCGACTTCGGCGGCCAGGACCTGGTGACCCTCCTCGACGCGACCGGCCCGGCGCCCGCGTCCGTCCCGGCCTCCGCCTCGCCGACCCGTACCGCCGACGACATCGACAAGGACGGCACGATCGACGACACCGGCTTCGGGACGCTCTGGATCGTCGGCGTCTTCCTCGTCGCCGGTATCGGCATCGGCTTCCTGATCAGCGGGCGCAACAAGAGGAAGCAGCAGCCGTGATCGGGCGCCGCGCGCTCCCGGTCCTCGTGGCCGCCCTCCTCGTCTGCCTCTGGGCGGGCGCCGGGCAGGCCCAGGCCGTCGGTTACCGCTACTGGTCCTTCTGGGAGCGCGACGGCGGCGCGTGGACGTACGCCACCCAGGGGCCGTCGACCGCCCGGCCCTCCGACGGTGACGTCCAGGGTTTCCGTTTCGCCGTGAGCCAGGACTCGAAGGGCGCCGCCCAGCCGCGCGCCGACGCCGTGTTCGCGGTCGTCTGCGCCAGGACGCCCGCGCAGGACGGCCACAAGCGCGTGGCGCTCGTCGTCGACTTCGGTACGTCAGCCGACGCGCCGTCCGGCGAGCGTCCGCCCACGACGCGTACGGCGTGCGCACGGGTGTCCCCCGACGCGACCACTGCGGACGCCCTCGCCTCGGTCGCGGGGCCCCTGCGGTACAACGCGAGCGCGTTGCTCTGCGCGATCGCCGGGTATCCGCGCACGGGTTGCGGCGAGACGGTGGGGGCGGGCAAGCCCGCCGGGGCCACGGATCCGGAGGCGGAGTCGGATCCGGATCCGGACGGTGGTCCGTCCGTCGGCCTGCTCGCGGGGATCGCGGCCGTGGTGGCGATCGGCGGGGCGGCGATCTGGCAGACGCGGCGCCGCCGACATGCGTGAGCGCTCCGCTGGGTACGAGGTTCGTTCGCTGCGGGGCGGTGGGGGCTGGTCGCGCCCCGCGGCGAAGCCGCACATCGATACAGCCCCGCGCCCCTTTCGGGGCGCGCGTGCGCACCCGCCCTCACCAGCGCCGCTCAGCCGGAACGCCTCGACGTCCCTGCACCCCGGTGCCTGGTGGGTCTGGTCTCTGGGGCTCGGGACCGCTGCCACCCGGACCACCAACCCCCTCCTCCTCGGTCTCCTCGTCGTCGTGGCCGGTTACGTCGTGGCCGCGCGCCGCACCGACGCTCCATGGGCCCGTTCCTACACCGCCTTCGTCAAGCTCGGTCTGGCCGTCCTTCTCATCCGGCTCGTCTTCGCCGTCGTCCTCGGCTCCCCGATCCCCGGCTCGCACGTCCTGCTCACGCTCCCCGAACTCCCCCTCCCCCACTGGGCGCAGGGGGTACGCGTCGGGGGCCGGGTGACCGCCGAGGGGCTGGTCTTCGCCCTGTACGACGGTCTGCGGCTGGCCACGCTCCTGATCTGCGTCGGCGCCGCCAACGCCCTCGCGAACCCCGCCCGCCTCCTCAAGTCCCTCCCCGGCGCCCTGTACGAGATCGGCGTCGCGGTCGTCGTGGCCCTCACCTTCGCGCCGAACCTCGTCGCGGACGTCCAGCGGCTGCGCGCCGCCCGCCGGTTGCGCGGCCGTCCCGACCGGGGCGTACGGGGGCTGCTGCAGGTCGGACTCCCGGTCCTGGAGGGCGCGTTGGAGCGGTCGGTCGCGCTGGCCGCGGCGATGGAGTCGCGCGGATACGGCCGCGCCGCCGAGGTCCCGGCCGGCGTCCGCCGTACGACCGGCGCGCTCACCCTGGGCGGCCTGCTCGGCGTCTGCGCGGGCACGTACGGGTTGCTGACGGCGGCGGGCGGCACCTACGGACTGCCGGTGCTGCTGGCCGGGCTGGCGGCGGCGCTGGGCGGGCTGTGGCTCGGGGGCCGGCGTTCCCTTCGCACCCGGTACCGGCCGGACGTGTGGGGCGTACGGGCGTGGCTGGTCGCGGGGTCGGGGGTGCTGGTGGCGGCGCTGATGGTCCTCGCCTCCGGCTCCGCCGGCGCGGCGGCGTTGCACCCCGGCGTCGTACCGCTGGAGTCGCCGACCCTGCCGCTGTGGCCGGCGGCGGCCGTGCTGCTGGGTCTGCTCCCGGCTTTCGTGGCCCCGAGTCCCGCGCCCGCGACCCGTAGGTCCCCCACCGCTGTCAAGGAGCTGTCGTGATCCGCTTCGAGGACGTCTCCGTGACCTACGAGGACGCCGCCGAACCCGCTTGCCGGCACGTCGACTTCGAGGTGCCGGAGGGTGAACTCGTCCTGCTGGTCGGCCCGTCGGGGGTCGGCAAGTCGACGGTACTGGGCGCCGTGAGCGGGCTCGTCCCGCACTTCACCGGGGGCACCCTGCGCGGCAGGGTGACCGTGGCCGGCCGCGACACCCGCACCCACAAGCCGCGCGAACTCGCCGACGTGGTCGGCACGGTGGGCCAGGACCCGCTCGCCCACTTCGTGACGGACGTCGTCGAGGACGAACTCGCCTACGGAATGGAGTCGTTGGGCCTCGCACCGGACGTGATGCGCCGCCGGGTGGAGGAGACGCTGGACCTGCTGGGCCTGGCCGACCTGCGCGACCGCCCGATCGCCACGCTCTCCGGGGGACAGCGGCAGCGCGTCGCGATCGGCTCCGTCCTCACCCCGCATCCGAGGGTCCTGGTCCTCGACGAGCCGACGTCGGCGCTCGACCCGGCGGCCGCTGAGGAGGTGCTGGCGGTTCTGCAGCGCCTCGTCCACGATCTCGGTACGACGGTCCTGATGGCCGAGCACCGCCTGGAACGGGTGGTGCAGTACGCCGACCGCGTCGTCCTCCTCCCCTCCCCCGGCGCGCCCCCGGTCGTCGGCACCCCGGCGGAGGTGATGGCCCTCTCCCCGGTGTACCCGCCCGTGGTCGCCCTGGGCCGCCTGGCAGGCTGGTCGCCGCTGCCCCTGACGGTCCGCGACGCCCGCCGCAGCGCAGGGGACCTGCGGTCACGCCTCGCGGACCACCCGTACCCGGCGCACACGCCAACGCCTGTGACAGTGCCCGCACTTGACCCACCCCCGGCCCCCCGTCGGCGCTTCCGCAGAAACCCACCGCCACCACCACCCGCAGCCCTCACCCCCGTCCACGTGGCCCAGGTCGACGCCCTCACCGTCCGGCGCGCCCGCGTCGAAGCCCTGCGGCGGGTCGGTCTCACCGTCTCCCCCGGCGAGACGGTCGCCCTCATGGGCCGTAACGGCGCCGGGAAGTCCACGCTGCTCGGGGCGCTGGTCGGGCTCGTCGAACCGGCCGCGGGTTCGGTGCGCGTCGGGGGTGCGGTGCCGCATCGGACGGCGCCCCGGGACCTCGTACGCCGCGTGGGTCTCGTACCGCAGGAGCCGCGTGACCTGCTGTACGCCGACACGGTCGCCGCCGAGTGCGGGGCGGCCGACGCCGATGCGGGCGCCGAGCCGGGGAGCTGCCGGGCGCTGGTCTCCGAGCTGCTGCCGGGCATCGCGGACGACACGCACCCGCGTGATCTGTCCGAGGGGCAGCGTCTGGCGCTCGCGCTGGCCGTCGTACTGACCGCCCGGCCGCCTCTCCTCCTCCTCGACGAGCCGACCCGCGGTCTCGACTACGCGGCGAAGGCCCGGCTGGTCGGCATCCTGCGCGCCCTGGCCGCCGAGGGCCACGCGATCGTGCTGGCCACCCACGACGTGGAACTGGCCGCCGAGCTGGCTCACCGGGTGGTCATCCTGGCCGAGGGCGAGGTGGTCGCCGACGGCCCGACGGCGGAGGTGGTCGTGGCGTCACCGTCCTTCGCCCCACAGGTCACCAAGATCCTGGCCCCACAACGCTGGCTCACGGTCACCCAGGTGAGGGAGGCCCTCCAGTGAGCGGACCCGGCAAGCCCCGGCCCGCCCGCCCCGTCACCGCCCCACAACGAAACACCACAGTCACCCCCGCACGGGAGGCCCTCCGGTGAGCGGACCCGGCAAGCCCCGGCCCGCCCGCCTCGGGCCGCGATCCACCGCCGCCCTTGTTCTGGTCGGCGCAGTGGGGGTGGCGGGGTTCGGGTGGCCGTTTCTCGCGCCGCCTGCCTCCGCCGTCAACGCGCACGCGCAGGACGCGCCCTGGCTCTTCGCCGGGCTGCTCGTCCTTCTCGTGGCGGTCGTGGCGGCGACGATCTCCGAGTCGGGGCTCGGACCGAAGGCGGTGGCGATGCTCGGCGTACTGGCGGCGGCCGGGGCGGCCCTGCGACCGCTCGGCGCCGGTACGGCCGGTCTGGAGCCCATGTTCTTCCTGATGGTGCTGAGCGGACGGGTCCTCGGCCCCGGCTTCGGGTTCGTCCTCGGCTCGGTGACCATGTTCGCGTCCGCGCTGCTCACGGGCGGGGTGGGGCCCTGGATGCCGTTCCAGATGCTGGCGATGGGCTGGTTCACGATGGGCGCGGGCCTGCTGCCGGGCGCCGAGCGTCTGCGCGGCCGGGCGGAGCTGCTCCTCCTCTCCGGCTACGGCTTCCTGGCCGCCGTCGCCTACGGCACGGTCATGAACCTGGCGGGCTGGCCCTTCATGGGTGAGCTGGCCTCGAACATCGCCTTCGTGCCGGACGCGCCCACGACCACGAACCTGGCCCGCTTCGTCACGTACTGCCTGGCGACCTCGCTCGGCTGGGACCTGGGGCGCGCGGCCCTCACCGTCGTCCTGACCCTCACCCTCGGTTCGACCGTCCTCAAGGCGCTCCGCCGGGCCACGCGACGGGCCGCGTTCGAGAGCCAGGTCACTTTCGACGCGCCCGGCGCGTGAAGCGGCCCACAGGACGCAGATCACCTACGAGGCGGATTAGTAGATCGAAGTCCATGTCATGCCCACACGGAAACCGCCCCTGACCTGCACATTGAGAGCCAGATCACAAAGGCCGCTCATAGCCCACATACGACCACAACTAGCAAAAGGGGTGATTGCGGACGGCCTTCGAGCCTGTTTCTCTGGAGCAGTCGCACGGCGCCGACGAACCCTCACGGGTCGCGGCGCCGCCGCATGTCACCGCCACACACGCAGAACCGCAGCATGTGGCACCGGCTCGCCGCGACGGCCCTGTTCCCGAAGAAAAGGTTCTCCGTGTTCGTCTCCCGCATCGCCCGCCACCTCGCCTCCCCGAAGAAGGCCCTCACGACCGCCGCCGTGGCCGCCGCCACCGCCGGTATGGTCCTGGCCGCGGCTCCCGCCGAGGCGGCGAGCACTTCCTCGGCCTCCAGCGCCAAGGCGATCGCGCAGAAGCTGATCCCGAACGACGCGCAGTACAACGCGTTCAGCAAGATCGTCGAGCACGAGAGCGGCTGGAACGTCGGCGCCACGAACGCCTCCTCCGGCGCGTACGGCCTGGTCCAGGCCCTGCCCGGCTCGAAGATGGCCTCGGCCGGCTCCGACTGGAAGACCAGCGCCGCGACCCAGATCGAGTGGGGCCTCAAGTACATGAACGAGCGCTACGGCAGCCCGGTCGGCGCCTGGAACTTCTGGCAGACCCACCACTGGTACTGAGCCGTCCCGCGAGGACGCCAGTAAGCCAGTAGGTGAGTAAGCCAGCAGGTCAGCATCAAGGCGCCGGTTCCCGATCACTTCGGGGGCCGGCGCCTTCGTCGTGGTCTCCGCACCCCTCCACACCGCTCCGTATCTCCCCGTGGTGGACTGGACCGGTGAGTTCTGAGGCAACCGGGCCGGCCCAGCCGTCGTCGTCATCGCCGTCATCACCGTCTTCGCCGTCGTACGATCCCGAATCGCGCGGGTTGCGTCTCGTGGCCGTGCTGCTGGTGCTGACGGTGGTCAGCGGGCTGATCGACGCCGTCAGCTATCTCGGGTTCGGCCATGTGTTCACCGCCAACATGACCGGCAACGTCGTCGTGCTGGGCTTCGCCGCCGCCGGGGCGCCCGGATTCTCCGTACCGCACACGCTGGTGTCGCTGGTCTCGTTCGTGGTGGGCGCGGTGGCCGGCGGGCGGGTCGCGGGGCGTCTGGGCGGTGGCTCGCGCCGGAGGTGGGCCCGGGTCACCCTGGCCGTCGAGGCGGTGTTCCTGGGCGCGTCCTCGGCGGTCGCCTTCGCCGCGCCGGACGCGACGGCCACCGTCTACGCGCTGATCGCCGTGACGGCCTTCGCGATGGGCCTTCGCAACGCCACGGTACGCAGGCTGGGTGTCCCCGACCTGACGACCACCGTCCTGACGATGACCCTCACGGGCCTCGCCGCAGACTCCCGCGCGGCCGGCGGCTCGGGCAGGCACTCCCCGCGCCGCTCCGCGTCGGTCGCGGCGATGGCGCTCGGCGCGCTGCTCGGCGCCTGGCTGGTGATCCACCACGGCCTGGGAATTCCGCTCCTCGTCGCGGCCTTGATGGTGGCCGTGCTGGCGGTGAGCGCCTCGGGAAAGGAGTGAGCGAGGCCCACGCGGGGCCGCGCGGGGCGACGCGAGTGGCTACTGATTCATAACACTTCGCGATCTCTCTCCGTAGGACGGCACAGCCCGACGGGCATCTGCGCAAGGCCATCCAGCCCCCTCACAACCCACATGACCTGCACTGTCCGTGCCGGCGAGCGGGACTCTTACCCTCTCCGTACGCCCGTCCGCGGATCATGCCCCGGCATGGCCGGAGAGAGTCGGGGGTACCCGCCGGGCCCACGGAGGGCCGGAGCGGAGCATACTGGCGTCAATGACAAAGACAGCGGTAACGCGGGCCCATCTGGCCACCAGCCCCTTCAAAGCCCCTGTGGCACCCCCTACCAAGCTGTTCGCGGTAGGAGACCGGGTCACTCACGACGTCTTCGGCCTCGGCCGGGTGACCACCGTTGAGGACGGCATCGCAGTACTCGTCGACTTCGGCGGGCGTCAGGAACGGATCATCAGTCCCTACGCCAAGCTGACCGTCCTGTGAGATCTGCCGTGCCGTTTCGAGGATCAGGAGACCTTCCATCGAGCTGACTTCACTGTTCTCCGCGCCGGAACCCAACACGTTCCACGCGAGGACTGATCTGCCGACCCCGGAGATCGACCCCTTCCAGGCGCCGGCCTTCCGGGAGGGCACGCCCGGCGCCTCCGCCACCCTGGCCGAGGACCCCGGCAGCTGGGAGCAGCTCTGAGCCGCGCCACCACGTCCGCGTGACCGCAGACCGAATCGCCCAGTGACGGATCACGGGCTCCCGGTTGCCTTCAGGACCTTCCTGATCTTCAGGACCGAGGCATCGGCAGCGCGTAGACCCTGTCGAAGTGCTGGGCGATCAGCGGATGACCGGTCCCGGCGTCGGTGCCGCACGACAGCTGCCAGTCGTTGATGCCGGTGTCCCGGCCGTCGGTGAAGTTCCAGAGCAGTTCACCCCGCCGGGCATCGATCGCGTAGAAGCCGTCCTTGTTGGCCTCGGCCGTGACGAACACCGCGTCACCGCCCGCGACAAGGGGGTTCTCCAGGTCCAGCCGCGGGGTTTCGCAGAACCAGCGCCGGGATCCGTCGGCGACGTCGAACGCCTCGACACCATGCGGGTTCCGCGTGGTGCAGTACACCGTGTCGCCCGCAGCGGCGACGGAGGCGAATCCGCCCTTCTCCTGCCGCACCCGCCAGCGCAGCGTACCGGTGTCCAGATTCACGGCGATGAGCTCGCTGTCGGCCGCGAACACGGTCCCGTCGAGCACCACCGGAGCCGCGCGGCCTTCCGACCCGGACGCCATGCGCTGGCTCCACAGCACCTTCCCGCTGCCGTCGGTGCTACGGGCCGTCAGCCGGTGCAGTCCGTCCATGTAGACGAAGTGGCGGGAATCGATGATCGGCTTCAGGTCGAGGCCGATGTCCTGCGCGCTGATGGGGATGATCTGGGCCAGGCGCTCCTTCAGATTTGTCCCGATGACGACGTTCGTGGAGGTGGCCGATCCCCGCGACCCGTCCGCGTTGTCCTGACGGTCGAACCGCAGGCCGACGATGGTGACCGTACCGGCGACCCCGCCGAGCAGCGTGTCGAAGCGGAAGTCCGCCCCGAAGTCCAGCGAGTACCGCTCGGCGCCCGTGACCGGGTCGAGGCCGATCACGGTCGCGCCGGTGCCGAGGGCGACGACGACGTCCCCGAGGACCAGGGGCGGGGTGGGCGACTGGCTGATGCCCCGGTAGGTCCAGCGGGGACTGGCGCCGTCGGTGAGGCCGACGCAGAACATGGTGCCGGACTGCGTCTTCAGCAGGGCCGTCTCGTTGTAGAAGACCGCCGGTGCCTGGACGAGCGGATCGCTGCGATACGTCCACAGCGGTTCCGGCGCCGGACCGGCCGGCGTCGCCGCACTGCCCGACCCGTCCCTCGATCCGTGGAGCAGCGCGGTGACACCGGTACCCAGGGCGAGCGCGGCGACCGCGAGGACACCCCGGCGGGAGAGGTTCGGCCGGGGTGAGCGCCGGGCGCGGTGGGTGCCGCGCTCGGGCGACTGCGCGGGGGGCTGCGCGGGCGACTGTTCGTGGATCGGCGCGGGCTTCGGTTCCTCGGGGAAGACGACGCGCTGCGGGCCGCTGTTGCGGTGTTCCGTGACGAGGCGCTGAACGGCCGCCAGGCGCGGGTCGACGCGGAGGCCGCCGGGGGCGGGTGCCGAGGCGGCGGAGGCGGCTGCCGCGGTGGCCCGGGCCGGTTGCCGCCCGCCAACGTCCACTCTCGCGTCGAGACCCAGGTCGAGGTCCATGAGGGCGGCGGCCTGGCGTCTTATGGAGGAGGCGACGGTTTCCGGCAGCCAGTCGTTCCAGTCCAGCGCGTCGGCGCCCCCGGGCGCGCACGCCGCCGACACCCGGTCCGGGCTGGGCCGGGCCGCCGGGGACTTCTCCAGGCACAGCCGGATGATCGTGTCCAGCGGGTCCTTGACCCCTGTCAGGTCGGGCGTGCCGTGCACCACCTGGTACAGCAGGGTGGCCGCCGACGCGCCGTCGAAGGGCGCCTTCCCGGTGGCCGCGTAGGCCAGGACGGAGCCGAGGCAGAACACGTCGCCCGCCGGGCCCATCGGGTCCCCGGTGGCGTGCTCGGGGCACATGTAGCGCGGGGAGCCCAACAGCACGCCGGACAGGGTGAGTTCGTAGCCGTCGGTGGCGCGGACGATGCCGAAGTCGATGACGCGCGGGCCCTCGGCGGAGAGCAGCACGTTGGACGGTTTGAGGTCGCGGTGCACCAGACCCGCGGAGTGCACGGCGATCAGCGCCTCGGCGAGTCCGGCGCCGAGGGCCAGTGCCGTGCTCGGCGGCAGCGGTCCGTACGCCTCGACCGCTTCGGCCAGTGTCGGGCCGACGATGTGTGTGGTGGCCAGCCAGGGGACGGGGCCGTCCGGGTCGGCGTCCACGACGGACGCGGTGTAGGTGCCGCTCACCGCCCGCGCGGCGTCGACCTCGCGGCGGAACCGGTCGCGGAAGGCCCTGCCCGAGGCCAGCTCGGGACGGATGACCTTGACGGCCACGGTCCGTTGCCGGTCGTCCTTGGCGAGGAAGACCTCGCCCATCCCTCCGGCCCCGAGTCGTGCGACAGGACGGTACGGCCCCAGCCGCTCCGGATCCGTGGGACGAAGTGGCTCCATTGTCCTCAGCTCGCCTGTTCCCCGTCTGATCCCCGTCGAATGAGTTTGAGGGGAGAGTAGGTGCTGGAGGGACGGGTGGCGTACCCAATCGAGCAACTCATGGCAATTACTTGAGACTTCAGGCAGGGACTGTCCGGACGTTACTCGTGACGTCAGGACGAATCAGGCACCTGTACGGCCCTCAGCTCAGCGTCGCGTACACGATGAGGTTGTCGACAGGGTGCCCCTGCGCGTCGAAGTCGCCGTCGCACGTGATGAGCCGCAGGGCACGGTCCTGGGTCGGGCCGTAGACCTTCTCCGTGGGGAAGGCCGTCTTGCTGACGCTCTCCGTGGCCGTGACGGAGAAGTGGGCGGCTTTTCCCGAGGCGTCGGTGACGGTGATGTCCGCGCCCTTGGTGATCTTCTTGAGGTCGTGGAAGACGGCTCTGCCCAAGTGGGTGTCGTTGTGGCCGATGATGACGGCCGCGCCGACCTGCCCGGGCACGGCACCGCCCGTGTACCAGCCCGCCGTCATCCCCTTCTCGGCCGGCGGGACCTCGACTGTGCCGTCCGGGTTGAGGCCGAGCTCCATCAGCGAACTGGTGATCCCCACCGAGGGGATGGCGACTTTCGCGGGGGCCGCCGGAGCCGCCGGGGCGGCGGGATCCGGGGAGGTCACGGACCGCTCCGTCTCCGGGGCACCGGACGCGGTCGGCTGGACGACCGCGACCGTCGGGTCGGGGGTGGACGAGCAGCCGGTGAGCACGGTGACGAGCGTGAGCAGGACGACGGTCGCGAACACGGCGACGGCGAGGCGGGCCCGGGACAGGGCCGGACTGTGTGCAGGGGGCAACGCGGGCTCCAGGACAGGTGCGAGGGTTCACCGGAACGCACAGGGCG
>NZ_AEJB01000422.1 GCF_000331005.1 Streptomyces turgidiscabies Car8
CCTGCCGTCAAACTCACCTGTCAATCGGTCAAGGTCACCCGGCAAAGGGCACCCTCGACCGCCACGGCGCCGACGGCCCGCGCGACTGCGTCACGCTGTCAAAGAAGGCGAAACGACTGGGTTCGTTGTCAAACGACTGGATTGAATGACAGCGGACACACCTGCTGGGCTGTCAGGTCGGTCGAAGGTGTTGTCCCGTCTTAGTGAAGGTGGACCACGTCGAGGCCGTGACCAGCGATGGGTCATCTTGAGTGAGACGCGGTGAGGCCTGGTGTCTCAGTCAACCTGAGAATCGTGTGCCCTGCGCTACTTCGCACTCGGCAGCGAACCCGTCGAGGAGCTCGAACAGGACCTTGATCGCATGTTGTTCGTCCTCAGGCGGGAGGTTCCAGATGTTGTCCCAGCCGTTCGGGAGGGCGATGTGGAGGACCTGGCCGGGCCAAGCGTGGTTGCAGTCGCGTCCGCGACGGGCGATGAGCCAATCGTGCCAGCCGGTGAGCCCGTGCCCACTGTGCCGGAGAGCATGCTGGTCGTAGCCGGTCAGGAACGCGGTCAGCATGTTGAAGGAGGTCTTGCCGACGAACATGCCGGGACGTTGGCCGACGCTGGCGAAGTACTCACGTTCAGTCATTTCCGAGAGGGGCTTCATGCGTCCGCACACTCCTCGTCACTGGCGCTGTCGTCCAGGGCTGGACGAAGCCTGCTGCGGGCCGCCTCCAGACGTTCGGCGTAGTCCGCCGCAAAGATCCCCGGCAGCGACGTGTACGGGCAGGGCCTTGCCCGCCTGAAATCCACTGGTGTACCCCGCCGCCCGCCGGGATCATGAGCTGCCGCCGTGCCGCGCTCGGGACGGCGGTCGTTCATGTGCCGACCTGGGAGGACCCCTGTATGACCCTTGCACCGATAGTCCGACGCGTGCTCGGCGACGGCCCATTCGCCGAGATCGGTGAACCTGCTCTGGCCGTCGCTGACGAGCATTCGCGGACGGTCGCTGTGGGTGGGGACCTCGGGCATATCCAGTGGAGTGGTGGCGGGACCGCGGACTCCCGATGGACGGGGCACCGGATCGGTGTCTATGAGCAGGCCGGGCTGCAGTGTCGGCACCTGGTGCGGTCGAGGTACCCCGTTCGGTCTCTCGCCTTCCACCCGGTTCTTCCTCTGTTGGCTGTTGGTACGGGGTGCTACGACGGCGGTTACTCGTTTGAAGGCGAGCTGCTGCTGATCCACCTGGACTCCGGCGACGTGGTGTCCGCCCTGCAGTACCAGCGGGAGGTGCTCGGCGTGCAATGGTGCAGCGAGACGGCACTTGGTCTGGTCTTGGCGCCGTGTGACGACTGGGAGAACCCGCAGGCACACGAGCAGGGTCATGCGGTCGTTGTGGCTCGCTCAGACTGGGGCGCAGTCGGGCAGGGGTCGATCGGTGCCGAGGAGTTGGCTGCCCCCGCGGAACCGGTTCTCCAGCCGGACCACAGCGTGGAGGCCCGCCGGTGCCTCGCGGGCCTCGCGGCCTTGGCCGGTCGGCAGTGGTCCGTACGTCGACGGGTGTGGGCTGTCGAAGGTACGGAGGACGGCCGCGTGCTGGCCGCTCTGGACGGGGTGCTGGCGGAGTCGTGGCTGCTATCCGGAGACCTGCATTGGGTGGTCGAGGACGAGGAGGGCGGCCGACAGCTGGTTCTGGCCTCCGACGGCACATGGGTGTGGACCAACGCCGAACGCCGCGTTCGCCACAAGGGAGGACACTGGGAGAGGTCCGCACCCCGGCTTGCCCGAATCGCTGTCGACACAGGGCAGGTGCTGGAGACCCTGAGCCCGGGCGTGTTTACGGTTCTCGTCGCGGGCGACCACAGGACGATTCTTCGGCCGTTGGACGGCCGTCGCAAGCGTCCCGAACGGCTGCTGATGTTCGACCTTGACGGTCCGGTAGACGGTCCGGAAGTCAGCCGCTTCGACTTGTTCAACCACCCGTTCGCCGTCCGTCGCGCGAGCCGCCCGTACATCTTGGTTGGCACTGATCCGGACAAGCCGCACCGGGACAAGTGGGTCACCGCCCTGGACGACGATGGGACGTTGCGGAGGCTCTTCCCACACTCGTGGGTACCGGAGGAGCATCATTTCGGGGGCCCTGCGGTCGAAATCGGGCAGTCCCTGGTCTATGCCGGCGCCGTCCACCACGGTCAGGGGCTCCAACCCGGTGGCGCCTACGTCGTGCGGCGATCCCTGAACGGCTCAGTGCAGTGGCAGTACCGCACCGATCATCCTGCCACTGCCCTCGACACCGACGGGGACAACCTCTACGTGGCCTACAACTCCGGCGCCTTGACAGCACTACACGCCAACGACGGCTCGGTGCGATGGCACACCGAGCTCAAGGTCGACGGAGTACCGACCACGGCACTGTCCCTCGCTGTGGCGCCTCAAGGACACTTGCTCATCGGGACCGTCGACGGCCGGATCCTGGAGTGCCCAGCTCGGCCGTGATCCCGGGAGCGAAGCCTTGTTTTTTCGCGGTTCGCATGTCTCATGAGACGAGACGTCCTGTTCGCAAGGTGGGATTGTGGCTCACCCACCTGAGCCACAAGGCCCTGAGTTGTCGGCCGCGTCG
This sequence comes from Streptomyces turgidiscabies Car8, assembly GCF_000331005.1. GTDB lineage: Bacteria > Actinomycetota > Actinomycetes > Streptomycetales > Streptomycetaceae > Streptomyces > Streptomyces turgidiscabies. Next base: position 2,603 of record NZ_AEJB01000422.1, read on the forward strand.
TCTGCGGCGAGGACGTTCTGCTCAGCGGCGTCCTGGATGGCGTGCGCGATGGCGCGGAGCTGCTGGATGAACCAGGGTTTGGCCGTTGTGCGCAGAGGCATCTCGATGGGAAGCCGTCGGATGAACTCAGTATGGAAGGCACGGAAGTCTTCCTCGTCGCTGGATGCCGCCAGACCGCGCCACTGGGCAGAGGCGTAGAGCACCATGGTTTTGACGATCTCCGGATAGACCGCGGCATAGCGCTCGGAGTCCCAGGGGTGAACGGTGCGGGAAGAGCGGGGCCGAAGGCGGGCGAGTCGGTGAGTGCGATCGTCGAGTAGGTACCCGTGCCGGAGGAGAGCGTGCCAGAGACCAGAACACTGCACGTAGCACGGGTTGAGCACGTCAGGCCCGTAACGGCGCAGGAGCCTGTAGTGACGCCGTTGGGCGCTGACGACCTCGGGAAGGCCGGCTAGGTCGAACTGGTTCGCGGGCGTCTCGACGGCTCGGCCGATCCATAGACGGTGCGGGATGCAGACCTGGTCGTGATAGTTCGACATCCAGATCTTGACGCGTTCGTCCGGGGTGCCGGTTCTGCGCGCGACACAGCGTCGGCAGGCCCATCGGGGAGTCGCAGCGAGGGGTCCTTGCGGAAAGTTCCCTGGCTGCTTCTCCCACTGGGGGATCGCGTGCTGGATCGATGTACGCGGCTGTCCGCTCAGGACGCTGAGCTGGTCAGTTGAGTCCAGGCGGGAGGGCAGCCACCGGGAGGGCTGCTGGATGCGGTGGACAGGCATCGCGTTCGCCGCTGCGAGTCGGCCCAGGAACGAGTGCTTGGTCTCCTGCGGGAAAGGCTTGATTGGTCGCGGCAGCGGACGGAAAAGGACAGGCTCGAAACGTGGGCTCATCCGGCTGCCCTGCGCGGTTCGGGCGGGGAGTCGGATTCGCTGTTGTGGTCGACGCGGATGCCGCGCAGGAGAGTTTTGGTGATCTGTTCGCTGCCGTCGAGGATGGCAGAAATGGCTGCGGCTCGGATCAGGTGGGAGAGGCTTCCGATCATGCCGCCGGTGCGCTGGTGCAGGTATTTCGCGAGCTTGACCAGGGCGCCGTTCGGGTGCCGGTGCAGGCGGAGGGTCGTTTCCAGAGAGGCGACCAGCGCCTGCCACTCGCCGTTGGGCGGGAAGGCACCGGTGCGCACCAGGATGCAGCGGCCCCCGAGCTGCTTGCCGAGGACCCCGGTGAACAAGCCGGAATTCTCGACGTTGATCCCGGCATAGACGAATGTCGCGGGCAGATGCTCGGTGAAGTACTTCAAGTGGTCGGAGAGGTCCTCGCCGGCGGTGGTCGCGTGGTTGAGCAGGTGAATCTCGTCGACCAGGACCAGGTCGGTGCGGGCCTCGATCAGCACTTGGCAGACGGCGCTGGTGACGTCGATGGTGTTGTGCCGCGGGTTGATCACCGGCAGGCCGAGGAATCGGGCGAATTCCAGGGCGAGTTTGCGCGGGGAGCCTTTGGGCGGGGCGGTGATATAGACGACCGGGATGCGGTCGTTGCCCGGGTAGCGCTGCCGGATACGGAGTTCGTGGGTGCGGCCGAGTTGCTTGAGCGCGGTGGTTTTCCCGGTCGTCCACTGACCGGAGACGATCATCCCGCGGCGAGGCCCGTGCTCACGCTGGTTGAGCAGGGTCAGCAGCCGTCCCTGATGGGCGATCTCTTTGACCGTGGACGTGCGCACGACCTGGAGTTTCGTCCGGCTCGGAGTCCAGCCGCATCAGATGACCGAGCTCCACCCAGGACTCGAAGCCCATCAACTCGCCACTGGTAGCAGCCCAGTACCAGCCGGGAAAGTTGCGCTGCTCCCGGTACGACGGGAACGCCCGCACCTGCCCGGCAGCCTCAAAACGCGTCGACCACATCACCCCAAGCGGCCCTTCGTGTAGCTCACCGCGCGCGTCGACGTACTCCAGTGAGAAGTCCTCAGGCTCCACCAGCCACCCCCACCCGGCGCTGACCACGTACGACGACCGTAGGGAGCTGGGCACAGCGGTGGCTCAGAAAGAGCGAGACGGATCGAAAGATGGCCCAGGTCGACCGGGACGCAAGACCAGATGACTCAGATAGACCGAGATTGGCTCACCTTCAGCGAGACAGGTCACAGGTCGGTCGAAGGTGTCTTGCTCAGTCACACCCCGCCCCGAAGTGGCGTAGCGCACTATTGCAAGCAGGCGCTTGCAATAGTTAGCAAGGGTGGGGCAAGGTAGACGCATGGCAACGCTCAACGTCGGCAATCTTGGTGAGTACCTGCGCGATCAGCGGCGCACCGCGCAGCTGTCCCTCAGGCAGCTCGCCGATGCCGCCGGGGTGTCCAATCCGTATCTGAGCCAGATCGAGCGCGGGCTGCGCAAGCCGAGCGCGGAGGTGTTGCAGCAGGTCGCCAAGGCGCTGCGGATCTCCGCCGAGACGCTGTACGTGCGGGCCGGGATCCTGGACGCCGAGCGGGACCGGGACGAGGTGGAGACGCGTGCCGTCATACTCGCCGATCCCACGCTCGGTGAACGGCAGAAGCAGGTGCTGCTGCAGATCTACGAGTCCTTCCGCAAGGAGAACGGGTTCGAGATCGCTGACCCGGACAGCGCCCCAGCCGCGACGGACGTTCCTGTGCCGGACGTTCCGAGCGGTGCTCTCAGAGACGCCGGCACAGACGCCGGCATAGGCACCGGCAGCGACGCCGACCCACAGCAGACGGCCAGTTGACGCACCGGACGCACCGGACGCATCGAATGCATCTGACGTGTCGGTCGAGAACGGCCCGACGTACTCGGTAAACCAAAAACCCTCAGCCCAAGCAACCCGGGAGGACCATCACCATGGCCATCACCGACGACCTGCGCAAGACCTTCAGCGACCCCACGCCGCTCTACTTCGCCGCAGGCACCGCCGACCTCGCTCTCCAGCAGGCCAAGAAGGTGCCCGGCCTGGTCGAGCAGCTGCGTGCCGAGGCGCCGGCCCGGATCGAGGCCGTACGCGGCACCGACCCGAAGTCCGTGCAGGAGAAGGCCGCCGCTCGCGCCAAGGAGGCGCAGGAGAAGGCCGCCGTCCGGGCCAAGGAGGCGCAGGAGACCCTCCAGACCAAGGTCGGCGAGTTCATCAACACGCTGGACGGCGACTTCAAGAAGCTCGGCTCCACCATCGACGCCGACCTGAAGAAGCTCGGCGAGAGCGCCCAGGACCTCGCCCTGCGCGGTGTCGGCGTCGCCGCCGAGTACGCCGTGAAGGCGCGGGAGACGTACGAGAAGGTCGCCGAGCACGGCGAGCAGGCCGTACGCACCTGGCGCGGCGAGGCCGCCGAGGAGATCGAG
>NZ_AEJB01000423.1 GCF_000331005.1 Streptomyces turgidiscabies Car8
GGCGGTGCAGGCGTGGACGCAGCGCAGGGCGCGCTGGATCCAGGCGTCGGTGGTGGCGTGCGTGGTGATCGGCAGCACGAGGACCACGGCCAGCAGGGCGCCCAGGGCGCCGACACCGGTCTCCGCGAGCCGTACGCCGAGCAGGGCGGGGTCGAGGACGCCCAGAAGCCCGTACAGGAGCTCGGCGAGCAGGGTGACCGAGAGCATCATCCACGTGTACGACACGGCGGCCGAGTAGAAGATGCCGAACACGCATACGGCGACCAGCACTGCCGTGGGGACGGCGGCGCCCGCCACCGGAACGGCGACTGCGAGGCCCAGCGCGATGCCGAGCACCGTTCCGAGGACGCGGCGGAAGCCGCGGACCAGGGTCTCGCCGCGCGAGGTGGTGTTCACGAAGATCCACCAGGTGGCGCCGACGGCCCAGTACCAGCGGTCCCCGGACACCAGCTGCCCCATGACCAGTGCGAAGCCGGCGGCGACCGTCGCCTGGACGGCCTGACGGGTGGTGGCGCGGGCCAGGCCGCGTTCGCCGGTGGGCGCGAGGGGGACCGGGGGCGGGGGCGTGCGGCGCTCGTAGCACCACAGTCCGAAGCGCACCGCCGAGGCGGTGAGCAGAGACAGGAGGACAGCGCCGTACAGCTCGGGCAGTTGTGCCGGAACGGCGTGCAGGAACTGGGCGACGAAGAAGGTCATGAACGCGAAGACGCCCAGGCTGTGGCCGCGCGGGCCCCAGCGGCGCGCGTACACGCCGGCGCCGACGACGGTGAGCAGGGCGAGGCCGCGGGCGACCGGGTGGTCGTGGAGCCCGGCCGCGGCGGCGAGGACCGGGAGGCCGGCAGCGGGCAGCAGTGCGGTGGTGACCGCCTGCCCGCGCACCGTGGCGTCGGTGACCGTGAACAGGGCGAGCATCGCGGCGAGTCCGCCGGTCACGGCCCCGGTGAGCGAGTACCCGGCGAGACCGCAGACGGTGACGGCCAGGCCGACGCCGAGCACGGCCCGCACGGCGAAGCGCAACCGGGCACGGCCCGGGTCCGGCGCCATGAACACCCTCTTCAGCACTGCTGGCCCGCCCCCACTGCAATCGGCATGAGAAAGGCGCCACGGAGTCCGCGGCGCCATCGACAGGCACATTGCAGCACTTCCGCCACGACCGGCTCAAGTCAGGGCGAATACGCTGGGCCATTGGCACAGACATATCGGTCCGCAGGTGTCCACCGTCGAACCAACGGACCAGGTGACCGACGGACCAGGTACACGAGGAGGGCGACACCATGGCCGTGGACGAGCTGGACACCCGGATCCTGCGGCTGCTGCTGGAACAGCCCCGCAGCAGCGTCCGCGAGTACGCCCGGGTCCTCGGCGTCGCGCGCGGCACCCTCCAGGCCCGCCTGGACCGTCTCGAACGGGACGGCGTGGTCACCGGCACGGGTCCTTCCCTGTCCCCCGCCGCGCTCGGCCACCCCGTGCTCGCGTTCGTGCACATCGAGGTCACCCAGGGCCATCTCGACGAGGTCGGGGACGCGCTGGCGGGCGTGCCGGAGATCGTCGAGGCGTTCTCGATCGCCGGCGGCGGTGATCTCCTGGCGCGGGTAGTGGCCCGCGACAACGCCCATCTGGAGGACGTGATCCAGTCGCTGATCAGCGTGCCCGGCGTGGTCCGCACCCGCACGGAGGTGGCCCTGCGCGAGCGTGTCCCGTACCGACTGCTGCCCCTGGTGGAATCGATCGGCCGCACGATCGCCGGTTGATCACCACTCCTGACCGCACGCGCGGCGCGGTTCCGTGCCCGGCTTCCAGGTCTCGGCGAGCTGCTACGACTTGCGGCGGGGCTTCCCCTGGCGGGCACCGCCGGTCTTGCCTGCGCCGCCGCGGGCGCCCCTGCCCGCCGATCCGCCCTTACCCGCGCCCCCGCCTCCGCCCCGGCCCGCCGACCTTCCGGCGGCGGGCTTGCGTGCCGTGCCCTCCGCACCGGCACGCTTCTTCGCCTTCGGCTTCGGCTGCTCCGCCTCGGGCTCCTGGCGGCGTCCGCGTGAGCTGTTGACGGTGCGGCCCCGCACGATGCCGATGAAGTCCTCGACCAGGTCGGTCGTGCGGTCCTCCGGCCAGGACAGTGCGACCTGGGACTCGGGCGCGTCGGTGACCGGGCGGTAGGTGAGGTCCTTGCGGTGGTGGAGGCGGGCCAGGGACTGGGGGACGACGAGGACGCCGATCCCGGCCGCGACCAACTCGACGGCGTCCTCGGTGGTCGCTGGGCGCTCGATCGCGGGGAGACCGGGGAGGCTCGCCCAGCCGAGGGTGTCGTCGAGGGGGTGCAGCACGATGTCGTCGGCGAGGTCCTCGGCGGTCACCTCGTCGACGGCGGCGACGACATGGTCCTTGGGGACCACGACGACCGACGTCTCGGTGTAGAGGGGGATCGCGCTGAGCACCGTACGGTCGACCGGCAGGCGGACGAGGGCCGCGTCGGCGTCACCGGCGAGCATCAGGTCGCTCGCCTCGGCGGCGGACACCTGGAGCAGGGTCAGGGGGACGTCGGTTCGCCGCTCGTTCCAGATCCGCACCCACTTGGCGGGGATCACTCCGGGGACGTACGCGAGCCGGAACGCGGGGGAATCTACCGAGCCAGTCACCGCGCCAGGCTACCTGCAGTACTCCTCGCGCCGTGCTGCCCGCCCTGTCGGCGGTGCTCCCCGCCCCGCCCCTCGTGGTCGGCGCTGGTTCATACGCTCGATACCCTTGACACCATGACGACGCACCAGACCTCCCAGACCATGAAGCCCGCGACCGCGGCGAAGAAGCTGGGTGTGTACCTCCAGGCCACCCCCGCCGAGTTCCAGGAGGGTGTCGTCACGCGCGCCGAGCTCACCGCGCTGCAGGCCGACCCGCCGGAGTGGCTGCGCGACCTGCGCCGCGACGGCCCGCACCCCCGTCCGGTGGTCGCGGCGAAGCTGAGCGTCTCCATCGCGGGGCTCGCCCGCGGCGGGGTCACCGAGGCCCTCACCACCGAGCAGATCGAGGCCCTGAAGCAGGAGGCCCCCGAGTGGCTCCGGCACGAGCGCGCCGTGCAGGTCGATGTCCGCAAGGAGTCGGCGCGCATCAAGGAGCTGCACCAGGAGCAGCAGGAGAAGCGGGCGAACCAGGGCAGGTAGCCGTCCGTCCCGCTCAGTACCGGAGCCGGTCGAACCTGAACGGCGCGAGGGCGTCGGGACGGTCGCCGGTGCGGATGTACTCGGCGAGGTGGTGGCCGGTAACCGGGCCCAGGGTGACGCCGAGCATGCCGTGGCCGGTGGCCGCGTAGGCGTTGCCGTACCCGGGGAGACGGTCGATCACCGGGAGTCCGTCGGGGAGGAACGGCCGCCCACCCACCCAGGGTTCGCGGATCAGGCTCACCAGGTCGTCCGGGTCGTCGAACCAGGGGCCGAGATAGTGGCGGCTCGCGCGTGCCACGGCGACGATTCTGCGCCAGTCGAGCCGGTTGTTGTTGCCGCTCAGCTCCATGGTGCCGCCGATACGCGTGGTGCCGCCGATCGGTGAGGCGACGGCCCGGCGTTCGCCGAAGTACAGGGTGTGCCGGGGTGCCGGGTCCAGGTCGACGGAGAAGCTGTAGCCCTTGCCCGCCTGCAGCGGCAGCCGGTGTCCCAGGGACCGCAGCAGGGCGGGTGAGCGCATGCCGGCCGCGACGACGACCGTCGAGCAGGGGATGTCGCCCTGGTCCGTTGCCAGAGCGGTGACCTGCCCTCCGCCGGTGCGGAACCCCGTCACCTCGGCGTTCTCGTGGACCTTCACTCCGGCCGCGGCGAGCGCCTCGCCGAGCCCTCGGGCGAACGCCTCAGGGTCGACCACCCCTTCCCCCTCGACGCGGTAGGCCGCGCGCACCCGGGGTGACAGCGCCTCGTCGAGCAGGTGGGCCTCGGCGCCCGTGGTGACGTCCTCGGGCATCGGATAGTGGCCGTCCGCCATCTCCCGCTGGACCGCGAGGTGGTGCCGGGCCTCGGCCGGGGACAGGAACGCGTGCACCATGCCTGGCCGGGTGAGAGTCGTGTCCACACCCGCCTCGCGCAGACCGTCGAAGAGGTCGAAGGTGGGCCGGTTCAGCTCGGCCATCGCCTCGTAGCCACGCCGGAACGCGGCCGGTGTGCTGCTGCGCCAGAACCGCCACAGCCAGCGGACGAACGCCGGATCGGGCAGTGGCCGTAGATAGAGCGGGGAGTCGGGCCGGCCGAGTGAGCGCAGGGCGTAGCGCAGCATGCCGGGGGCGGGGACGGGTGTGGAGTGGCTGAGGCAGACCCAGCCCGCGTTGCCCCGGGACACGCCCGAGCCGAGGCCGCGCCGCTCGACGACCACGACCGGGAGGCCGGCCGCGGCCAGGTAGTAGGCGGTGCACAGGCCCACGACGCCGCCTCCCACGACGGCGACGGGGCTGTCCGGAACGCCGGTCATGAGGTGGTGCCGTACGACGCGAGGAACTCCCGGGTGCGGGTCTGCGCGGGGGCGCCCAGGACGTCCTCGGGGCTGCCTTCCTCGACGATCCGGCCGCCGTCGACGAAGACGACATGGTCGGACACCTCGCGGGCGAAGGGCAGTTCATGGGTGACCAGCATCATCGTCATTCCGTCGGCGGCGAGTTCCCGCATCACGCTAAGTACCTCCCGGGTGGCCTCGGGGTCCAGGGAGGACGTGGGTTCGTCGAAGAGCAGCAGCTCGGGTTTGAGAGCCAACGCCCGTGCGATGGCGACGCGTTGCTGCTCACCGCCGGAGAGCTGGTCGGGCAGGGCGAGCGCGCGGTGGGCGACCCCGACCCGGCGCAGCAGCATGACAGCGCGCTCCAGTGCCTCCGACTCCGGTGTTCCCGCCCTGCGTTGGGCCAGGACGACGTTCTCCACGGCGGTGAGGTGGGGGAACTGCGCGGAGTGCGCCCCGGTGTGACATTGCCGCTGGTGACCGGCGGCCAGGCGGTGGGCACCGTCGGCATCACCGGAACTCCCGCCCAGGTGCGCCGGTTCGGACTACTGGTGAAGCGCCAGACGGAGATCCTGCTCAGGGAGTCCGTCATGCTGCGCTCCCGGCTGCTCGCCGAGCGGGCCGCGGAGACCCTGCTCGCCGACATCGCCAGTTACGACCCCCAGGTCGTCGAGGGCGACTTCCTCGTGTTCCGGGCCGCCGAACTCGGCTTCGACCTGCGGCTGCAGCGGGTCGCGGTGGCGATCGAGGTGAGCGTGCCGGCCACGGGAGCCCGCCGCCAGGGCGCCCCGACCCGGGACATGGCGCTGGTCCGCTCCGAGTTGCTGCGCACGGTCCGCGAGGTCTTCGCCGACCCACAGGACGTCGTGGCGTCCACGGCTCCCGGGTGGATCGGGGTACTGCGCCGCCTGCCGGCCCGGGCGGAGGTGGCTTCCCTGGTCGCCGACTGCCGGCGGATCACCGACGTCATCGCCGCGCAGGACGGGCTCACCGCCCGCGTGGGGATCGGGGAACCGGCCGTCTCCGTCTCCGGTCTGCGCGACTCCTGGCAGGACGCCCGTGACGCGCTGCGCCTCGGCGCCCGGGTGACGGACGAAGCGAGATGGGGGTCCCCCCGCCCGCAGGGTGGGGCAGGATCCCGGGTGCATCTGATCGCCGAACTGCGCGTCCATCAGGTCCTGGCGGCGGTCAACCAGCCGGCCCGTCGGCGCCTCGTCGAACTGACCGCCGCGAGTCTGCGGGCCCAGCCGGACTGGCCGGTGCTGCGGGACACGATCACCGCCTGGTGCGAGAGCGGGTTCAACCTCGTCCGGACGTCCGCCGCTCTGCACATCCACCGCAACACCGTCGTCTACCGGATGAACAAGATCGAGCAGATCACCGGCCGCCCGCTGCGCCAACACCGGACCACCATGGCCCTGTACCTCGCCTGTCTGGCCGACGAACTGGGCGAGGGCGCCACCCCCGACGAAGGGTGACGCCCCCGGAGCCGTGCTCCCGCCGCTATCCGGCGGACTCCCCCGCTGTGGGCTTCCGCGAGGCCGCCATGGCGTCGTCGACGTCCGTCAGGGGACGCAGCCGGTAGCTGTACGAGTAGTCGCGGTTGGCGAAGAGCTTGTACTCGTCGTGGGTGTGCGCGCCCCAGCTGTTGTCGCCGCCGACACCCATCTGGCGGTGGCTCAGCCGCAGGACGACCTCGTCGCGCGGGGTGAGCTGGTAGTCGTGGCGCGCCCCGACCGACAGGTCCTCCGGTGTGAAGTGCGAGGCGTTGACCTCAAGGAGCGGTTCGGCGGAGACCAGCAGGCCGGCGCCCTTGCGGTCCGTCAGGGCGATCCAGCGGACGTCGGTCTTGTTGCCGTTCTCCTGCGGGCGCAGATAGCCGCTCCACTGCCCGTCGACGGTGCCCGAGTAGAGGCCCACGTCGGTGGAGTTGTTGCGGTCCCAGTGGTTCTCCTCGGGGCCGCGGCCGTAGTAGTGCAGCCTGTCCAGGCGGCCGGGCAGGAGGAGCAGGTTGCCGACCTCCGGGATGTACGGCAGTGAACTCGCCCCCGGGTGAAGGGTGTTGTCGACCTTGATCTCGCCGTTGCCGAAGACGGTGTAGGTAGTGGTGTACGTAGATGCCGGCGTCGTCGGCAGTGTGCCGGTGACCTTGATCTCGACGGCCCGGTCCCGCAGGGCGCGGACGCTCACGCCGGTCACCGCACGCCGGGCACCCGCGTCGCGCCAGATCTGGTTGCGGGTGTGCTGGCCGTTGCCCCGGTCGTTGTCGGTGGGCGCCCGCCAGAAGTTCGGGGTGGGCCCGGAGGCGATCAGCCGGGTACTGCCCGCCTTGTACGAGGTGATGGTGCCGGTCACCTTGTCGACGGTGACCGAGAAGGACTTGCCCTTGACGGTGACCGAGGCGTCCCCGTCCTCGTGACGCAGCGTCGGGACACTGGTCAGCGGCCTGGGCGTGACGGCGGGGCTGCCCGCGTCGAGGGCGAGCTGCTGCCGGGCCACCTCGAAGCCGGCCTTGGCCCACTTCGTGCTCTCCCTGGTGGTGAAGGACAGTTCCAGGAAGTACTCCGCGCCGGGTGCCGGGTCGGCCGGCAGTACGAAAGGCACGGTGATGGACTTGGTGGACAGGGGCGCGACGTCGAGCTGGGCACGGGTCAGCTTTCCGCGCCGGACAACCTCTCCGTCGGCGACCAGTTCCCAACGCCCGTCGAATTCCCGGAGGTTGGTGAAGAGGTACTCGTTGGTGAGGGTGACCGCCCCCGGTGTCGTACCCGACGTGATCTGCACCGCCTGGTAGATCCGCTTGACCTCGGCGGACTTGCCGGTGAGCCCGCGGTCGGCGGTGATGATGCCGTCCCCGGCGAAGGCCCCGTCGTTGGGGTTGTCGCCCCAGTCGCCGCCGTAGGCGTAGAACGTCTTGTCGCGGGGCCGCTTCTCGGTGAGGCCGGCGCTGGCGGCGTCGAACCAGAACCGTACGCCGTCGTCGCCGGGGCCCCGGCTGTCGGAGGCCAGCTCGGCGGCGCTCAGCGCGCGGGCGTAGACGCAGGCCCGCCGGATGGTGCCGCTGAACTCGCGGGTGGGGTTGTCGATGTCGGTGGCGAGCGCGAGGGACGCGGTGTTGTTGCTGGGCCGCTGGGTGGTGTTCCTGGTGGCCCGGGCCACGCCGTCGACGTGGAGGGTCAGCGTGCCCGCCGCCGCGTCGAAGACACCGGCGATGTGGTGCTCCTTGCCGGTCCAGTCGTCGGGCAGTGCCCACCATGCGCTGATCCACTGGCCGCCGCCGTAGATGAAGAACTCCAGGCCCTTGTCCGACTGCTTCAGGGCGTACTGGGTGTCGCCCTTGGCGATGATCGGCTGGTGGTAGCCGAGGAAGTGCGGGGTGATCCACGCCTCCAGGGTCAGGGACCCGGTGAGGTCAAGGCGCTCGTCGCGGGCGAAGACGGTGCCGCCGGAGACGCCCTGGTCGCGGGTGAAGGTGCCGGCGGGGGCGATGATCTCGCCGTGGAGCGCGGCGGGCCCGGTCTCGGTGAGCAGCTTGCGCGTCGGGGTGGGCCAGCTGAGGGCCTGGTCGACGAAGTCCCAGATCCAGCCGCCCTGGAGGACCGGGTAGCGGCGGACGAGGTCCCAGTACTTCTTGAAGTTGCCGTTGGAGTTACCCATGCCGTGGGAGTACTCGATCATCACGTACGGCCGGGTGTCGCTGGTGTCCTTCGCGCGCTGCTCGACGCGGGCGGGGCTGTCGTACATCTCGGAGCGGATGTCGCTGATCCCGGGACGGTCGTCGCCCTCGTACTGGATGACCCGGGTGGTGTCGTAGGAGCGGATCCACTCGTACATGGCGTTGAACGTGCTCCCGCCGCCCGCCTCGTTGCCGAGGGACCAGATGACGACGGAGGCGTGGTTCTTGTCCCGGTGGACCATGTTCTGGGCGCGGGCCACGCACGCCGTGGTCCACTCGGAGTGGTTTCCGGGGTACTCGCCGCGGACGCCGTGGGTTTCGAGGTTGGTCTCGTCCACGAGGTACAGGCCGTACTCGTCGGCCAGTTCCAGCCACTGCGGGTTGTTCGGGTAGTGCGAGGTGCGGACGGTGTTGATGTTCAGCCGTTTGATGATGCCGATGTCCTGGACCATGTCCGCCCGGGTGAGGGCCGAGCCATGGACGGGGTGCATCTCGTGCCGGTTGGTGCCCCGGAAGGAGACCGGCTTGCCGTTGATGCGCATCAGCCCGTCCTTGAGGGCGAACTCGCGCAGGCCGACCCGGTGGGAGAGGGTCTCGATCACCTTGCCGGCCGGGTCACGCAGGCGGAGCACGGCGGTGTAGAGGTTCGGGTGTTCGGCCGACCACAGGCGCGGCGCGGGCACGGCCTTCGTGGCCTGTACGGACCTCTCCTCGCCGGCGGCGAGCGCGACGGTCTGCTGGAGCGGACGTGACCAGACCGGGTGCCCGCCGGCGTCGTACAGCTGTGTCTCGACGGAGTAGCCGCCGGCGCCCTTGCCGCCGTAGTCCCGCACGTTCGCGGTGACGGACAGTTCGGCCGCCGTGTAGTCGTCGCTCAGCGGGGTGTCGAGGCGGAAGTCGCGCAGGCGCACGGCCGGGGTGGAGTACAGGTACACCGAGCGGAAGATGCCGCTCAGCCGGATCATGTCCTGGTCCTCCATCCAGTCGCCGTCGGAGTAGCGGTAGACCTCCACGGCTATCTGGTTGGTGCCCGGCTTCAGGTGCTTGGTGATGTCGTACTCGGAGGGGTCGTACGAGTCCTCGTGGTAGCCGACGAGCGCGCCGTTGATCCACACGTAGTGGGCCGACTTGACGCCCTCGAAGTGGAGGAACGTCCGCCGTCCCGACCAGTCGCGCGGGAGCGTGAAGGTGCGTCGGTACTGGCCCACGGGGTTGTGGACGGTGGGCGCGGCCGGCGGCTGCACGTCCTCGCCCCGGCCGTTGGCGCCCCACCAGGGGTAGTCGCTGTTGATGTAGATCGGGCTGTCGTACCCGTGCAGCTGCCAGGCGGAGGGCACCGGGATGGTGTCCCAGGCGCTGTCGTCGACGTCGGTGCGGTAGAAGTCGGTGTCCCGGTCGTCGGGTCGGTCGACGTACGCGAACTTCCAGGTGCCGTCGAGGCTCTGACGGTACGGGGAGCGGGTGCGGTCGGCGGTGAGGGCCTGGGCGACGGTCGCGTAGGGCATCAGCGTGGTGTGCGCGGGTTCGGTGCCGACGCGGAAGACGTCGATGTGGCCGTTCCACTCGGGGGTGACGTCCGACGCGTCCGCAGCGGCAGCCCGGTGTGCGGCGGCCGGTCCGGACAGGGCGAGCGCGCCGAGGACGGCGGCTCCGCCCTCCAGGAGACGGCGGCGGCTGACGGCGAACTCGTGGGGGTGGGGCATGACCGTGGCCTTCCTCGGTACGACAGGGCGCTGTTCGGACTGAGGGTGCGTCAGATCGTGTTCGTTACTGTTGACAATCGACCCGGAATCCGGCAGCGCTGTGGTCATCGGTGACGGCTCAACTCACCGGGGCGGTGCAGGAGTTGATATTGAGTCAGCACACAACTGCTGGTGACAGTGGGAGCTGCCGAGCCAGGCTCACCCTAGGACTTACAACACAGCCGAGGCAATAATTTTGTCTGACTCTGTTTGATCCTGATGGCTCACTCGACGAACAACGCCCGCGCCGCGGCCCGCGCGTCGAACTCCTCCAAGTGGGCCTGCGCGTCCGGCAGGGCGTCGCACACGGCCTCCAGGAGGACCTGCCCCAGCAGCATCGGAGCGCTCACGGTGTCGAACACCAGGCCGGTGCCCACGGCCGCCGGAAGCAGCAGATCGCTGTGCGCGGCCACCGGGGCGAAGGTGCCGTCGGCGATCGTCACCACCGTCAGCCCCGCGTCACGGGCGTGGGCGAGGGCGTCGAGGACCTCGCGCGGATGGCGCGGCAGCGCGAAGCACAGCAGCGCGCTCGCACCGGCCCGCCGGGCCGCGTCGATCCGGTCGGCGAGCAGCGAGCCGCCCTCGTCGAGGAGTCGTACGTCGGGATGGACCTTGGCCGTGAAGTAGGCGAAGCCCCGCGCCTGGGCGGCGGAGGCGCGCAGCCCCAGCACCGGCAGGGGACGGGAGGCGGCCAGCAGTCGTCCCGCGCGCTCCACGGGCGCGGGGTCGGCGAGCAGGGACGCAAGCTGCCGCAGGTTGTCGATCTCGGCCTGTACGGCCTGCTGGTAGGGGTTGCCCGCCCGCTCCCGTGCTTCCGCACCGGCGGGCGCGACCTCCCGCAGATGTCTGCGCAGGGCCGGATATCCGTCGAAGCCCAGAGCGACCGCGAACCGTGTCACGGACGGCTGGCTGACACCTGCCAGCCGGGCCAGCTCCACGCTCGACAGGAAGGGCACGTCCGCCGCCTGCCGGACCAGACAGTGCGCGATACGGCGCTGTGTCGGGGTGAGCCGGCGTCCCTCGAAGAGGCGGTGCAGTGGTACGGAGGAGCCGGTCCCCCCGGCCGGGTCGGTGCCGACGCCGTCGCTCATCCGCTCCCCAGCCGGTCCTGATCGGTCCCTCTCCCCTGCCCGGCGTACCGGACGGAGGAGAGGGCGGACGGTACTGCCACAGCCCGACCGGGTCAGCTCACGAGGCCGGTGCTCGTCAGCCATTCCTTGGCGACGGCGCTGGAGTCCTCCTTGTCGTTGACGAGCTTCTTCATCATCTCCAGCAGGTCCTCGGTGGTGAGCTTCGCCGAGAGGGCGTTGAGCGCCGACTTGGCCGTGTCGTTGACCGCCGACTTGTAGACCAGGGGCGTGACGTTCTGCGAGGAGAACAGGTTCTTCGGGTCCTCCAGGACCACCAGCTTGTCCTCGACGATGGCGGGGTCGGTGGTGTAGAGGTTGGCGGCCTGCACGTCGTTCGACTTCAGCAGCTTCACCAGGGTGGTCTGGGCACCCGCGTCCAGCGGCTGGAACTTCCCGAACTCGACCCCGTAGACCGTCTTCAGGCCGACCCCGCCCTGGGTGCGGGTCTTGAACTCGGAACCGGCCCCGAGCGTCATGTCCTTGGCGACGGGCTTGAGGTCGGCGAGGGTCTTGAGCTTGTACTTGGCGGCGATCTCGGAGGTGACGGTCACCGAGTCCTTGTCCTCGGCCGCGGCGGAGTCGAGGATCTCCACCGACGACGGGAGCTTCGCCTTCAGCTCGGCGTTGACCTGCTCGGTGCTGGTCGCGGTGCTCTTCTTGTCGACGGCCACCGACAGCAGGGCGCCGTTGTACTCCGGGAAGACACCGATGCCGCCCTTGACGACCTGGTCGTAGTAGACCTCGCGGGCGCCGATGTCGAACTTGCGGGTCACCTTCAGGCCCTTGGCCTCCAGCGCCTGGGCGTAGATCTCGGCGAGCAGCTGGTTCTCGGGGAAGTTCGCCGAGCCGACGACGATGGTTTTCCCGCCGCCCCCGCTGTCGCCGGTCAGCGGATTGCTGTCACTGTCGCCGCCTCCACCGCAGGCGGTGAGCGAGAACGCGGCGATCAGGCCGAACGCCGCGCCACGGTAAATGCCTCGGACGGTGCTCATGGGGTGTTTCCTCTCTCGGAGCCCGGAAGCTCGGAAATCAACGGTTCGACGTGTTCGAGGGGTTCGAAGTGTTCGTAGTTTTTCAAGGGACCAAGGGGTTTCGAGGGATTCGAAGGCTCATGGTTTGGACGCCGAGACCTGAAGGCCCGGCGAGACGATGACGCGCTGGAGCGCGGTGAAGGCGACCTGGACGACCAGAGCCAGGGCGACGACGACCGTCGAGCCGCCGATGACCAGTTCGTAGTCGTTGCGGGCGAGACCGTCGACGATGTAGCGGCCGAGGCCCCCGAGACCGGGGTAGGCGGCCACGGTCGCGGTGGCCACGACCTGGATGGCGGCGACCCTGAGGCCGAGCAGGATCAGTGGCAGCGCCATCGGCACCTCCACCCGCACCAGGACCTCCCACTCGGTCATACCGACCCCGCGCGCCGCGTCCCTGGTGTCGGGGTCCACACCCCGGACGCCCTCGAAGGTGTTGATGAGGATGGGCGGGACCGCGAGGGCGACCAGCGCGACCAGTACGGGCGTCGTGCTGAGCCCGGCGAGGGTGACGACGAGGACCACCAGACCGAAGGTGGGGATCGCCCGCGCCAGGTTCGCCACGCTGGCCACGGCGAACGCCCCACGGCCGGTGTGCCCGACGAGGAGCCCCAGGGTCAGCCCGATGAGGGCGGCGAACAGCAGGGACAGACCGCTGTAGATGAGGTGTTCGAGGAGCCGATGGGGGATTCCGTCGTCTCCGTGCCACTGCTTCGAGGACGTCAGCCAGTCCCCCACGAGCCGCATCTGGTTCAGGAAGTCGTTCACGGCGCCGTCACCTTGTTCCGGGACCACGGGGTCAGCAGCCGCTGCGCCAGGACCAGCAGGGCGTCTGTGGCGAGTGCGAGCAGCATGATCAGCACGATCGCCGTGATGATGGGAGTCGGGAAGTCGAGTTGGAGGCCACGGGTGATGTAGTACCCGAGTCCGCCCTGTCCGATCAGCTGTCCCACCGCTACCAGGCTGATGGACGACACGGCCGCCACACGGACCCCCGCGATGACGACGGGGACGGCGATCGGCAGTTCGACCTGGACGACACGTCTGACGGCGCCGAATCCCATCGCGGTGGCCGCGAGCCGGACCGGTTCGGGGACCGAGGCCAGCCCGTCCACGACGTTGGGCACCAGCACCGACAGCGTGTAGATCGTCAGCGGGATCATGACTGTGCGTTCGGTGAGCCCCGTGTACCTGACGAAGATCATGAACAGGGCCAGCGACGGGATCGAGTACAGGATGTTGGCCACGGTCAGCACCGGTGGGTAGAGCCAGCGCCAGCGGTGGCAGAGGATGCCGAGGGGCACGGAGATGATCAGCCCGAACAGCACCGGCAGCAGGCCGAGTCTCAGATGGATGCCGGTGTAGTCGGCCAGTTCACCGGCGTGATCACCGATCCACTGCCACCGGATCAGCGGCTCGTCGTCACTCATCGTTCGTCACCGTCCGTCCCGGCGGCGCCCGCCTGCGTCCCGGCGGCGTCCGCCGTGCCCGCGGACAGCTCGTGGGCGTCCGCGACTCCGGCCACCGCGCCGTGCGCGTCCACGCCCACCGCGAGCCGGGCGGGTGAGAGGAGCGCCGAGTCGAGGGCGGCCCGTGCCGAGTCGCCGACGAGGCTGAAGGTGTGGCCGAGCGGTGCCAGCGTCGCGTCCGCGAGCGTGCCGCTCGCCGGCAGGTCGGCGACCTCGGCCCAGCCGAGCGGCCGGCGGGCGTCGTCGACGACCAGGACCCACGGCTCGCCGCCCGTCCGCGCCGACGCCACGGAGGAGGTCGCCGGCAGCACCGGACCGTCGCGCAGCGGCACATCGGCCGCGTTCACGAAGGACAGCCGGCGGATACCCCGGTCGTGCCCCACGAAGTCGGCCACGAAGTCGTCGGCGGGATCGGCGAGCAGCCGTTCGGGCGTGTCGAACTGCGCCAGCCTTCCGCCGGTCCGGAACACCGCGATGTTGTCGCCGAGTTTGATCGCCTCGTCGATGTCGTGCGTGACGAAGACGATCGTCTTGTGCAGTTCCTTCTGGAGCCGGATGAACTCCGCCTGGAGTTCCGCCCGGACGATCGGGTCGACCGCGCTGAACGGCTCGTCCATCAGCAGTACGGGCGGATCGGCGCCCAGCGCTCTGGCCACGCCGACGCGCTGCTGCTGCCCGCCGGAAAGCTGGTTGGGATAGCGCTTGGCCATCTCGCCCGGCAGCCCCACCAGTTCGAGCAGTTCCGCCGCCCGTGCCCGCGCCTTCTTCCGGCTCCAGCCCAGCAGCAGCGGAACGGTGGCGATGTTGTCGAGGATGGTGCGGTGCGGGAACAGCCCCGCGTGCTGGATCACGTACCCGATACCGCGGCGCAGCTCGGGGGCGTTGACCTCCCGGATGTCCTTGCCGCGCAGACTCACCGTCCCTGCCGTGGGCTCCACCATACGGTTGACCATGCGCAACGTCGTGGTCTTGCCGCAGCCGGACGGACCGACCAGGACCGTGATGCCGCCCTCGGCCAACTCCAGCGACAGTTCGTCCACCGCCGTCGTCCCGTTGGGATAATTTTTGCTCACCGCGTCGAATCTGATCAAAGCTGCCCCTTACCCGACTGCATATGGTCATGCAGAGTTATCGGTGACTGAATGACAGTCAATGCCCATCTGTAAACGGCACGTTACAGTCACGCCAAATCAGGCCAGGGACGTCCGAAACACACGGGAGCCACCCCCATGGAACCGGTCTGGTTCACCTTTCTGAACGGCTCGGACATCGTGCGGCTGGAGCTGACCGACACCGAGATTCTCGCCGCCGTGGAGGAGGGACTGCGTGCCCAGGGGCAGGGCGAGACGGTGATCGAGCCGCGCGTCCACCTCGTGCCCGATGCCGCGTTCAACGGCCACTTCAACGTGCTGCGCGGCTATGTCGCTCCGCTCTCGCTGGCCGGGGTCAAGATCGTGGGTGACTTCGTCGGCAACTACCGGGCCGGGCTGCCCTCCGAGATGGCCCTGCTCAACCTCTTCGACCCGCGCACCGGTATGCCGGTGGCCGTCGTCGACGCGACCGCCCTCACCGAGATGCGGACGGGTGCGCTCACCGCGCTGGGGGCACGTCACCTGGCCCGCCCCGACTCCAGGGTGCTCGGCCACATCGGCGCCCGCGCCACCTCGTACTGGAACGTCCGTCTCCTGGACCGGATTTTCGACCTCACCGAGATCCGAGTCCACTCACGCCGCCCGGAGAGCCGCGAGGCCTTCGCCGCGCGTCTGGAGCGGGACCTCGGGAAGACGGTCGTCGTGACGGAGGACTGGCGGAGCTGCGTGGAAGGCGCGGACATCGTGGTGGAGGCGTCCCGCCTCGAACACCCGGAGCCGTTGCTGAGGACGGATTGGATCGCCCCCGGCGCCCTGGTCGTGCCCTACGGGACGAACAGCGCGGTCGAGCTGAGCCTGACGGACATCATGGACAAGATCGTCGTCGACGACTGGGGGCAGGCTCAACAAGTCCAACCTGTACGGGGAGTTGGGTGAGATCGTCGCCGGCCGCAAGCCCGGTCGGGAGAGCCCCGGGGAGACGAACCTGTTCTGGCACCGCGGACTCTCCCTCTCCGACATCGCGTTGGGCGCCGCCATGCTGAGGAAGGCCGAGGAACGCGGCCTCGGCCAGAAACTCCGCTTCTCATGAGGGGCATCGGCGACGGTAGTGGCACCAACTTCGGCACCGGCAGCACGGAGGTCGTCGTCGACGGTCGGACGTTGTCGTACGCCGATGTCGTCGCCGTCGCCCACCACGGCGCCCACGTCACCCTCGCGGACGACGTGTCGCCCCGGCTGGAGCGCGAACGGGCCGTCGTCGACGACATCGTCGACCGCCAGGTACCGACATACGGCCTGACGACAGGGCTAGGCACCCGCTCCTCCTACGCCCTCCCACGCGCCGAGCTGGACGCGTTCAGCGTCCGTACGGTCCGGGGACGGGCGAACGCGGTCGGCGATCCCCTGCCGGTCCCCGTCGTCCGCGCCGCCCTCCTCGCCCGGGTGAACGGCCTCTCGGGCGGCGGCAGCGGAGTCCGGCCCCAGGTCCCGGCGTTGCTCGTGGCGATGCTCAACGCGCGGGTGCATCCCGTGATCCCGGAGGTGGGCTCGATCGGCGCCTCCGACCTGTGCCAGCTGGCGCACGTCGGCCTGGTCGTCATCGGCGAGGGCAGCGCCGAGTTCGGCGGGGAGGTGCTCGACGGCGCCACTGCGCTGCGGCGGGCCGGTCTCGCGCCGGTCGGGCTCGGCCCCAAGGACGGGCATGTGCTGTGCAGCGCGAGCCCGCTGGCGGCCGGGCAGGGCGCCCTCGCCCTGCACGAGGCCGCCGCGCTCCTCGCACTGGCCCAGGCGGTCACGGCACTGACCTACGAGGGTTTCCGGGCCAACACGAGCCCTCTCGACCCACGGGTACTGGGCCTGCGTGCCGCCCCCGGCCAGGCCCGGGCCGCGCGTGAGCTGCTCGCCCTGCTGGACGGCGGCGAGCTGGGCGATCCACGGAACGCCCGGCGGGTCCAGGACCCCGTCAGCCTGCGCTGCGCCGCCCAGGTGCACGGCGCCGCCTACGCCGCCCTGGAGTTCGCCGACGCCGCCCTGGATCCGGAACTGAACGGCTGTGGCGACAATCCGGTGGTGCTGCCCGACACCGGCGAGATCCTCTCCTCCGGCAACTTCCACACCCCGGCCCTGGCTCTCGCTCTCGACACCCTCGCGCTGGCCCTGGCCCAGACGGCGGCGGTCTCGGCCGAGCGGATGCGCCGGCTGCTCGATCCCGCCGTCAGCGGACTGCCCGCGAACCTCTCCCCGCACGGGCCCGAGCGCTCGGGCTTCGCTCCCCTGACCAAGACGGCGCAGGCACTCGTCGCCGAGATCCGTATGCTCTCCGCGCCCGTGTCCACCGACCCGCGCCACGGTGCGGACGCCGTCGAGGACGACTCGACGAACGCGGCGCTCGGAGCCCGCCGACTGGCCACGATCCTCGACCGGCTGCGGCTTCTGCTCGCCGTGGAGGCCGTGGTCGCCGCCCAGGCGGTGGACCTGGCGGCGCCGCCCGCCCTGGGGCGCGGACCCCGGCTTCTGCACCGGGCGATCCGGGCGGCCGTGCCCCGCCTCGACGACGACCGGCCCTGCGGGGTGGACGTGGAGGCGGTGAGTCACGGCATCCTGGGGTCCGACGACGTCCGGCACGCGCTGCGCGCGTTGCTGGGAGAATCGTCATCCCCGGCGGGAGGAACGTCATGACCAGCGTCGACGTGCACCAGCACCTGTGGACCCCCTCGCTGGTGGCAGCCCTGCGCTCCCGCCGCGAGCCACCGTTCCTGGACGGCTGGACCCTGCATCTGCACGGTGAGCCGCCCTACGCGATCCCGCCCACCGATCACGACATCGCCGGCCGCGCCGAACTCGCCGCCGCCGACGGCCTCGGCCGGGTACTCGTCTCGCTGTCCGCCCCGATCGGCGTGGAGTGGCTGCCCGCCGCCGAGGCCCGTCCCCTGCTGGACGCGTATCACGAAGGATCGGCCGCACTCCCGAAACCGTTCGACGCCTGGGCCGCAGCCTGCGTACGGGACATCGATGCCGGCGCGACGGCCAAGGACCTCGACCGGGGGTTCGCCGGCCTCCAGCTCCCGGCGAACGCGCTCGCCGACGCGGCGGGTTACGCGCGGTGCGCCCCGCTCCTCGACCTGCTCGAAGAACGCGACCTGCCGCTGTTCGTCCACCCGGGACCGGCGGCCGGCGAACCGGAGGGGCCCGGCTGGTGGCCCGCGATGGTCCCGTACGTCCAGCAGATGCACGCCGCCTGGTTCGCCTTCCGTGCCTTCGGCCGGCCGCGCCATCCGCACCTGCGCGTGTGCTTCGCCCTGCTGGCCGGGCTCGCTCCGCTGCACGGGGAGCGCTTCACCGCCCGGAGCGGTGGCTCGGAGCCCGGCACGGACCCGGGCGTCTTCGTCGACACCTCGTCCTACGGCCCTCGTGCCGTCGACGCGATCGTCCGTGCCCTCGGTAGCGGCGCCGTCGTCCAGGGTTCGGACCGGCCCTACGCGGAGCCGCCGCTGCACCCCGGTTTCGGCCTGGGCGGAGCGGCGGCGTACGCCTTCCGCATCGCCAATCCGAGGCGGCTGCTCACCGGCAAGTGAGAGCGAAACATTTCGACGTGACAAGCGAATGATGCGAGAGGTATTGACGCGCCCCACGCACTCCCTAATATCCAAGACGTCCACAAGAGCGGCCGATGTTCGACATGGCGAACATCGAGAGCTCGACCATCCCCCGCCTGATCCCGCACACCTCTTAGCCCCCAGACAAGAGGAGCGCCAACATGTCATGGCTTCTTCAAATCCATTCCCGGCGCAGGAAAGCGCACCCGCTCGGCGCCACGGTCCTGTTGGCCGCGACCGCGCTGATGGCGACCGGCACCGCCACGGCCGTGCCCGGAACCGAGGCCCCGACCAAGGCCGCGTCGGACGTCCGGGCCACCACTCTGGGCGCCCAAGCGGCCCAGTCCGGGCGGTACTTCGGGACGGCCGTGGCGGCCGGCAAGCTCGGCGACACCACGTACACGAACATCCTGAACCGTGAGTTCAACATGGTCACGCCCGAGAACGAGCTGAAGTGGGACACCACGGAGCGCTCACGCGGCT
This sequence comes from Streptomyces turgidiscabies Car8, assembly GCF_000331005.1. Lineage (GTDB taxonomy): Bacteria > Actinomycetota > Actinomycetes > Streptomycetales > Streptomycetaceae > Streptomyces > Streptomyces turgidiscabies. The sequence continues at coordinate 18,683 of NZ_AEJB01000423.1, forward strand.
CGTTCAACTTCGCCCCCGGTGACCGGATCGCCAGTCAGGCCTCGTCGCACGGCCAGCGTCTGCGCGGACACACCCTGGTCTGGCACTCCCAACTGCCCAGCTGGGTCAGCTCCATCACCGACGCGAACACCCTGCGCAGCGTGATGAACAACCACATCACCACCGTGGCGAACCACTACAAGGGCAAGGTCTACGCCTGGGACGTCGTCAACGAGGCGTTCAACGACGGCGGGAGCGGCACGCACCGCTCCTCGGTGTTCCAGAACCTGCTGGGCGACGGCTTCATCGAGCAGGCCTTCCGCACCGCGCGGACGGCCGACCCGGCCGCCAAGCTCTGCTACAACGACTACAACATCGAGAACTGGACCGCCGCGAAGACGCAGGGCGTCTACCGCATGGTGCGTGACTTCAAGGCGCGGGGCGTACCCATCGACTGCGTCGGCTTCCAGGCGCACTTCGGCACCGGTGGCCCTCCGTCGAACTTCCAGACCACACTGTCGAGCTTCGCGGCGCTCGGTGTGGACGTACAGATCACCGAACTCGACATCGCGCAGGCGCCGTCGGCCGCGTACACGAACACCGTCCGGGCGTGTATGAACGTGGCGCGCTGCACCGGGATCACGGTGTGGGGCATCCGGGACAGCGACTCGTGGCGCAGTGGGGAGAACCCACTGCTGTTCGACGGCAACGGCAACAAGAAGGCGGCCTTCCAGGCGACGCTGACCGCGCTGGGCGGCAGCGCGGCGACGCGCGACGCGACCGCACCCCGGTCCGCCGCCGCGCTGCCCTCCAGCTTCTCCTGGAGTTCGAGCGGCGCGCTGATCGGCCCGAAATCGGACGCGACCCACAACATCGCGGGGATCAAGGACCCGACGGTCGTCTACTACAACGGCAAGTACCACGTGTTCGCCAGCACCGCGAGCGCCTCCGGGTACAACCTGGTGTACCTGAACTTCACCGACTGGTCGCAGGCTGCTTCGGCCACGCACCACTACCTGGACCGCACGGCGATCGGCACCGGCTACCGGGCCGCACCCCAGGTCTTCTACAACGCGCCGCAGAAGCTGTGGTACCTCGTCTACCAGACCGGCAACGCCTCGTTCTCCACCAACTCCGACATCAGCAACCCGAACGGGTGGAGCGCACCGCGCAACTTCTACTCGTCGATGCCGGACATCATCAAGCAGAACATCGGCAACGGTTACTGGGTCGACATGTGGGTGATCTGCGACAGCGCCAACTGCTACCTGTTCTCCTCCGACGACAACGGACACCTGTACCGCTCGCAGACCACCGTCGGCCAGTTCCCGGGCGGTTTCACCAACACGGTCATCGCGGCCCAGGACTCCAACAGGTACGCCCTGTTCGAAGCGGCCAACATCTACAAGGTCCAGGGCAGCAACCAGTACCTGATGCTCGTCGAGGCCATCGGCTCGGACGCCAGGCGCTGGTTCCGCTCCTGGACCACCGGCAGCCTCGCCGGCTCCTGGACTCCCCTCGCCGCCACCGAGAGCAACCCGTTCGCCCGCGCCAACAACGTCACCTTCCCCGCCGGGTCCTGGACCCGCGACATCAGTCACGGGGAGATGATCCGAGCGGGCTACGACCAGACGCTCACCATTCCGGCCTGCAGGCTGCAATACCTGTACCAGGGCATGAATCCCAGTGCCACCGGCGACTACAACACGCTGCCGTGGCGTCTCGGCCTGCTCACCCAGACCAACTCGAACTGCTGACGGGCCTCCGGTCCCGATGACGAGCCGGGGTGGCGGGTCCTACGACCCGGTGCCCCGGCTCACCTCGCGCTCGCGCAGGCCGCCCGGGTCGACGACCTCGCGGATGAGCCGCAGTTCGGTCTCGTCGGGCAGGCGGGTCTCGGGGGCGCCGGTCGCGTCGAGTTCGAAGCCGGTGCCGGCGTGGACCTCGTCCGCGGTGACGCCGGGATGCAGGGAGCGCACGCGCAGCCGCCCGTCGTCCCCGTAGTCGAGGACCGCGAGGTTGGTGACGACCACGCCCAGGTCGTGGAACCTCAGCCCTCTGGCGCCGCGCGCACGGTCGTTGCCCACACCGCAGACCACGTCGACCTTCTCGACGAAGACCTTCGGGGTGTGCCGGGCCACCCAGTAGTCGGTACGGTGGTTGGCCGTGTTGCCCGGAGCGCCGCGCACGCCGATGAGCTGGCGCGTGGGACGACGCCAGTCTCCGATCAGGGAGATGTTCTGGTTGCCGTACCGGTCGATCTGGCTGGCGCCCATCATGCTCTGCCGGCGGCCACTGGCGACGATGTCGAAGACCCGCCGGTACGGCACCCAGCCCTCGACCACTCCCCCGTCCGCGGCGGTCCGCCCCAGCGGCGGCGGGTCGCTCATGAAGTAGGCCTCGCCGTCGGTCAGTACGAGGTCCGGGCTGGTCGTCAGCCGGGCGAGGCGCGCTCCGATCGAGGGCAGTACTCCGGCCGTGTGCGCGAGCACCTCTCCGGCCCCGCGCCACGCGTCCGCGCAGGCGGCGGCACACACCTCGGCCCGGGTGATCTCCGTCATCGCCCCTCCTCCTGCCCAGCGCGGTGCGCATGGAACTCCGCCACCGCCTCCTGGTACGCCTGTTCGTCGCCGTCGAGGAACGTCTTGTGGAACAACTTCCAGGAGTCGGCGTCGCGCGCCGCCGACGCGTAGTGCGCCTGGAAGGCCTCGTCCCGCCCGTAGTCGGGGTCGCAGGAGGTGAAGTGGGCGCCGCGGGGCGCCTCGATGACACCGTTGACGAAGAGACGGCTGATCAGCAGTGACTGCGCGGGTCCGGAGGCGAGCAGGTCCTCCGGGGCGACGATCCGCTCGGCGCTCACATAGCACCGGTCGGCCGCCATCGCGAACAGGTCGTCGAAGTACGGATCGGGGCCCAGATACTGGGCGTTGCCCGCCCGGTCGGCACGGTTGACGTGCACCAGGGCGACGTCGAGCCGCAGCGCCTTCATCGCGACGTACTCCTCGTCGTCGTACGGGGAGGCGATCGTCACCAGGTCGGGGTTCATCGTGAGGACGTCGGAACCGAGGCCCGCGCGGGTGGGCAGGAAGGACAGCCGGCTCGCGGCGGCCCGCAGCCCGGTGACGAACATGCCCTCGTCGTACTCGGCGGTCTCCACGTCGCCCCGTTCCCGTACGGCGCGGAAGTGCGGGTCGAGGGCGATGCTGTCCAGCGAGACGAAGCCGTAGACGAGCTTGCGGACCCTGCCCGCCGCGCACAGCAGCCCCACGTCCGGGCCGCCGAAGGTGACGACGGTCAGATCGCGTACGTCGGCGCGCAGGAGCCCGCGCACCAGTGCCATCGGTTTGCGCCGCGATCCCCAGCCGCCGATACCGATCGTCATGCCCGACTCGACGGTGCCGGCGAAGTCCTCCAGGGACATCGACTTGTCACCCATGGACTGTTCCTCCCACGCTCTCACCCATACGGAGTCTTACCTAGCAAACAATTGTTAGGTTACGTTGGCTCGACCGACAACCCCCTCGGAAACCTGACCCGAGGATTCGTCCCCGCCCCGGCAGTGGCGCGAGAAGGAGACCCGGCATGAGCGCTCCCACCGCCCCCGTCCACCCCGCTCTGCACACCGCGCTGTGCGACCTGGTCGGCGTCCGCCACCCCATCGTGCAGACCGGCATGGGGTATGTCTCCGGCCCGGAACTGACGGCCGCCACCGCCGCGGCCGGCGGGCTCGGCATCCTGGCCGGCGCGACGCTCTCCCTCGACGAGACCCGGGACGCCGTCCGTGCCGTCCGGGAGCGCACCGACGCGCCCTTCGGTGTGAACATGCGCGGCGACTCACCCGACGTCCTGGAACGCGGCGCCCTCCTGGTGCGCGAGGGCGTGAAGATCGCGTCCTTCGCCCTCGCGCCCCCCGAACGCGTCGTCCGCGAGCTGAAGGACTCCGGGCTCGTGGTCATCCCGTCCGTCGGGGCCCGCCGCCACGCCGAGAAGGTCCAGGCGTGGGGGGTGGACGCCGTCGTCGTCCAGGGCGGTGAGGGCGGCGGCCACACCGGGGGCGTACCCACCTCGATCCTCCTCCCGCAGGTCGTGGACGCCGTCGACATCCCGGTCATCGCGGCCGGCGGGTTCCGCGACGGGCGGGGGCTGGTGGCCGCGCTCGCCCAGGGGGCCGTCGGCATCGCGATGGGCACACGGTTCCTGCTGACCAGCGACAGCACCGTGCGCGACTCGGTCAAGGCCGAATATCTGGGGCGGGGCGTCGCCGACACCGTCGTCACCCCGGTCCTCGACGGCATCCCCCAGCGCGTGCTGCGGACGGAAGCGGTGGAACGGCTGTTGCGGGAGCGGGCGCCCGCGCGACTCGTCCGTTCGCTGCGGCACGCCGTCGCGTTCCGGAAGGTCTCCGGTACCCCGTGGTCCGCACTGGTCCGCGAGGGACTGGCGATGCGCCGCAGCCATGAACTGGGCTGGTCCCAGGTCGTGATGGCGGCGAACACCCCGATGATGCTGCGCGCCGCCATGGTCGACGGGCGGACGGACCTGGGCACCCTCGCCTCCGGCCAGGTCGCGGGCGTGATCGACGACCTGCCCAGCTGCGCCGAACTCGTCGAACGCATCATCGCGGAGGCCGACGCCGTCCTCACCCGCCTGACCACCGCCGGAGCGAAACGGTGACCACGGAGGGGCGCCCCGCGATCCGGCCCCGCGACACAGGAGGTCCCATGGGCACGGAAATCATCAGGACGGCCGTCGACGCGCGTGGCATCGCCGAGGTCGTCGTCGACTGTCCGCCGGTCAACGCCCTGCCGGTGGCGGGCTGGTACCAGCTGGCGGAGACGGTCGAACGGCTCGGCCGCGACCCGGATGTGCGGGTGGTGCTGCTGCGTGCCGAGGGGCGTGGTTTCAACGCCGGTGTGGACGTCAAGGAGTTGCAGGCCGACACCGGCCACGCGGCCGTCATCGGGGTGAACCGGGGCTGCTTCGCCGCGTTCGCCGCGGTCTACGACTGTGCGGTGCCGGTCGTCACCGCGGTCCAGGGCTTCTGTCTGGGGGGCGGGATCGGGCTGGTCGGCAACTCGGACGTGATCGTCGCGGCCGACGACGCGTACTTCGGACTGCCCGAGGTGGACCGCGGTGCGCTGGGCGCCGCGACCCATCTGTCCCGTCTCGTCCCGCAGCACCGGGCCAGGGCGATGATGTACACCTGCGCCACCGCGTCCGCCGCCGAACTGCACGCCTTCGGTTCCGTGCTGGACGTCGTCCCGGCCGACCGGTTGCGGGACCGGGCCCTGGAGGTCGCCGCCGAGATCGCCGGGAAGAACCCAGTGGTGATCCGTGCCGCCAAGGAGGCCTTCAACGGCATCGACCTGTGGGACGTCAAGCGCAGTTACCGCTACGAACAGGGCTTCACCTTCGAGATCAACCTCTCGGGTGTCGCCGCCGAGGTCCGCGACACCTTCGGCGGCCGTCCGGCCGGGGAGCGGTGAGCCATGGATCTCACCTGGAGTCCCGAGGAGGAGGCCTTCCGGCGGGAGGCGCGGGAATGGCTCGCGGCGAACGTGCCCAGAAGCCCGCTGCCGTCCGGTGACACCCGCGCGGGGTTCGCCGCCCATCTGGAGTGGGAGCGGGCACTGTTCGAGGCCCGCTGGTCGGTCGTGTCCTGGCCCGAGGCGTACGGCGGCCGGGACGCGTCGCTGTGGCAGTGGCTGGTGTTCGAGGACGAGTACCACCGGGCCGGAGCGCCCGCCCGGGTCACCCAGAACGGCATCTTCCTGCTGGCCCCGACGGTGTTCGCGTTCGGTACGGAGGAACAGCAGCGGCGCATCCTGCCGAGGATGGCCGCAGCCCAGGACCTGTGGGCGCAGGGCTGGTCCGAGCCCGGCGCGGGCAGCGACCTCGCCGGCATCCGCAGCCGGGCCGTCCGCGACGAGGGGGCCGGGGGCTGGCGGCTGACCGGCCAGAAGACCTGGACGACCCGCGGCGCCTTCTGCACACACCTGTTCGGCCTCTTCCGCACCGACCCGGAGGCGGAGCGCCACCGCGGCCTCACCTACTTCCTCGTCCCCCTGGACGCACCCGGTGTGACCGTCCGCGGCTTCGAACGCCTCGACGGCGACGAGGGGTTCGCCGAGGTCTTCCTCGACGACGTCCTCGTGCCGGACGCCGATGTGCTCGGCGGGGTCGGGGAGGGCTGGCGGGTGGCGATGGCGACGACCGGTTCCGAGCGCGGCCTGACCCTGCGCTCCCCCGGCCGCTTCCTGCACACCGCCGACCGGCTGCTCGATCTGGCGCGGGCGACCGGGCCGGGGGCGCACCGGGACCGGGTCGTTCAGTCGTGGATCGAGGCCCAGGCCTATGAGTTGTTCACCCTGGAACAGGTGACCTCGATCGTCGAGGGCCGGCAGATCGGCGCCGAGTCCAGCCTGAACAAGCTGTTCTGGTCCCAGCTCGACATCGCCCTGCACGAGACGGCTGCCGACCTGCTCGGTCCCGAGGCCGGGGTCGACGGGCCGTGGAGCCGGGGTTTCCTCTTCTCGCTGGCGGGCCCCATCTACGCCGGGACCAACGAGATCCAGCGCAACATCGTCGCCGAGCGGCTGCTCGGCCTGCCGAGGAGGTGACCGGAGGAGATGCGTTTCGCCATGACCGAACGGGACGCGGCTCTCGCCGAGGCCGCCGGTGAGGTGCTGGCCAAGCAGTCCGGCGCCGAGCAGATCCGGGCCGGATGGCCGGGGGGCCGCGCCGAGAGCGTCGACGCCGTGTGGCGCACCCTGGCCGGAGTCGGTGTCACCGGCGCGCTGGTCGCGGAGAGCGCGGACGGCCTCGGTCTCGGCCTCGACGAGAACGCGCTGCCGCCGCTGATGGAGGCCCTGGGCCGCTGTGGCCTGCCGGTCCCCGCCGCCGAGACGGTGGCCGTGGGCGCCCCCCTGCTCGCCGCTGCGGGCGCGCCCCGACTCCCGTCCGTCATCAGCGGATCGGACCTGCTCACGGTGTCCTTCACCCCCGATGCTCCGGTCCCCTTCGCCGCACGCGCCGAGTTGATCGCCGTGGCGGACAAGGACCAGCTGTGCCTGTACACGCGGGACGAGGTGGAGACCGAGCCTGTCGAATCGGTCGACGGCTCCCGGCGGTCGGCCAGGGTCCGGGTTCCGGCGGGCGGTGGGCTGTTGCTGGCCGAGGGGCCCGCCGAGCTGGCCGTCGCCTACCGGCGCGGGGTGCTGGCCACGGCCGCTCTGCTGGTCGGGCTCTGCGGGCGAATGCTCGAACTGACCGTGACGCATGTCCGGGAGCGGCACCAGTTCGGCGTACCGGTCGGGTCGTTCCAGGCGGTCAAGCACGCCCTGGCCGATGTGGAGCTGGCGGTGCGGTTCGCCCGGCCGGCGGTCCTCGCGGCGGGCTGGGCACAGGCGGCCCGGGATCCGGAGGCCGCCGTACGGACGTCGATGGCGAAGGTGCTCGCGTCGGAGGCGGCCAGGAAGACGGCCCGTACGGCGATCCAGTGCCACGGCGCCATCGGGTACACCACCGAGTACGACCTCCATCTGTACGCCAAGCGGGCCTGGGCACTGGCCGCGGACTGGGGCGGGCCCGCGGAGCACCGGGAGTTCATCGCACGGCGGCTGGGACTCGCCGGGTCGGCCGGCCATGTCAGCGAAGGGGCGGGAACGTGAGCGGAATCTGTCGGGACCGGGTCGTCGTCGTCACCGGAGGAGGGCAGGGCCTGGGGCGCGAGCATGCCCTCGCGCTGGCGGCCGAGGGAGCGCGGGTCGTGGTCAACGACCTGGGTGAGGCGGCGAAAGCCGTGGCCGAGGAGATCGGGGCCGCCGGTGGCACCGCTGTCGCCGACCTTGGCGACGTCAGCGACTGGGGTTACGCGGAGCGGCTGATCGGTCGGGCGGTCGACGAGTTCGGCGGATTGCACGCGCTGGTGAACAACGCGGGCATCAACCGCGACCGGATGCTGGTCTCCATGACCGAGGCGGACTGGGACCTGGTCGTGAAGGTCGACCTCAAAGGGCACGCGGCACCGCTGCGCCACGCTGCCGCGTACTGGCGGGAGCTGAGCAAACAGGGTCGGCCGGTGGACGCCAGGATCGTCAACACCAGCTCGGGCGCCGGGCTGTCGGGCAGCGTCGGTCAGGGCAACTACGGCGCCGCGAAGGCGGGTATCGCGGCACTCACCGTGATCGCCGCCGCCGAACTGGCCCGGTACGGCGTCACCGTGAACGCGATCGCGCCCTCCGCCCGTACCCCGATGACCGAGGCGGTCGAGGCGTTCGCCGAGCAGATGCGGGCACCGGAATCCGGCTTCGACGCCCCGCACCCCGGCAACGTCTCACCGCTGGTGGTGTGGCTGGCCTCGGCCGGGTCGGGCGACGTCACCGGCCGCGTCTTCGAGATCGAGGGCGGCATGATCGGCGTCGCCGACGGCTGGCAGCACGGCCCGCAGCGGGTCCGCGACCGCCGCTGGACTCCGGCCGAGATCGGCCCGGCGGTACGTGACTTGCTCACCGAAGCGCCCGCGCCCGCGCCGGTGTACGGCACCTGAGCACCCGACCTGCGGATACGCGGCCCGGACACTCAACCGCTGGGCCGCCTCTCCGTGCATGGAGGGGAGGGCGCGCGGCGATACGCGCACTGCTCACCGGATCACCCCCAGCCGCCGGGCCGCCCCTCCGATGTGCGGGAGCCAGTGCGTGCGGGAGGGTTCGGACCGGCCCCTCCCGTGTCGCCCCGTGGGCCGAACCGGCGACCCCGCACGGCCCGCCGCCGGTGACCCGGCGGCCTAGCCACCGAGCCACCGGACCACCGGCGGTCACCTCAGCGGCCGGTGCGGATCAGCCCCGTCAGATAGCGCCACAGCGACGAACGCTGCCGGGCCGACGGGTCCGGCAGTTCCGTCTCGGCCGACGGGCCCGCCTGGTCGTACGCCAGGCGTCGCTCGGGCAACGGGGCGAGTTCGTACCGGACGGGCAGTGACCGCAGTCCGCGCATGAACGGTGAGGAGCGCCATGGCAGTTGGTCGACGGGGAGGGCGAGGTCCAGGTGGGAGAACCGCTCGAACAGCCGGTCCACGCCGACCGACGCGACCGTCGACGCGAGCTCGCGCGCCGGGCACTGGCGCGGGCCGGCGCCCCAGGAGAGGTGCGCCCGGGTGCTGACCGTGGTGCTCGGGCACACGTTCTCGGCGAAGAGGGGGTCGGCGTGCGCCGCGGCGGAGGAGACCCACACCGGGTCGCCAGCCCGGATCGTGTAGTTGCCCAGCACGGCGTCCCTGGCCGCGAAGCGGGGCACGAAGTTGACCAGCGGCGGCTTGCGCATGACGACCCGGTTCATGGTCTCCCGGACCATCCCGGCGGACAGGCTGGCCCGTACCCCGCCCTCGCCCGAGATGACCTCGACCACCGTGTTGGAGACGAGGATGCCGACGTGGTCGGAGGTCATGCCCAGCAGCATGAACAGCTCGCGGGCCAGTTCGTCGAGGGAGAGACCCGGGTGCGCGGCTATCAGGTACGACGGGAAGTCGTCCCCGGGCTTGTCCAGTTTCACCGCCGCGAGTTGGGCCAGGGTCGCGAGCAGCCGCTCCAGGGCGGGCTCCGCGTCCGGGCCGGCGTCCAGTACCCGCCACATGTCCATCAGGGCGTCGTCGCCCTGCGAACCGGGGAAGCCCAGCAGACGGCTGGCGACCATCAGCGGAAGAGGCCGGGAGAACTGGGCGGACAGATCCGCCAGGCCCGTGCCGCCGCCCTGGCCCATCAGGCTGATCAGTTCGTCGGCGTACTCGGTGACGGCCCTCTTGAGCCGCTTCGCCTGCGGATGGGCCGGATCCTGGAACGGCTTCAGCGCCACGTCCCACGCCGCCCGCAACGGCCGGTAGCCGGGGCCGCCCTGGATCAGCACATGGTTGACCTCGAGGGACGGTCCGAGCGGCCAGTCGGACGGCACTCTGCCCTCCGAGCGGGCCCGCCACTTCTCGAGTCCCTTCGGCCATCCGTCGTCGTCCTGGAGTACCTGGAGCGACTCCTTGTAGCCGAGGACCAGCCAGGCGGGCACGCCCAGCAGGTCGACCGGTGCGACGGGGCCGTGCCGCTGCCGCAGCCGTTCGTACACGAGCGCGGGACGCGTCTCGTAGTCCCTGGTCAGCAACGGTTCAGGGCTCATCTCCTCCAGCCGTGTGTCGTCCAGGTCCACGGATCCGCCGTCGCCCCACTGGGATTTCATCTACGCGCCGCCCCTCCAACACTCCCCGTACCGGCGCACGTTCAGCCGGTAGTTGGAAACGGTGGGGACCCTACCGCAGGGGGTACGGCGGAGTAACAACGGGGGCGCAACTCACAGGTGCGAACCCGCCGAAGACGGCTTGCACGTGGCCTCCGCGAGGTCTCCACACGGTCTCCACGCGCGGGCTCTCAGGCCGCTGTGTATCCGAGCTGGCGCCTCATGTAGGGGGTCAGGAGGGTCTTGGCCTTGGCCAGGGTGGCGGTGCGGCCTCCGAGAACCGCGGTCTCGCCGCCGGGCACGGGCACCATCGTCACTCCGTCGGCGGGGCCGAACGGCACGACGAGCGGGGTGCGGTGGATCGGACGGTAGAAGCGCGGACGCCTGCGATGCCTGCCCGAACTCTGGAGGTAGGCACGGATGTTGTGCAGCGCGAGGTCCGCCTGGGCGACTGCGACAGGGGTGATCTTGAGTTCGCTGACGTCGTTCACGTCGCCGACCGCGAACACGTCCGGCCATCCCTCGACCCGGAGCGTGCGGTCGACCCGCACATGGCCGGAGTCGTTCAGCCAGTCGCTGTGGCCGGCCATGCGCAGCCAGAACGTGTTGGGTGTGGTGCCCGTGGCCCAGAAGGAGCGGTCGGCCTCGATGACGTTGCCGCCGGCGTCGCGGTAGGTGCCGAAGTCGTTGCCGGGCGACATGAAGGCGTTGAGCCGGACCTCCACGTCATGGGACTCCAGCCAGGCACGGGCCCTCTTCCCCGCGCGTGCGCTGCCCGTGGCGTGGAGCAGCGTCGGCCCCGAGTGGGCGAGGGTGACGCGGGCGCCGGGCCGGGCCAGGCGGATCTCGGCGGCGAGTTCGACGCCGGAGGGCCCGCCGCCGACGACGAGGAGATGATCCGCGGCGGCGATGTTCCGCTGGTGCTCGGCGAACGACTGGGCCGCCTCCTCGACAGTGGTGCCGTTGAACCGGGCCGGTTCCGGGTAGTCGGCGCCGGTGGCGATCACCACCACGTCGTACGGGAGTCGCTCGCCCGAGGCGAGGACCACCTGCCGCTCGGCGGTGTCGATACGGACCGCCTTGCCCACGGCGATCCGGCCCTTGCGCAGCAGTCGGTCGTACGGGATGAACGGAGTGACCGTCCATTCGGGGTGCACGCCCGCCCGCAGGGAGGCAATACGGTGGAAGAAGACGTCCTTGCGGTCCACCAGGGTGACCCGCGCCGTCTCGTCCAGTCGTCGCGCCAGCCGTACTCCCGCATAGCCGCCGCCGATCACCACTACGTCGCCGTCGTGCACGCCGAGTCTCCTGTGCCTGTGGGGGGACGAGCACCGGGGCGTGGGGGCCGTCGGACACTCGACTGACGCCGAGCCTAGCGCTTGAAACTTAAAGAGCCTATGAACTTCCGTGTGCATTCTGTGAAGTGACGGCGCGGGCGGCTGTTCTCGCGCCGCCCGCCGCGAACTCGCCGTTCCGCGCGGCGAACGCGCGGGCGCGGCCGGGTACCGGCCACCGTTGCCCCCCGATCCGGCGTAAGTATGGTGACCCCGTGAAGGCGCTGTTGTTGCCCAGTGAGCAGAAAGGTTCCACCAGGTGAGCTCCAGGATCCAGCCGACCGCCCAGGTCGACGAGACAGCCACGATCGGCGACGGGACGACGGTCTGGGATCTGGCCCAGATACGGGAGGACGCCCGGCTGGGCACCGGGTGCATCGTGGGCCGGGGAGCCTATGTCGGTCCGGGAGTGCGGATCGGCGACAACGTGAAGCTCCAGAACTACGCGCTGGTCTACGAGCCCGCGGTGCTCGGCGACGGGGTCTTCGTCGGCCCGGCGGCGGTCTTCACCAACGACTACTTCCCGCGCTCGGTGGACCCGGAGGGCCGGCTGAAGCGCGGGGGCGACTGGGAGGCCGTCGCGGTGGTCGTCGCCGAGGGGGCGTCCGTGGGAGCCCGTTCGGTGTGTGTGGCGCCGGTGCGCATCGGCCGCTGGGCGCTGGTCGCGGCGGGCGCCGTGGTGACCCGGGACGTGCCGGACTTCGCCCTCGTAGTCGGCGTACCGGCGCGCAGGATCGGCTGGGTCGGCCGGGCGGGCGTACGGCTCGGCGAGCGGGCAGGCGAGCCGGGCGTGTGGGAGTGCCCCGAAACAGGCGCGCTGTACGACGAGAAGGACGGCGAACTCGTCGAGCGCGCGTAACTTTTCCGTCTCACAAAACGCAAATCTTCGAACATCTACAGGCATAACATGTGTGCGAAGTATGCAGAGCAAGCACAATGAGCACACTGACCAGTGCCCAGGGGGGGTTACCGGGTGGATACGCCTGTGCCAAAAGCGAGGAGCGACAACCGCTCCGCCGCCGCATGGCTGATTTCTGACGCCTGACGCCTGATTTCTGACGCCTGGCGTCCGAATCTCCGCCGTCCGACGTCCATCGTCCGACGTTTGCTTCCGCCGCGTGCCCATCCGTGCCGCGGCGGTCACCAGTCTGTTCACCACAGGACCCACAGGGGGGTTGGTGTGCCCAAACCATGACCACAACACGTCTGGCAGCGCTCGGTCGTGAGGAACCGCCGCTGCACGCACTGGCCCAACGCCTCCTCGCCGTCGCCGAGGCGGGGCTTCCGTCGATGCTGCTTCCCGGCGGCGAGGCCTTCGTCTTCACCATGGCCGGGCGGGAAACGCCCGGCGGTTCCTGGACCCTGGAGCGGCGCGGGACCAGCACCCGGTACGCGGCCATCACCGTGCTGGGCGCCCAGTTCCTCCCCGAGGACCGCCAGCGTGCGGTGCTCGGCGGGCACACGGCCCAGGAGTTCACGGGCCTGCTGGTCCAGTCGCTGCCCACGGTGACCAACCTCGGTGACGCGGCGCTGATCGCCTGGGCCGCCGCCGAGACCGACCATCCCAAGCTGTCCGACGCCCTCGCACGGCTGGACGCCCTGGACGACGAGGGCCGGCCGCAGTACACCGTCGAGGCGGCATGGGTGCTGTCGGCGCTCGCGGCGGCTCGCAGCACGATGGATGTGGAGAGACGTTTCTCCGCAGCCCGGGACCGTCTTCTGCGGGCCCGGATCGGGAACAGTCCGTTGTTCCCGCACGCCACCGGGCCCGGCCTGGTGCCCTGGTACCGGTCACATGTGAGCTGCTTCGCCGACCAGACGTACCCGCTCCAGGCCCTGGCCCGCGCCCACGCGAGCGGCGACGGGGCCGGCGACCCGGAGGCACTGGCCGCCTCCGAGGCGTGCGCGGCCCGTATCTGCGAACTGCAGGGCGACGGCGGGCAGTGGTGGTGGCACTACGACGCGCGCACCGGCGGTGTCGTGGAGGGCTACCCCGTCTACAGCGTCCACCAGCACGCGATGGCGCCGACCGCCCTGTTCGATCTGACCGACGCCGGCGGCAGTGACTTCGGCGCGGCGATCCGCAAGGGCCTGCGCTGGATGACCGACGTGCCCGAACTGGCCGCCGGGAACGAGGAGCCCATGATCCTCGACGAGCTCGGCGTCACCTGGCGCAAGGTCTACCGGGGGGACCCGAAGAAGGCGGTGCGCGCCGCCCGGGGACTCGGCACCCGAGTCGCTCCGAACCTCCGGCTCAAGGCCCTGGACCGGATGTACCAGCCCGTCTCCGTGGACCGCGAATGCCGGCCGTACGAGTTCGGCTGGATGCTCCACGCCTGGCTGGGGAGACGGATATGACCGAGCGCCGGACCCTGTTCGGGGTCGAGCTGGACCCGCTGACCATGGACGAGACCGTCGAGCGCTGCCTCGAAGCCGTCCGTGACGACAGACAGCTGGAGATCGGCGTCGTCAACGCCGCGAAGCTGGTGAACATGCGGCGCGACCGGCGGCTCGCCGACGCCGTGTCCGGCTGCGATCTCGTCGTCGCCGACGGACAGGCCGTGGTCTGGGCCGGCCGGGTGCTGCGCGCCCCGCTGCCGGAACGGGTCGCCGGTATCGACCTGTTCCTGCGGCTGCTGGCCGAGGCCGAGTCGGCGGGCATCTCCGTGTACTTCCTCGGCGCCAAGGAAGAGGTGCTGGAGGAGATGCTGCGCCGGGTGGCCGACCGCTTCCCCGGTCTGAAGGTGGCCGGCAGCCGCAACGGCTACTTCGACGACTCCCAGCAGGAGGCCATCGCCGGCGCGATCGCCGACAGCGGCGCCCGGATGCTGTTCCTCGGCATGACCTCGCCGAAGAAGGAGATCTTCACCGCCGCGTACGGCGAACGCACCGGAGCCCGCGTCGTGCACGGCGTCGGCGGCTCCTTCGACATCCTCGCGGGGATCACCAAGCGGGCCCCCGAGACCTGGCAGCGGCTGGGAGTCGAGTGGCTCTACCGTGCGCTGCAGGAGCCGCGCCGCCTGGGCCGGCGCTACCTCACCACCAATGCTGCCTTCGTCCTCATGACGGCGCGGGAGTTCATCCGGCCCACCCCGTCACCCGCTACCGCGAACAGGAGCCACTGATGCGCGTCGTCGTGGTCGGACAGGGATACGTCGGTCTGCCGCTTGCCATCCGCGCCGCCGAGGTCGGACACGAGGTGATCGGCTACGACGTCGACTCCCGGCGCGTCAAGACCCTCGCCGCCGGTGAGTCGTTCGTCGAGGACGTGTCCTCCGAGCGGATCCGCGCGGCACTGGACAACGGCTCGTACCGCCCGAGCGAAGCGGCCCGTGACTGCGGCGGTTTCGACATGGCCGTGGTGACCGTCCCGACTCCTCTGCACGAGGGCACTCCGGACCTGCGGTACATCAGGGACTCGGCGGTCACCCTTGCCCGGTATCTGCGCCCCGGAGCGACCGTCGTCCTGGAGTCGACGACGTATCCCGGCACCACCCAGGAGCTGTTCGCGCCGATCCTGGAGGACGGCTCGGGTCTGACCGCGGGCACCGACTTCCACCTCGGGTACAGCCCGGAGCGGATCGACCCCGGAAACGCCGTCTGGGGCTTCAAGGAGACCCCGAAGGTCGTCTCCGGCGTCAACGATGCCTCCCTCAAGGCGGTTCAGGACTTCTACGCGCAACTCGTCGACACCACCGTGCCGGTGAGCTCGCCGAAGGAGGCCGAGCTCGCCAAGCTCCTGGAGAACACCTTCCGGCATGTGAACATCGCGCTGGTCAACGAGATCGCGATGTTCGCCCACCATCTGGACATCGACGTCTGGCAGGCCATCGACGCGGCGTCCACCAAGCCGTTCGGCTTCATGAAGTTCACGCCCGGACCCGGTGTCGGCGGCCACTGCCTGCCGATCGACCCCTCCTACCTGTCCTGGCGGGTGCAGCGTGAACTCGGCCAGAGCTTCCGCTTCGTGGAGCTGGCCAACGACATCAACAACCACATGCCCGAGTACGTGGCGCGCCGGATCAGTGACCTGTTCAACGAGAGACGCCGTTCCGTGAACGGCTCGCGCATCCTGCTGCTCGGCCTGGCGTACAAGAAGAACACCAGCGACGCCCGCGAGTCGCCGTCCCTGCGTATCTCCCAGCTCCTGCTCGACATGGGGGCCCAGGTCAGGGCGGCCGATCCGCACGTGGTCGAGGGTCTGCCGGTGGACAGCCGCCTGGTGCGGGTCGAACTGACCCCGGACGAGCTGGCGGCCGCCGACGTGGTGGTCCTGCTCACCGACCACGACAGCTTCGACTACGAACTCGTGACCGAACACGCCCCCTTCGTCCTCGACTGCCGCCGCCGGCTGTCGGCGGGGCCCACGATCGAGGTGCTCTGAGCCATGCCTCGAATCGTCTGTGTCGCCGGGGCCCGCCCCAACTACATGAAGATCAAACCGGTGATGGACGCCCTGGAACGCCGGGGCGCCGAGGTCGTCCTCGTCCACACCGGTCAGCACTACGACCCGGCCATGAACGACGTGTTCTTCGCCGACCTCGGCATCCGTCCGCCCGACCGCTTCCTGGGGGTCGGTTCGGGCAGCCACGCCGAGCAGACCGGACGCGTGATGACCGCGTTCGAGCCGCTCCTCGACGAGGTGTCCCCGGACATCGTCGTGGTGGTCGGGGACATCAACTCCACCCTGGCCTGCGCCCTGGTCACCGCGAAGGCCGGGCCGCTGCTCGCCCACGTCGAGTCGGGTCTGCGCAGCCGCGACTGGAGCATGCCGGAGGAGGTCAACCGCGTCGCCACCGACCGGGTCAGCGACTATCTGCTGGCCCCCTCCCCCGACGCCGTCGAGAACCTGCGCGCGGAGGGGTACCGGGACGACCAGATCCACCTGGTCGGCAACGTCATGATCGACACGTTGCTGGCCAACCTGGAGCGGGCCAGGGCCTCGTCCGTCCTGGACGAACTCGGCCTGGCGAAGGGCGAGTACGGCCTCGTCACCCTCCACCGGCCGGCCAACGTGGACGACCCCGCGGTGCTCACCGGCCTGCTGAAGGCCCTCGGGGAGATCGCCGGCCGCCTTCCGCTCGTACTGCCCGTGCACCCGCGCGCGTCGCAGCGGCTGGCCGAGATCGGCGTCCCCGGGGGCATCCGGCTCGTACCGCCCGCCGGATACCTGGACTTCATCGCCCTGCAGGACTCCGCCCGCGTCGTACTGACCGACTCCGGCGGCATCCAGGAGGAGACCACCGCGCTGGGCGTGCCCTGTGTGACCCTGCGGGACAACACCGAGCGGCCCATCACCGTCGAGCAGGGCACCAATGTGCTGGCCGGCCGGGATCCGGCACGGATCGTGTCCACCGTGAACCGGGTTCTGGACGCTCCGCCCGCGCCGCGCAGACCAGAACTGTGGGACGGCCACGCGAGCGACCGCATCGCGGACGTGCTGCTGGAGGGGGGCACCGCGAACACCCGGCGGAGACCGACCGACCTGCCGAGAACCAAGGATCGAACATTCCCCATATGATCCGCTTGAAACACATGCTCGTAGAACATTTGGCCGCAAGGGGGGACCGCCATGGATCTCGCTGAGATCTTCCGGGTCATGCGCAGGCGCTGGTACGTCCTGCTGCCCGGACTGCTGCTGACGGCGGGGCTGGTGGCCGCCGTGGTGCTGCTGGTTCCGGTCACCTACCAGTCGCAGAGCACGGTGCAGCTTCTGAACTCCCCCAAGGCCACCGTCGCCTACGGAGGCAACCCCTTCCTGAGCACCCAGACATCGCTCACCGGCATGGCCGACAGCCTGGCCCGCAACCTCAACTCCGACGACTCCGTCCGGGAACTCAAGTCCCGTGGCGCCACCGGTACGTTCGAGGCCAAGATCGCCGACAACGCCCAGGGGCCGCTCATGTGGCTCACGGTCACCGGCACCGGCAAGGCCTCCGTCCTGGCCTCCGACCGCATTCTGACCGCGTACGCCAAGGACCGCCTGGAGCAGTTCCAGAAGCAACAGTCGGTCGAACCGAAGGCCATGATCCAGATGATGACGATCGTGGTCCCACAGCCCCCGATGGCGCAGACCAAGACCCGGCTCGAATACATGATCATGGCCGGAGGCGGGGGTCTGGTCCTGACCCTGGCCGCCTCCTTCTACGTGGAGGCACGCCGCCGGTCGCGCCCGCAGGCGCAGCCGGAAGAACCCGAGCAGCCGGCCGAGGACCCCGAACCGGCGGCCGAACCCCGTGTCACCGCTCCTCGGCCGTCGGCCGAGGAGTCGCCCGCGGAACGGACCATCGCCCTGCGGACGCCGCCCGCCTGGGCACGGTCCGCCGTGAACAGTCCCCCCGCGGAGCCGAGGACGGGACGGACCGCCACGGTCGTGGCACCCGCCGCCGAGCCGCTCGACGAGGAGTCGACTCATGGACAGCGTTCGCACACCGGACAGCGAGACCGCTGAACCGAGCGACACCCCCGCTCCGGCCGCCTCCCTGGGCGGAAAGGTCCGTTCGGCCGCGCGCTGGAGCCTGATCAACACCGTCGTGATGCGGCTGGGCAACTTCGCGACCGGCATCCTGCTGGCGCGCTTCGCCCTCGGGCCGGCGGAGTGGGGGGTCTACGGCATCTCCCAGACCGTGCTGCTGGTCCTATTGTCCGCGAACGAACTGGGCGTGGGCCTGGCCATCGTGCGCTGGGAGGGCGACGCACGGCGGTTCGCGCCGACCGTGCTGACCCTCAGCGCCCTCTCCAGCAGCGCGCTGTACGTGGCGCTGTTCGCGGCGGCGCCGACGGTGGCGGGCCTGCTCGGCTCGCCGGACGCCGCGGGCGTGCTGAGGGTGATGTGCCTGTGCGTGGTGATCGACGGGATCGCACAGGTACCGGCCGGCTTCCTCACCCGTGAGTTCGCCCAGGGCAAGCGGATGATCATCGACGGGCTCAACTTCGTGGCCAGCACGGCGGTGACGCTGCTGCTGGCCTTCGAGGGCTGGGGCGCGATGAGCTTCGCCTGGGGAGCCGTGGCGGGGAACGTCGTGGCACTGGTCGGCTGCGGGCTGGCGGCTCCGGGCACCCTGAAGTTCGGCTGGGACCCCGATCAGGCCCGGGCGCTTCTCAGGTTCGGGCTCCCGCTGGCGGGGGCGAGCATGCTGGCCCTCGCGGTGGTCAACGTCGACACCATGGTGGTGGGCGCGACGCTGGGCAACGTCGCTCTGGGCTTCTACGTCCTCGCCTTCAACATGTCCGGCTGGCCCGTGCGGATCATCTCGGAGGCCGCCCGCCGGGTCTCCTTCGCCGGCTTCTCCCGCCTGGCGGACTCGCCGCAGGCGCTCGCCCAGGGCTTCAGCCGGGCACTGGGTGTGGTGATCACCGGCACCGTCCCGCTCTGCGTCCTGCTCGCCTGCCTGGCCGAGCCGGCCATCGTGACGATCTACGGAGACCAGTGGGGCCCCGCCGCCGCGGCACTGCCCTGGCTGATGGTCCTCGGCCTGATCCGCATCGGCAGCGAACTCGCCTACGACTGTCTGGTCGCGATCGGACAGCGCCGGTCGCTCTTCCTGGTGCAGGGTCTGTGGTTGGCCGCGCTGGTCCCGGTACTGCTCGTCGCCGCCCGGCTCAACGGCATCGTGGGCGTCTCGCAGGCCCATGTCCTGGTCGCCGGCGGCATGGTGGTGCCCGTGTTCCTGGTCGCCCTCAGCCGTGGCGGCATCGGTGTCGGCCGGGTCGTCCAGGCCTGCGCCTGGCCCTTCTTCGGCGGTGCCGTGATGGCCGGGATCGTCCTCGGCCTGCAGCGCCTGTTCGGCGACGGACGGATCGCCCTTCTCGCCATCAGCGCGATCGCCCTGGCCGGTTACACGCTGTGCGTCCTGCCCAGCCGCGACTTCCTGCGCGGCGTCGGCCGCGGCGACCGGTCCCACCACGGCCGGCACCGGTCCTCGGCACCGGGTCGGCCCACCCAGAAGGACCTGAGGTGAACCTGATGTCACGGCGTATCAGCCGGAACTCCCTCACGGGACTGCTTCTCGCGGCCCTGCTGGCGGTACTGGGCGCGGCCTGCTCCGGATCGGAGCAGGCCGCGTTGCCGGACTGCCCGGACGAGGCGCTGACCTGCCCTGCGGGCGGGTCCTCGGCGGCACCGAGCGCCGCTCCGTCGACCACGGTCGGCGAGGCGACGGGCCGCCCCTCCGCGACGGCGTCCCCGACGGGAACGCCCACTGCCTCGGCGAAGCCCACCCCGACGGGGACACCCGCCACGGCAGCGGGCGCCGGCGCTTCGTCGAACCCACCCGCGGCCCGAGCCAAATGCGCCTCCCCCGGTGACTGCGGCTTCCCCGACGCCGACACCACCGGTCCGCGGGTACCACTGACACCCCACAAGACCGGGTACATGGCGGTCCGCACCGACGGGCAGGTCATCCGGGGCTGGGACATCACCGGCTCGCTCGACATCTACGCGAACAACGTCACCGTCATCGACACCAAGATCACCTCGGACAACTGGTGGGGCATCAACCTGCGCCCCGGATACAGCGGTCTGCGCGTCCTGCACTCCACCATCACGGCCGTACCCGGCAAGGGCCCGGACAACGGCGGCGTGGACTACGCGGTGTCGAACATGGGGGGCAGCTCCATAGAGGTCGGCTGGTGCGACGTCTCGGTGTTCGGCGACGCCCTGTCGATGGGGCAGGGGAACCTGCACGACAACTACGTGCACGACATCGTCCCGTTCATCAACCTGGGCGGCGAGTGGCAGCACACCAACACGGTGATCAGCGGCGGCGGCAACACCGGGCACCTGATCATCCGCCACAACACCCTGCTGAACCCGACCGGCCTCAAGCAGGGTGCCTCGGGCAGCATCGGCCTGTTCGCCGACACCGGGGTGGTCCGCAACGTCACCGTGGACGACAACTGGATAGCCGGCGGCGCGTACGCCCTGTACGGCGGCTCCACCGGCGCCACCGGGATCAGGGTCACCGACAACGTCTTCTCGACGGAGTACCACCCCGGGTCCGGTGGCTACGGCGTGGTCGCCCACTGGAACGCGGGCGGTGCCGGGAACGTGTGGAGCAACAACCGGATGTCCGACGGCCGCCTGGTCACGCCGGAGCCGTCGTCGTGAGCGGGGTCGTGCGCCGGGTCGCACGGGCGCCCTGGACCCTGCTCAAGGCGTTGTTCGGCTGGCTGGTGCTCTTCGAGGTCAGGAACAAGGTCCTGCTGGCCCCCACCGCGGTGCGGCTGCGCCGGATCGAGGACGCCGAGACCCGGCGGCTGGCCGCGGGCCTGCCGTCACCGCCCTCGGCGCTGGTCGCCACGGTGATCGCCACCCACCGGCGCCCCGAGGCGCTGCGTGCCGCGGTGCGCTCGGCTCTGGACCAGACGGTTCGCGATCAGGTCGTCATCGTGGTCGACGACGGCGCCGGTCTGACCGAACTCCCTGACGACCCTAGGCTGTTCGCGGTCTCCCTGGCGGCCAACACCGGGGTCGCGGGAGTGGTGCGCAATGTGGGCATCCGCCTCAGCCGCTCGCGGTACGTGGCGTTCCTGGACGACGACAACCTGTGGGAACCCGACCATCTGGAGCGCACTCTGGCGTTCCTTGAGGCTTCCGACGGGCCCGACGGCGTCTACACGGCACTGCGCCGCGTGCTGCCCGACGGCAGCGAGAAGGACGTCCTGTCGGTGCCCTACGACCGGCGCAGGGCGGCCCGCGAGTCCTTCCTGGACACCAACGCCTTCGTCGCCCGCCGTGATCGCTCCCTGCGCTTCAGCCGGCTGCGCCGGACACCGGAGGTGATGCCCCGCGAGGACTGGGAGCTGATCCACCGGTACGCGCGCGGGCACCGGGTGCTCCACGTGCCCCATCCCACCGTCCGCTATCTGGTGAACCCGGCCAGCTTCTACACCCAGTGGTGACGGCGGGATGAACCGACCCTGCTCTCCCGACCGTCTCCCCGCCGACCCTTACTCCGCCGGCCACTACTCCGCCGGCCGTTGCTCCTCTCCCGTTCCGAACACAGGTGGTTGATCCCATGCCCCGCTCCCGCGCCCTCAGGAACAAGTTCGTCGACGCGCCCGGATCGCTGGGCGAACGCATGCGCGTCGCCCGCTGGGAGCGGTTCCGGCGCTGCTTCCCCGGCATCGAGAACATGAGCGTCCTCGACCTGGGCGGAACGGCCGAGATGTGGCTGCGCGCACCGGTGCGCGCCAAGCACGTCCACCTGATCAACCTGGAGGAGCACCCCGCCGAACTCCCGGACTGGATCAGCGCGGAGGTCGCCGACGTCACCGACGAGGCGGTCGCGGCCGAGCTGAGTGCCAAGGGCGGTTACGACCTGGTGTTCTCCAACTCGACCATCGAGCACGTGGGCGGCCACAGCCAGCGCCGCAAGTTCGTCTCGGCCGTGGAGACTTTGGCGCCGCTGCACTGGATCCAGACGCCGTACCGCTACTTCCCCGTCGAGCCCCACTTCGTGGCGCCCGGCTTCCAGTTCCTGCCGCTGGCCGCCAGGGCCCGTCTCGTACGGCGCTGGCCGCTCGTCCACAGCCGCCCCGACAGCCCGGAGTCGGCGATGGACGCGGTGATCAACATCGAGCTGCTGACCCGCACCGAAATGCGCTACCTGTTCCCCAGGTCGGTGCTGCTCAGCGAGCGGGTGCTCGGTGCCCCGAAGTCACTCATAGCCGTCAGAACGGAGCCCGTATGCTGAACAACCTGGTCAACAGACATGACGCGGACCGGTTACTGCGCAAGGTGCGGCGGTTGGAACTCGACCCGGTACTCGCCAAGTTACGGGTGCGGGGCGGCGCGCGAGTGGTCCAGCACTGGTCCCGGGTCGACCCGTCGCTGACGGAATGGTGGGCGATACCGGCGGTCGTCAGACGCTGGAACCTGCTGATGACCGGCGATCCCGACACTTCCTTCCCCGAGTACGTGGCCGCCGAGCACTTCGCGCCGCGCACCGGTCTGCGCGGCCTGTCGCTCGGGTGCGGCACCGGCGGCAACGAGCTTCTCTGGGCGAAGACCGGCGCCTTCACCCTCCTGGTGGGCGTGGACGTGGCGCCGGAGCGCATCGATTTCGCCACCCGCGCCGCCGCCGAGCACGGTCTCGCCGACGTCCTGCGCTTCCGCGTCACCGACGTCAACCGGATGACCGCCGACGGGGAACGCTTCGACGTACTTCTCGGCCTGCAGTCACTGCACCATTTCGACGACCTCGACGCCGGCCTGCCGAGGCTCTCCCAACTCATCGAATCCGACGGCATGTTCGTGGTCGACGAGTTCGTCGGTCCCACCCGGTTCCAGTGGACCGACGGTCAACTGGACGCGGCAAACGTCATGTTGGCTCAGCTCCCCGAGGAGCGGCGGCGCCAGGCCGACGGCCGGATCAAGCACCGTGTCGTGCGGCCCAGCAGGATGTCGATGGTGCTGGACGACCCCTCGGAGGCGGTCGACGCGGCGGCGCTGCTGCCGGGCCTGCGACGCGAGTTCGACGTCGTCGAGGAACGGCCGTACGGGGGGACGGTGTTGCACATCGCGTTCTCGGGGATCGCGCACAACTTCCTTGACCAGGAGCCTGAGACGTCGGCTCTGCTGGAGCGGTGCTTCGCTTTGGAGGACGCGGTTCTTCCTGGTGTGGGGCACGATTTCGTCGCCATGGTTTGTCGGCCTCGGAGTGGTGCGGGGTAAGGGGGTGCCACGGGGGTGTCGGCCGAGTGCTGCGCCGTTGTGGCTTGTCGCGCAGTTCCCCGCGCCCCTATTACGGGCCCGGTGATTTCTTCAGGGCGCCCGGTGTTGCCAGCGCTTTTGCCGCCGCGCGGGCTGCCGGGCGGCCCAGGGCCGCGCGGGAGGTTTCCCGGAGGAGGACGGCTGTGCGGAAGGCCGCCGTGGCGAGGGGGCCGTGGCGTCTGCTGTACAGGCGGACGCGGTTGAGGGTGAGGATGGTCCAGAGGCGGGGGGACACCTGGGAGTCGCCGCCCAGGTGGACGGCCTCGGCTGTCGGCTCCAGTTGGGTGGCGTAGCCCAGGTCCCGCGCGCGCAGGCAGTACTCGGTCTCCTCCGAGTAGAGGAAGAAGGACTCGTCCCACAGGCCGCAGGCGGCCAGACAGTCCCCCGAGATGGCCATGAGCGCGCCGGTCGCCCAGTCCGCGCGCGTGGACCGCCGATACGCGGCGGGGTCGGTGACAAGCTCACTCAGGCGCGGGAAACGGCCGGCGCGGGTGTTTCCGATGAGGGCCTCGCCGAGCGCCCGGGTCACACTCGACTCGCGGCGCAGCGAGCGGTGGGGCGTGTCCCGGCCCTCTTCGTACAGGAGCGGTACGGCGATCCCGACACCGTCGCCGAGACTGTCCACGAGGCGTTTGGCGCAGCCCTCCCGCATCCGGATGTCGGGGTTGCAGATGAGCACGGCTCCGTACTCCCCGGCCGCGCCCAGCGCCGCGTTCACCCCGGCCGCGTACCCGGCGTTGCGGCCGGTCTGGACGACGGTGGCGTCGGGGGCCAGTGTCCGGAGCACCTCGACGGTGTCGTCGGCGGAGTCGTTGTCGGCGACGACGAGCCGCCAGTCGAGGCCGGCCATGCCGTCGGGAAGCGCGGCGAGGAACCCTGGAAGCACCGAGGCGCTGTTCCAGGTGACGACGATGACGGCGACGGGACTCATCGGGACTCCGCGAGTTGGGGGACCTGGGCCTCGGATGCCTTACGGGGTGCGGGGACCGGCACGGCTTCGTCCGCCGCCGCCGATGTCGCCGCCTCGGCCGCCTCGCGGCGGATGAAGCCGAGGTAGCTGCCGCCGGCGCCCAGGGTCAGGAAGAACATCCCGGCGTACATGGGGAAGCTGAGCGCGTCGAAGGTGGCGCTGATGACCAGGGCGACAAGCGCCGAGGCGAGGAACGCCTGTCCGAGTTCCCGGTCCGAGTCGTCGCGGGCGAGGCGGCGGATGGCGCCGCCGGTGTGTATCCCGGTGACGAACAGGGCGACCAGCGCGACCAGGCCCACGAAGCCCATCTCGGCCAGGGTCAGCATGTACTGGTTGTCGGTGAAGAAGTACAGGTCGGGGGTGAAGGTGCCGAAGCCGCGTCCGAACCAGGGGTGTTCGTCGAGATAGGGGACGATCGCGCCGTACTTCACGGTGCGGGCCTGGGTGCTGCTGTCGGAACCGGCGAAGAAGGTGGCGAACAGGTTGGTGATGGTGCCGATCAGCCCGGGAATGATCACCTTGAAGCCGGCCACCGAGCCCCCGATGATCCCGATCGCGGCCCAGCGGCGCCCCGGCTTCCAGCGGGGCACCATCACCAGGATCACGATGGCGGCGCCGATGATGGACGTCCTGGACACCGTCAGCGGAAGCGCGCCCGCCATGATCGCCACCGGGGCCCAGCGACGCAGCGCGCCCGCGTGACGGCGTACCGGATCGAACGCCTGGTGGACGGCGAAGGGAACCAGGATGGCCAGCATCCCGCCGAACTCCAGCGGGTGGGCCGTGGTGGAGCGCGGGCGGGTGAACGAGCCGCGGTCCATGGCGCTGATCCCGGCGGTGCTGGACTGCAGGCCGGGGATGTGGATGGAGTCGGCGATGTTGGTCGCCGCGAAGAAGTCGTAGTAGCCGATCAGGGCGACCACCGTGCCCAGGACGACGAGCCGGCGCATCAGCGTCTCCAGTCGGCTGCGCTCCTGGATGCCGGCCGAGGCGAGCACCACCAGCGCCACCCACACGCCGAGTCCGATGAGCCCCCGGTCGGCCCCGAGGACCTCCTCGTGCGAGCTGTCGCGGCCGGCGTCCGCGAGATACGACAGCAGCACGGCCATGGCGAGCAGACACATCGCCACGCGCGGCAGCCTGGTGCCCTCCGCGGGACGGATTCGGCCGCCGAGCCAGGTCGCGAGATACCAGAGAAGTCCCAGCAGGGCGAAGACGTTGGCGGGGGTGCCGACGCCGCCCAGCGCGGGCAGGGTGAGGTTCGACGGGACGAAGAAGGCGAGCACCAGATAGCCGGTGAGGATCGTCGTCGCGTCCAGCTTCCGCACCAGCAGGCCCCTGGGCGCCCGCTCGGGGGGCCGGACGCGGTGGCGCCGGGGAACGTATCCGGCGGTGGCGCGACCGCGCCTGCGGACCACCGCGACGCCCTCGGCCAGGATGGACAGCAGGAACGCGCTGACCATCCCGACGATGAGCACCGACGCGATGTTCTGGTACCGGGCCTTCGACTGCGAGACCGGTGTCTGCGGCAGGACGACCGGCGCGGCCTGCACGGAGTACTTCGCCGGCACCTTGGAGGCGGCCTGCAGGGCCTTCAGCTGCTCGCCTGTGAACCTGGTGAGGGTGGTGGTCTCCCGCAGTACCTTCGCCCGGTCGGTGCCGGTGACGCCCAGGGTGAGCAGCGGGCTGTCGGCCTCGGGCGCGAAGCCGACCGTGTACCGGTCGGTGACGCCTCGGGAGTGCAGTTCCTTGGCCGAGTCGCTCGACTGGAGTGTCCTGATGAGCACGTCGGCCGTGACGACCAGCGAACCGCCCGCGTTCGATATGGGGTTGCCGAAGGTGGGTGCCAGATCGGCGACCGCGGTGGAGTCGAGCAGGGTGACGGAACTCTGCGACTCGTAGGACACCGGGATGGTCCGGTACAGATATCCGCCCGTGAGAAGACTGAGCAGGGTGAGTGGCACCATGAAGTACCAACGCCTGCACATGATCGCCCAGATGTCGCCAAGGCTCATGACTTCTCCCCCCGGCCCGGTGCCGCGTGACCGGACGTCCGGGCTCCGGCCAAGCATAGGCCTCGTGATCTGGTGGCGATCCGCCCCCACGCCTGCGAGGATCGGTGCCGACGGAAGGAATCCCCGTGTCGCCCCGTGACGTCGCCGAAGCGCTGCTCCGCCGCTGGTACGTGCTTGTTCTCGCGCTTTTGCTGACGGCCGCCGGGGCCTACCCGGTGATCCGGCCGGCCCCGCAGTACCTGAGTTCGGCGGTCGTGGTCCTCAAACCGCCGGTGACGGGGAACCAGCCGAACCAGCTGACGAATCTCCAACCCCCGCTCGCCACCCTCTCGTACGGTGTCATCCAGCAGCTCGAATCGCCCGCCGGACGCAGGGAACTGAGCTCTGCGGGCGTCCGCGGGACGTACCAGCTGATCCCGCGCAACAGCGGCACCAGCGCGACGCCCGCCTATCTGATCCCCTCGTTGCAGGTACAGGCGCGGGCGGCCGACCCCGCCGAGGCCGACACCACGGTCCGCAACATCATCGGCGTCTACGCCAAGCACGTCGCGGACGTCCAGGAGGCGCAGGGGATCTCGGCGGGGGCGCGGATCAACGCCTCCGTCCTGGTCGCCCCGAGCGCGGCCCGGGTGCTGGGCACCAAGAGCCGCGCGCTGGCCGGTACGGCCCTGCTGGGTGCGACCGTCGCGCTCCTGAGCGCGCTGTGGTTCGACCAGTACGCGCTGCGCCGCAGGGACAGGAAGGGCGTCTCGCCGGATCCGCGTCAGCACCCCGGCGGGATTCCGGTGACGGGCTGAGCCCCGAAGGGGGCGCGAGGCGCCTCGGCGTCGGCCGGTCACGGTCTTCGGACTGAACGGGAGCATCAGATGCCGCGGCGCTTCCACGACTCCCACCAGAGCCACTCCCGCCCGCGTTCGGCCACTGCCGACCACACCAGCGGTTGCAGATACGGCATCGTCTTCGCTCCGATCCGCTGTCTGAGCCGCAGGGCGCGGTACTCGGACAGCGCCTCGTACTCGGGGAGGCACTCCTCGGCGAAGGCGACGAGTTCGTCGACCGGGACGACCTCGGTGCGCCCCCGGTCGTAGGCGCGGTAGGCGCGGCGCAGTGCGAAGCGGGCGAGGCGGGTGTGCACGGCCTCCGCGAGCCGGTCGGCCTGGGGCAGCAGGTCGGCGCACTTGTCGAGTACGGAGTCGTAGGCGACGAGGCGTTGGCGCAGGTCGTCGAGCTGGCCGCCGAAGTCGGTGGTGGACATGTTGTTGCCGTGGACGCGGTAGAAGGCCTGGTCGGCCCCGCGTACGTAGCCGACGTCGGCGCGGGCGGCGAGCCGCATCCACATCTCGATGTCGCCGGCGTGCGGAAGTTCGGGGTCGTAGCCGCCCACCTCGCGCTGCAGGCTGGTGCGGACGACGACCTCGGGTGAGGTGATGCAGCCGGTGCCTTCGCGGAACCGGCGGTCCAGCCACCAGTGTCCGGGGTAGACGGTCGAACCGGTGCCGCTCGTGCGGGCCCTGGGCAGCGGGCCGCCGTGCTGGAAGCGCAGGGGGCGGCCGTAGGCGAACCCGGCCTCCGGGTGGGCGTCGAGCAGGGCGGCGGAGCGTACCAGTGCGCCGGGGACCAGTCGGTCGTCGGCGGAGAGAAGTGCGACGTAGTCACCGTCGGCCCATTCGAGGAGGCCCTCGTTGTAGGTGGCGATGTGTCCCTTGTTGGTCTCGTGGACGCGGACCTGGATGCGTGAGTCGGCGGCGGCCAGTTTGAGCGCGGTCTCCGCCGAGTCGTCGGGAGAGGCGTCGTCGATGATGAGTACCCGGACGTCAACGCCGTCCTGCTCGTCGAGGACGCTGCTCACGCAGTCGGCGAGGAAATGACCGTACTTGTAGCACGGGATCACAACACTGACGGTACTCATCGGTTGGGAAAGCCAATCCCCGGCGGTGGAGGCGACCTTCACACCGTCGACCGAGCTGGAACTGCACACCACGTACACCGCGTCCGTCCAGGCCGAGGACCTGTGGGGCAACGCCATGACGGCCCCGGTGACGTGGTCGTTCACCACCAGCTCCACCCCGCCCGCGGTCACCTGCCCCTGCACGCTGTGGAACACCAGCACCGTGCCGGCCAGGACGGCCGTCACCGACGACCCCAACTCCCTCGAACTGGGCACCAGGTTCCAGTCCTCGGCGAGCGGCTGGGTCACCGGTGTCACCTTCTACAAGGGCGCCACGAACACCGGCACCCACACCGGCAGCCTCTGGTCCGCCGACGGCACGCTCCTCGCCTCCGGCACCTTCACCACCGAGTCCGCCTCCGGCTGGCAGACGATGACGTTCGCGACCCCGGTCGCGATCAGCGCCGACACGGCGTACGTCGTCTCCTACCACGCGCCCAACGGCAACTACGCGGTGGACGGCGGCTACTTCGCGTCGGCCCACAAGTCGTACCCGCTGACCGCCACCGCCGACATCAGCACGGCCCACAACGGGCTGTACCGGTACGGCAGTGACGTGGCCTT
>NZ_AEJB01000424.1 GCF_000331005.1 Streptomyces turgidiscabies Car8
CAGCCCGTCCGGCGTTTGAGGACAAGGCCCCTTCAGGGCCGAAGCGGGGGTCTGGGGGCGGTAGCCCCCAGGGATGGGACGGGTAGGGGCGGCGGGGGCGAAACAACCCGCCCACCACCTCGCGCCCGACAGCACCACCCAGCCCAAGGAGCCCCGATGTCGACCCCCACCCTCACCCGAGTCCGTATGGCCTACGCCCGCATAGCCGCCGTGGACCGCCCCGAGGTCTGGATCGACCTGCGCCCCCAGTCCGAGGCCGAGGCAGAAGCCACCCGCATCGACGAACGCCTCGCCGCAGGCGACCACCTCCCCCTCGCCGGCAGACTCTTCGCCGCCAAGGGCAACATCGACGTCCAGGGCCTCCCCACCACCGCCGGCTGCCCGGCCTACGCCTACCACCCCGAGGCCGACGCCCCGGTCGTCGCCCGCCTGCGGAACGCCGGCGCCCTCCTCCTCGGCACCACCAACCTCGACCAGTTCGCCACCGGCCTCGTCGGCACCCGCTCCCCCTACGGCGCCGTCCGCAACGCCCACGACCCCGCCCGTATCAGCGGCGGCTCCAGCTCCGGCTCCGCGACAGCCGTGACGCTGGGCCTCGTCGACTTCGCCCTCGGCACCGACACCGCGGGCTCAGGCCGCGTCCCCGCCGCCTTCAACGGCATCGTCGGCCTCAAGCCCACCCGGGGCCTGGTCCCCACCACCGGCGTCGTGCCGGCCTGTGCGTCCCTCGACTGTGTGACCGTCTTCGCCCGTACGCTCTCCGAGGCCGAGCAGGCACTCGCGCACATGGCGTCCCCGTCCGCCCGGGACCTCCCGCCCCTCCCCCAACGCGCCCCCGGCCCCTGGCGCGTGGCGGTCCCTCCGCTCGCCCAGCTCGGCGAACTCGACCCTGGCTGGGCGGAGGCGTACGAGGCGGCGGTGACGCAGCTGCGCGCCGCGGGTGTCTCCGTCCGCACGCTCGACCTCACGCCGTTCACCGAGGCCGCCGCGATGCTGTACCAGGGCGCGTTCGTCGCGGAGCGCTACACGGCAGTAGGTGCCTTTGTCGACAAGTTGCTCGCCGAGGGAGGCGAAGCGAGCGCGACCCTGGACCCCACTGTCGCCGGCATCATCACGCGCGCCCGCGACATCCCCGCCCACCAGCTCTACGCCGACCAGGAGCGGCTGACCGCCCTGCGCGCCGACGCCCTCGCCGAACTGGGCGACAGTGACGCTCTGCTGTTGCCAACAACCCCCGGTCACCCCACCCTCGCCGAGGTCGCCGCCGACCCGCTGGGCGCCAACGCCCGCCTGGGCCGGTTCACCAACTCCACCAACCTCTTCGACCAGGCCGCGGTCGCCGTACCCGCGGGCCAGGTGGACGGCCTTCCCTTCGGCGTGATGCTGATCGGCCCGGCGTTCACCGACGAACGACTCGCCACGATCGCCCGCCTGATGCAGCCCGAGGTCCGCCTGGCCGTGGTCGGAGCCCATCTCGCGGGCCAGCCGCTGAACCCTCAACTTCTCGCCCTGGGAGCCCGGTTGGAGCGGACGACCACGACAGCCCCCGTCTACCGGCTGCACGCCCTCGCCACGACCCCGCCGAAGCCGGGCCTGGTCCACGTCGGCGAAGGGGAAACCACCGGTGCGGCCATCGAGGCCGAGGTGTGGCGCCTGCCCGCCGAAGGCCTCGGTCACTTCCTCGCGGCCCTTCCCCGCCCGATGGCGCTGGGCCGCCTCGAACTCGCCGACGGCACCCACGTACCCGGCTTCCTGTGCGAACCGACCGCCCTCAAAGGCGCCGAGGACATCACGACGTACGGCGGCTGGCGCGCGTACCTGAACAGTCGCGTCTGACGGCCGCTCACACGCTCCGTGTGTGGGC
>NZ_AEJB01000425.1 GCF_000331005.1 Streptomyces turgidiscabies Car8
GCGCCGTCGCGCTGAGCCAGGGCGAGGTGTCCCTGGTGGAGCCCCTCCTCGCGACGAACCTGCTCTTCGCGCTCGCCCTCTCCCGTCGGCAGACCAGGCAGCCGCTGGGCCGCCAGGGCTGGACGGGCGTGCTGCTGCTCGCCCCGCGTCCGTAATACGCCGATCGGAACCCTCAGTTGGTGCCGATACGGGCGAGCAGGTCGACGATCCGGTCCTGCACCTCGGTGCTGGTGGACCGTTCGGCGAGGAACAGCACCGTCTCGCCCGAGGCGAGCCTCGGCAGGTCGGCCTGATCGACGGCGGCCGTGTAGACGACCAGCGGGGTGCGGTTCAACTGCCCGTTCGCCCGCAGCCAGTCCACGATCCCGGCCCTGCGACGCTTCACCTGCAGCAGGTCCATGACCACCAGGTTCGGCCGCAACTGCGAGGCCAGGGTGACCGCGTCGGCGTCACTGGCGGCCCGCGCGACCTGCATTCCGCGCCGTTCCAGCGTCGCCGTCAGCGCGAGCGCGATCTCCGCGTGCTCCTCGATGAGCAGCACCCGCGGCGGATGCTGCTCACTGTCACGCGGGGCGAGCGCCTTCAGGAGTACGGCGGGATCGGCGCCGTACGCCGCCTCACGCGTCGCCTGTCCGAGGCCGGCCGTGACCAGTACCGGCACCTCGGCGGCCACGGCGGCCTGGCGCAGCGACTGGAGGGCGGTCCGGGTGATCGGCCCGGTCAGCGGATCGACGAACAGTGCCGCCGGGAAGGCCGCGATCTGCGCGTTGACCTCCTCGCGTGAGTGCACGATGACGGGCCGGTACCCGCGGTCGCTGAGTGCCTGTTGCGTCGTGACGTCCGGCGCGGGCCACACCAGCAGCCGGCGCGGGTTGTCCAGTGGCTCCGGCGGCAGCTCGTCGTCCATGGGCCGGGGCTGCGGCTGGTCGGAGACCTCGACGGCTCCACCGGGCCCGTCGAGCGGCTCGGGCCCCTCGGCGGCGTTCTCGTCCGGTGCCCCTATGGCGTACGAACGCCCCGCCCCCTCGGTGAATCCGGGGAGCCGCGGAGTGCCCGGGGCGAGCTGGGTCTGCCCGGCGAGCGAGGGCTGCGCGGGCAACGGCACCTGCCCGGCGAGGGAGGGCTGACCCGGTAGAGGCGCCTGGCCGGCGAGGGACGGCTGGGCCGGAGCCGGTGCGGCGGGCGCGGCCTGTGCCGCCGGGGGCGTGGCGGGCGCGGCCTGGCCCGACTGCGGGTGCGGACGGGCGGCCGACTCCGGCTGGCCGGCGGGCTCGGGGCGGGTACCGAGCTTGCGGCGACGACCCGAGCCGTTCGAGCCGTTGGTGCCGTGCGGGGGCGTAGCGGTCTGCGGCTGGCCCGGTGTCTGGACCTGCGCCGCCTGTCGGCTGAACGCCACCCCTTGCCCGAGCGTCCGCACACTGATCGCCCGGCCCTGCGTCGAGTTCGGGTCGACCGGCGCGGCGGCCTCGGCGGGCAGCGCCTGTCCGAGCCGGGGCTGCACGGCCCGCTCGGGAGGAAGCGGGGCGCCTGCCGCCTGAACGGCGGTTCCGGCGTCCGGGGTGTCGTCGTCGGACGTGGGCCACGACTGGGGTTGCTGAGGCTGGGCAGCAGGGGCCGCCTGGGCCGGGATCGCCTGGCCGGGGGCGAGCCCCTGGGCGAGGGCCGGCTGGGCAGCCGTACCCTGCGCCGGGACCTGCTGGGCAGCGACCTGAGGAACGGCTTGAGGAACGGCCTGGGGGACCTGCTGCGCCACCTGTTGGGGAACCTGCTGTCCCTGGACGCCCTGTGCCGGGACGGACTGACCGGGGAGCGGCTGGCCGGGGACGGGTTGCGCGACCGGCTGCCCGAGCGCCGGCTGCGGGGGAAGCCCCTGCGCGGGAACCGCCTGTCCGGGCATCGCCTGGGCGACTTGGGCGGCCTGCGCCGCCGGAACCGCCTGTCCGGGCATCGCCTGCGCCTGCGCCGGTACGCCGCCCTGCGGAGCGGCAGCGGCCTGAACCGGAGCCGCCTGCACGGGAGCCGCCTGGCCGGGAATCCCGCCCGGAGGCACGGCGCCCGGCTGCTCCGGGGCCTGGCGCGCACGGCGGCGGCCGGTCGGAGCGGAGGTGGGATGAGGCTGGGGCGGGGTGTGGTCGTTGTCGGGATCGTGCGTGAGCCCGTCATGACGGCCACCGTCGTCGAACCGGTCGCCGACCGGCCCGACGGGCCCGCCGGACACCACAGGGGCGGCCTCGTCCGTCCGGTCGGCCTCGGCCGGAGGCAGCGCGAACACCGGACGGGGGCCCGCCTCCTGCGCGACACCGCGCTCGGCCGCCGCCGCCAGTGCCCGGCGCCGACGCCCGGTCGGCTGCCCGTCCGCGCCC
>NZ_AEJB01000426.1 GCF_000331005.1 Streptomyces turgidiscabies Car8
CCTCGCCCTCGCCGTACGGGGCGCAGCCGGGCTTGCCGACGGCGATCCGGAACACGTCGGCGCGGACGTCGACGGGCAGCGTCCGCTGCACGGCGTCGCGGACCGCGGGGACGTCCCGTCCGCCCTCCTCGGTGACGAGCGCGGCGCCGGCCCCGTACGGCAGGCTGGCCCGGTACTCGGCCAGACTCTGGGCGTCGCGGCTCGCGGCGTACGTCGAGACGGCGACGGTGCCCGCGACGGCGGCCAGGACGGCGGCGACAGCGGGTGCCGTACGGCCCCGGTTGCGGACGGCGTCCCGCAGGGCGAGGCGCGGCGAGAGCGGCAGCCAGCGGCTGGCCCGGCCGAACAGGCCGACCAGGGCGGGCGTCATGGCGACCACACCCAGCTCGGCGACGGCCGAGCCACCCGCGACCAGGACGAACTGGTCGGAGACGACCGAGCCGTACAGGGCGATGGCCGCGCCGAGCAGGACGGCGCCGAAGCCGATCAGCGGCAGCACGCGGTTGCTGCGGCGCACGCCGCGACGGCCGGTGAGGGAGGCCAGGACTGTCTGCCGGGAGGCGGTGACGGCCGGGATGATCGCGGCGAGCAGGCCGGTGAGGACGGCGAGCGCGGCGATGGCGAGCAGTTCCAGCGGCCTGACGGTGAAGCCGCCGAACCGCTGCCCCATGTAGTCCTCGAGGAGCGGCCGGAGGGCGAAGGTCAGGATCAGGGCGAGGACGATGCCGAACAGGGCCGCCGCGACGCCGATGACCAGGCCGCCGCTCAGCACGATGGCCCGGATGTGGCTGCGGGCACCGCCGTTGGCGCCGACCAGGCCCAGCTGGCGGCGGGAACGACGGGCACCGACGGCGAAGGCGGGACCGGCGAGCAGGCAGATCTCCAGCATCGCCAGGCCGACGACCGTGCCCACGGCGGCGAGCGCGGCGGCGTCGGCGCCCCCGCTGCTCTCGTAGACGGCCCAGCCTTCCTTCTGGTAGAGCGGCACCTCGGAGTCGGCGGGCGGGTCGAGGGCCACGACGCGCGAGGTGACCAGGACACCCTTGGCGTTGATCGCCTGGACCGTGTTCCACGTGAAACCACCGGCCTTCTTCACCAGGTAGGTGGTGGAGATGTCGGGCTTCGGCAGTCCGGCCTTCTCGACCGCCTTGGCGTACGGCGCGAGGAAGGCCCCCGGCAGGGCGTTGACCTGCTGTGCCGTGAGTTCGCTGGGCAACTCGTACGAGCCGCTGATCACATAGGTGCGGTCGAAGCCGCGGGCGGTGAGGGTGGAGCCGACGGACAGCCCGCTGCTCTCCAGGAACCGGGTGGTCGCGGCGATCTCGTCGTTCTTCTCGGGGAAGCGGCCCTCCTGCAGCCGCATGATGCCCCGGGCGACGGGATCGACGGCGGTCAGCTCACGGACCTCGGTCTGGAGCAGACCGTACCTGGTGGTCAGCTTGGCGTTGCCCGTGCTGTCGGTCAGCACCGTCGAACCGGCCGGGATGGTCTTGGTGACATCGGTCGGGCCGTCGGGCCAGGACTTGCCCGGCGAGTCGTAGTCCCCGGCCGGGGTGTGCTGATCGCCCTCGGGGTCCTGCAGGATGGCCACGCCGGCCGTCCGGGGGTCGGAGAAGCGAGCGTCGGCGGCACCCAGGGTGCGCTCCATCCGCTGCGCGGGGGTGAGTTCGGCGCTGCGCAGGGTCAGGTCCAGGGCGCTCACGCCCAGGATCGGCAGCGCGATCATGGCGAGGACGAGGAAGCTGCGGCCCTTGGAGCGCCAGGCGTCACGGCGGGCGATGCGGACCGCGGCCCGCCAGGAGTGGAACCAGGTCGTCACCGCTGGGCCGCCCGGCCGGTCAGGAGCGAGTCGGCGTCGCTGCGTACGGTCTGGTCGACGACGGCGCCGTCCCGCAGGAAGACGACCCGGTCGGCCCAGGCGGCGAACCGCGGCTCGTGGGTGACCATGACGCCGGCGGCTCCGGCGTCGCAGCGGGAGCGCAGCAGGGCCAGCACGGACTCGCCGGTCTCGGAGTCGAGGGCGCCGGTGGGCTCGTCGGCGAGGACGAGCCGGCGGTCGCCGACGAGGGCGCGGGCGATGGCCACGCGCTGCTGCTGGCCGCCGGACATCTCGTCGGGGAACCGGTCGGCGAGTTGGCCGAGGTCCATCTCGGCGAGGGCGGCGAGGGCCTCGGTGCGGGCCTTGCGGGCCGATATGCCGTCCAGTTCGCGGGGCAGGGCCACGTTCTCGGCGGCGGTGAGGGCCGGGATGAGGTTGTAGTCCTGGAAGACGTAGCCGATGCTGCGGCGGCGCAGGGCGGCGAGTCCCTTGATGCCGAGGACGGTGATGTCGGTGCCCTCGACGAAGACCTGCCCGGAGGTGGGGTTGTCGAGGCCGCCGGCGATGGTGAGCAGGGTGGACTTGCCGGAGCCCGACGGGCCCATGACGGCGACGAGTTCACCGGGGTGGACGTCGAGGTCGATGCCGCGCAGGGCGTGCACCTCGGTGGCGCCGGAGCCGTGGACGCGGGTCAGGTTCCGCAGACTCAGCACGGGTTGTTGCTGTTGTGTGGACATGGTTCCCCCTCGGGCGTACGCCGGCGAACGGCCGGACGTCTGTGCGACGGACGGTCGTCGGCAGAGCCGTGCGTACGGTATTGGTCTGGTCTGGTCTGGTCTGGTCTGGTCTGGTGGTTCGGAGTCTTCATGTGGGTCGGGTGGACCCGGTGGACTCGGTCGGCCCTGTGGGTCCGGTCGTTCCGGTGCTCAGGGCCGGTCGTGAAGGGCGGACGTCACGGGCGGTGGTGTGCGGCCTCCTCTGACGCGGCCCCCGCGCGCGCCCCCGGCCCCGCCGCTCCCGCTACCGCCCCCGGCGAGGCCGGCTCCGGGGCGGTCGACGAGAGACGGATCAGCCGGGCCTCGCAGTGGTCGAGCCAGCGCGCCTCGGCCTCGGTCTGGAAGATCAGCTGCTCCAGGACGAGGAGCCAGGCGATGTCGTCCCGCTCCCGGGCCCCGTTCTTCTCCACGGCGGTGAGGGCCTGCGCCTTCAGCCGGGTGTAGTCCTGCATGGCCTTGACGGTGTGCCGGCGCTGGGACTGGATGACGTCACGGATGTCGACCCCGGGCGCCCCGACGGCCATGGCCAGCTTGATGGCCAGTTCGTCACGGGCCGGGCTCGTGCGGTCGACGGGGTTCTCGAACCAGCTGCGCAGTTCGACGCGACCGCTGTCGGTGATCGCGTAGAGCGGGTGGCCGGCCTCGTCCTCGCCGTCCTGCACGACCATGCCGTCGCGTTCGAGCCGGCTGAGCGTCGTGTAGACCTGACCCACGTTGAGCGGCCAGGTCGAGCCGGTGCGGGACTCGAACTCCGTACGGAGCTGTGAGCCGTAGCGCGGACCGCGTTCGAGGAGGGCGAGAAGCCCGTGACGGATGGACATACTGAGTATGTTCACCGAGTAAGTCCGCGTGGACAAGCATCCTGAGGGGGACGCCGGAGGTCCGACTCAAGGGGGACCCGGGCCGTCGCGAGCCGCTCAGCGGCGGTGCGTCCCCACCCCGAGGAAGCCGATACCGAGGCCCACCGGAGCCGGCCCCACGCCCAGTGTGAGCACGGGAATCCGCCGGTCGGAGAGGTCGAGGGGGGCCTCGGTGCCGGTCCGGTGAGCGGCCGTCGGCAGCCCCGCGGGCGAGCTCTCGGCGGCCGGGGCGTCCGTCTCGGGTACCACCTCGACCCCCTCGTCCGACTCATCGGCGGGCTCCTACTCTGTTGCCGTTCTGGTACGAGCGGGCTCCACCGGGCTCGTGGAGGACAGCGAGCCGGAGGGGTCGACCGGGCCGTTCCCGGCCCTCCCCCGCCGGCCGCCCCGCGAGGGAGGCGGAGTCGCTGGGCGCGGGCGCGTCGGGCGGCCCCGACGGCTCGGGATCCGCCGGACGGGCGGGTCCGGCGGATCCGGAGGAGGGCGACGCCGACGGGGCGGACGGGCGATCGGGCGAGGTGGATGCGGCGGTCGCGGCCGCGGAACCGTTGGGAGCGGGGCGCGAGCAGGCGGGATGCGGCCGTGGTCAACCGGTGCTGCCCCGCGCTGAAAAGAAGGGGCGTAGCCGACACCGGCGCACCCCGCCGACAGCGGCATTCCTGCGGTGAGGCGGGAACCTCCGAGCGGCGGACGGCGTTCGTGTCAGTGACGGCCGGACGAGCCGAGCGTCGGCTCACAGTGCCCAACTGCTGATTGCGTACGACGACTTGACCGGGGGGCAAGAGACGTGCAGCAGCACCGCGCACATCCCACGCGTCCGGCCGCCGTCGTGCTGTCCGCGTTGCTCGCGGTCCTGGCCTTTCTCCTGCCGGTGTCGGCCAAGTCGGCGTCCCGTCTGTCCTCGACGGGCACGGCAGCCGCGACGGCGACCGCGCAGGCGTCCGCGACCGCCGACGCGCAGCGACCCGTCACCGTGGCGTACCCCGTGCGCGCCCACGCCCATGCCGTGCCGTACCCGACCCACGGCTTCCTGGGCGCCGGCGCCGGGGAGGCGGCACCGCACCGCACTGTCGGCGGCCCCGGCGTGGCTGTGGCGGCCGCGGCCCCGGGAGCGAGCCGGGGCCTCCACGTGTGTCGCCCGCGCGGCCCGCCGTCCCGATGGAGCACCGAAGTCCGTATCGACGCCTGACCGTTCGCCTCCGCGCCCGGCGCAGACGTCGATTCCGTCTGCCTGCCCATCGTGGAGAACTCATGTCTCGCGCGCCCGTGTGGCGGGCGATCATCGCCCTAGGCGTGATCGCCGCCTCGCTCTTCTTCGCTCTCACCCAGTCCGCCCGCCTCGGCCTCGACCTGCGTGGCGGCACCCAGATCGTCCTGGAGACCAAGGACTCGCCCGTCGTCAAGGCCGATCCCGATTCGACCCAGCGGGCCCTGGAGGTGCTCCGCCAGCGGATCGACGCGCTCGGCGTGTCCGAGCCGAGCCTGTACCGGTCCGGAGAGCGGCGGATCTTCGTCGAGCTGCCCGGCGTACAGGACCCGCGCGAGGCCGCCGAGGTCATCGGCCGTACCGCGCAGTTGACTGTCCACCCGGTGCAGGGCGTGACGGACAAGCAAGACGACAACAAGGGGGACAAGGGGGCCAGGGGGAAGCCGGCCGAGGACGGCTCGCGCATCCTGGCCGACCCCGACCAGAAGGGGGCGTTCCTCCAGCTCGGGCCCACCGCCCTCACCGGTGAGGGCGTCAAGGACGCCGAGGCGGTGCTCGACCAGCAGACGATGTCGGGCTGGACGGTCGACCTCACCTTCCGCGGGCAGGCAGGCAAGGACTGGGCGCAGATCACCGGGGCGGCGGCCTGTGCCCCGCAGGGCGCCCCCGAGCGGCGCGTCGCCATCGTCCTGGACGGCAAGGTCCTCTCGGCGCCCGGCGTCAACGCGGACGTGGCGTGCGAGGTCGGTATCTCCGGCGGCTCCACGCAGATCACCGGCGGCTTCGGCCGGGAAGAGGCCCACGAGCTGGCCGCGCTCGTCAAGGGCGGTGCGCTGCCGGTGCCCGTACAGGTCGTGGAGCAGCGCACGGTCGGCCCCACGCTCGGTGCCGACGCCATCGCCGCCAGCACCCAGGCCGCGGTCATCGGGCTCGCCCTGACGGCGCTGTTCATCCTTGTCGTCTACCGGCTGCTCGGCGCCCTGGCCACCATCGCGCTCGCGCTGTACGCGCTGATCTCCTACGCCGCACTGGTCGCTCTGGGAGCGACCCTGACACTGCCCGGGCTCGCCGGGTTCGTCCTGGCGATCGGCATGGCGGTGGACGCGAACGTACTGGTCTTCGAACGTGCCCGCGAGGAGTACCTGGGAGTCCGGACCCTGAAGTCGTCCTCGGCACACCTGGACAAGCCGCTGCGCACCGGCTTCGACAAGACCTGGAGCGCGGTGGTCGACTCGAACGTCACCACGCTGCTCGCGGCCGGGCTGCTCTTCTTCTTCGCCACCGGACCCGTCAAGGGCTTCGGCGTCACGCTGTCCATCGGCGTCCTCGTCTCGATGATCTCGGCCCTGGTGATCACCCGAGTCCTCGCCGACTTCGCGATCCGGCGCCGTTTCGTGCGCAATCGGCCTGGCCTGACCGGGATCACCTCCACGGGCCGAGTGCGTGCCTGGCTCGCGCACCGCGAACCCCGCCTGGTGCACCACCGGCGCCGCTGGCTCGGCCTCAGCGCGCTGCTGATCGTGGTCGCCGTCGCCGGAATCGGCCTGCGCGGCCTGAACTTCGGGGTGGAGTTCACCGGTGGGCGCCTGGTGGAGTACAGCACCAGCAGGCCCGTGGACGTGGACGCGGCGCGGGCGGCGGTCACGGACGCCGGGTTCCCGCGTGCGGTGGTGCAGGAGTCGGGGAACGGGGACATCTCGGTACGCACCGGCGAGCTGAGCAACGACCAACAGCACACGATCAGAACGGCGCTGGCGAAGGAGGGCGGCGAGGTCACCGTCGAGCGGGACGAGCTGATCGGCCCGAGCCTCGGCGACGAACTGCGCCGGAACGCGCTCATGGCGCTCGGCATCGCCGTCGCGGCCCAGCTGATCTACCTCAGCGTGCGGTTCCGGTGGACGTTCGCCGCCGCGGCGGTCGCGGCCATGGTGCACGACGTGCTGCTGGTGGTGGGCATGTTCGCCTGGCTCGGCAAGCCCGTCGACAGCGTCTTCCTGGCGGCGCTGCTCACGGTCGTCGGGTACTCCGTCAACGACACCGTCGTCGTCTTCGACCGGGTGCGCGAGGCGCGCCACCGCGAACCGGCGGCCGACCTGGAGACCACCGCGAACAAGGCCGTCATCCAGACCCTGCCGCGCACGGTGAACACCGGTATGGGCGCGCTGTTCATCCTGGCGGCCCTGGCCGTGCTCGGCGGTGACTCCCTCGCGGACTTCTCGGTGGCGCTGATCGCCGGCGTGGTGATCGGTATGGCGTCGACGGTGTTCACTGCCGTGCCGATCGCCGTGCAGCTCGAAGGCCGTCACCCGACGCCGCCGGTGCGACCCGGACGCAGCGAGGGCAGCGGGACCCGCAGTCCGCTGGAGCGCCGCGGGCGGGCGCGGGATTCAGGCGCTGTGGTGTGAGGACGCGGGCACCATGGAAGCTTAACGGTCATTCTGCCACCGGGGACTCGGCTGCCGGCACCGTCCGCTGATCGACCGAGCCGCCCGCTGCGGCCCGGCGATCACCACCAACCTGCACTCTCAGCCATGCCGCGAACCGGCCACGAA
>NZ_AEJB01000427.1 GCF_000331005.1 Streptomyces turgidiscabies Car8
ACCGTCGGGGGCTGTCAGTCGAGCGGGGGCGTGCCGTGCGTGTGGAAGGACTCGATGGTCTTCAGGCCCCACGCCTGCCCCTTGGCGCGCTCGGCCTGCGTCCAGGTGATCAGCGGCCAGTCGGGGGCGAGTACCAGGCGGGTGAGCGGGTTGCACAGTTCGACGCGGTTGCCGCCCGGTTCGTAGACGTAGAGGAAGAACGTCTGCTGGATGGCGTGCTTGTGCGGGCCGGTCTCGATGTGCACAGCACCGGTGCACCGGAAGGAAGCCCGATGACGGTACGCACGGCACCCACGGCGTTCCATGGCGTGGACGCGGACGTGGACGTGGACGTGGACCACATGGTGAGGCTCCCGTGATCTCCCCGAGCAGGCCGCGCCTGCTTCAGGTCGCGTTGCCCGCGCACCCCTCCGGTGCGGCGCGGATACGGCGCACGGTGGCCGGGCACCTCACCCGCTGGCACCTGTCCCACCTGGTCGACGACGCGGTCCTCGCGACGGACGAGCTGTTCGCGAACGCGGTCTGCCACGCGGGCACCGGCGAGACGGACTCGATCGCCCTCGTGCTCGAACACACCGGACACGAACTGCGCGTCACCCTCTCGGACCCCTCACCCCTGCTGCCGCGGCCCCGTACGTCCGGCACGGCGGCCGAGTCGGGGAGAGGGCTGTCCATCGTCGCCGCGCTCACGGACGGCTGGGGCACCGCGCCGCCGGACCCGGGCACACCGGGCAAGAAGGTGTGGTTCTCGATGTCCACCGAGGAGAAACCGTGAAGGCCGTCGGGGGCAGGAGAACCATATGAGGAGTGCACCGCCCATGGAGACCCCGCGAGGCGCGGCGGCCGAGCCGCGGCAGGGCGCCCTGGCCGCCGAACTGGTGCGCCGGGCCGAGGAGGACCAGCGACTGACCCGGCTGGCCCGCGAGACGCCCACGGCGCTCAACCGGCATTTCGTCACCCGCTGCCGGGGCGCCAACGCCGACGCCCTCAGATCGGTCGTGGCCCGCCGAGGCTGGCCCCAGGCCGTCCAGGTCGGCGAGCCCGCCTCGACGGCGGCCCTGATGATCCTGCTGCACACCGCCGACCTCGGTTTCCAGCTCACCTGCCGTGATCTGATCGCGGAGGCGGTGGCGGACGGCGGATGCCCGGCCGTGCACCACGCCTACATCGCCGACCACTGCGCGGTCGAGCTGGGCCAGCCGCAGTTCTACGGCACCCGTATCAACGCCGACACCCTGTGCCCGTACCCGATCCGCCACCCCGAGACGGTCGAGGAGCGCCGCGAGGACGTCGGCCTGGACCCGCTGGCGGAGCAGCTGCCCGCCCTGCGGCATGTCGTGAGCGGAATACCCGACAGTGGATGTCGGGTATCAGCGACACCCTGGACGTGACCCCGGCCCGCAGGCCGGGCCGGCCGGGCCCCCGGTCACGCACAGAGGAGACACGGACATGCCGAGGACGACGGACAGCCCCCTGGACGAGCAGCACGACGAAGGGGCTCAGGGCGGGAGACTCGCGGGCAAGGTCGCCCTCGTCGCCGGGGCGACCCGCGGGGCCGGGCGCGGCATCGCCGTGGAACTCGGGGCCGCCGGGGCCACCGTCTACGTGACCGGCCGCAGCACCCGGCAGCAGCGCTCCGAGTACGACCGGCCGGAGACCATCGAGGACACCGCCGACCTGGTCACCGCCGCGGGCGGCCACGGCATCGCCGTACCCACCGACCACCTGGAGCCGGCGCGGGTACGGGCGCTGGTGGACCGGGTGGCCGAGGAGCAGGGCCGGCTCGACGTCCTGGTCAACGACATCTGGGGCGGCGAGAACCTCTTCGACTGGGAGAACCCGGTGTGGGAGCACGACCTCGACAAGGGGCTGCGGCTGCTGCGACTGGCCGTCGAGACACACGCGATCACCAACCACCACGCCC
Organism: Streptomyces turgidiscabies Car8; assembly: GCF_000331005.1. GTDB lineage: Bacteria > Actinomycetota > Actinomycetes > Streptomycetales > Streptomycetaceae > Streptomyces > Streptomyces turgidiscabies. The sequence goes on from NZ_AEJB01000427.1 coordinate 1,925, forward strand.
TGCCGCTGCTGCTGCGCAACCCCGGTGGCCTGGTCGTCGAGATGACCGACGGCACCGCCGACTACAACCGGGTCACCTACCGCACCTCCTTCTTCTACGACCTCGCCAAGTCGTCCGTCCTGCGTATGGGCTTCGCCCTCGGCCACGAGCTGGGCCCGCGCGGCGCCACCGCCGTGGCGCTGACCCCGGGCTGGCTGCGCTCCGAGATGATGCTCGAACACTTCGGCGTCCGTGAGGAGAACTGGCGGGACGCCCTGGAACGCGTCCCGCACTTCGCCATCTCGGAGACCCCGCGTTTCGTGGGCCGCGCCGTGACGGCCCTGGCGGCCGACCCGGACGTGTCCCGCTGGAACGGCGAGTCCCTCTCCAGCGGCCAGCTCGCCAAGGTCTACGGCTTCACGGACCTCGACGGCAGCCGTCCGGACGCCTGGCGCTATCTGGTCGAGGTCCAGGACGCGGGGAAACCGGCGGACACGGCCGGATACCGGTAGAAGCGTTCGGAACCAGCCGCTGAGGCACAGACCCGGGCCCGTGCGTCAGACCCGGTTGCCGGTACTGCCGACGCCGCCCGTGTCACCCGTGTCGCCGGTGGTCCCCGCAGCCGGGATCACCGGCCAGCGGGCGGAGTGGCCCGGGGGCAGCGCGAGGTCGCTGCGAACGGCCGCGTAGTAGCCCTCACGTCCGGATCGCTGGCGTTGCAGCAACGCCTGCCAGGCTCGCGGATCCTCGGTCCGCTCGCGCAGGAACGCCTCCATCTCCAGCAGCGTGGCGACCCACTCCCGGGCCTTCGCCACCACCCCGGGGTCGCCCAGCAGAAGCAGGGCTTCCCCGTACGGGTCCCTGGCGACGGTGGCTTCGGCGATGAGCGGTGCCGCCTCCTCGGGCGTCAGGGGATGCGGATGTGGGTCGTTGCCGAGACTCGCCGCGACCCGGTAGGTCAGCGTGACCGACTTCTTGAGCGCCCGCGCGTAGTCGGTGTACACCGCCAGCCGCCGCTCCTCCCACCGCGCCTCCCGTTCGCGCGCGAAGCGGACGCGCTCCCCTCGTGCGATGGCCCAGTAGGAGCCGAGAGCGCCGATGACGACACCTATGAGCGCGGGGAGTTGCTGAACGAACGCGGACATGTCCGAACGCTATCTGCCCAGTTGATCGCCGGGACAGTACGGTCGGACTGTGACGGCCACATGAATGTCACCGTTTCGTCCCGGCCCGGGCGGATCTACAACCGATCAGCCGCGACGCCGGTCTAACAAGCAGAGAACGTTCATGACAACCCGCTCGCGGCACGTAGGAGAGAGGTACCGACATGGGGGACGTACGCAGACGAGGGGTCGTCGCGCTCGGGGTCGCGGGGCTCGTCGCGCCGCTCGCACTCGTGGCCACCGCCGCCCCGGCGCAGGCCGCGAGCTGCACGACGCAGACCGGCCCGTACCAGAAGAAGGTGGAGAAGTTCCTCGGGCGGCCTGTCGACGGTGTGCAGTCCGCCGCTGACTGCAAGGCCACCCAGAACTTCCAGAAGAAGCACGGCATCACTCCCAGCGCGGGCTACGCCGGCTCCGTCACCTGGGGCGTGATGGACCTGATGCTGAAGCAGCGGGCCGTCGGCAACACGCCCAACCGGGAAGGCAAGTGCCCGACCAACAAGGGCCGTATCGCCTGCGTCAACCTCACCCTCCAGCTGAGCTGGATCCAGGACGGCAGCCGCCTCGTCTACGGCCCGGTGCCGGTCCGCACCGGCCGCGACGGCTACGAGACCCGCACCGGACTGAAGAAGATCTACTGGCGGGACATCGACCACGTCTCGAGCATCTACAACGTGCCGATGCCCTACAGCCAGTTCTTCGACGGCGGGCAGGCCTTCCACTCGGTCGGCCTGAGCATGTGGAACCCGCCCGGCTCGCACGGCTGCGTCAACATGACCAAGGCGACCGCCAAGAAGTACTGGTCGCTGCTGAAGAACGGCGACGACGTCTTCGTGTACGGGCGCAAGCCGGGCACCTGAGGCACCCGGCCGACCCTCGTACCGCGCCCCTGGTCACGCCTCGGGCGCGTCTCCGAAGTCGGGGATCGGCAGCCTGGCCCCGCCCTGCCGCGCCGAGTCGTGCGCCACGATGCCCGGCAGGGTGTAGCGGGCGGCCACCCACGCGTTCACCGAGGGCAGGGTGCGGGTGTTGACCGCCGTCACGAAGTCGTCCACCAGGAAGTGGTGACTGCCCTCGTGGCCGTTGTGCAGCTCGTCGAACTCCCTCGGGAGGCGCGAGCGGTCGTGCACCGGAGCCGAGCCCGAGGTGAACGCGGCCCGCAGGTCCGGGGCGATGTGCTGGAGTGACGGATCGTCAGGAGCCATGGTGGGCTTGGGCTCCAGCAGCTCGCTGATGTCCGTGACCCCCTTCTTGTCCTGCCACAGGGCGACCGTGGCGAGCTGCTCCATGCTCGCGTCCGTACCGAAGAACCGGAACCGCGACTCCCGGATCTGCGAGGGGTAGCCCACGCGCCGGAACTCGTTCGTACGGAACGAACCGCCGCCCGCGACCTCGAACAACGCGCTCGCGTTGGAGTAGTCGTTGCCGAACTGGCTGACCTCCTTGTCGAACACACCGTCGCCGCGCTCGTCCCGCACCCCGATCGCCGACACGCTGACCGCATGCGTCTGCCAGGCGCCGAGCACCCCGCCCACCGAGTGCGTCGGGTACAGGAGCGGGGGGTAGCTGGCCGTCGCCTTCCAGTTCTCGCCGCCGCTGTACTGGTAGGCCTCGTAGAACCCGAGGTCCATGTCGTGGACGTAGTCGCCCTCGGCGTAGAAGAGCCTGCCGAAGGCGCCCTCGGCGATCTGGTTGCGGGCGTGGACGGTCGCCGGGTTGTACTGACTCGTCTCGCCCATCATGTAGGTGAGCCCGGTGGCCCGTACGGCGTCGATGATCGCGCCGATCTCCTCGGCGGTGATCGCCATCGGCACCGCCGAGTACACGTGCTTGCCGGCGCCGAGACCCTGGAGGACCAGCGGACCGTGCGTCCAGCGCTGGGTGAAGATCGCCACCGCGTCGACAGCGGGCGACTCCAGCATCGCCTCGTACGACGGGAACGTGCCCGACAGGCCTTCCGCCGCGGCCAGTTGCTCCGCGCGCTCCGGCAGGAGGTCGGTCACATACACCTCGCCGACGCCCGGATGGGCGAGGAACAGCTTGGCGAACTGGCCGGAGAACTGCCCGGCGCCCACGATGCCGAGGGAGAACGTCATGTTGTGCGTGCCCTTCATATGGTGTCCGACCGGTGACTTCGGTGCCGTCACTGGTCGAGGATCAGGTTGATCTGGCTGTTGGTCCGGTCGAGGCTGGTCACGGACCTGCCGTTGCCGAAGATGTCCTGCATGGCCGGGTGCATCAACGCGTACACGTCGGCGGCGTAGTTGGTGATCGGGTAGGAGAAGGTGGCGAACTCCTTGCCGCCCGCCTTCTCGTCGGCGACCGGCCGGGTGAACGCCGAGACGTCGATGCCCTTCTTCTTGTACGCGGCCACCGCGGCCTTCGTGCCGTCGGGCGTGGCCGGGAAGACGATCCCGTAACTCCCCACCGTCCGCTGGCACTCGGCGGACGAGAGGTACGCGACCCACTTCTTGGCACCCGCCATGTTGTGCGCGTCCTTGGTGATGGAGTCGGCCAGGCCGTTCATCATGGTCGCCCGCTTGCCGGTGGGGCCGGCCGGAGTGACGGCGGTCGCCATGTCCAGGCCCTTGAAACCGGCGTACGACGAGATCATCCAGGCACCGTCGAACGCGGCTGCCGCCTTCCCCGACGAGATCTGGGTGTTGGCCTGGTTGGACTGGGAGTTGTAGTCGGTGAAGGGGACCATGTAGCCCTTGTCCGCCAGGCCGAAGTACCACTTGATCACCGACTGGAAGGTCTTGCTGTCGTACTGGTACTCCGTACCCCAGCGTTTCGCGTTGGCGTAGGTCCAGCCCGCCGAGGCGGCGAACGTGCTCCACTGGGTCTGGCCGTCGCCGTCGCCGCCGCCGTTGGTGGCCAGGCCGTACACCTTGACATGGTTCTTGTCGAAGCCGGGCTCGTCGCCCCGCTTTCCGTTCCTGTCGACGGTGAGGTGCGCGATGGCCTTTTCGAAGGTGCCGCCGTCCTTCGGGTTCCAGGAGAGGTCGTTCAGCCGTGCGGCCGTGAGACCGGCCGCCTTCGCCAGTTTCCGGTTGTAGAAGAGGGCGACGGTGTCCCAGTCCTTCGGGGCGCCGTAGCGGTGGCCGTCCTGGCCCATCCAGTTGGCGGCGAGGCCGGGCTGGTAGGCGGAGTCCTCGATGCCGAGGTCGTCGAGCGGTTCGAGAACCTTCAGGTCGGCGAACTGGCCGAACTTCTGTATGTGGTCGGTGAACACGTCCGGCTGGGTGCCCGCGATGAAGCTCGCGGTGAGCTTCGTCCAGTAGTCGTCCCAGCCCAGTTGGGTGATCTTCACCGTCAGGCCGGGGTTCTCCCGCTCGAAGCCCTTCGCGCAGGCCTCGTAGGCGGGTTGCTGGTTGGCGTCCCACAGCCAGTACGTCACGGTGTCCGACGACGAGCCGGCCGCCCCGCCCTGCGCGCAACCGGTCGCGAGGGACAGCGCCAGAGCTCCGGTCAGTGCCACGACCGTACGAATTCGCATGTCCGTCCTTTCAGGTGAGCCGGTGAGCAGGTGAGCGGATGATCGGTCGGCGCGGTCACTTGATACCCGTGAAGCCGACGGAGCTCACGATGCGGCGCGCGAAGCACGCGAACAGCACGAGCATCGGCAGTGCGGCGATCAGCGTCGCCGCCATCAGCCCCGACCAGTCGACACCCGTCTGCGGGGTCTGTGCCCGGAAGATCGCCAGCGCCACCGTGAGCACGCGCGAACTGTCGCTGTACGACACCATCAGCGGCCAGAAGTAGTCGTTCCAGGCGGTGATGTACGTGAGGATCGCGAGCGTGAGAACCGGCGTGGACGCCATCGGCAGCAGCACCCGGAAGAACACGCGGATCTTGCCGGCGCCGTCGAGCAGCGCCGCCTCCTCGACCTCGCGCGGGATGTTCATGAAGAACTGGCGGAGGAAGAACACGGCGAAGGGCGTCATGAACATCGTCGGCAGTGCGATCCCCAACAGGTTGTCCACCAGACCGAGTTGCTTGATCAGGACGAAGTTCGGCAGCAGGGTGAAGATCGCCGGGACCATCAGCCCCGCCAGGAACAGCCCGAAGACCGTGTCCCGGCCGCGCCAGCGCAACCGGGCGAAGGCGTACGCGGCCATCGCCGAGAAGAAGATCTGACAACCGGTGATCAGGGTCGACACGAACACCGAGTTGAGAAGGTAGCGCCAGAAGTCCAGGCCGCCGCCCGCGCCGCCCTGGGCTATCGCCTCCTTGGTGGACTGCAGGCCGAGCGCGCGCTCGAAACCGCCGGTGGTCGGATGCACGGGCAGAGGGTTCGTCGGGTCGGCGGCGAGGCCCGCGTTGGTGGACAGCGCGGTGCGCAGGATCCAGTAGAAGGGCAGCATGGTGACCAGCACGATCGCGGCCATCAACGCCCAGGCGGCGATCCGCCCGAGGGAGGGCCCGCGCCGGAGCGGTCGTACGGCAGCCTTCGCGGGAGTCGGGGCCGGTGCTGGTGCCGGTGTCGTCAGGGTGGTCGGCGTCGTCATGGTGTCGCTTCTCCCGGTCAGCCGAGGTCGGTGTGGCCGGCCCGGGTGAGCCGGTACTGGAGGAAGGTGATCGCGCTCAGTACGACCAGCAGGGCCACGGACATCGCGGACGCGTAGCCGAACTGGAAGCGGCCGAAGGCGGCGCCGTAGATGTAGAACTGCAGCACGTTGGTGGCGTTCGCGGGACCGCCCGACGTCGTCACCGCGACCGTGTCGAAGACCTGGAACGAGCCGATCACCGTCATGATCAGGACCACCGCGAGAACGGGCCGCAGCAACGGCATGGTGATGCGCCAGAACATCCGCCCCTCGCTCGCCCCGTCCACCTTGGCGGCCTCGTACATGTCGTTCGGGATGGCCTGCAGACCCGCGAACAGCAGCAGCGCGGTGTAACCGACGTGCCGCCAGACGTTGATCAGTGCGATCGTCGGGATCGCCCAGGTCTCGTCCGCGAGGAACGGGATCCGGTCGAAGCCGAGGGCCGCGACGATCTCGTTGCCGATGCCGAGCTGGGTGTCGAGTATCCAGAGCCAGACGATGCCCGCGACGACGTTCGACATCAGATACGGGGTGAGCACGATGCCGCGCAGGACCGCGGACTGCGTCAGCCGCTGGAGCAGTACCGCGATGGCGAGAGCCGACACCGTCTGAACGCCGATGTTGATGGCGACGTACTCGACGGTGACGCCCAACGAGTCCCAGAAAATGGGGTCGTGCACCATCCGGACGTAGTTGTCGAGCCCCACCCACTCGGCGGGGGTCAGCAGGTTGAAGCGGGTGAAGCTCAGGTAGACGCCCCGCAGTGTGGGCCAGAGCAGGAACACCAGGAAGCCCAGCATCGCCGGGGCGACGAAAAGCGCCGCGAGCGCCCCGTCACCACGTGGTCGACGCAGGGGAGGGCTGGTGGAGGCGACGGTCATGGAGAGACTCCCTCGTCTGCTCGTCGGCGGCTCGTCCTCAGGGCACTTACTTTCGGGGTGGAAGAATCCATTCGTCAAGATGCGAGCAGATATCTTTTCCAAGCCAGGTTTCTCGCCGTATCGTGACCTTGTTAGTTCCGTGGCAAAAGAAAAGGTGAGGGGTCTGATCGGCATGACCGCAGTGACCGACGGCTGGCCGCCGCTCAGCCCCGGCGAGCGCACGGTGGCCATCGAGGTGCTCGTCCACGGCCCCCTGTCCCGCGCCGAACTCGCCCGGCGGCTCGACCTCTCCGCCGGCAGCCTCACCAGACTCACCAAACCGCTGCTCGAATCAGGACTGCTCGTCGAGGCGTCCGACGCCGGATCCCCGGACGAGGTGCGTCAGGGGCGGCCGTCGCAGCCCCTCGACGTCGTCGCCGAGTCCCGCGCCTTCCTGGGCTTCAAGATCACCGACGACATGGTCTACAGCGTCGTCACCTCTCTGCGCAGCGAGGTCGTCGCCCGCCTCGACCGGCCCCTCACCAGCCATGACCCGGCCCGTGTGGCCGACCTGGTCGCCGCGATGGCCGCCGAACTGACCGCCGCCCACCCGGCTGTCGCCGGCATCGGCATCGGCGTCGGCGGACGCGTCGAGAACCGCTCGGTGGTCGCCGACTCCGTGTTCCTGGACTGGTACGACGTCCCGTTCGCCGACCTCGTCGAGGAGCGCACCGGACTGCGGGTGGTCGTGGAGAACGACGTCACCGCCCTCGTCGAGGCCGAGAGCTGGTTCGGCGCGGGCCGTGGCCTCGACCGCTTCGCGGTCCTCACCATAGGAGCGGGACTCGGCTACGGCCTGGTCAGCGGCGGCCGGCGGGTGCTGTCCTCCGAGGACGGTCTCGGCATCGGGCGCCGCTGGATCGTCAACCCGAACGGCCCGCTCACCCCCGACGGGGAACGCGGCAGCGCCATCTCCCTGCTCACCATCCCCAGCATCCGCTACCAGATCCGCGCCGCCACCGGCCACGATCTGTCGTACGACGAGATCCTCGCCCGGGCCGCCGCCGGTGACCCCATGGCCGCCCGCGTCGTCGACGAGGCGGCCCGCGCGCTGGGCACACTGGTCGCCCAGATCGCCAACTTCGCGATGCCCGAGAAGATCCTGCTCGCCGGTGAGGGGGTCGGGCTCGTCGCGGTGGCAGGTGCGGCGATCGAGGAGAGCATCCTCGCCAACCGGCATCCGCTCGCGGACCCGGTCAACCTGGAGACCAAGGTCTCCGACTTCCACGACTGGGCGCGCGGGGCCGCCGTACTGGCCATTCAGGTACTCGTGCTGGGGGCGGCCGACCGGTGAACCCGGGGGCTCGGTGCGGGGAGGGTGACGTACTGCACGTGATCAGTAACACGGTCAGTAATGCCGGAATGGTCCGTTTTAATCGATTTAGTTTTCACTGGGGGCGTCATATGCTTCACAGCATGTCCACCACTCTTCAATCCGCCCCTGATCGCTCGGCAGCCGACGTCAACGAAGAGATCCGGGCCCTGTGGCTCCGGTCGGGCGGGATCCTCAACAGCGAGCAGCGGCTGACCTATCAGCAGCTCGTCGCCGAATGGGCCGCGGTCTCCCCGCACCCCGGGCGCGACGCGTAACCACTTTCGATCGATGTCTGGCCGGTAGGGCCGGGGCCGCGCACAGAGCGCGTCAGCCCCGGCCTTCAGTGTTTCTGCTGGTTCGTCGCCCCCGCGCCCCTGGAGGGGCGCCGGGAACTGCGCGACCAGCCCCATCGGACCCGCGCCCGACGAACCGCCGAACCGGCGGAGCAGTCAGCTCCAGGTCGCCGAGTACGACCTGCGGTAGTCCCTCCGGTCCTGTTCCACCCGGAACCACCGGGTGGCGACCAGGGCGATCAGGCTGCCGCCCGCGATCAGCAGCCCGGGGCCCACGTTCTTCGGGTCCGCGAGCTTGTCCAGCAGTGCCTCCCCGGCGGAGCCACCCGTCACCGGCGCCACCGAGCCCGGCTGGGCCTCCCCGGGGGCGACGGCGCTCTGCGTGGCCGCACCCGACGGCGCCGGAGCGGCCGCCTGACCGGCCTGGCCGATCAGGCGGACATTGAGCGCGGTCAGTGCCTCTGTCACCGGCTCGAAGAACGTCGTACCGCCGGTCTTGCAGTCGCCGTTGCCGCCCGAGGTGATCCCGAGGGCGATGCCCTCGGAGAACAGCGGGCCGCCGCTGTCACCCGCCTCGGCGCACACGGTGGTCTCGATCAGGCCCGACACCGTGCCCTCCGGGTAGTTGACCGTGGCGTTGAGCCCGGTCACCTTCCCGTCGCGCAGCCCGGTGGTGCTGCCGCTGCGGAACACCTTCTGGCCGACGGTCGGATCGGCCGCGCCCGTGATGCGCACACCCCGGCCGTTGCCGATGGCGACGACATCGGCACCGTCACCGGCCGAGCCGCCGTTGTACTGCACGAGCGAGTAGTCGTTGATCGGGAAGCTGCTGCTGATCGTTTTGCCGATCTCCGTCGAGCCCCCGGTGTCCGCGAACCACACCGAACCGTTGGGCCCGCAGTGACCGGCCGTCAGGATGAAGTCGGCCGAACCGTTGGTCACGTTGAAGCCCGCCGAGCAGCGCCCGCCGGTCGACAGGATCGGCTGCGCCGCGTTGATACGGGTCGTGAACGTGCCCTCGCTCCGCTCCATCCGCACGGAACCGCCGATGCTCTTGGCGACCGCGGACAGCTTGGCCCAGTCGGCGGCCGACACCGTGCTGTCGGCCTGGACGACCACCTCGTTCTTGGTGTAGTCGACCGCCCACGCGGTGCCCGCCACACGCGGCGCTGAACGCAGCGTTTTGGTAGCGGACTTCAGGTCGTTCATGCTGTGGTCCACGATCTTGGCGCGGGCGCCCGCCTTCTCGACCTCCGTGGCCGCCTCGGCGTCGGTGACCGCGACGACCGGTTTCCCGTCGGCCGCTATCCAGCTGCCCGCCGTCCGGTCGGTGCCGAGTTCGGTGACGAGTTCGCTGCCGGTGGTGCCGGCCGCCTGGGCGGAGCTGAACGGCAGATTGACTTCTGGCGGCTCGCTCGCCACAGCCTGGGTGACCATCAACCCGCCGAGGATGACTCCGCCGACGGCCGCCAGCCGTGTCGCTCGCCGGACGATCCGTCGTCGTGCGTGCCTCATCAATGGCTCCCGAACCCTGAACGCGCGGTGTCGACACCGCGGGGCCCTCCGGTCGTTGAGTGACCCTCACTTCCATACGTGGCGAGCGGTGTTCGTGTTCACCGACTCCAAGATCCCGTCCGGGTCCGCCGGCCGGGAGCAGAGCGCGTCAGGGCTTGCGGGCCACCCCGCAGTACATGGCGACCTCCGCCGGCTCGTCCTGGCCGGCGCGGAATCCCTCCGGGCGCCAGCGCGAACAGGACACCACCCCCGGATCCAGGAGATCGAGGCCGTCGAAGAAGCGCGCCACCTCCTCGGGGCTGCGCTGGGTCAGCCGGGGAGTGCCGTGCGCGTTCCAGTACCGGACCGCCGCGTCCACCTCGGCCAGCGCCGGACCGGTGATGGTGTGCGACAGCGCGAGATGGCTGCCCTGCGGGAGGGCGTCCAGCAGCCGTCGTACGACACCGTGCGGGTTCTCGTCGTCGCCGAGGAAGATGACCACCCCGAGCAGCATCAGCGCGACGGGCCGGGTGAGGTCCAGGGTGCGCGCCGCCTGTTCGAGGAGCGCGTCGACATTGCGCAGGTCCTCGTCGACATGGTCGGTACGCCCCTCGGGTGTGCTGGTGAGCAGGGCGCGGGCATGGACCATGACGAGCGGATCGTTGTCGACGTACACGACCCGGGTCTCGGGAGCGATCCGCTGGGCCACCTCGTGCGTGTTGTCCGCCGTCGGCAGTCCGGTGCCGATGTCGAGGAACTGACGTATCCCGCACTCGGTGACCAGATGGCGCACGGCCCGCGCCAGGAAGAGGCGGTCCGCCCGGGCGTATTCGCCGATACCCGGGTGCAGTTCACGGATTTGGTCGCCGGCCGCGCGGTCGACCTCGTAGTGGTCCCGGCCGCCGAGCCAGTAGTTCCAGATCCGAGCCGTGTGCGGCTGACGCGAGTTGATCCGCGCCTGCAGCGATGCGGCCGGGGGGTTCTCGGGCACGGGGGCAGCTCCTGAGCACCGGCGAGAAAGTGTCAACACGCAATCTAGACAAGGTTGTTGATGTTGGCGAGGGTCTGGACGCGTCGGTTGTGAACCGGTTCCAGGAGCCGTGCCCGACTCCCTTGTCGTAGCTGTGGTCTCGGGTGCTGCGGGTCGTGTGACGTCGGTGAAAACTCGGAACCATGTCTTGACATACGGCTGAAACCGTTCGTAGCTTACAGCGATCATTTAGATTCGTGAAAGACGTTCACGAATATGAACGGAGAACTTCCATGGGCGATCGCCGACGAAGTCGCCGCCTGGCCGCCGTGCTCGCCGTCACGGGCCTCGCTTTCGCAACGGCCGCCTGCGGAACCGGTTCCGGCGGCTCCAGCGACGACCCGAACACCCTCGAGGTGTGGACCCGGAGCAACCCGGACGCCGCCGCCACCTACGGGCGGGTGTTCGCCGCCTTCACCGGGAAGACCGGGATCAAGGTCGACTACCAGCCGGTCATCAACTTCGACCAGCAGCTGCAGAGCCGCGCGTCCACCAAGGACCTGCCGGACGTCATGATCAACGACACGGCACTGATGGGCAGTTACCAGAGCCAGGGGCTGCTGAAGGCCATCGACCCCGACTCGATCGCGGGCCATGACCAGATCACCGCCAAATCCTGGGCGTCGACCGTGGGTATCGACGGGAAGCACTACGGCATCCCCTACTCCCGTCAGGCCCAGACCCTGATGATCCGCAAGGACTGGCTCCAGAGGCTCGGCCTCACGGCGCCCACCACCTGGCAGGAGATGCTGGACGTCGCCAAGGCGTTCGCCACCCGCGACCCGGACGGCGACGGCAAGGCCGACACCTACGGCATGGTCGTCCCCGGCAGCGCCCAGAACGGGTACGCGGCCTGGTGGGGCTCCAGCTTCCTCTGGCAGGGCGGCGCGAAGATCGTCGAGCCGGACGGCACGGGCACCTACAAGCCGGCGATGGACTCGGCCGCCGCCGTCAACACCGTGACCTGGATGAAGGACAACCTCTTCTGCGGTGACAACGCTGTCACCCAGCCCGGCGCCCTGACCGCGGTCACCTCCACCGCGACCAACTTCCAGGACGGCAACGCCGGGATGTACATGACCGGCCCCTACAACATCACCACCTTCGACCAGACCCCCGGCAAGGACAAGTACGAGGTCGTCCCGGCCCCCGCGGGCCCGGCGGGCGGCGACGTACTGGCCGACGGCGAGAACGTCTACTTCGGCGCGAAGACCGGAAAAGCGAAGCAGGAACAGGAACTCGCCGCGTTCCTCATCAGCCCCGAGGGCCAGAGGATCGCCATGACCGGCGAGAACCAGCCCGTCGTCCGCATCCCCGTGAACTCCACGCTGGACGCGGCGACAGTCCGCGACGACCCCCGCTGGAGCGTGGTGCAGAAGGCGTACGAGGACGCCTCGCAGCAGTTCCCGAACGCCCCCGACTTCGCCCCCATCAAGCAGGACACCGCGGACAGCCTCAACGCGATCTTCACGTACTGCGGCGGTGACGTCCGCTCCCAGCTGAAGGAGCTCAACGAGACCCTCGCCGGTGACCTCAAGGACCAGGACCTGCTGAAATGACCGCTACCGTGACCACCCCCGCGGCGCGCGGAGGCCGGCGCCTCACCAAGAAGTCCCTGGTGCCGTGGCTGTTCCTCGCCCCTGGCCTGCTGCTCGCCCTCGTCTTCAAGTTCTGGCCGATGGCCAAGGGCGTCTGGCTCAGCTTCTTCGACGTGCGGCCCTTCCTCGGCGACAAGTGGACCGGCCTCGACAACTACACCCGGGTCCTGACCGACCACCGCTTCCAGGACGCCATCGGACACACCCTGGTCCTCGGCCTCGGCCAGTCCCTGGGCGCCATCGTCCTCGGTTTCGTCCTCGCCCTGCTCCTGGAGGGCCAGGCCCGCTCGCTGAAGATCGTGCGCACCGCCGTCTTCCTCCCCGCCGTCACCGCCACCGCGGTCGTCGGCGAGCTGTGGCGGCTGATGTACTACCCGACCTCCGACGGCCTGATCAACAGCGGCCTGGACTTCTTCGGGCTCGGCCCCGTCCAGTTCCTCGACAACCCGGACCTCGCCCTGTGGTCGACGATGGCCATGGGCATCTGGATCTGGGCCCCCTACAACATGGTCATCATCATGGCCGGCCTCGCGGGCGTCGACCGCTCGCTGTACGAGGCCGCAGCCATGGACGGTGTCTCCCTCTGGCAGCGGCTGCGCTACGTCACCCTGCCGGCGATCCGCCCCGCCCTCGGCATCGTCCTCACCCTCGCCGCGATCCGCGGACTGCGCGTCTTCACCGAGGTCTACGTCCTCACCGGCGGCGGCCCGGCCGGGTCCACCGAGGTCTGGATGACCCGCGCCTACACCCTCGGCTTCACCCGCAACGACATCGGCGGCGCCTCGGCGGCCTCCGTCGTACTGCTCTGCGTGACGCTGCTGCTCACCGTCACCGTCAACTACTTCCGCAAGAGGGGAGACGTGCGATGAGCGCCCCCGCCATCGACCCCGTCCGGACGACCGCACCGAGGACGACCGGCAAGCGGTCCGGCAAGGTACAGCGGACCACTCCGGCCCGCTTCGACACCGCCCTCGGCTGGAACGACAAACCAGGCACCGCCTGGGCCCTGCGGATCCTGCTCTGCGCCATAGCCCTGGCCGTCTTCGCCGCGCCCTTCCTCGCGATCCTCTCGGGCGCCTTCACGGAGAACGCCAGCGGCTCCTCGCTGTCCTTCCTGCCGCACGACAGCACGCTGCTGAACTTCACGGTGGCCGGCGAGCGCGGCATCTGGGACTACTTCTCCAACTCGCTCGTCATAGCGGGCGGCGGACTGCTCCTCCAGCTCGTGGTCTGCACACTCGCCGCGTACGCGCTGGCCAGGCACCGGTTCCGTGGCCAGGCCCTGATACTGACCCTGTTCATGCTGACGATGATGCTTCCCGAGGAGGTCATCGCGATCCCGCTGTCACTGGTCCTCGGCGACGTCCCGGTGGTCCACCTCGACCTCAAGGGCACCGTCTGGGGCGTCATCCTCCCGCTGGGTGCCTGGGGCTTCTCGGTGATGATGCTGACCGAGTTCATGAAGGACATACCCGACGAGATCGAGGAAGCCGCCCGCCTCGACGGCGTCGGTGAGCTGCGCATGCTGTGGCAGATCGTGCTGCCGCTGTGCAAGCCCGCGCTGGGCGTGGCCGGTGTCCTCGGCTTCATCATGATCTGGGACCAGTACCTGCTGCCCCTGATCGCCGCCAAGGACCCCACCGACTACACGGTCACCGTCGCCCTGTCCGTCCTGCGCACCGACCCCGAGGTCGGCTCCGGGGTGGTGCTGGCGGGCGCGGTCATCGCCCTCGTACCCAGCCTGATCGTCTATCTGCTCCTTCAGCGCTCGCTGGTCACCGGCATCGCCGCCGGTGCCACCAAGGGCTGACACCCCCCGACCCCCCACGTTTGAGAGAGACATGAAGTTCCAGGGAGTGCTGTTCTTTCCGGTGACGCCCTTCGCGGCGGACGGAACGCTGGACGGGGAACGCCTCGCCCAGCACATCGAGGCGGGGGTCGCCCTAGGCGCGGGCGGGGTGTTCGTCGCCTGCGGCACCGGTGAGTTCCACGCGCTGACGCCCGCCGAGATCGGGGAGGCGACCAGGATCGCGGTCGCCACGACCGCCGGACGCGTCCCCGTGCTGGCCGCCGCGGGCGGTCCGGTGCCGGTCGCCCTCGACCAGGCCGCCCGTATCCGGGAGGCCGGCGCCGACGGCATCCTGCTGCTGCCGCCGTACCTGGTGACCGCACCGCAGCGGGGGCTCGTGCGGTACGCGCGGGAGGTGACGTCGGCGGCCCGGCTGCCGGTGATCTTCTACCAGCGCGGCACCGCCCGCCTCACCGAGGCGACGGCCGCCGAGATCGCGAGCCTGCCCGGGGTCGTCGGCCTCAAGGACGGCATCGGCGACCTCGAACGCATGCACCGCATCGTCCGTACGATCCGGGGGCTGCCCGGCGGCGAGGACTTCGCCTTCTTCAACGGCCTGCCCACCGCCGAGATGACGGCCGCCGCCTACCAGGGCGTCGGCGTCGACCTGTACTCGTCCGCCGTGTTCGCCTTCGCCCCGGAGATCGCCACCGCGTTCCACCGGGCGCTGGGGGAGGGCGACAAGGCCCTGGTCACCAAGCTCCTCGACGAGTTCTACGGCCCGCTCGTCGAACTCCGTGACGAGGTACCCGGATACGCGGTGGCGCTGGTCAAGGCCGGCGTGACCCTCCGGGGCCTGGACGTCGGCGGAGTCCGGGCGCCCCTGCTCGACCCGACGCCGGAGCACCTGGCCCGGCTCGCGAAACTCATCGACCACGGTCTGGAGGCGGTCCGCGCATGAGCGGCATCGCGAACGACGACAGGAGTACGCACATGACCGGCACCGGCACCGGCACGCGTATCCGTGAACTCCTCATCACGCCCATCGCGTTCAGTGACCCGCCGCTGCTCAACGCCGACGGGGTGCACGAGCCGCTCGCCCTGCGCTGCGTCCTCCAACTCGTCCTGGAGAACGGCACGGTGGGCCTCGGCGAGTCACCCGGCGGCAGTGCCCGGCTCGAACGGCTCCAGGAGGCCGCGAAGGTCGTCGTCGGCATGGACGTCTTCGACACGACCGCCATCGCCGCCGCGATCGACGCCGTCCTGACGCCGGCCGTGCCCCGGTCCCACGACCGCGGCTGGGCCACCTCGGCCGTCGAGGTGGCCTGCCTCGACGCCCAGGGCAAGCTGCTGGGCCGCCCGGTCAGCGACCTGCTCGGCGGCAAGGTCAGGGACGCCGTGCCCTTCGCCGCGTACCTCTTCTACAAGTGGGCCGAACACCCCGCCCTCGACGGCCGTGCGGCCATCGGTGACGAGTGGGGCGAGGCCCTCGACCCGGCCGGGGTCGTCGAACAGGCCCGGCTGATGCAACAGCGTTACGGATTCACCTCGTTCAAGCTCAAGGGCGGTGTCTTCCCGCCCGACGAGGAGATCGCCGCGATGAAGGCGCTCGCCGAGGCGTTCCCCGGACAGCCGCTGCGGCTCGACCCCAACACGGCCTGGACGGTGGAGACCTCCAAGTACGTCGCCCGTGAACTCGACGGCGTCGTCGAGTACTTGGAGGACCCGACCGCCACCATCCCCGGCATGGCCGAGGTGGCGAAGGACGCGCCGATGCCGCTCGCCACCAACATGTGCGTGATCGCCTGGGAACACTTGCGCCCCGCCGTCGAGCAGAACGCGATCCAGGTACTCCTCACCGACCACCACTACTGGGGCGGACTGCGCCGGACCCGTCAACTCGCCGCCGTCTGCGAGGCGTTCGGCATCGAGCTGTCCATGCACTCCAACTCGCACCTGGGCATCAGCCTCGCCGCGATGACCCACGTCGGCGCCGCCATTCCCAACCTCGCGCACTCCTGCGACACGCACTACCCGTGGAACTCGGCCGACGACGTGATCGTCCCCGGCGCCATCGAGGTCCGCGACGGCGCGGTGAAAGTGCCGACCGGCCCCGGCCTGGGTGTCGAACTCGACCCCGACGCCCTCGACCGGGCACACCGCCGCTACCTCGACTCCGGGATACGGGACCGCGACGACACCGGGTACATGCGGCGGATCCGGCCGGAGTACGAGCGGCGGCTGCCGCGCTGGTGAGAGCGGGCGAGGAGGGGAGGGCGCCGGGCGGCAACCGAAGTCCTGGCGCCTAGACTCGCGTCCATGGACGACACCAGCACCCTGGACCGGCTCGGCGCGGGCAAGTACCTGCTGATCACCAGCTTCCGCAAGAACGGCACGTCCGTCGCCACCCCGGTCTGGGTGGTGCGGGACGGGGACGCGCTCGGAGCCTGGTCGGTGACGGACTCCTGGAAGGTGAAGCGGATCCGCAACCGGGCCGACGTCCTCGTCGGCCCCTGCGACGTCCGCGGCAATCCGACCGGCGACCAGGTCCCCGGTACCGCCGAGATCCTCGACCAGTCCGCGACCGACGTCTACCGGCGGCTCCTCGCCCGCAAGTACGGCGTGCTGGG
>NZ_AEJB01000428.1 GCF_000331005.1 Streptomyces turgidiscabies Car8
CACCCGGTTACCAAGCGTCCTCGTATTGTTGCCCATCAGGTCGGGAACTCTGCCCGTAACCTGGTGCGGCTGGCCCGTAATCGACGGGTCGACGTCGCGTGGGTGCCCAGTGTTCATGCTCGGGTCCGTGGGGCCAAATGCGTTATAAAGGTGATCCTTTCGGATGTCCTTGGTCTCGCGGGCCGTTGAGTCCTTTCTACTCCTGGACCGGGGCAAGCGGAAGCCCTGACTGCACTTCTTTACTTTTATCCTCAAACAGGAATGAATCGGGCGCCGGTGTGCCGGATGGCTCCGGACGGGGCCGGAGGGGCGGCTCAGACGGCCGTCGGACGCCGTCGGCTCGCATACCAGACGAGGCCCGCCGTGGCGGCCGCCGCACCTATCGCGGCAGCGGCGACCAGGGCCGGACGCGGCGGTACGGAGAGCGCGGGCAGGCGCTGCTTCAGCCGGACCGGACGGTGGAAGTCCAGGATCGGCCACCCGCGGGCGACCGCTTCCCGGCGCAGCGCGCGATCCGGGTTCACGGCATGCGGATGGCCGACGGACGACAGCATGGGGATGTCGGTGACGCTGTCGCTGTACGCGTAGCAGCGGGCGAGGTCGTATCCCTCGGACTCGGCCAGCTCCTTGATCGCCTCGGCCTTCGTCGGCCCGTACGCGTAGTACTCCACCTCGCCCGTGAAGCACCCGTCGTCGCCGACGACCATCCGCGTGGCCACCACCCGGTCCGCACCGAGCAGTTCACCGATCGGCTCGACGACCTCCGCGCCCGACGTGGACACGATCACCACGTCACGGCCGGCGGTGTGGTGCTCCTCGATGAGGGAGGCGGCCTCGTCGTAGATGATCGGGTCGATCAGGTCGTGCAGCGTCTCGGCGACGATCTCCTTGACCAGCTGGACGTTCCAGCCGCGACACAGCGCGGACAGGTACTCGCGCATGCGCTCCATCTGGTCGTGGTCGGCACCGCCCGCCAGGAAGACGAACTGGGCATACGCGGTACGCAGTACGGCCCTGCGGTTGATGAGGCCGCCTTGGTAGAACGACTTGCTGAACGTGAGCGTGCTCGACTTCGCAATGACCGTCTTGTCCAGGTCGAAGAAGGCGGCTGCGCGGGGCAACGAGTGGTTTTCCACGAGGCTGAGCATAGGCGCCCACCATTCGGCCTAAGGAGTGGCATGTGGGTTTGCCTGAGAAGGCCGTCGGGTACACCATGGAAGTCACGGATCGTTCGCGACCGTGCTAACCCGGTCCGGCTCCTCCCCCCCCGAGTCGAACCGTGGGGACGACCCCCGCTCTCCCCCCCGGCGGGGGTCGTCGCATGTCCGGGTGGGTTTTCCTTCTTACCCAGCTCAGTGTCCGCGGCCGTGGTGCCGTCCGAGGCGGCTCCGGCCGCCTCTTTCGCATGCCCAGGACTCGTCACCGTGTGTAGCTGAAGCGGTGCTCTGTGGAAAGTCGAAGATTGCTCACCTGTTTGGGTGATGCCGATATCCACAACCGCCGAGTTGTCCACAGATTTCGCTCAAGATCCACTTCTTTTCCGGGTTCGCTGCACCGTGATTCCAGCGCGTCCCGCTCGCGGCGAGTTCATGGCCGGTTCCGTTTGCCGGGCGCGTATGGCCGGATTCCGTCGGCCGCGCATATAGCGAAGGGGGCTGGAAGACATGGCTGGAGCCATCACACACGACAACGACCGGGCCGGAGCCGAGGGACGGCAGAGCGGACCGCTGATCGTCACCGAGGACGCCGACCTGCTCGACGACCTGCTGCGGCTGTGCGCGGCGGCCGGTGCCACACCCGAAGTGCACCACGGGGTGCCCGAGCGAGGCGGCGGCTGGGAGGCGGCACCCCTCGTCCTGGTCGGCGACGACGCCGTACGACGGGTGCGCGGAGCCGCGCGCCGACGGGGCGTGGTTTTGGTCGGGCGCGACCAGGACGACTCGGGGGTCTGGCGGCGGGCCGTAGAGATCGGCGCCGACCACGTCCTGATGCTGCCCGACGGCGAGCAGTGGCTCGTCGACCGGATCGCCGACGTCGCCGAGGGCGTCGGCAGGCCCGCGCTCACCGTGGGCGTCATCGGCGGCCGGGGCGGGGCGGGAGCGTCCACGCTGGCCTGCGCGCTCGCCGTCACCTCCGCGCGCGAGGGACTGCGCACCCTGCTCGTGGACGCGGATCCGCTGGGCGGCGGACTCGACGTACTCCTCGGTGGGGAGACGGCCGACGGTCTGCGCTGGCCGGCCTTCGCCGCCTCGCGCGGCCGGGTCGGCGGCGGCGCCCTGGAGGAGTCGCTGCCGAAACTGCACTCCCTGAGGGTGCTGAGCTGGGACCGCGGAGACAGCGTGTCCGTCCCGCCCCAGGCCGTACGGGCGGTGCTCGCCGCGGCCAGACGGAGCGGCGGCGCTGTCGTCGTCGACCTCCCGCGCCGCATCGATGACGGGGTCGCGGAAGTCCTCGCCCAACTGGACGTCGGACTCCTGGTGGTCCCCGGTGAACTGCGCGCCGTCGCGGCGGCCGGCCGGGTGGCGTCCGCCGTCGGCATGGTCCTGCGCGACCTGCGCGTGGCGGTACGGGGGCCGTACACACCGGGGCTGGACGACCACGAGGTGGCCCGGCTGCTCAACCTGCCGCTGGCAGGTGAGGTCCCCGTCGAATCGGCGCTGTCCCGCCCGCACGAGGGCAAGGCGCCGCCAGGAGCGGCCGTACGCGGACCGCTGGCCCGGTTCTGCACCATGTTCTGGGAGCGGGCGCTGGCCGAGGCGGGCAGCGCATGAGCGGCGGCCGCTGGGACGAGGGGCCGGGTGCGTCGACCGGACTGCTGGACGGCGTACGGCAGTGGCTGGCCGAGAGCGGGGCCGAGGCGACGCCCGCGCGCGTGGCACAGGCACTGCGGGAGCAGGGGCGGGTGCTCGGGGACGCCGAAGTGCTGGGCGCCGCGGAGCGGTTGAGGTCGGAGCTGGTCGGCACCGGCCCGCTGGAGCCGCTGCTCGCCGATCCGTCGGTCAGTGACGTGCTGGTGGCGGCCCCGGACCGGGTGTGGGTGGACCGGGGCGGCGGACTGGAGCTGACCGCCGTCTCCTTCCCGGACGCGGGCGCCGTACGTCGGCTCGCGCAGCGCCTCGCAGCGGTGGCCGGACGGCGCCTCGACGACGCCCGCCCGTGGGTCGACGCCCGGCTCCCCGACGGGACCCGTCTGCACGCGGTACTGCCTCCGGTGGCCGTCGGCTGCACCTGTCTGTCGCTCCGGGTGGTACGGCCGCGCGCATTCACCCTGGATGAGCTGATGGCCGCGGGGACGGTACCGCCGGGCGGCGACCGGGTGTTGCGGGCACTGCTCGACGCACGGCTGTCCTTCCTGATCAGCGGCGGTACGGGGTGTGGCAAGACCACCCTCCTCAGCGCCTTGCTGGGGCTGGTCGGCCCGGGCGAGCGGATCGTGCTCGCCGAGGACTCGGCAGAGCTGCGGCCTGATCATCCGCACGTCGTGTGCCTGGAGACCAGACCCGCCAACCAGGAGGGCGCGGGCCTGGTCACGCTCCAAGACCTGGTGCGGCAGGCGCTGCGGATGCGGCCCGACCGGCTGGCGGTCGGGGAGGTCCGAGGCGCCGAGGTCGTGCACCTGCTCGCCGCTTTGAACACAGGTCACAGCGGCTGCGGGACGGTGCACGCGAACGCGGCGGCGGACGTACCGGCGCGGCTGGAGGCACTGGGCACGGCTGCCGGGCTCGACCGGGCCGCGCTGCACAGCCAGTTGGCGGCCGCGCTGTCGGTGGTCCTGCACCTCGTCCGCGACCGGGCCGGGCGGCGCCGGATCGCCGAGGTGCATGTGCTGGAGCGGGATCCCTCCGGGCTGGTGGTGACGGTTCCGGCGCTGAGGTGGGGCGAGGAGGCGTTCGCGTACGAGCGGGGCTGGGAGCGGTTGCGGGGGCTGCTCCGCGCCGGCGGTGACAAGGGGCAGGGGAGTGAAGGCGCGTGACGGGGACGGGAGTGTTGGCGATGGGCGTGGCCGGGGTGTGCGTGGGGTCGGTCTGCTGGCTGCTGGGCGGGCGGTATCCGGGGGCACGGCGGGCGGAGCTGTTGCTCGCCGGAGGCGGGGCCGGGAGTACGGGGCCCCCTCCGTGGGAGCGGGCGGTCGGTGAACTGCGGCGGTTGCGCGCTTGGTTGCGGGCCGAGTGGTGGTCGGTGGCCGTCGGGCTGGTGGTGGCGCTGCTGGGCGCCTCCGTGGTGCCGGTCCTGGCGGGCGCGGCCGGGGTGCCGTTGCTGCGCCGGGTCAGGCTGGCCGGCGAGGTGCGCCGGGCACGTGAGCGGCGGGGCGACGAGGTGATCGCGCTGTGCGGGGCGCTCGCCGGTGAGGTGCGCGCCGGGCGGCAGCCGGGAGAGGCGCTGTTGCGGGCGGCACGCGACTCAGGCGGCCTCGGTGAGGCGCAGGCGTCGGTGCTGGCGGCCGCACGGTTCGGCGGTGACGTACCCGGGGCGCTCGCCGCGGCGGCCCGACAACCGGGCGCGGAGGGGTTGTTGGGCCTCGCGGCGTGCTGGCGGGTGGCCGTGGACCAGGGCGCCGGACTGGCGGCCGGACTCGACCGCCTCGAAGGGGCCCTGCGGGCCGACCGGGACCAACGTGCGGACCTGCGAGCCCAGTTGGCGGGTGCCCGGTCGACGGCGGTGATGCTCGCCGGTCTCCCGGTGCTGGGACTGGTCCTGGGCACGGCACTGGGTGCCGACCCCCTGCACGTGCTGCTGCACACCGGCGCAGGCCTGGGCTGCCTGCTGGTCGGCGGTGTGCTGGAAGGCGTCGGACTGTGGTGGGCGCTGCGGATCGTGCGGGGAGCGGAGACGGCATGAGGGTCGGCGGACCGAGGGCCGGCGGAGCGAGTGACGGGGGCCGTCTTGGTGCGGCCGCCGACGGTGTCCGGAAAGGGGAGTCGGCATGAACGCGGATGTATTCCACAGGCTGGGGGTGTTGCTCGGGGTCGCGCTGGCCCTCGGGTGGCTGCTGCGGTGGATCGGGACGGTACGGCGTGAACGGCGGGTGCGCCGGAGGCTGGCCCGGCTGCTCGCGCTGGAGGTCCGGCGGGAACGCGCCCTGGGGGAAAGGCGGTTCGGGGCGCGGAATGCCGTACGGCGGTGGCTGCCCGTGGCGGGGGCGGTGAGCGGCGGGTGGGCGCTGGTCGGCGGTGTGGCCGGCGTAGTGGTGGGGCTGGTCGCCGGGGTCGCGCTGTGGTGGTGGCGACTGCGGCGGACGGCCGGTGGTACGGCGGCGGAGGCCGTCGACACGGCCGAGGCGGCTCGGCAGCTTCCGCTCGCAGCCGATCTGCTGGCCGCGTGCATCGCGGCCGGCGCCGGTCCGGTGATCGCCGCCCAGGCGGTGGGCGAAGCGCTGGCGGGACCGGTCGGGGAGCGGCTGGCACGGGGCGCGGCGGAGGTACGGCTCGGCGGCGAACCGTCCGAAGCCTGGCGGAAGTTGGCGTCGATACCGGGAGCCGGCCCCTTGGCCGGACTGCTGGAGCGGGCCGACGAGTCGGGCGTTCCCGCGTCCGGGCCCGTCGCTCGCCTCGCCGCCGACACCCGCGCCGAGTGGGGTCGCACGGCGACGGAACGGGCCCGGCGGGCGGCCGTCATGGTCACCGCGCCGGTGGGCCTCTGCTTCCTGCCCGCCTTCATCGCGGTCGGCGTACTGCCCGTGGTGATGGGGCTGGCCGACGGGCTGCTGGGCGGGGGTGGTGGATGACGCGAGGGACGCGTGCTCAGGAGCAGGTCCTCGGCGGAGCTTGATCGACCAAATCAACGACAACTGACACGACAACAGACCGACAACAAGCAAGCCATCAACAGTACTTAGAAATCATGGGAGTTGAGATGTTCACAATGGTGCGGGTGCGGATGTGTGCCCTGGTGTGCAGGACGCGAGTGGCGCTGGGGGCGCGGCGGGACGCCGGGATGGTGACCTCGGAATACGCCGTCGGCATCATCGCGGCGGTGGCGTTCGCCGCGGTGCTCTACAAGGTGGTGACGAGCGGCCAGGTCAGCTCGGAGTTGCAGGCCATCGTGAAGAAGGCCCTCGATGCCAAGATGTGAACGCCCTGGCCAGGAGAGGGATGTGGGGCGGTTCCGGGACCGGGGGTTCGTGACCGCCGAGGCCGCCGTGGTGCTGCCGGCACTGGTGCTGTTCTCCATGGCGCTGGTCTGGGCCCTGCTCGTCGCCGCCGCGCAGATCCAGTGCGTGGACGCGGCCCGGGCCGGTGCCCGGGCCGCCGCCCGGCAGGACCCGCCCGGCACCGTCGCCGAGGTGGCTCGCGGCGCGGCCCCGCGCGGTGCGGAGGTCACCGTCACCAGGCAGGGCGACCTCGTGCGCGTGGCGGTGGTGGCCCGGCCGCCGGGGCTCGGCGGTCTCACCGTCGATGTGGCCCACGAAGCGGTGGCTTTGGCGGAGGAGACGGTGGGGGCGGGCTCATGAGACACCTGGGAATCGGCAGGCGCGGGCGGCTGGCCGGAGTTGTGCCCTCCCGCCTGCTCCGTTCCGACCGGTTTCGTTCCGACCGGGGCTCCGCCACTGTGTGGAGCGTGGGTGCCATCGCCGTCCTGTGTGTGGTGTTCGGCGTGGTGCTCGCCATGGGGCAGGCCGCGGTGGCCCGCCATCGGGCCGCCGCCGGTGCGGATCTCGCGGCGCTCGCGGCGGCGGACCACTGGACGGAGGGTGCCCCGGAGGCCTGTGCTCGGGCGGACCGGGTGGCCGCGGCCCAGGGCACCCGGCTCGTGCGGTGCGTGATGGTGGGCGAGACGTCGGATCTGACGGTGGCAGCGGGACGGGGCCTGTTCGGGGCGGAGGTCAGGTCGAGGGCGGGTCCGCCGGGACCCGCAGGCCCTCTGGGGCCGACCGGGCCGCCACCGTGACGCAAGCCCGGACCTCAGTCCTGCTCGTCCGAAGCCTTCTCCTCCGGTGCCCCCTGCAGCAGAACCGTCAGCAACCGCACCGCGCCGCGTTTGTGCAGGGGCTCGTTGCCGTTGCCGCACTTGGGGGACTGGATGCAGGACGGGCAGCCGGCGTCGCACTCGCAGGACGCGATGGCCTGCCGGGTGGCCGTCAGCCAGGAACGGGCCGTGTGGAAGGCGCGCTCCGCGAAGCCGGCGCCGCCCGGGTGGCCGTCGTACACGAAGACCGTCGGGAGGAGGGTGTCCGGGTGGAGCGGGACGGAGACGCCGCCGATGTCCCAGCGGTCGCAGGTCGCGAACAGGGGCAGCATGCCGATCGACGCGTGCTCGGCTGCGTGCAGGGCGCCGCCGAGGATCTCGGGGTTGATGCGGGCGGCGTCGAGCTGGTCCTCGGTGACCGTCCACCACACGGCACGGGTGCGCAGCGTACGAGGAGGGAGGTCGAGCTTCGTCTCGCCCAGGACTTCACCGGTGATGACCCGTCGGCGCAGGAAGGAGACGACCTGGTTGGTGACCTCGACGGAGCCGTAGCAGAGCCGGCCGTCGCCCCACGGGATCTCGACGTCGGTCTCCAGGACGGCGATGGACGTCGTGTCGCGGGCGACCGTCGAATACGGCGGGTTCGCCTCCTCGACCAGGGCGACCGAGTCCGTCAGGTCGAGTGAGCGGACGAGATAGGTGCGGCCCTGGTGGAGGTGGACCGCGCCCTCGTGTACAGCCGTGTGCGACGCCCCCGCGTCGACGGTGCCGAGCAGCCGTCCCGTGCCCTCCTCGACGATCTGGACCGGGTTGCCGCCACCTCCTCGGATGTCGGCCAGGTCGGCGGCCCGTTCACGGCGGGTCCAGTGCCAGGCATTCGTCCGGCGGCGGAGCAGTTTCGCGGCCTCCAACTGCGGGAGCAGGGCGGCGGTTTCGGGGCCGAAGAGCGCCAGATCCTCCTCGACCAGGGGCGATTCGGCTGCCGCAGCGCACAGGTGGGGGGCGAGGACGTACGGGTTGTCGGGGTCGAGGACCGTCGACTCGACCGGCTGGTCGAACAGGGCCTCCGGGTGGTGGACGAGGAAGGTGTCCAGCGGGTCGTCGCGGGCGACCAGGATCGCCAGCGCGCCCTGTCCGGCACGTCCGGCGCGGCCCGCCTGCTGCCACAGGGAGGCACGGGTGCCCGGGTACCCGGCGATGACGACGGCGTCCAACCCGGAGACGTCGATGCCGAGTTCGAGGGCGGTGGTGGCGGCCAAGCCGAGGAGTTCGCCTGAGTGGAGGGCCTGTTCGAGTGCTCTGCGCTCCTCGGGGAGGTAGCCGCCGCGATAGGCGGCCACCCGCCGGGCCAGCGAGCCGTCGACCTCGGCCAGCCGTTCCTGGGCGATCACCGCGATGAGCTCGGCGCCGCGCCGGGAGCGCACGAAGGCCACCGAGCGCACGCCCTGGACGGTGAGGTCGGTCAGCAGGTCGGCCGTCTCGGCGGTGGCCGTACGGCGGACGGGCGCGCCCTTCTCGCCGTGCAGTTCGGTGAGCGGGGGCTCCCAGAGGGCGAACACCAGTTCACCGCGCGGTGAGGCGTCGTCCGCGACCTCGACCACCGGAAGGCCCGTCAGGCGGCCCGCCGCGACGGACGGCTCGGCGGCCGTGGCCGAGGCGAGCAGGAAGACGGGGGAGGCGCCGTAGCGGGCGCACAGGCGGCGCAGCCGGCGCAGGACCTGGGCGACGTGGGAGCCGAAGACACCGCGGTAGGTGTGGCACTCGTCGATGACGACGTACTTCAGCGACTTCAGGAAGGAGGCCCAGCGGGGGTGGGACGGGAGTATCCCGCGGTGCAGCATGTCCGGGTTGGTGAGGACGTAGTTCGCGTACTGGCGGACCCACTCGCGTTCCTCGACGGGGGTGTCGCCGTCGTACACGGCCGGGCGCACCGCGTTTCCCAAAGGTTGTGAAAGTTCCTTCACCGAACGTCGCTGGTCTGCTGCGAGGGCTTTGGTCGGGGCGAGGTACAGGGCGGTCGCCCCGCGGCCGTTGGGCGCCTCGGAGCCGTCCAGGAGTCGGGAGAGGACCGGCACGAGGTACGCGAGCGACTTGCCCGAGGCGGTACCTGTGGCGACGATCACGTTGTCGCCGTCCAGGGCGTGCTCGGCGGCCAGTGCCTGGTGGGCCCAGGGGTGTTCGATACCGGCGGCCTGGACGGCCGCGACGACCTCGGCGCGAATCCGGTCGGGCCAGACTGCATGACGGCCCGCACGCGGGGGCAAGTGCTCCGTATGAGTGATGCGCGAAGCCCGGCTCGGGCCCGAGGTGAGCCGGTCCAGGATGGTGCCCGGATCGGGTCGCGGGGCGGCGGAAGCCGAGGGTCGTTCGGATCGGTGATTCTTGGCCATCGGCATCGAGTGTGTCACTGGCGTGACGGACAATGGGCCCAAGGCGTCGTGCACGCCCTGCGGTAAGTGATTGAATGCCATCGCGGCTGGCGAACCGTCCTGGGGACTCTGCCGAGGTGTCCCTTGGGATGACCGCTCGATAGCAAGGTGCTGGAGGATCCGTGGACCTGTCCCTGTCGACCCGTACCGTCGGCGATCGTACGGTCGTCGAGGTCGGTGGCGAAATCGACGTTTATACCGCGCCCAAGCTGCGTGAGCAGCTGGTCGAGCTGGTCAACGACGGGAGTTTTCACCTCGTCGTCGACATGGAGGGTGTCGATTTCCTCGACTCCACCGGGCTCGGCGTGCTGGTCGGCGGCCTGAAGCGTGTGCGTGCCCATGAGGGCTCGCTGCGCCTGGTCTGCAACCAGGAGCGCATTCTGAAGATCTTCCGTATCACCGGTCTGACCAAGGTGTTCCCGATTCACACCTCGGTCGACGAAGCGGTGGCGGCCACCGACTGACGACCGTTTGGCGGACGCGTGTGCGGTCACTCGTACGTGTGTCCGTGACGGAAGAAGTAAACGAGGGGGGTCCGGGTCTCGGCGATCCGGCCCCCTGATCGCACGCCCGTATTCCGAGGGGGATGCATGGCCACCGTTGAACTCCGCTTCAGCGCGCTGCCCGAGCACGTCAGGACCGCCCGACTGGTGGCGGCAGCGGTGGCGCGCAGGGCCGGAGTGGACGAGGCCGTACTCGACGAGGTGCGACTCGCCGTCGGTGAGGCCTGCTCCCGAGCCGTCGGACTGCACCAGAGCGGCGGCATCACGGAGCCGGTGTGGGTGACGCTGATCGAGGAGGAGAAGCTGTTCTCCATCGAGGTCGGCGACGAAGCACCCCGTTCGGCTCCTGGCGACAACGCTCCGGGTGCCGGTGACGTGGACGTGGATGCCGAGGAGGACGAGATGGGCCTCGCGGTCATCAGCGGCCTCGTCGACGACGTCGAGGTCACCGCCGGGGAGAACGGCGGATCGATCCGCATGAGCTGGCCGACCGCGCCGCCGGTCACGCTCGTCCCCTGACCCCACTCGCCTCTCTACAACGCCAAGGGCCCTGCTGAGCAGGGCCCTTGGCGTTTTTGTCGACGGGTTCCGGAAATCGTGAATACCTTCACGATCCCTTCGTGAAGGTATTCACGATCAGTCACGCGGTAATTCGATCACGCGTCAATGCGTCTGCGGCATTACGCCATGTGGGTCAATGGATCACCCGGGGATCTTCCAGGGGTCTTCCGTCGATCATTTGCTGAATAGCATGGGGCAATCTATTCCGTTTACGCGTACTGTTTTGATCAGCTTCCGGTACCTACAATCCCGTCCACATCTTGAGCTCAGCCCAAGCGTCAAGGAGGACGAATGGCGGGGCTTTCTACCCCTCATCGGTTCGACCAACCCACAACCTTCGCAGCCGCGGTACTGACCGACGACAACCGACTGATCGTCATGGTCATCGGCGTCGTCGCCCTGGCGGCGCTCGCGGTCGCCGGGGTGCTGGTGCGCCAGGTGCTCGCGGCGGGCGAGGGCACCGACAGCATGAAGGAGATCGCCACGGCGATCCAGGAAGGCGCGAACGCGTATCTGGCACGGCAGTTGCGCACGCTCGGCGTATTCGCCGTGATCGTGTTCTTCCTGCTGATGCTGCTGCCCGCGGACGACTGGAATCAGCGCGCCGGACGGTCGGTGTTCTTCTTGATCGGCGCCGCGTTCTCGGCGGCCACCGGTTATATCGGCATGTGGCTCGCCGTGCGCAGCAATGTGCGGGTCGCCGCGGCCGCGCGAGAAGCGACACCGGCGGAAGGTCAGCCGGAAAAGGATCTCACCGACGTCTCCCACAAAGCGATGAAGATCGCTTTCCGTACGGGCGGCGTCGTCGGCATGTTCACGGTGGGCCTCGGCCTGCTGGGCGCCTCCTGCGTGGTGCTGGTGTACGCGGCCGACGCGCCCAAGGTGCTCGAAGGCTTCGGCCTCGGTGCCGCCCTCATCGCCATGTTCATGCGGGTCGGCGGCGGCATCTTCACCAAGGCCGCCGACGTCGGCGCCGACCTGGTCGGCAAGGTCGAGCAGGGCATCCCGGAGGACGATCCGCGCAACGCCGCGACCATCGCCGACAACGTGGGCGACAACGTCGGCGACTGCGCGGGCATGGCGGCCGACCTCTTCGAGTCGTACGCCGTGACGCTCGTCGCCGCGCTGATCCTCGGCAAGGCCGCCTTCGGCGACGCCGGGCTCGCCTTCCCGCTCCTGGTGCCGGCGATCGGCGTACTCACGGCGATGATCGGCATCTTCGCGGTGGCGCCGAAGCGTTCCGACCGCAGCGGCATGAGCGCGATCAACCGCGGCTTCTTCATCTCCGCGGTGATCTCGCTCGTACTCGTCGCGATCGCCGTCTTCGTCTATCTGCCGTCGTCGTACGCCGATCTGGACGGGGTCACCGACGCGGCGATCGCGGCCAAGGGCGGCGATCCGCGGATCCTCGCCCTTCTCGCGGTGGCCATCGGGATCGTGTTGGCGGCCCTGATCCAGCAACTGACCGGCTATTTCACCGAGACCACCCGCCGACCCGTGCGGGACATCGGCAAGAGCTCCCTCACCGGCGCGGCCACCGTCGTCCTCGCCGGCATCTCCATCGGGCTCGAATCGGCCGTCTACACCGCCCTGTTGATCGGCCTCGGCGTGTACGGGGCGTTTCTCCTCGGCGGTACGTCCATCATGCTGGCGCTGTTCGCGGTGGCGCTGGCCGGCACCGGCCTGCTCACCACGGTCGGTGTGATCGTCGCGATGGACACCTTCGGGCCGGTCTCCGACAACGCGCAGGGCATCGCCGAGATGTCCGGTGACGTCGAGGGCGCGGGCGCACAGGTGCTCACCGACCTGGACGCCGTCGGCAACACCACCAAGGCCATCACCAAGGGCATCGCCATCGCCACCGCAGTCCTGGCCGCCTCGGCGCTCTTCGGGTCGTACCGCGACGCGATCACGACCGCCGCGCACGACGTCGGCGAGAAGGTCGGCGAGGGCGGGCCGATGAACCTCGTGATGGACATCTCGCAACCCAACAACCTGGTCGGCCTGATCGCCGGCGCGGCCGTCGTCTTCCTGTTCTCCGGGCTGGCGATCAGCGCGGTCTCCCGGTCGGCGGGTTCGGTGGTCTACGAGGTGCGGCGGCAGTTCCGCGAGCACCCCGGGATCATGAACTACACCGAGAAACCGGAGTACGGGCGCGTCGTCGACATCTGTACGAAGGACGCGCTCAGGGAACTCGCCACGCCCGGGCTGCTGGCCGTCATGGCACCCATCGCCATCGGGTTCACGCTCGGCGTCGGAGCACTCGGCGCGTATCTCGCGGGCGCGATCGGTACCGGCACCCTGATGGCGGTGTTCCTCGCCAACTCCGGTGGCGCGTGGGACAACGCGAAGAAGCTGGTGGAGGACGGCCATCACGGCGGCAAGGGCAGCGAGGCCCACGCGGCGACCGTCATCGGCGACACGGTGGGCGACCCGTTCAAGGACACCGCGGGACCGGCCATCAACCCGCTGCTGAAGGTGATGAACCTGGTCGCTCTGCTCATCGCGCCCGCGATCGTCAAGTTCAGCTACGGCGACGACGAGAACCTCGCACTGCGCATCGTCATCGCCGTCCTGTCGATCGCGGTGATCGTGGGCGCGGTGTACGTGTCCAAACGACGCGGAGTGGCCGGGGACGACGAGGGGGAGGAGGCACAGCGGGCGGCCAAGTCGGCCGATCCCGCAGTGGTTTCGTAGCAGAAACCGGCCAACG
>NZ_AEJB01000429.1 GCF_000331005.1 Streptomyces turgidiscabies Car8
CTCCGCTACGACGACGCACACAGGGCCTGTGTGGTTCTGTGCGACGGCTGCCCAATCCGATGTGACCGTGTCACACTTCTGACGTTCCGTCAGATTCAGCTCTGGAGGGGATGTGGCACACAGCCGTACACCTGTGGTCGCCGGGTGGTTCACGGAGGACGAGGAGGGGTTCCGGCTGCTCGGTACCCGCTGCTCGGCCTGCGCCTCGGTCTTCTTCCCCCGTGAGGAGGTCCACTGCCGCAATCCGGGGTGCCCGGGCGGCGAGTTGGTGGAGGTGCCCCTGTCCCGGCGGGGGCGCGTCTGGTCGTACACCGACAGCCGGTACCGGCCTCCGTCACCGTATGTGACCGATCCGGAACTTCCGTGGGAACCGTACGCGTTGATCGCTGTGGAGCTGGAGTCCGAGCGGATGGTGGTGCTGGGACAGGCGGTTCCCGGGGTCACCGTCGCCGATCTGACGGTGGGTATGGAGGTGGAGGTCGTTCCGGGTGTGCTCCACGAGGACGCGGAAACGACCTGGACGACCTGGCACTGGCGGCCGACGGGGGCGATGAAATGACCGGAGAGGTGGCGGTGCTCGGCGTGGGCATGCACCCCTGGGGCAAGTGGGGGCGCGGCTTCACGGAGTACGGCTCGGCCGCCGCGCGCGCGGCACTCGCCGACGCGGGCGTCGAATGGCGGGACGTCGACTCTGTCGTCGGGGCGGACACCGTGCGCGGCGGCTATCCCGGGTATGTGGCGGGAGCGACGTTCGCCAAGGCGCTGGGCTGGCAGGGTGCCCGGGTGACCAGCGTGTACGCGGCGTGCGCGTCCGGGGCGCAGGCGGTCGCCGTCGCCCGTGCGCAGATCCTCGCCGGGCTCGCGGAGGTGGTGCTCGTCGTGGGCGCGGACTCGGCACCGAAGGGGTTCTTCCGGCCTGCGGGCGGAGACCGGGCCGACGACCCGGACTGGCTGCGGTTCCGGGTGCTGGGGGCGACGAACCCGACGTACTTCGGGCTGTACGCGCGGCGGCGGATGGCACTGCATGGCGACACCCTGGAGGACTTCGCGCAGGTCAAGGTGAAGAACGCCGCTCTGGGCGCGCTCAACCCGAACGCGCGCTACCGCAAGCGGGTCACCGCCGACGAGGTCGCCGCGTCCGCGGTGGTCGCCGATCCGCTTCGGCTCCTCGACATCTGCGCCACGTCCGACGGCGGGGCCGCGCTGGTGCTGACCGGCATGGAGTTCGCGCGCCGGCACGGGGTGGGGGAGCCGGTGCGGATCCGGGCGGTTTCCACGGTGACGCCGCGGTACCCCACCACCGTGCTGGACCTGCCGGACATCGCCACGGACTCGGCGGTGACGGTGGAGCCGGCGGACGGGACGTTCCGGGCCTCGATCGCGCAGGCGGCCTACGAGGAGGCGGGCATCGGTCCCGAGGATCTCTCCCTGGCGGAGGTCTACGACCTGTCCACTGCCCTGGAGTTGCAGTGGTACGAGGATCTGGGGCTGTGCGGTGAGGGCGAGGCGGCGAAGCTGCTGCGGGAGGGCGCGACGGCTCCGGGCGGTCACATACCCGTCAACACCAGCGGCGGCCTCGCCTCCTTCGGAGAGGCCGTGCCCGCGCAGGCCATCGCCCAGGTGTGCGAGCTGACGTGGCAGTTGCGGGGCGACGCCGGTGACCGGCAGATCGCCGGGGCACGCGTGGGTATCACGGCCAACCAGGGTCTGTTCGGGCACGGTTCGTCGGTGATCGCGGTGCGGTGAGGCGACGTTCATTGTCGTCGCCCACCTTGACGCCCACAGGACGCCGGAGAACACTTCCGGTGTCAGCCGGCCTCGCCGCACATTCTCGGCGTATGCAGACAATGCGCCGTGCGGGACCCGTCCGGATCATGGGCCCTTTGCTGCGTGCGACGCGGCTGCGGCAACACGCTCGTCTCGGCTGAAGCAGCCATGGAACGCACTCTGCAAGGTCACCCGGGGCCGGATCGCCCGGGGTGAGGGCCCAGGAGCAACCATGAGCAATGGGGACATCTTTGTCGGCGAGATCATCGGTACAGCGATTCTCATCCTCTTCGGCACCGGCGTGGTCGCCGCAGTAGTACTGAACCACTCCAAGGCGAAGGACGCCGGCTGGGTCGTCATCACGTTCGGCTGGGGCTTCGGCGTGCTGGCGGGGGCGTACACCGCCGCACCGCTGTCCGGCGGGCATCTCAACCCCGCGGTGACGATCGGGATCGCCATCGGCACCGGGGACTGGGACAAGGTGCCCGTCTACATCGCCGGGCAGATGGTCGGCGCCCTCCTCGGCGCGGTCCTGTGCTGGCTGGTCTACTTCGCCCAGTTCCAGGCCAACGCCGAGCAGGAAACGGCCCAGACGACGCTGGGGATCTTCTCGACCACCCCCGCGATCCGCCATCCCGTCGCGAACCTCGTCACCGAGATCATCGCGACCATGGGGCTGGTGCTGCCGATCCTGGCGTTCGGTCTGACCAAAGGGCTCGGCGAGTCCGGCACGTCGATCCTGATCGTCTCCTTCCTGGTGGTCGGAATCGGGCTGTCGCTCGGCGGTCCCACCGGGTACGCCATCAATCCGGCCCGTGACCTGGGCCCGCGCATCGCCCACGCCCTGCTCCCGATCCCCAACAAAGGCACCTCGGACTGGAGTTACGCGTGGATCCCGGTGGCGGGGCCGCTGATCGGCGGCGCGCTGGCCGGGATCGTCTTCAAGGCAGCCTTCTGACGCGCACCCACGCCTTTCCGGGGCTGCAGACTTCCGGAGCTTCCCACGAAGGGGACGTCATGACGGACAAGTTCGTCGCCGCGATCGACCAGGGCACCACGTCCAGTCGCTGCATCGTCTTCAACCAGGACGGCGCGATCGTCGCCGTCGACCAGCGTGAGCACCGCCAGATCTTCCCCAAGCCCGGGTGGGTGGAACACGACGCCACCGAGATCTGGTCGAAGGTGCAGGCGGTCGTCGCGGGCGCGCTCGCCAAGGCCGGGCTGCGCGCCGACCAGCTCAGCGCGCTCGGCATCACCAACCAGCGCGAGACGACGGTCCTGTGGGACCGCGCCACGGGAAAGCCCGTCCACAACGCGATCGTCTGGCAGGACACGCGGACGGCCGCGCTCTGCCACGAACTCGGCGGCTCCGACGGACAGGACCGTTTCCGCGAGCAGACGGGACTGCCCCTGGCCAGCTACTTCTCCGGCCCCAAGGCGGCCTGGCTGCTGGACAACGTGCCGGGCCTGCGCGCCCGCGCCGAGCGCGGCGAGATCGCCTTCGGCACCATCGACTCCTGGCTGATCTGGAACCTGACGGGCGGCACGGACGGCGGGCGGCACGTCACGGACGTCACCAACGCCGGCCGGACGATGCTGATGGACCTGGAGACCCTCCAATGGGACGCGTCCATCCTGTCGGCGATGAACGTCCCCGAGAAGATCCTCCCCGAGATCAGGTCCTCGTCGGAGGTGTACGGCGCGGCGGTGGGCCAGCTCGCGGGCGTCCCCGTGGCCTCCGCGCTGGGCGACCAGCAGGCCGCTGTGTTCGGCCAGGCCTGCTACGACGTGGGGACGGCCAAGAACACGTACGGCACTGGCAGTTTCCTGCTGCTCAACACGGGCAGCCGGCCCGTCGCCTCGAAGAACGGTCTCCTGACCACGATGGGCTACAAGATCGGCGGCGAGGCCCCTGTCTACTGCCTCGAAGGGTCCATCGCGATCACCGGGGCGCTGGTGCAGTGGTTCCGCGACCAGCTCGGCATCATCCGTACCGCCGACGAGATCGAGACGCTCGCGGCGAGCGTCGACGACAACGGCGGCGCGTACATCGTGCCCGCGTTCTCCGGCCTGTTCGCGCCCTACTGGCGCTCCGACGCGCGCGGGGTGGTCACGGGCCTCACGCGGTACGTCACCAAGGGGCATCTGGCGCGCGCGGTGCTGGAGGCGACGAGCTGGCAGACGCGGGAGGTCGTGGACGCCATGTTCCAGGACTCCGGGGTGAGCATCACGACCCTGAAGGTGGACGGCGGCATGACGAAGAACAACCTGCTGATGCAGCACCAGGCTGACGTTCTCGGGGTGCCGGTCATCCGTCCGAAGGTCTCCGAGACGACCTGCCTCGGAGCGGCGTACGCGGCCGGGCTGGCGACCGGGGTGTGGAACGACCTCGACGAGCTGAAGTCGCACTGGCAGAAGGACGTCGAGTGGACGCCCGCCATGGAGGCGACGATCCGCGACCGCGAGTACCACAACTGGCGCAAGGCCGTGGAGAAGAGCTTCGGCTGGGAGGACGACGGCCGGGGCTAGCCACCGCTCGCCACACAGGTCCACGCGCGCGTGCCTCTGGACCGCGGCCCGTACCCCGGTCGGCGGGGGTACGGGCCGTGCGCGTGCGAAACGGTGAGGGCGGGCCGTCAGGTGGTGACGGGCGCGCGGCGGTCGGCCGCGTACGCCATCGCGTGCTGGACGACTCCGATGAGGACCTCCTTGACCGACTCCCGGTTGCGCGCGTCGCACAGCACGAGCGGCACGTTGGGGTCGAGGTCGAGCGCCGCACGGACGGACTGCGACGGGTAACGGGCAGCTCCGTCGAAGCAGTTGACGCCGACCAGGAAGGGTATGGAGCGCCGCTCGAAGTAGTCGACGGCGGCGAAACTGTCCTCCAGGCGGCGGGTGTCGGCGAGGACGACCGCGCCCAGCGCTCCGGTGGCGAGCTCGTCCCACAGGAACCAGAAACGGTCCTGTCCGGGCGTACCGAAGAGGTACAGCACGAGGTCCTCGCGGAGCGTGATGCGGCCGAAGTCCATGGCGACGGTGGTGGTGTGCTTGCCCTCCACCCCTCGGAGGTCGTCGACCGGGCGGCCCGCCTCGGTGAGCAACTCCTCGGTGCGCAGCGGTTTGATCTCGCTGACGGCGCCGACCAGTGTCGTCTTGCCCGCGCCGAATCCGCCGGCCACGAGGATCTTGAGCGTGACGGGCTCGACCGGGGGCTTGCCGCGCTCAGAACGCCCGAAGATCATCGGTCTCTTCTCCTGCTTGTTCGGGATCGGTCGGCGGTGGGCCGTGGCCCCCGCCGCCGGGGGGTCTCGATGACGTCATCGGCTCGTTGCACCGGAGACGGCGAACCGCCCCTCTCCGCCGGACCATTGTCCCGCACCATCACCGCCGCGCCGCACCGCGAACTCTTCGAGAGGAGTGTCACGTCTCTACCCCGCTTCCGCGCTGCTCAGAGCGCTCGGAGGCCGTTGATCACATCGCGCAGAATATTCTCGTCCACCAGCTCGGCGGGCGGCACGGGACGCGTCACATGAACCATTTCCTCGTCCACGAGGTCGCCGATGAGAACCCGCACCACGCCGATGGGGAGGTTGAGTTCGGCGGCGAGTTCGGCAACCGACTGGGGAGCGTCCCGACAGAGTTCGACGATGTCCACGTGTTCCGGGGACAGCGTGTGATCCGCTTCCGGGTCGTCCGCGTGCGCCTCCGCGATGACCACCGCGATCAGGTCGAGGCGGTGCTGGGCCGCATGGCTGGTGCGGCCTCGCGTCATGGCGTACGGACGGACGACCGGTCCCGCCTCGTCGTCGAACCAGTGGCTTCTGGGTTGACCGTCTCCGCTCATGTCATCCCACTACCCGCCTGCGGGCAGATCGGTGCGCGGAGCGGCCGCCAGATGCACACCGACGCGCTTCACCAGGAGGGTCATCTCGTAGGCGACCTGGCCCACGTCCGAGTCGGCGTCCGAGAGGACGGCCAGACAGCTGCCGTCCCCGGCCGCCGTGACGAACAGGAACGCGTCGTCGAGTTCGACGACCGTCTGGCGGACGTTGCCGGCGTCGAAGTGGCGCCCCACACCCTTGGCGAGGCTGTGGAATCCGGAGGCGACGGCGGCAAGGTGCTCACTGTCCTCCCGGCTGAGGTCCTTGGAGACCCCGGTGGGCAGTCCGTCGCCGGAGAGCACAAGCGCTCTGCGGATGCTGGCGACCCGGTCGACGAGGTCGTCGAGGAGCCAGTTGAGCTCCCCCGACGCCTTGTCGCTCGCGGTCTGGCCGGTCGCCCTCGGTGCGGTCATCGACCGTCCCCCTTACTCGTTCCTTGTGCTGTGCCGTCCGTGGCGCCGTCGCCCACGGCGTTCTCCTCACGACCTCGCTGCCAACCGCGCTGCAGCGAGGCCATGCGGCTGCGGACCTCGTCGGCGTCACGATCGAGGAGGTCGGCCCCGTCCTGGGTACGTGGGTTCATGCGTTCGGTGCGCCGCTCCGGACCGTCCCTCAGCTGGGGAGCCAGGTTGGCCTGCCGGACGCGGCGGGGCAGCCCCGCCGTACCCGACGCGGCGGAGTCGGGCGCGGTACCGGACCCACCGCGCCGGTCACGCTGCGGAAGTGCCGGGGCCTCCGGCAACCGGTTGCCGAGGTCGCCGCGGGCCGTCTCCGCTCGCCCGGCGGTGCCACGGGCGGGCAGGTCGGAGCGGTCACCGACCGATCGGTCGCCGAAGCGCGAGGCAAAGGGTTCCGCCGGCTTCCCCCTGCCGTCCCAGGTTCGCCCGGGGGACTCCGCGCGATCGCCGAAGCCCTCACGCGGGTCGGTTTCCCGGCGGATCGCCGCCTCGCCCCGGCGGCGTGCCGGGAGCGGGGCCAGCGTGTCAGGATCCGCCGAGCCCATGCTCTCCACCGATTGCTCGTCCGGCGACGGGTTGCGGCGGGACGGCTGCTCGGTGACGGGACGGCCGTGGGAACTGACCAGTTTGGGGGCCCGGCGGCGCGGCAGCTCCACGGGGTCGCTCAGGTCGCCCGGCGCCCCGGTGACCGAGCGGCGGGTACGGGAAAGTACGCCCTGTTCGGTGTCCACGTCGTCGAAGGAGCCGGGGAAGTCGCCGAGGGCGTCCAGGTCGACCGGCGCCTCGAGCTCGATCGGCCCGTCGATGAGCGAGGGGGGCAGGCCGGGGAGGCGTACGGGCGCAGCGGAGAGCGCGGCCCTGCGGCTCTCCTCGAACTCGGCCTCCTTGGAAGGCTGCGCGCGGTCGAGGCGGAAGCCGATGCCGTTGGTGTCCGGGACGTCGTCCGTGAGAAGCGCGTCGGGGACGAAGACGACGGCAGTCGTGCCACCGTACGGGGACGGCTGGAGGGAGACCCGGACGTTCTGCCGCTGGGCGAGCCGGCTGACGACGAACAGGCCGAGCCGGTCCGTGTCGGACAGTTCGAACTCGGGTGTCTCGGCGAGCCGCAGGTTGGCGTCGAGAAGTGCTTCCGCCCCCATGCCCAGACCCCGGTCGTGAATCTCCAGGGTGAAGCCGTTGGCTACACGCTCGCCCAGGACCTGGATGGCGGTGTGCGGGGGCGAGAACACCGTGGCGTTCTCCAGGAGTTCGGCCACGAGGTGGGTCAGGTCGGCGACGGCCGGTCCGGTGACGGCCATGCGCGGCAGCCTGCGGACCTCGATGCGCTCGTAGTCCTCGACCTCGGCTACGGCGGCACGGACGACGTCCATCAGCTGGACGGGTTTGCGCCACTGCCGGGACGGGGCGGCCCCGGAGAGGATCACCAGTCCTTCGGCGTGCCGGCGCATACGGGTGGTCAGGTGGTCGAGGCGGAACAGGTCGGCGAGTTCGTCGGTGTCCTCGGTGCGGCGTTCCATGGTGTCGAGCAGGGTGAGCTGCTTGTGCAGCAGGACCTGGCTGCGCCGGGCGAGGTTGACGAACACCTCCGAGACCCCGGAGCGGAGTTCGGCCTGTTTGACGGCGGCCTCGACGGCAGCGCGCTGCAGGGTGTTGAGGGCCTGACCGACCTCGCCGATCTCGTTCTTGTCGTACTCCAGGCGCGGGACCTCGGTCTCCACGTCGACCTGTTCGCCGGCCGACAGACGGCGCATCACGCTCGGCAGCCGTACGCCGGACGCCTCGTGGGCCTCCAGGCGCAGTTGGCGCAGGTCGCGGATGAGGGCGCGGCCGATGCGCACGGACAGGAAGAGCGAGAACAGCAGGGCGACGAGTCCGAGGACGCCGGCGACGACGGCCTTGACGATGACGCCCGTCACGACCGGCCGGACCCGGTCCTGGTAGCGGTCGCCCGACTCGTCGTTGAGCTTGCGGAGCTCGTCGAGGACGTCGCCCGCGGTGGTGTCCCAGCTCTTCGCCGTGACGCCCCTCGGGTGGCCGGACTCGGCGCCGATGGCGGCCTGTTCGGCCACTCGCAGCGGCGCGGTGGAAGCGTTCTTCCAGAACCGGTCGTAGCGGGCGCGGTCCGACAGCGGGAGCAGCGGCAGGCTGACGTCGTACATGACGGTGCGCTGGGCCACGAGGTCGGAGATGTCGCGGGACTCGTCGCGGGTGAGCTTGCCGACGACCAGGGCCGAGCCGAGCAAGGCGTCCTCGCGGGAGAGCAGTTCACGGGCACGGGCGGTGTTGACGAGCGCGCGGGCCTGCTTGTCCATCTCCAGGTTGTCGATGATGTGCAGGTTGGCGAGCAGGACGTAACAGGGATCGACCAGGTTGTTGTAGAGGTTGAGGGCCTGGGTCCGGGTGACGGTGCCTTCCTCGACGCTGCGGCGCAGGGGGCCGATGCCGTCGAACGCCTCGAGGACGGCGGTGAGTCGCTCGCTGTCGCTGTCGCTGATCGAGTTGCGCACCTCGGACTTGTCGGCGTTGACGCGGATCTTGTCGATGACTCCGTCGGTGGCGGTGCGGCTGCGCCGAAGGGCGGCCAGCGCGTCGGAGGCACGGGGGTCGGCGAGATAGACGAGGGTCTGGCGGCGCTCCTGCTGGAGCACGCGTACCGCGTCCTCCGTGGGGTAGCTGACCTTCTCCACGATCGACGAGACGTTGAACAGCTCGGCCGCCTCACGACCCGTGAGCACTGTGGCGAAGCCCCAGATCGCGGTCAGTGACACCAGCGGCACGAGAAGCAGCGCCACGATCTTCCGGCGGATGGACTTCCCGCGAAAGCGCATGGCCTCCCCCAGCTCGCCCCCGTCGACGCGGGGGTACACATGTGCGTCAATAATCGGCGTGAGCCTACTACTGACCCACGGCTAACTCGAAGACCTGTCTGGGTACTGAACTTCCGTGCTCCCCGCGAGACATGGCGAGTTGTCCCGTCATTACGGGAGATTGCCTCCTCCGATCCGGTGCCACCGCACGACCGCACCCTTCGGTCAACTTGGCCGTTTGGCTGGATTTTTACGTTTGACGGGAATCTTCGAGACACGCTGATCGTCTTTGTACATGGGCAATGGGTGGCAGAACCGTCAGCAGGTCCGCATCCCGCGTCCAGACCGCGTAAAACAGCGTTAGCCGGGCAACCACTGGGGAGCCGGTGTCACCGACATCGGGACGGGCGGTGTGCTGGGCGGTGGGGAGTGACACGTGATGGGCACGGCGGAACGACGCGAGACGCTCGGGAACGACGTGGTGGCGCCTTTGGTGGTGCACGGGGGCGCCAGGAACATCAGCGCGAGCCAGGACACGGCCACGGGCGGGGGTGGTGAACGGTCCGTCACCCATGGTGCGTCCGGGCAACTCCCTTCGTCCGCCGGGACGGAGGCACGGCCCGCGTACCGGCAGCTGTGGGTGGAGGAGCCCGCGCGTCGGCGCCGGCTGCCGGATCCGGTGCGTACGGCGGCCGTTCGGGCGGTGCTCGTCATCTCGGTCACGCTGATCCAGGCGATGGTGGCCTTCCTGTCCACGCTGGCCGGCTCCTATCTGGCCTTCCCGATGGTGATCAGCAGCGTGGCCAGCACCGTCGTGGCCACCTGGGCGGCGCTCGACGTGTGGGTGACTCGCCAGGTCTGGAACCAGCGCAACGGTGTGGTGTCGACCCCGAGCAGTACGGCACGGGCGCTGCGACGGGAGCGCCGCAAGGCCCGGCGGCAAGCGCGGGTGACCGCCCGGACCCAGGAGCGCATACGCAGGCAGAGCGGCGGGTCGGGGCAGCTGTCGCACCCCTAGCAGGCCTCGGGCGAGAAGGTCCCGGGCCGGCAGGCCGCGCACAGGGAAACAAGGGAAGCATCTGAGCTGCGACGGCACGGGCATGCGTGGCGTGCCGTCGCTGCCGAGCTACTTCCCACGCCGGGCGGAGTGAGCCCGCATGCACGAGCGCGGTCGGCCGCACGAGCGTCGCGGTCCCCTGGCGTGAGCGCCGCGCCCCCGAGTCGATCATCGAAGACGTCATGGGGGCCGCCGCGCACCGGTCCGACCCGCACGGACCGCTGCCTCCCCTCCTGACCTCGGAGCCAGGCTCGACGCCACTCCTCCGGGACGCAGACGCGACCTCCGTCGCGGCTCTCCCCTGCGAGCGATCGAGCTGACTTTCGATTCCCGCGCGGGTGCGTGCCGTCCTCGACGGCATCGCGGGCCCGCCCGAACGGTGGTGTGCTGGTGCCGGACGAAGGGTTCACAGACGGGGCCGCTCCTTTCGGCCATGGCCCGCCGACTGTCTGGCCAGACGTGTCGAAGATCACATTTGGCATGAATCCTCGTCGGCCGGTAAGGCGCTTTCTCGCGAGGGCGCCTTTGATGCGGCGCTGACCAGGAGGAACGAGAACATGCCCGAACTCTTCATCGGCGGTACGTGGAGGTCCGCGCTCGACGAGCGCACCCGGGAGATCCGCTGTCCCGCCGACGGCTCTCTGGTCGGTGTCGTCGACGAGGCCGGCGGCAAGGACACGGTGGAGGCCATCACCGCCGCCCGCCGTGCCTTCGACGAGGGCCCCTGGCCCGGCACGCCGGCGAGCGAGCGCGGTGACCTGCTGTTGCGCGTCGCCGACCTCATGGTCCGCGACAAGGACGAGCTGGCCCGCGCGGAATCCCTCGACACCGGAAAACGCCTGGTGGAGAGCGCGTACGACATCGACGACATCGTCAACTGCTTCCGCTACTTCGGCCGGCTCGCGGCAAGCGAGACCGGGCGGGTCATCGACACCGGCTCACCTGACGTGGACAGCCGGGTCGTGTACGAGCCGGTCGGTG
>NZ_AEJB01000430.1 GCF_000331005.1 Streptomyces turgidiscabies Car8
GAACCCGGCGCCGGGACCACCGTGATGAGTGACGAGGAACTGCGTTCCCACGTACGGCTCGGCCCTCGCACCACCGGCCTGGACCTGCGGTTCCCGGCGGGCGGCCGGCTCGACTTCCTGCCCGCGGGGCGGATGTCCCCCTCGTACTCCGCGGACGTCACGAGCCTCACCTGGCGCGCGTTCTACGAGCGTCTGGGTGGCGGCTCGTTCCTTCAGGCTCTGCGGGAGGAGATGAAGGCGTCGTACGACTACGTCCTCATCGACAGTCGCACGGGCGTCAGCGACATCTCGGGGATCTGCACCACCCTGATGCTACCGCTGTTCGCGCCCCGAACCGACGATCGCTGTGACCGGGGACGGTCAGCGGGTTTTAGGGCCGACCGGCCCTCGGCCGAGCCCCGGACAGCCCATGGGATCACCCGCCGATCCGCTGGATGCTCAAGGTGTCGAAAGGCATGGAGGAGACCCGCGATGACGCACGACGTACTCAGCCGACCACCTGTCCACGCCCTGCTGTCGGACGGCACCACCGTGCGCATACGTCCTGTGGCACCGGGCGACCACGACCAGTTGCAGGGGCTCTACGAGGAGATGTCCCCGGAGAACCTGCGTCTGCGGTTCTTCGCGGCGAGCAGGCGGTCGGCCGTCATGGCCGCCGACCGGGCCTGCGCACCGGCACGAACCGGATACCGGGCCCTGCTGGCCGAGGTGACGGGCCAGGTGGTCGGTCTCGCCGAGTACGACGCCGTCGGCGCCGACGACTCGGCAGAGATCTCCATCGCCGTCGCCGACGGACTGCACCACCGCGGGGTCGGCACACTCCTTGTCGAACACCTCGTCTCGGCGGCCCGGACGGAGGGCATCCGGACCTTCACGGCCGATGCGCTGAGCGAGAACCACGAGGTGCTCCGGCTCTTCACCGACCTGGGCCTGCACATCGACCGACGCCTCGACGGCCCCGAGACGAGCTGTGCCATCGCGCTCGACGAGGACGAGACCTACCTCTCGGCCGTCGAGGCGCGCGGCCGGACCGCCGACGTGGCCAGCCTGGAGCCGTTGCTGCGTCCGCACACGGTCGCCGTCGTCGGAGCGGGACGCAGGCCGGGGTCGGTGGGCCGGGCGGTTCTGCACCACCTGCACGCGGGTGGATTCACCGGGCGTCTGTTCACGGTGAATCCCCGTGTCACCTCGATCCTCGGGGTGCCGTCCCATCCCTCCGTCGGCGCGCTGCCCAAAACCCCTGATCTCGTGATCGTGGCGGTGCCCGCCGCAGCCGTCGCGGCCACCGCCGAGGAGTGCGGCAAGGCCGGAGTGCGGGCGCTGCTCGTCATTTCCGCGGGACTGGACAGCGTCCAGGCCGGGGCGTTGCTGGCGGCCTGTCGGATGTACGGCATGCGTCTTGTCGGCCCCAACTGCCTGGGCATCTCCAACACCGAACCCGGACTGCGGCTCGACGCGACCTTCGCCGCCGAGCATCCGCGCCCGGGCACGGCGGGGGTCGCCGTGCAGTCCGGCGGCGTCGGCATCGCTCTGCTCGACGGACTGTCCCGGCTCGGTGTCGGCGTCTCGACGTTCGCCTCCCTCGGCGACAAGTACGACGTCAGCGGCAACGACATGCTCCAGTGGTGGGAGAGCGACGGCCGCACCGAGATCGCGTTGCTGCACCTGGAGTCGTTCGGCAATCCGAGGGCCTTCTCCCGTACCGCCCGCCGCGCGACCCGCCATTTCCCCGTGCTGACGGTCGACGCGGGCCGCACCGACGCGGGGCGGCGCGCGGCGGCCTCGCACACCGCTGCCGCCGCCACCCGGACCATGACCCGGCAGGCACTGTTCACCCAGGCCGGCATCACCGCGACCCGCTCGGTCGGTGAACTCCTCGAAACCGCCGCGCTGTTGCACTCCCAGCCGCTCCCGACGGGCACCCGGGTGGCCATCGTCACCAACGCCGGCGGCGCAGGCGTCCTCGCGGCCGACGCCTGCGCGGAGGCAGGCCTGGCCCTGCCCCCGTTCACCCCGGAGGCCGTCGACGACCTGCTCGCCGTACTGCCCGACGGGGCCGCCGTCGGCAACCCCGTCGACGCCACCGCGGCGGTGACGGAAGAGCAGCTCAGCGAGTGCGTGGACCGGATCATGCGGTACCCGGGCATCGACGCCGTCCTGCTGGCCCTCGTTCCTACCGCTGTCGCCGCCGCGACCGGCGACGACCTGGTCCGGGCCCTCACCCGTGGCCCGGCACGCCGGGTACGACCCGTCGCCGCGATACGTCTGGAACAGGGCGAGCCGGTCCGGTTGCTGCCCACCCCCGACGGCGGCGCGATCCCCTCGTACGCCGAACCCCAGGCAGCAGCACGGGCATTGGCCCACGCCGCACAGCGCGCGGCCTGGCTGAGCCGCCCCGCCGGAACGATCCCGGACCTCCAAGGCGTCGACACCGAGCGAGCCCACACGGTCGTCGACAACTACCTCGCCGCGAACACCGACGGCGGCTGGCTCGACCCGCGCACCTGCGCCGAACTCCTGTCCTGCTACGGCATCCCCCAGCTGCCCTGGGCCTGGGCCGAGACCGAGGACGAGGCCGTCACCGCCGCCGACCGGCTGCACGGCACCGACGGGCGGGTCGTCATGAAGGCCCACTGGCCCGGACTCGTACACAAGAGCGAGCAGCACGCCGTCCACCTCGACCTCCGGGGAGACTCCCAAGTACGCGCCGCCTTCAGGGACTTCGAGACACGGTTCGCGGGCCTGATGACCGGAGTGGTCGTCCAGCCGCTCGCCGCGCGCGGCACGGAGCTGTTCGCGGGAGTCGTCCAGGACGAGGTTTTCGGCCCGCTCGTCCTGTTCGGACTCGGCGGGACGGCGACGGAGGTGCTGGCCGACCACGCTGCCCGGCTCGCCCCGCTCACCGACCATGACGTACGCGACCTGATCACATCCCCGCGCTGCGCGCCTCTGCTGTTCGGTGCGCGCGGCAGCGGACCGGTCGATCTCGAAGGCCTGGAACAGCTGCTGCTGAGGCTGTCCCGCATGGCGAGCGATCTGCCACAGCTGGCCGAGGCGGACTTCAACCCCGTCCTCGCGACACCGGGCGCGGTCACCGTGCTGGACGCACGGCTGCGCCTGCTGCCGCGCAGGCCCCAGGACCCCTATCTGCGCCGACTTCGGTGAGGAAGGAACGGACAT
This sequence comes from Streptomyces turgidiscabies Car8, assembly GCF_000331005.1. Classification (GTDB taxonomy): domain Bacteria; phylum Actinomycetota; class Actinomycetes; order Streptomycetales; family Streptomycetaceae; genus Streptomyces; species Streptomyces turgidiscabies. Next base: position 3,181 of record NZ_AEJB01000430.1, read on the forward strand.
GAAGCACAACAAGGTCGGCTCCGTGATGACCACTGAGGTCGTCCGGGCCGAGTACGGCACCCCGTTCAAGGAGGTGGCACGGCTGCTCGCCGACCACCGGATCAGCGGGCTGCCGGTCGTCGACGAGGACGACCACGTCATCGGAGTCATCTCCGAGACGGACCTGATGGTGCGGCAGGCGGCGACCCCGGACCCGTACGAACCGCCGAGGCACGGCTTGGGGCTCGCCGGTCTGACGCGCGGCGCCAGGCGGCAGGCGGCGAAGGAGAAGGCACGCACCGCCGGTCAGCTGATGACCGAGCCGCCTGTCGTCGCACACGCCGACGACACCATCGTCCAGGCCGCCCGGACCATGGCGCAGCGGCGCGTGGAACGGCTGCCGGTGCTGGACGAGGAGAACCGGCTCGTCGGCATCGTCACCCGGCGCGACCTGCTCCAGGTCTTCCTGCGGCCCGACGCGGAGATCCGTAAAGAGGTGATCGACGAAGTGCTGGTCCGCACGCTGTGGCTGGCGCCGAGCGGCGTCGACGTCTCCGTCACGGAAGGCGTCGTCACGCTGGCCGGCCACATGGAGCGCAAGAGCGAGACCGAGATCGCCGTTTCCATGACCAGGCAGGTCGACGGTGTGGTCGGCGTGGTCGGCAAACTCACCTACCGGCTGGACGACGCGCACCTGCGCCCCGACGAGCCGGCCGTACACGGCGTGGCCGACGACTGGCTGCGCAAGCTCTGATGGGAAAGGAGGCGGATCGCCATGCCCAGCAGTGTGTTGGTCGCCTACGGAACGACGAACGGATCCACCGCGGAGATCGCTGAGGCCGTGGCCAAGGTTCTGCGCGAGGACGGACTGACGGTCGACGTACTGCCGGCCCGGTCGGTGGCGAGCGTGGCGTCGTACGAGGCCGTCGTGGTCGGAGGTGGCGTGTACGCCGGACGCTGGCAGAAGGACGCCCGCCGCTTCCTCCGCCACCACCGTCGTGCACTGACCGGACGCCCGCTGTGGTTGTTCAGCAGCGGCCCGCTCGACGCCTCTGCCTCGGAACGGGACATCCCGCCCGTGCCCGGAGTGAAACGGGCCATGATCCGGCTCGACGCCAGGGAACACGTCACCTTCGGGGGCTGCCTCGAAGAGGGAGCGAAGGGATTCATCGCCCGGAAGATCATCTCTTCGGGCAAGGGCGGCGACTTCCGGGACTTCGCCGAGATCAAGGCGTGGGCGAAGCGCGTCGCGGGCGAGTTGGCGCGGGTATAGAAGGGGCGGTTCTGCCGGGCCCGTGCCGATCGGTTGGTACGGACCCTGCAGAGTTCGTTGAGGGTGCGGGTTCACCGAGGGACCACGGCGACAGGGCACTCGGAATCCCGCGGTGGGGCCCGTGTCACGCTGCCGCCCCGACTCCCGGCCCGAAGCCCTCGGGTCCCAGGTCGCGGATCAGCTGAGTTCGACCGTGACCTCGGGAGGCTGCCGCAACGTTGCGCACGGTGCAGTGGCCGACCACCGCGCGCAGCGCCTGCTTCCGCTCCGGGCTCAGCTCCAGCGGCAGCACGATACGCGTGCGCACGGACGCGACCCGTGCGGGTCCGTCATCGGCCATGGTGAAGTCCGCCTCGACCCGTAGGTGTTGGTGGGGCAGCTGGTGGCGCTGGAGGAAGCGGCCCGCGTAGTAGGTGACGCAGGACGCCAGGGAGGCGACGAGGAGTTCCACCGGGGTGGGCCCTTCGTTGTCGCCGCCGGCCTCGACCGGTTGGTCCACAGTGAGTTCGTGGTCGCGCGCGAGGACCGTGAACGTCTGGTTCTTGAACTGCGTGGCCTCGACGCGTCCGGGTGGCTGCGCGACGGCACTGCCGCGGCGCGGGACCTGTGCGTCGTGAGCGGGAGAGGGCTTGTTCATCACCGCACCTCCCGCGGTTGTCGCGGACGGCTCGGCTCAAGGCGGGCCCGCATCTTCGTACTCTCATCGTCCGACGACATCCCGCTGACGGTGATGGGCCG
>NZ_AEJB01000431.1 GCF_000331005.1 Streptomyces turgidiscabies Car8
GGCCCCTGATGGTTTTTCGGGTCCCGGACAGGGGACCGGTGGGGGATCCGGTCGGGAATTCGGCCGAGGATCTGCCGGGGATTCCTCCCGCATCTCACCCGCCTCGGAGAACGGTGTGGGCCGCCTCCCGTACGGCGGCGATGGTCGGTTCGTCGCGTCTCTCGGCGAGCCAGGCCAGGGCGGCACTGCAGGGTTCGAGATCGGTGACGTCGAGGTAGCGGATGCCGGGGCGGGGGAACAAGTCGCGTGCGGCTGCGGGGAGGAAGCACATCGCCTCTCCGCCGGCCACGGCGTGCAGCAGGGACTCCATGTCGGTGGCCACCGGCCCGTACCGCACGGGGCTGCCGTCGGGGCGCGGGTCCACCGCCCAGAAGTCCCACCACACCCGCGGCACCTTCTCGGGCATGGCGACCACGGGCCGGCCGGCGAGCTGCGCCAGGGAGACGCTGGGCAGCGAGGCCAGCGGATCGCTCGCGGGAAGGCAGGCCACGCGGGGCTCGGTGGCGAGCCGGCGCACCTCTATGCCCGCCGGGACGGGGGGCCGGAGGAACATCACGTCGACCTCCTGCCGGAGGAGAGCGGCGAAGTGGTCGGCGAAGTTGAGGCTGACCACCTGCGGTGTCATCCGGGGGTGCCGGTCCCGCAGCGCGCCCAGGACGGCGCGGGTGTGCGGCATGGCGGCCTCGGCCCCGATGGTTCCCACGACGAGCCGACCGGAGAGCTGACGCGCCTGGGCGTCGGCCGTCCTGCGCACCCGGGCGACGGCGTCGACGGCCGCGCGCGCCTCGGGGAGCAGGGCCCGGCCGGCGACGGTGAGCGCGACGGCCCGGCTGGTGCGGTCGAACAGCCTTACTCCCAGGCGCTGTTCCAGGTCCCGGATCTGCTGGCTGAGCGCGGACTGCGTGATGAACAGAAGTGCGGCGGCGCGCCGGAAATGAAGCTCCTCACTGAGCACCACGAACAGGCGCAACTGATGGACGCTCGGTTCGGCAGGCCGCTCGGATCCGTTACCGGCTATGACAGTTGCCCGTTTCCTCATTCATGAGGATTACCTTATCGACGGGTTGAGATTTCGCATGCCTGAGCCCATGACAACGAGGGTGCTGTCGTGTGAGTGTTCTGATCGCTGCCCTGGTCGCCGGACCGACCATCCTGGCTCGGGGCCGCCGGACACCGCCGCACGCGGTCGTCGCAGGGGATCAGAGGGGACCGCACGTGACCGTGTCCCACGGCCGGGAACCAGCGCCGTCGCCGTCGCCTCTTAGGATCCGGAGCGCCCTCGGTGCGCCGCGGACCTCCGATCGACCGACCACACAGCCTCGGAGCTCCGCGCCCGGCCGGCCCGAACCCCACAGCCCTGGAGCGGCGTTCGGTCCGGACAGGGACGAAGGGCACCAGGAACACGAGGAGGAGAAAGAGAGCATGAACGGCGTACTGGTTCACCTGCCGTCGGACGGGAGGACGGCGCCCCCGCCCCCGTCGGAACCGGTGAGCCTTCGGCTCGGTCGTGGGGGCGTCGTCCGTTTCGGCCGCGGCTCCGTGTCCGTTCCCGTCGATCTGCGGGCCGCCCATCCGGCGGTCTCCCGGCTCGCGCGAGGGATCCGGGCGACGGAGGACCACGGGCAGTCGAGCAACCCCGGTCACCTCGGCATGAGCGGTCGGACGGGGGTGGCGGGAGAGTGAACAGCGGATCCGTGGAGGTGGTCCCGCGCGGCTACCGGGTCGGCGAGTGGGAGGTCACCGACCTGATCGGGGCCGGTGGATGGGGGACGGTGTACGCGGCCAGGCGCGCCGACGCTCCTGACGGCGGCGACGCCGTGGACAGTGGAGACGCCGGGAACAGCCGGAACACCGGTGACGTAGGGAACACCAGTGACGCCGGTGATGCCGGGAGCGCCGGTGACGTCGGGAACGGAACGGCTGCGCACGGGGAGACGGCGCCGACGGAGGTCGCGCTCAAGTTCCTGCCCACGGCCGGGCTCGCGCCGCGTCAGGCGCGTGGACTGGTGGAGACCGGGCGGCGCGAGACCGAGTTCAGCCGGCGTAACCGGCACCCCCGGCTCATCCGGCTCTTCGACTCCATCACGCTCGGAGAGGCCGCCGGTTCGGCCTTCGACGGAGCCGTGGTGCTCGTCATGGAGCGGGCCGAACGAAGCCTGCGCGAACGGCTGGAAGCTTCGTCCGCCGACGGCCGGTCCGGCTCCTCGCCGTCCGGAGAAGAGCCGCTGTCGGTCCGGGAGGGAGCGCGGCTGCTCACCGAAATCTGCGAAGGGCTGGCGCATCTGCACGGACTGGGCTGGGTGCACGGCGACCTCAAGCCCGACAACGTCCTGCTCATGGCGGACGGATCGGCACGGCTGGCGGATTTCGGACTCTCGGTCGAACTGACCGGCACCCACGCCTACATACCGCCCCTGGGCACCCTCGACTACCTGCCGCCGGAACGCCGGCAGGCGTCGCTGGGCGAACGGGGCGTGCAGGTACGGCAGAGCACCGACATCTGGGCGCTCGGCGTGATGATCCATCAGGTCTTCACCGGAGGTGTCCTGCCCTTCCCCGGAGCCACACCGGCGGCCCGTGGAGCCGCCGCCCAGGAGTACGCCGACGGACGCGCACCGCTGCGCATGGATCTGCGGATGCCGCCCTTCTGGCGTGAGCTGGCGGCCGACTGCCTCAGTCCGGCCCACACCGACCGGGCCGCGCACACCGCCGAGAGCCTGCTGGGCCGTATCCGCGCCGAACAGGAGCGGGCCGGGGCGCCTTCGGGAACACGGCGCAGGCGCACGGTACTGGCAGCCGCCGCACTGGCGGTGGCCGCGGGCGGGGTGGGCGCCGCCGGGTGGCTCCAGCTCGACGACGACGAGCGGTCACCGGGCAGCGGCGCCGCGTCCGGGCGGGGCGGGGCGACGGCGAGCGTCGTGGCGAGCGCGCGGATAGAGGTGTACAACGCCGAACGGTCGTGTCGCCGGCTCGGCGAGCGGCACAACCTGTGCAGCCTCGGACTCGCGATCGACCCCTCGCTGCCGTACGACATCGACAACGTCGTGCTGACCAGGGTCTGGGGCGGCGACGTCCTGACCGCCGACTGCCAGTTCCCGCAGGGGATGCCGGTCGCCGACGAGGCGGGCACGCGCTCGGTGCGGTGGTACAGGGTGCGTCTCACGGCGGAGAAGGGCCGGACCACGGCCTGGCTGCCGGCGGTGCGGACGAAGGATCGTCCGGCACTGGCGGAGTGCCCGGCCCAGCCCTCTCCGAGCTGACCCGGGGTCAGCAGAGATCGATGTCGCGCCCGTCGTTGTCCTTGGCCTCGTTGTTCCCCCAGCGCTGGAGGTAGTACGCGGAGACATACGCGCGGCCCGAGCCGCCCGGCGTCACCTCGTCGAGGTCGGTGAGCAGCCACCAGTGGTTGAAGGAGCTGCCCACGCGCACCTCGGCGCCCTTCTTCTTGCACAGGACGTAGTTGGTTCCCTTGAGCAGCTTGCCCTGGACCGCGCAGCGGGGGCTGGTGTCGCCGACGCAGTCGACGGCCGCGTAGCCGGGGGCGTCGGCGAAGGTGTCCACCCAGAACCGCTCCGGAGTGGGGGTGCCGCCGCATGCGTTGGTGCTGGTCACGTTGGGGAACGGCCCGGAGGGGGAGAGGCGGTACTCGGTGTTCTGGATCACCGGGTACACCATTTCGTTCGTCTCGCCGTCGTTGTCGCCGTTGCTGTCGTACAGCTGCTCGTAGTGCAGGTGGGCCGACTCTGTCCCGACCAGTGCGAGCCTGCCGAGGGGCGTGCCCGAGGAGACCTGCTGGCCCAGAGTCACGCCGATGCTGTCCATGTGCAGATACACGGAGAACCAGCCGCCGCCGTGGTTGATCTCCAGGCCGCCGGGTTCGAAGCGCTGGGTGACGGTGCCGGCGGCCGAGGCGACGACCGATGAGCCGAGGCTCTGCCCGCCGACGCGGTACATGTCGAGCTTCTTGTCGTCGGGTGAGTGTCCCAGGTACGTCTTCAGCTCCCAGGTCTGGCCGCAGGCGAAGGGCAGCCGGAAGTCGGGCCGGGCGCCCGCGCTCATCTGTGACGGAGCGGCGGCCGCCGGGGCCGCCCCGGACGCGGTCCAGAGCCCCAACACCGCTAGGACGGTCGCGAGGACAAGGACGAAGGGCTTGGGCAGCGGCGCCCCGAAGGCGCGTCTGCCGCGGGATGTGTGCATGGAATCCTTCCTTGCTGCGAGCAGGTCGGGGAGAGGAGCCGGGCGGAACCACCGAGCCTGTCCAGCCGGGTACTCCTCGCCTCGCACCCTAGGCAGGCCCGAGAGGCCGTGGTCCCTGACAGGCGTCAGGGACCACGGCGTTCCAGGTCTCCCTACAGTTCCGCACGTCGGCAAGCCCAGCCGTATCGGGGCACTGCGGACCGGGAACAGAACTCTCTCCGGCAGCCACACCGTCCTCACCTTCGTCCTTCGGGGGACAGACGCATGAAGCGACTGATCAGCCGTACCGCCATGGCCTTCGCCGTGACCGCTCCCGCCGTCGGCGGCCTCGCCACCACGGCCCAGGCGGCCCCGGCCGCCGCGGCCGACAGCGGTGACCCGGCCCTCACCGACGTCTACATCTGGGCCACCGACGTCAACCTGCGCCAGCAGCCGACCACCGACTCGCCGCGGCTCGCGGTCCGTTCGCAGTGGTGGGCGGACGCCCTGTGCCAGAAGCGGGGCCAGACCGTGCACGACCCGGCCCTCGGCAGCAACAACTGGTGGACCGCCGTCATGGAGTTCTCCGGCAGCGACATGGCCTGGGTGAACAACCTGTACATCCGAGGAGGCGAGAAGATCGCCGGAGTCCCGGACTGCTGACGCACCGTACCCACCGCACGCCTGTGGGGCGGACCGGTGTGCCGGCCGCCCCATGTGGCGTGTGATGCGGCTCAGTTCACGGGCCCAGGGCCCGTCAGCGGCGCCCGGCCAGTGCCTGGTCGGCGTTGGCCAGTTGCGTACGCATGTCCTTCTTGACGGCGGCGAACTCCCGTTGTTTCTCAGCCATCGCCCGCCGCTGGTACGCCGCGTCGACCGTCGACCAGACGCCGATGACGTTCGTCTCCCGCTTGCAGGCCACGTCCGTGCTCGCGAGCGCGACTTCCGACCGGCCGGCCGTCACCCCCTTGAACTCGGGGTCCTTGCCGGGTGTTCGGGTCGGGTCGGCGAAAGTGTAGTCGCTGTTTTGTCGCTCCATACACCGTGACCAGGCACGGAAGACCGCCACCACACGAGGGTCGCGTTGTGAGTCACGGTAGCTGCCGATGTTGACCGCGCTGACGAGTTCCGCGTTCCCCAGCTTCTGCGGGTCCCCGGACAACGCCTTTGTCGCCTCGCTCTGGCAACCGCCCGCCGGGAGCCGACGACCGCGCGAGTCGGTGCCCGTCGGTGTGCCGTCCGGGTTCGACCCGCGCAGGACGAGCATCGCCTCCGGCGCAGGCTGCGGCATGCTGGGCTTGTTCCTGACCTGCGGCGGCACTGAGCCGGGAACCGGGTGATAGCCGTAGCGTGCTGCCTTCGCCGCGTCCGTGATGCCGTACCGGTGAGCCGTGTTGGCCGGGTTCAGTGTGCCGGTCTCCGGGATGGGGCCGGTGGGGGCGGGCCAGGAATGGCCGAAGCGCCGCATGCACGACTCGGTCAGTACCGCCTTGGCCCGGAACAGGCGCCCGACCTGGCGATCGGTGAACAGGTAGGCCTCGACGGGCAGTACCAGGGAACTGACATCGAGCATCTTCGGCACCGCGATGACCGGTGGGGGCCCGGAAGCCGTGGGCAGTCCCGACCGAGGGGGCGCCGACGCCGGCTCCGCCGCCTGCCCCTGCGCGCACCCCGCAGTGACCGCGAGCAGGATGACCGCCGTCCCGAAGCGCCGGGTCCTGTGCGTTGTTCGCGCCGACATGGTGCCGTGTCCCTTCCAGGGTGCGGGTGCGACAGCGCGGGCCGCCCGACGATGCGCGGGCGGCCCGGACGGGCGTCAGCCGGCGTAGTACCAACCGAGCGAGGCGTTGTTGTTCTGTACACCGGAGTTGAGCGCGCGGGACTCTCCGGGCCAGACGTCGTCGTAGGGAGCGTCACCGCTGGCGTTCTGGTTCTCGTTGTAGAAGATGCGGGCCCTGAAGCTCGGATCGTTGTTCCAGGCGCGATTCACGTTGTTCTTCACCCTCAGACCGTGGCCCTCGCCGCCGGCCGCGAAAGTGTGCCCCGCGAAGTCGTTGACCGCGGTGCCGTACTTGCTCCAGGAGCTGTTGCTGGAGCCGCTGTAGTAGAGGTAGACGTTGCCGTCCCAGCTGGCGACGCGGGCCTGTCCGGACGCGGCTTTCCCCTCCGCGGCAGCCGGCGCGGTGGCCAGGAAGGTGCTACCGGCGATCAGGGCTGCGGCGACCGCGATGGATCCCGCCGTACGACGTGCAGTTGTCACGATGTTCCTCCGTTGGCGTACGGAACGGGGGCGTCTCGACGGCGGTCGGCCGCCCGCGCGAGCCTCCCCCGTGTCGGTCGGCTTCGACACTAGGACGGGAACGGCACGGCACGTCCTGACAGTTGTCAGGGCCGGGCCGCCGTCCCCACGCTGCTCCGGAAGAACTGCGACTTAGCGCCGACCACACCGCACTCGCCCCCTGGCAGGGCCACCGATGCCCTCGGTTCCGACGGCCGGTTCACGATGCGCGGCCTCCGTGACCCCGCGACACCGCCACCCCTCCTTGATGCGCACCCTGAGGGAGACCGGGTGGGCCGTCCCCCTCCGGCTCGTCGTCCCGTTCTACGGGCGTCGTCAGGCGTCGGCCTCCCGCGTGGCAGTGAGACGGCCGGCTCCGCGCGGCGGCAACAGGCTGAGGTGCTCCTCGCGTACCAGACCGAAGCGCAGGGCGACGGAGGCGAGCCGGGTCCGCTTGGCGCCGGTACGGCCGCCGTCGGGCGCGGTCGTGGCCTCCTCGCCGAGGTCCAGGCGCAGCTTGGTGAAGGCGAGATAGTCGATGTGGTAGTTGACCGCGGAGCGTGTCAGGTCCCGGTAGGACTCCAGCGGCCGCAGCCGCTCCACGATCTGTCCGACGCCGGGCAGCGCCGAGTCGGACGGGTCGCGCAGCCTGGGCTCGCACAGGGCCACCAGGACGCGGAAGTACTTCGACGTCGGGTCCAGGGCGAAGGGGTGAACGGTCTGTGCGCCGCCGCCCGGCACGGACTGCTCGCCGAGATAGGCGTGCTGGGGTGCGAACACCTTGAACGTGGCGTCGCCGGACAGGGCGGGCAGCACCACGCGGGAGAACTCGAAGGGCACAGGCGCCCCGAGCCGTCCCGGCGCGACGGTGAGGTACTCACCGGCTCCCTCCAGGTTCTCCACCACGTACGACACGCTGCGGCTGAAGTTGGACAGCCGCCAGTAGTCCTCCGCGGCTTCCAACTGCCCGGCTCTGCGGGAGATCCCCGGATCGGTGAGGACGATACGGACCCCCGTCCCGCCCCGGCCGAAGTCCGCGATCTCCCCCGGCCCCAGGTGGATCAGTCCGGGACTGTCCGTCTCGTCCGCACCCCACTGGGCGGTACCGGGCAACTGCACGATGATCGTTTCCACGCGGACTCCCCCGCTGATGTCGCCCCCGATTTGGTCGCGAGGATTGTACGGTCGGCTCCCGGGTGGCGCGGAGGCGGCGGGGCCGCTTTCGGACGGCGGTTTCCGAGCGCTGGGCGACGAACACGAACTCCCGGCACTGGCCGGTCCGGCGCGGCGCGCACATCCTCCAATCCGTGGTCCCGCGCGGCGGGTTCGGCCTCGACCACCTACCGCTCGCGAAAGCGCGCAGCCGAGTCCGACGTGAGCCTCCGCCCGTCCGCGCCGCACCACACAGGTCCACCGGAACGTCCTCATCGGTCGGTTCACGTCGCGCAGGGGGCGAGGAAAGGTGACGCATGGGCTCCGGTCGGCCCTTCGCGTGGGCCGTGTTGAACGATTGACAAGCCGAATCCACCAGGGTTGTCATGAGCGCATGATCAAGTGCCCCGTGAGCTGCCGCGCCACGGCCGAGGCCGGACCGCCGCCATGGGCGTACCGTCCGTGACCGGTCGCCGTGAGCTGTTCGACACCGCCCGGGCCGAGTTGGCAGGCCGTCAGGGAGTCCTCCTCCACGGCCCCGCGGGGATCGGCAAGTCCGCTCTCGTGGCGTCCCTCGTTGCGTCCTCGGCCGTCCTCGCCCAGCCCTCCGGGACGGTGCTGCGCTGCTCGCCCGCCCCTGAGGAGGCCGGACTTCCCTTTGTCGGCCTCGTCGACCTGTTCGCGGGGGTGCCGGAGAGCCGCCTGGAGGCACCGGCGCCCGAACCCCGGGCGGCGCTGCGGGCGGCCCTGCTGCACAGCGAGGAACCCGCCGACGGCCGCGGCCGGCTCGCGGTGCGCGTCGCCGTCCTCGACGTACTGCGCGCTCTCGCCGCCGCCGGCCCCGTCCTGCTGGTCGTCGACGGCCTCCAGTGGCTCGACGAAGCGACGGTGGAGGTGCTCGCCTTCGCCGTACGTCGTGTCGGGGGCCTCGACATCCGGGTGCTGGCCACCGAGCGCGTGGCCGACGTCGAGCGGCCCGAATGGTCGCGCTGCTGCCCGCCGGACACCCTCGAACTCCTCGTGCCACCCCTGGCCGACGGCGAGTTGGCCGACCTCGTGCGTACTGTGATCGGCGCCGAGCCACCGCCGAGTGTGCTGCGGGCGATCCAGGACACCGCCGCCGGAAACCCGTCGTACGCACTGGAGTTGGCCCGTGCGGCCCCGCGTGACGCGGCACCCCTCGGTCTCGGGCGCCCGCTGCCGGTGCCCCGGGGACTGCGCGACCAACTCCTCGACCGTACGCGCTCGTTGCCGCCGACGGCCCAGCGCACCCTCCTGGTCGCGAGCGCCGCAGCCCACCCCACCCTCACCGTCCTGCGCGCCGCCGGGCTCCCCGAGGCCGCCGACGACCTCGCGGAGGCCGAACGGCTGGGCGTCGCCACGGCCGGCGCCGACGGGACCGTACGGTTCCGGCATCCGGTGGTCCGGGCCGCCGTGTACGCCGACGCACCGGAGTACGGCCGTCGTGCGGCGCACACTCTGCTGGCCCGCGCGGTCAGCGAGCCGGTGGAGCGGGCCCGTCACCTCGCCCTCGCCCACCCGTACGAGGACGAGACCAACGCCCGCACACTGATGTCCGCCGCCGAGTCGGCGCGCCGCGACGGCACACCCGAAGCCGCCTTCGAGCTCGCCGCACTCGCCGCCCTGCGCACTCCCGCCGACCGCACCGAGGACCGGGCCGACCGACTGCTCGCCGCCGCCGAATACGCCTGCGACGGCGGCCGGTCGGAGGAAGCGGCACAGGCGGCCGGAACCGTCCTCGCCGGATCGGGTGCCGCACGGCAGCGGGCGCGGGCCCGGGTGATCCTGCTGCGCAACGCCGGGCAGGCGCTGGAAGGCGCCCGTGACCTGATCGAGGAGGGACTGAGGGACGCAGCCGGCGACCCCGGGGCGGAAGCCTGGCTGCACTACTGGGCGGCCGTACGGGGCCTGCTGTGCGGGGAGTTGACGGACGCGGCCCGGCACGCCCGGCTCGCCGCCCGGCAGGCGCAGCTGGCCGGTGACACGGACACCAGGATCGGGGCCCTCGCCACCCTCGCCCGGGTGCGATCCCTGGCGGGCGAAACGGTCACCGCCGACGCCGCCCTGGAGGAGGCGCTCGCGCTGACCGGCGGCGCCGACGCCGGCCCGGAGAGCTGGGGACTGATCCGGATGCGGGCGATTCTCGCCCTGGACTCCGACCACGTCACCGACGCGGGGGAGCGGGTCACCCGGCTGCTGGCGGAGATCGGCGACTTCGCGGGGGTGGAGGAGGTCATGGCGACCCTGGTCGCGCTGACCCGTATCCAGGTGCGCGCCGGGCACTGCCGAGAGGCACTGCGCACCGCCGCCCACTGCTCGGACATCCTGGCCGGGTCCGGCGTACTGGCCGCTCCGGCGCTCTACGTGGCGGCTCTCGCGGCGACGGCGGGCGGCAGCGCGGACGAGGCCCGGTCCCTCGCCGAGCAGGCGGTACGCGCCTCGGAGGCGGACGGCGACCGGCTGTTCCTGCTGCGCGCGCTGGCGGTCCTAGGCGAGGCCGAGCTGCTCGCCGGCGACCCGCGAGGTGCCGCCGCCGCGGTCGAGGTGCTGGGACGCGTCAAGCGGCTCGGCGAGACGATGTGCGCGGCCGACCCGCCGCTGCTGCACTGGTACGCGGATCTGGCCGAGGCCCTGGTCCTCCTGGGCGAGACGGATACGGCCGGGGCCGTGCTCCACGACGCCCGCGCACTGCTGTCCGCCGACGCGCCCGGCAGCGTACTGGCGGCTCTGGAACGGGCGGAGGGCCTGCGTGAGGCGGCGCTCGGCCGGGCGAAGGAAGGGGCGCTGCACCTGCGTCGCGCCGTGGACCGGCTGCGCCGGCTCCCGTTGCCCGTCGACCTGGTCCGCACCCTGATCGCCCTCGGTACGGTCGAACGCCGCTCGCGGCGCAGAAGCGCGGCGCGAACGGTCCTCCACGAGGCGCTGGACACCGCGAAGCGGATCGGCGCCGCTCCGCTGGCGGCACGGGCCTGGGACGAGCTGGCGCGGCTGGACGCCAGGGACCGCGGCGGCGAGACAGGCACGGGCGAACCCGAACTCACCCCGACCGAGGCCAGGATCGCCGAACTGGTCGGCGGCGGGGCCACCAACAGGGAAGTCGCCGCGAAGCTGTTCATCAGCGTCAAGACGGTGGAGGGCGCCCTCTCCCGGGTCTACCGCAAGCTCGGGGTCCGCTCGCGCACCGCGCTCGCCCACGCCATGGCGGTCGCCGTCCTCGCCTCTGGCGCTGCCGTGACGTACGGAGACGACGACCAAGTCACCTCGGTGCCCCAGGGAGTGACGGTGAGTCAGCCCGGCCGGATCCGGACGGCCCGGGCATCCGACACACGCCGTTGACATGACATGTGCAGTTAACACGTAGAGCAAGGGTTCCCCCGCTTACGGGGGTGGGGCCGCCGTTCCTACGGTGAAGGCGTTCCGCTTCCGGGACACGCCCCCACTCTCCGGAGGACCTCAGTGAAGTCACGCCTGAAACTGCTCGGTCTGGTCGCCGCACCGGTGCTGCTCGCCGCCGCCGTCCCCACCGCCTACGCGGCCAACGTCGCCCAGCCGCACGCGACGCGCGCCGCTGTCACCGGAGACGTCCTCAAGGGCCTGGGCAGGAGCGCGACCCGGACCGGCAAGCTCGCCGCAGGGAAGCGGATATCGGTGGCGATCAGCCTGGCCCCCAGAAACGACCGTGCGCTCGACACCTTCGTCACCAAGGTCAGCGACCCCCGGTCGAGTTCCTACGGCCACTACCTGACGAAGGGCCAGTTCGCCGCACGCTTCGGCCGGACCGACGCCGAGGTCAAGCAGCTCAAGGACTACCTGCGGGCCCAGGGGCTCACCGTCGGCAAGGTGCACTCGGGCAACCTGCTCGTCGACGCGAGCGGCACCGCCGCCCAGCTGGAGAAGGCCTTCGGCACCAGGCTGTCGACCTGGAAGGACGCGTCGTCGGGTCGCTCCTTCTACGCCAACGACGCCGCGCCGACCCTGCCCTCGGCCGTCGCCGCCCTGGTGAGCGACGTCGCCGGCCTCAACAACCGCACCCAGCTGCACCACCAGTCGTCCTCTCGTGTCGCCCCCCGCAACGGCCCGGGCGGCGGCTACACCCCGGCCCAGCTCAAGGGCGGCTACAACGTGTCCGGTACGTACACCGGCAGCGGCCAGAAGATCGCGCTGCTGGAGTTCGACGGCTTCCAGCAGGCCAACATCACCAAGTACGACACCAACTACAGCCTGGGTTCGCCCACACCGACGGTGTCCAAGGTCGACGGCGGCTCCGGCGCGCTCGGTGACGGCCAGGTCGAGGTCGAGCTGGACATCGAGGTCCTGCACGCCATCGCCCCCAAGGCGAACGTCACCGTCTTCGAGGGCCCCAACTCCGACGCCGGTGAGGTCGACACCTACCAGGCGATCGTCGACAGCGGCATCCCGACCACGTCGATCAGCTGGGGCGCCTCCGAGAGCGCCCGCACCACCTCCAACATCAACGCCGTGGACGCCGTCTTCAAGGCCGGCGCCGCACAGGGTCTCGGCTTCTACGCGGCCTCCGGCGACGACGGCTCCGACGACGCGGGCGACGGCACCACCACCGTCGACTACCCGGCCAGCGACCCGTACGTCACCGGCGTCGGCGGCACCAAGCTGACCGTCACCTCGGCGAACGCCTTCAGCAAGGAGGTGGCCTGGTCCGGCGGCGGGGGCGGCAAGTCCTCCGTCTTCAAGATCCCCAGCTGGCAGACCGCGGTGCAGAAGACCGCCGGCGGCGGCTTCCGCCAGGTCCCGGACGTCTCGGCGCACGCCAACCCCAGCCCCGGCGTCTCGATCTACTCCCAGGGCTCGTGGGGCACGGTCGGCGGCACCAGCGCCGCGGCGCCCGAGTGGGCGGCGTTCGCCGCGCTCTACAACCAGCAGGCCAAGGCGGCCGGCAAGGCCAACCTCGGCTTCGCCAACCCTGCCCTCTACACGGCGAGCGGCACCGGCTTCCACGACATCACCAGCGGCAGCAACGGCGCCTACTCCGCCGCCACCGGCTGGGACTTCACCACCGGCTGGGGCTCGTACAACGCCGCGACCCTGGCGAGCAAGCTGCTCGGCTGACACTGCTGAATGACCGACTGACACCCCTGAACGACGGGACG
>NZ_AEJB01000432.1 GCF_000331005.1 Streptomyces turgidiscabies Car8
GGCCTTCAGAAGGCCTTCAGGGCGTCTGCTGCAACGTTTGCTAGAACGTCTGCAGGGTGACGAGCGTGATCCGGGGGGCGCCCGCACCGTCCGCCGACCCGGGCCCCTCGACCTCGATGCGCACCCGCTGTCCGGGCCGCAGCAGCCTCAGTCCGCCCGCGTCGAACGCCGGCGCGTCGAAGGGAACGGGGGTGCCGTCGTCGAGCAGCACACTGCCGCTGCGTGTCCCGGCGTCGTACGTGTACGCGGTCGCCTGCATGGCGGCAGCCTACTGGCCCGCGATCAGCAGCCCCTCGACGGCGGTCGCCGTCCGTGTCCCCACCCCGAGGGCGAGCGCCGCCCGCAGATCGTCGCCGGTGTCCACGTCCTGGCGTACGGAATTCACCGAGGTGAGTCCGAGTTCCACGGCGCCGGACTCCTGGTGGCGGATTCGGGAACGCGGACCGAAATGCGGGAGCAATTCCTGACCGGGGCGGGCGGTCAGCAGCGTGGTGCCGACGGTGGCCGCGTCCGCGAGGAAAGCGCGCGGGAATTCGGCGGCGGCATCCAGGACGCGGGCCAGCTCCAGGGGGCGCAAGGCCGGCAGATCGGCGTTCAGGGCCGCTACAGGGCTGTCGGGCCGCAGAGTCCGCACGGCCGCCGCTCCGTGCGCCAGAGCGGCGTTCAGACCGCCCAGAGGCTCGTCGGAGACGATCGCGGCCCCCAGAGCCGACAGTTCCCGGGCGGCCACGGCGTCGTTCGTGACTACCGCCACATCGCGGACCGCCGCGCAGGCGAGCACCGCCGCCACCGTGTCCTGCGCGAAGGCGAGAGCGAGACCCGGGCGGAGCCCCTCGTGGGCGGTGTCCGCGAGCCTGCTCTTGGCCCGCGCCAGGGGTTTGAGGGGTATGACCACCGTCCACTGCACGAGCGTTCCGTCCCTCCCTCGCTCACCCCGGCTGCTCACCCAGCGCTCTTCCTGCGGCAACCATTGTCACCTGGCTGTCATCAAAGCCCATCCGGCGGTGTCGGTACCGGGGCGTACGGTGTTCTCGACAGACCGGAAGCCCGGGGCGACACTTGTGCGGCCCCCAGGTCACCGGCAGAGGTCCTGGTCCAGGCCTTAGAGGAAGGTGTCCGCGTGCCCAGCCGCAGAATCGGCTTCTGGTACCGCCTCGCTGCGGTCATCTGCAAACCGCCGCTCGTGCTTCTGATCAAGCGTGACTGGCGTGGAATGGAGAACATTCCGGCGGCGGGCGGATTTATCACCGCGGTGAACCACAATTCGCATGCGGACCCCTTCGCCTACGGTCACTACCAGTACAACAGCGGTCGGGTTCCGCGTTTTCTGGCGAAGAGCGGGCTTTTCAAGAAGGGATTCAGCGGTGTCATGATGCGCGGCACCGGACAGATCCCCGTCTACCGCGAGACCACCGACGCGCTGAGCGCCTTCCGCGCCGCGATCGACGCCGTGGAACGCGGCGAATGTGTCGTCTTCTACCCCGAGGGCACCATCACCCGCGACCCGGACCAGTGGCCCATGACCGGCAAGACCGGCGCCGCCCGGGTCGCCCTGCAGACCAAGTGCCCGGTGATCCCGGTGGCCCAGTGGGGCGCGAACGAACTGCTCCCGCCGTACTCCAAGAAGCTCAACGTCCTTCCGCGCAAGACCCACCACGTCCTCGCGGGTCCGCCCGTGGACCTGACGCGGTTCTACGACAAGGAAATGAGCCCCGACCTCCTGAAGGAGGCGACGGAGGTCATCATGGCCGCCGTCACCCGCCAGCTGGAGGTCATCCGCGGCGGGAAGGCGCCCGCGACGCCGTACGACCCGCGCCAGGAGCGGATCGAGCAGCGCCGCCGCACGGCCGAGGAAGAGGCGCAGGACGCGTTGGACGCGCACGCCAGAGCCACCGCCGAGGCGGCAGCCGTACGACAGGCACCGGTACAAGAAGCAGCAGAAGCACGGGAAGTTCAGGAAGAGGGGCAGGGCAAGTGAGCGAGCGGGTCAAGGCGGCGGTGTTCAGCGCTGGATCATGGGGGACCGCCTTCGGCATGGTGCTCGCCGACGCCGGCTGCGAGGTGACCCTGTGGGCCCGCCGCCCCGAACTCGCCGAGGCGATCAACTCCACGCGGACGAACCCGGACTACTTCCCGGGCGTCGAACTCCCGGAGAACCTCCGCGCCACCACGGACCCCGCCGAGGCCGCCCGCGACGCCGACTTCACGATACTCAGCATCCCCTCGCAGACCCTGCGCGGGAACCTCGCCGAGTGGACGCCGCTGCTCGCCCCCGACACGATCCTCGTGTCTCTCATGAAGGGCGTCGAACTCGGCTCCGCGATGCGGATGACCGAGGTCATCGACGACGTCGCCAAGGTGGGCCAGGACCGCATCGCGGTCGTCACGGGCCCCAACCTCGCCCGGGAGATCGCCGCCCGGATGCCGGCCGCCGCGGTGGTCGCCTGTACGGACGACGCCGTGGCCCAGCGCCTTCAGGGCGTCTGCCACACCCCGTACTTCCGCCCGTACACCAACACCGACGTCATCGGCTGCGAACTCGGCGGCGCGGTCAAGAACGTGATCGGGCTGGCGGTCGGTATCGCCGACGGCATGGGCCTCGGCGACAACACGAAGGGCTCGCTCATCACGCGCGGCCTCGCCGAGACCGCCCGCCTCGGCCTCGCGATGGGCGCCGACCCGCTCACCTTCGCGGGCCTGGCGGGCCTGGGCGACCTGGTGGCGACCTGCTCCTCGCCGCTCTCCCGCAACCACACCTTCGGCACCAACCTCGGCAGGGGCATGACCCTCCAGGAGACCATCGCGGTCACCAAGCAGACCGCCGAGGGCGTCAAGTCCTGCGAGAGCGTGCTGGATCTGGCCCGCAGGCACGGCGTCGACATGCCGATCACGGAAACGGTCGTCGGCATCGTGCACGAGGGCAAGCCGCCCGTCGTGGCCCTCAAGGAACTGATGTCGCGCAGCGCCAAGCCCGAACGACGCTGAGCAACAGGGGTCTGCGGGCGCTGACTCAGTGCCCTACCACCGGGTACCCTCAACCCGATATGAGCACCGAGAACCTGCCCCAGAGCCCCGAGCAGCCGTCCCGTAAGCCGCGCGTGGCCGTCGTCTTCGGCGGTCGCAGCTCCGAACACGGGATCTCCGTGGTCACCGCCGGCGCCGTGCTGCGTGCCATCGACCGGACGAAGTACGACGTCCTGCCGATCGGCATCACCCAGGACGGCCGCTGGGCGCTCACCGCCGACGAACCGGAGCGCATGGCGATCGTCGACCGCAAGGCGCCGAACGTCGACGATCTCGCCGAGTCGAGCGAGGGCGGCGTGGTGCTCCCCGTCGACCCCGCGAACCGCGAAGTCGTCTACAGCGAGCCGGGATCGGTGCCCAAGGCGCTCGGCGAGGTGGACGTCGTCTTCCCCGTCCTGCACGGCCCGTACGGGGAGGACGGCACCCTTCAGGGCCTGCTGGAGCTCTCCGGTGTCCCGTACGTCGGCGCGGGCGTGCTCGCCTC
>NZ_AEJB01000433.1 GCF_000331005.1 Streptomyces turgidiscabies Car8
CCACTCGCTTTGCATCACCTCTCAGAGCGGCCGAAGTGCCGGCTCCTTCTGTACTGCTCCCAGCAACCGGTCGAGCGCCAACTCCACGTCTTCCTTCCAGGAGAGGGTCGTCCGCAGCTCCAACCGAAGCCGAGGGTGCACGGGATGGGGCCTCACCGTCTTGAAGCCCACAGCGAGTAGATGGTCCGCGGGCAGGACACAGGCCGTCTCCTTCCAGCGCGCGTCCCCGAAAGCCTCGATCGCCTTGAAGCCCCTCCGCAGAAGATCCTTGGCCACCGTCTGCACCATCACGCGCCCCAGTCCCTGCCCCTGGTAACCCGGCATGATGAAGGCGGTCATCAGCTGCACCGCGTCCGGCGATACCGGGCTCGTGGGAAACGCCGTGGCCCGGGGAACGTAAGCCGGAGGCGCGTAGAGCGCGAAGCCCACGGGACTGTCGTCCACGTAGACGACACGGCCGCAGGAGCCCCAGTCGAGGAGAACGGCGGAAATCCACGCTTCCTTCTCCAGTGCGGGTGTCCCCGCCTTTACCGCGGCTTCCCCGCTGACGGGGTCCAGTTCCCAGAAGACGCACGTGCGGCAGCGCTTGGGAAGGTCCGGAAGGTTGTCCAGCGTGAGCGGTACGAGCCGACGCCCCATGAAGGCTGTTCCTCGCTTCCTTCGCCCGCAGCGTCGCGAGCGGCTGTCAGAGCGTTTCGTTCCCTGACCAGACTGCCGACGAACCCGCCGACGGCGCCCAGTCCCAGACCCGCGCTCATCAGTCCGGTGCGGCTCACGATTCGCATGACCCCCGCCTCCCCAACTCCGAGGTGCTGCCAGGTGGATGCGCCATACCCGAACGCATCGTATCCACCAAGTGATGGCATCGGTACCGCGTG
>NZ_AEJB01000434.1 GCF_000331005.1 Streptomyces turgidiscabies Car8
CCCCAGACCCCCCTGTCGCGCTGAACGCGCTCGTCCTCAAGCGCCGGACGGGCTGGATGGTGCCGGCCGGCGCTGAAGACGGCGGCGGTCAGATCGTCGCCTGGGCCGTGGGGCCCTCTCTGCAGATGAGGAGGAGGGCTCTGTCGTCGTTGACGTCCTTGGCCACCGCCTCGATGAGGTGCCAGGCCGCGCCGTGGAAACCGCCGGCCACGTAGCGGTCGGCCTCGCCCGTCAGGCGGTCGATGCCCTCGACGATGTCCCGTTCCGACGTTTCCACCAGGCCGTCCGTGAAGAGCATCAGGACGTCTCCCGGGCGCAGCGATCCCTTCACAGGGTCGAACTGGGCTCCGTCGTACACGCCCAACAGCGGTCCCTCCGCCGCCTTTTCCTCCCAGCGGCCGGTGCCCGCGCTGAGCTGGAGGCCCGGCGGGTGGCCGGCGGAGAAGAGTTCGTAGTCGCCGGAGTCCAGGTCCAGGACCAGGTGGATCGAGGTCGCGAAGCCCTCGTCCCAGTCCTGGCGGAGGAGGTAGCCGTTCGCCGCCGGGAGGAAGGCGTGCGGCGGCAGTGAGCCCAGCAGGCCGCCGAAGGCGCCGGAGAGGAGGAGGGCCCGGGATCCCGCGTCCATGCCCTTGCCGGAGACGTCCGTCAGGACGACCTCCATCGTGCGGCCCCCGTTCGTACGGGCCGCCACCACGAAGTCCCCCGAGAACGACTGGCCGCCCGCCGGACGCAGCGCCATCTCCCGGTGCCAGCCCTGCGGCAGCTGCGGCAACTTGCTCTGGACGCGGATGCGTTCACGCAGGTCGAACAGCATCGTGCCGCCGCGCCGCCAGGGGACACCCACTCTGCTGCGGAACTGGGCGATCAGCAGGCCGAAGAACCCGCAGGCCGCCACGACGAGGACCACACCGGGGGTGACCCTGGAGGGCCCCTCCGTGTACGGGCCCAGCTTCACCGACTCCACGATCAGGGCCGTCGCCGCCGCCGCGTACAGGCCCAGCAGGCTGGCCGGGCGCAGGAGGAGGCCGCCGGCGACGATCGGGAGGACGAGCAGGGCCGGGGAGCACCACACCGAGTTGGCGAGGGTCATGGCCGCGATGACCGGGATCATGATGAGCAGACCGGCGAGCGCGATCCAGTCCGAACCGTCGCCCCGGAAGTAGTCCACGGCGGATCTGCGCAGGCCGGTGCGGACCCGGTGAGCCTGCTTCTTCAACCGGGCCGTGAACGTCTCGGCTTCCGCGCGCCGCTCTCGTCCTGCTGCCATTAGTTCGGGACCCTATCCATCGGACCAGCTGCTTGGCACGGGAGGTCCCACTTGTCCCCCGTCCGAGGTTCAACTTCACAGTGAAACCCACCGAGGGCCGGTCCGAGGCCCCGAGGGGAAAATTCCCTCGCTCGTCCCGCATTGCCCTGGTACTCATGGTCCATGACGACCTCCAGGACCTCCGGCACGACCGACCTGCGGGTGCTGCGGCCCGAAGACTGGGATCAGTGGTACGACAACCTGCTCCGCGCCTTCGGTGGAATGCCGGAGTCCGCCGAGGAACGGGAGTTGTGGAAATCACTCACCGAGTACGACCGTTTCGTGGGCGCCTGGGACGGTGACACGTGTGTGGGCAGTGCGGGTGCCTTCACTTTCCAGGTAACCGTACCGGGTGGTGCCTCCGTGCGGGCTGCCGGCGTCACGATGGTCGGCGTGGCCGGGACGCACCGCAGGCGCGGGGTGCTCACGTCGATGATGCGGCGGCAACTGGACGACGTACGGAGCTGGGGCGAGCCGCTGGCCGTGCTCACGGCGTCCGAGCCCGCCATCTACGGACGGTTCGGGTACGGGCTCGCCACCCAGTCGCTGACCGTCGAGATCGACACGGCGCAGGTGCGGCTGGAGGCGCCGGCCGGCGCCGATGACGTACGGCTGCGGTATGCCGTACCGGCCGAAGCACTTGATGTCTGCGAGGCGGTGTACGCGCGGCGGGTGCCGGAGCGGCCCGGGATGCTGGCGCGGATGCCGGGCTGGGATCAGGTCATGGTGATCGATCCGGAGAGCGAGCGGGGCGGGGCGTCGCCGTTGCAGTGTGTGGTCGCCGAACGGGGCGGGGACGTCGTGGGGTTCGCCCGGTTCCGGGTCAAGCCCGACTGGGATGTCACCGGTTCGCACAGCGCGGTCGTCGTCGAGGACGTGGAGGCGCTCGATCCCGCGTCCCAGGGCGCGTTGTGGCGGTTCCTGTTCGACATCGACCTGACGTCGAAGATCGTCGCGCGTGCGCGGCCGGTCGAGGAGCCGTGGCATCACATGGTGACGGACATCCGGCGGTGCGGGCTGCGCAGGCGGGACGCGCTGTACGTACGACTGGTGGACGTGGGGGCCGCGTTGGAGGCGCGGACCTATCAGACGCCCGTGGATGTCGTGCTCGATGTCGAGGACGCGTTCTGTCCGTGGAACTCCGGGCGGTGGCGGCTGACGGGCGACGCCAAGGGGGCCGTGTGCCGGCGTACGGAGGATGCGGCTGATCTCGCCCTGTCCGTACGGGAGTTGGGGGCCGCCTATCTGGGCGGGGTGCCGTTGGCCGGGCTGGCGGCCGCTGGGCGGGTGCGGGAGATCCGGCAAGGGGCGCTGGCCGAGGCCTCGGTGGCGTTCGGGTCGGTGGTGGAGCCCTGGTTGTCCCACGGGTTCTGATGCCGAAGTCGATGGCCTGTCAGGCGCGTTGGCAGGTGGGGCACCAGAAGAGGTTGCGGGCGGCGAGGTCGGCGGTGCGGATCTCGCCGCCACAGAGGTGACAGGGCAGGTTGGCCCTGCGGTAGACGTAGACCTCGCCGCCGTGGTCGTCGACGCGCGGCGGGCGGCCCATCGCCTCCGGGGTGTGTTCCGGGCGGACGGTGTCGATGCGGTTGTCGCGTACGCCCTCGCGCATCAGGGCGACCAGGTCTTTCCAGAGCGCGTCCCACTCGGCGGGTGTGATGTCCCTGCCGGGGCGGTACGGGTCGATGCCGTGCCGGAACAGGACCTCGGCGCGGTAGACGTTGCCGACGCCCGCGATGAGTTTCTGGTCCATGAGCAGGGCGGCGATGGTCGTACGGCTGCGGCTGACGCGGGCGTAGGCGGTCTGGTGGTCGGCGTCCGGGCGGAGCGGGTCGGGACCCAGGCGGTCGTGTATCGCCTGCTTCTCGGTGTCCGTGATGAGCGCGCAGGTGGTGGGGCCCCGAAGATCCACGTACGAGGTGCTGTTCGCGAGGCGCAGGCGGACCGTGTCCGTGGGAGGCGGGGCCGGGGCGTCGCCGAAGGTGACCTTGCCGAAGAGGCCGAGGTGGATGTGGACCCAGTCGGCTTCACGGAAGCGGAGGAAGAGGTGTTTGCCGTGGGCGTCGGCGGCGTTGAGGGGGGCGCCGGTGAGGAGGGCTGCCGCGTCGGTGAACTTGCCCTGCGGGCTGCTGACGGTGACGGGTCGGTCGGCGAAGTGGGCGGCGTAGTCCTGGGCCAGACGGTGGATCGTGTGCCCTTCCGGCACGGTGCGGGTCCTTTCGTGGTTCTTTGCCCACCCACCCGCCCGTCTCGGTCTGTCGAGTAGGCGCCCTCGTCC
>NZ_AEJB01000435.1 GCF_000331005.1 Streptomyces turgidiscabies Car8
CAGGTTCCACAGCAGGGCGCCGCTGGCCCAGTTGAAGGTCGACTCCAGGGCGAGCTGGGCGGCGTTCATCGGCGCGATGCCCGGCCCGGTGGAGCACTCGCTCTCGTAGAGCCGCTTGTCCGGGAAGGAGTTGTGGATGGTGGTCATCTTGCCGAGGTCGTTCGCGTAACAGTGCCACGCGGTGCCGTACATCGCGTCACGGGCCGCCTGATTGGCCATCAGCGTGTTCGCGTAGTCGGGGTACACGTGGTCGGCGTCCCCTGCGAGGATCTTCGTGCCGGAGAGGCCGGCCTGCTGGAGTGCGGGGGCGAGGTTGTCGGCGATGAAGGTCGCCTCGTTGCCCGCGGACCACAGCATCGCCGAGTACGTGGACGGTGAGATCGTCGGCTCGTTCTGCGGGGTGATGCCCCAGACGTCGACGCCCTTGGCCTTGTACTCCTGGAGGAACTTCACGTAGTACTGCGCGAGCGGGCCGTACATGTCCGAGCGCAGGGTGCCGTTGCCCTGGCCGAGCATCGTGTTGGTGGTCTTCATCCAGGCCGGCGGGCTCCAGTTGTTGGCGAAGAGTTTCATCGACGGGTTGAGTGCCTGGGCCTGCTTGATGATCGGGATGACGTAGGCGTCGTCGTGCGCGGTGGAGAAGTTCGCCAGACTCGGGTCGGCCACGCCGCCGTTGTCGTCGTAGGAGTAGGTGCCGGGGCTGCCCGCCGGTGTGGCCGTGTAGTCGGAGGAGCCCATCGGGGTGCGCATCAGCGACAGTCCGATGCCGGAGCCGCGGGTGAACAGATCACGCATCACCCGGTCGCGGGTCGCCGCGCTCAGCTTGTTCTGCAGGAGGTAAGCCGAGGTGTCGGTGAAGGCGGCGCCGAAGCCGTCGATGGTCTGGAACGACTGTGAGTCGTCCACCTTCAGGTTCACACTGCCCGACGACACCGGTCCGAGGGCGATGCCCGGCTGCGGAGTCAGCGCCTGGCTCAGGTCGGACGTCGTGAGGGTCACGCCGATCGTGCCGCTCGCGGCCTGCGCGGGTGATGCGGCCAGGGCCGCCACCCCGCCCGTGACGGCCAGCGTCAGCGCGACGGCCTGAGCACTCAGCCGGCGGAGCGGTTGTCTCTTGGTCATGGAGGTGTCCCTGTTCATTTGTGGTCGGGTCGTCTGCCTTCGGCGCGGGCCGGAGTTCGGCACCGCGCCGGGTCATGGGCTCTGGAAAAAGGGGTCAGACGGGGCTGATGGTCCACTGCATGTTGGTGCTGTTGCCCCAGGCCCACTGCTTGGTGATGGACCCCTCGGACACGTTGCCGCCGCCGTCCAGGAGCTTGCCCGTGGTGCGGTTGACGATGTTGTACTGGCCGCCGCCACGGTGCGTGATCTTCCACTGCTGGTTGGTGTGGCCGTTCCAGGCCAGCTGCTTGCAGGCGGCGCCGTTGGTTGTGGCGCCCCAGCTGTCGGCGACCATGCCGTTACCCCGGTTGACCAGCTTGTAGTAGCCGCCTCCGACCTCCACCGCCTGCCACTGGAGGTTGACGCTGTCGAACCAGTGCCACTGCTTGAGGGCGGATCCGTCGGCGACGTTGCCGCCGCTGTCCAGGGCCAGCCCGTCGGTGTAGTTGATGATCTTGAGGTAGGTCGAGGGGTTGAACTGCACCTTCAGCGAGGTGATCCGATCGTTCTGGCCACTGACCCGCAGGTCGGCGTTGTCGGCGGTGAACGTCCACTGGGTGCCGGTGAAGTTGTCGCCGGAGTAGGCGACGATCTGCTGCCCCGGAGCGATCCTCAGCGAGGAGATGCTGAGCGCCGGTATCCCGTGCAGGTCCAGCTGGTCGGCGGTGTAGTCGCCCAGGCCGAGCGTGGCGGACGTACCGCTGTGGTTGACGTCCGTGAAGACCAGGGCGCCGTCGACCGGTCGCAGCGCAGGGATCTGGCTGGAGAAGGTCAGCTTGAGCACGTACATGGGCGCGGAGTACGGCGCCGACGACGGCAGGGTCACCTTGAGTCCGGTCGCGTCCTGGGTGCGGTTCGGGAGGTCGATGTAAGTGCCGGCCGTGCTGTCCAGCAGCTTCACCGAGGTCAGCGAGCCCAGGTTGATACGACTGGAGCTGAGCGTCTTGACGGTCAGCGAGCTGCCGGGGTAGCCGAGCACCGTGGCGTACAGGACGGTGTTCGCCTTGTTGCGGGTGAAGCGGATGTCCTGCGCGGTGCCGGCGCTCGGGTTCATGAAGGTGCCGCCGCCCATCTTGGTCGGCCCCTCTCCGTACGCGGTCCAGGCACGGGTCGAGTACACCGACTCCCCGAAGCGCTTCAGGTAGTCGCCGATGCCCGCCAGGATGTCGCGCTGGCCCTGGGGGATGGTGCCGTCGGCCTTCGGCGCGATGTTGAGCAGGACGGTGCCGTTCTTGCTGATCCGGTCGATCATGGCGTGCAGCAGCAACGGGGCCGTGTAGTAGCCGATGCCCTCGGTGTAGCACCAGCTGCTGCTGGAGACGCTGTCGTCCGTCAGCCAGTAGGGGGACGTGATGTCGGCCGGGCCGCCGCGCTCGTAGTCGAAGACCTCGCCGTGGCCGTTGAAGGCGTCCTTGTAGGTGGCGATGACCTCGCGGCCCCAGGAGTTGGCCTGGTTGTAGTAGTAGGAGAGGAAGTTCAGCAGCTGCGGCTCGGCGATCTGGTCCAGGTGGACGTCCTGGTAGATGATGTCCGGCTCGGCCAGGTCGATGACCTCCTTGAGCTTGTCGTACCAGAGCTGGTCCTCAGTGGCCTTGTCCAGCTGCCCGTAGAGCTTCTTCAGGCTGGGGTCGGACTGCGTCGGTACGGCCTGGAAGTAGCCGAGGTAGTTGTAGGCGTGGTGCATCGACACCAGCAGCTTGAGGTTCTTCGCGCGGACGGCGTCGGTGAACAGCTTCAGCAGGTTGAGCTGCGGGCCCTTGTCGACCGAGTTCCACTCGTTGACCTGGCTGTCCCACATGGAGAAGCCGTCGTGGTGCTCGGCGACCGGCCCGGCGAACTTTGCCCCGGCGTCCGCGAAGAGCTGCGCCCACTCGTCGGGGTCGAAGTTGCCGCCCGCCGACTTCAGGCTGGGCTTGAACTGGGTGAAGTTGCCCGCCTTGTCGTTCGCCCCGTTGATGAAGTTGTGGTACGGCCACGCGGAGGTGGTGCCGTAGGTGGCGACGTGGTGGTTGTTGACCCCACTGCCGTTGAAGTACATGTTGCGCGGGTACCACTCGCTGTCGTACGCCGGGACGCTGAAGACACCCCAGTGGAAGTAGATGCCGAACTTGGCGTCCTGGAACCACTCCGGAGCCGCCGGGTGCTGGTTCACCGAGCCCCACGTGGGCGTGTAGGTGGCCGGTGCCGCGAAGGCGCGGCCGGAGCCGAAAACACCGCCCGCGACCGCGGCCGCCGCGACGGCCGTGGTGCCGGCCAGAAACTGCCGTCTGTTGATCGCTCTCGACATGACGAGACCTCCAGGGCAACTGATGTGCCTAACGGTTGACGCGGAGAGAGCGCAGGAGCGGGGCTTCGGCGCCTACCGACCTCTGATTGCTGGGATGTTTCCCGAGCTGCGAGGACGTTACGGCGACATGACAGGAAATGACAAGAGCCCTTTCGTCGCGATTCTTCCGGGCTGGGAACTCAAGAGCCCGGGAGACGGGCACGGCCCTGCCCGGACCGATTACGACACCAGCCCGCTGAACTCCACTTTCTCTGGTTACCCGTACGTAGCAGGGCTGTTGGCGAAGACAGGAGATTCCGCAACGCGGATTCCGGGTGCCTCACCCACGCCTTCCACGACTGGCTGGCGAGTCGCGTCCCGTATCTCGCAAGGAGCCTTCGGACACCTGACAAGCCTCGCCGGCAGTGGACACGGGTCAGGGGTGACTCCACCTCATACATCCCAGCAATGAGTTGCCAGCTCAACCTATGCCGTCTACAGTCACCGCAGCACCAGACCTCCGATCACTCCGCATCTCGCGCCGACGCCGTGCGGCTCGCGAGGCAACTGGTACCCCTTCGCACGTTCCTTCAGGAGTGCCGTAATGTCGTCCTCCGCGCGCTCGACAGCTCGCCTCGCCGCCTCCGTCGGCGTTCTCCGTAACGACTCCGCCGACGCGGGCGCGGCCCGTGTCTGACCGCCCGTGCTACGGCCTCGTCGACGCCCACCATCATGTGTGGAATCTCGACCGGCGGCCCCAGCCCTGGCTGGACGAACCCGCTCACGCGCCGATCCGCCGTACCTTCGGCATGGGGGACCTGCGGATGAACGCCACCCGGACGATCTCGGGCCGGCGCCTGGAGCAGACCGTGGTGGTCCAGTGTGTGGCGTCCCTGCCCGAGACGCGCGAGCTGTTGGCCCTGGCCGAGCGGGACCCGCTGATCGGCGGTGTCGTCGGCTGGGTTGATCTGACCTCGCTGGCCATCGGCGACATGCTCGACACACTTCGCGCCGGGCCCGGCGGCTCCTATCTGCGCGCCGTGCGCCACGTCGTCCAGGGCGAGCCGGACCCCGACTGGCTTCAACGGCCCGTCGTGGAATCGGGGTTGCGCACAGTACGTGACCAGAGCCTCGGTTACGACGTGTTGATCAGCGCTCACCAGCTGCCCCAGGCGATCAGGCTCGCCGAGCGAGTCCCCGGCCTGCCGCTGGTCCTCGACCACGCGGGCAAGCCACCCATCGCCGACGGCGACCTCACCGACTGGGAACGGCAGATCCGTCTGCTGGCCGGCCATACGCAGGTCCGGTGCAAGATGTCGGGGCTGGTCACCGAGGCCGACCACGAGAAGTGGGACACCAGGGACATCCGGCCCGTGTGGGACGTCCTGCTCTCCGCGTTCGGCCCGAAGCGGCTCATGTTCGGCTCCGACTGGCCGGTCTGCCGACTCGCCGGTAACTGGAACGCCTGGGCGGCCACCGTCGAGGAACTGCTGTACGACTGCTCCGGGACGGAGACCCGGGCGATCCTCGCCGATACCGCGACCGAGTTCTACCGACTGCGTCCCCGGTGACGACACGGCCAGGGGCGAGACGCGACCGCTCGTCGGTCTCCACGTCGCCGGGTCCCGGCCACCGGCGGCGGGTGGTTCTGCCGACGAACAGCGCGGGCGTGCCGGGGCGCCCCGGCCGACCCCGTCGCCGGACCTGCTCGGGCCGCCTTGCGTGAACGGCCCGCCACGGCACACACGGCTGCCTACGCCTTCACCCTCGCCAGGGTCTTCGACGACGAGTCCCTGCCGAGCCGACAGGACGCTCACCTCAAGTCCGATGACTGGCTCCATCACGCTCCTTCTGCCGACGGGAGGTTGGAAGCGGCTGGGGGGAGTCAGCAGCGAGGCCCGTAGGGAAGGGACTCCGATTGGCCTACGACTGCGGGCTGTCGCCGCGGTTCCGTCCTGGGTGTGTCCTCGCCGCTCTCCACGAGGACTCGTACGTCCCAGGGCCCCAGTTCGAGGGACTCGGCCTCCGCGCAGGGCCGACCGTTGACGACGTCCCGGAACGCCCTGGGAAGCCGCACGGGCTCCGGTGTCCAGGACCAGTTGTGCAGGAAGTGGACGCGACGGCCGTCGGCCGCGGTCGCGCTCGTGCGGGTCACACTCGCCGGCAGGTCGGCCCAATCGTCGGGGGACGACGGACACGCCCACGCCAGCAGCGCCTGGGCCAACTGCTCGTCGGGCACGGTGCCGACGTAGGTGATGCTCCCTTCGCCGACCCGGCGCGTGGTCACGGCCGGCCACTTGCCCAGGTGAGGGTGGTCGTATCGCGCCAGGACGGTGGCGTCGTCGGCGACGAGGCTGTCGGCCCATCGGGTGGCCCAGGCCGGGCCGCCGGTCGCCAGAGCCGGGTCGGTGGCGATGACGGGCACCGGCTCGTTCAGATTGCCGAACTCCGCGTAGTGCACGCCCGCGGCGGCGGCCAGCCGGGCCGGCATGACGTCGGTGCGGGCACGGCCCTCCTCGTCGCCGTAGCCGGTACGCGGCCCCAGGACGAGGTGACCGCCCGCCTCCGCGTAGGCCCCGAGCCAGTCGAGCGTCCGGTCGTCGGTGAGGTACAGGCCGGAGGCGACCAGCACGCGGTGCTGCCGGGCCGCCTGCTCGGGAGGCGTGTCGGCGAGTTCCCGGGCGTGCACGATGCGCGCCTGGAGCCGGGCGTCGAACGCGCCTCGGTGGAAGGGGTCGAACAGGGCGTCGTACGCATCGGGGTCGGGGCTGCCGTCCGGGTGGGCGAGCGGGGGGTACTTCTCCATCAGCCACTTGGTCGGGCGGGAGTAGACCAGGGTGACGTCCGCGTCCGGGACCAGGTCCACCACCAGGTCTCCCGCCGCCTCGAACTCGGCGCCGATACGGGCCACTTCCGCGTGGATCCGGCCGGGCCGGCCACTGTGCGGCAGCACACCGCCCCAGTAGGTCTCGCCGCCGAAGTGCAGGGTGTGCCAGTGCCAGTACTCGATCATCCGCGCTCCCCGGGAGACGAACGCCCAAGCGGCCTGGCGCAGTTGTCCGTCGTACGGAGGACGGTTCTCGAACGGGCCGCCCACACCGCCCGCGTTCGTCTCGGTGACGAGGAAGGGCTCCTGGCGGGAGGAGTACATGCGGTCGGCCCTCAGGTACAGCCCGCGCGGGCCCATGGCCTTCCACGGGTGCCGGACGGGGACGTCCGTGCCGGGCAGTGCCAGCGCGTCCTGTGTCTCGTAGTAGGCGTTGCCCGAGGAGACGTCGAGGGCGTCGGTCATCGTGTCGTCGTCGACCGCGGGGCGGCCGTAGTCGATGCATGTGGTGACGAACTGCTCGGGGCGCGCGTACTCCCGCACGAGGCCGGCCTGCCAGGCGATGTACTCGTTCACCTGCCGGGCCTGGAACTCCCGCCACGCGATGTCGTACTGGGGCTGTGCGTTGCCGTCGGGCGTCCACAGGTCGGCCCAGGTGGACAGCCGGTGCGACCAGTAGACCAGGCCCCACGCCCGGTTGAGGGTCTCCACGTCGCCGTACTTCGCCCGCAGATGGTCGACGAAGCGCTGGAACACACCGTGGTTGTACAGGAGTTCGTTGCCCGGTTCGTTGTCGACCTGGAATCCGATGACGGCCGGGTGGCCGGCGCACCGTTCGAGGATTCTGCGGGTCACCCGCTCGGCGTGGAAGCGGAACGCGGGGTGGGTGATGTCGGCCTCCTGCCGGGCGCCCCAGGGGATGCGCCGGCCGGTGCTCCGCTCCCCCGCGATCTCCGGGTACTGCCGGGCGAGCCACGGCGGCACCGCGTACGTCGGGGTCCCCAGGAGGACGGAGATGCCGCGCTCGTGGGCGCCGTCCAGGACGGGCTGGAGCCAGTCGAGGTCGAAGCGGCCGTTCTCCGGTTCCCAGGTGGACCAGACGGACTCGCCGACTCGGATGACGGTGAAGCGGGCCTCGGCCATCAGGTCGAGGTCGTCCTTGAGACGGTCGTACGGCTGGTACTCGTGGTAGTAGGCCGCGCCGAAAAGGACACGGCGCGGCAGCGAGGTCACGACGACCCCTCTCCGTGGTAACGGAAGTCGGCGAAGTGGACCGTGCCGTGCTCGGCGAACACGCCGGTCACGCGCCCGGTGAAGGGTGACGCCAGTTCGACGGACCAGAAGCGGCCGTCCAGTTCGGCGAGGGTCGTCTCGGTGCCGGACCCGTCCACGACGACGAGCCTGATCGTGTCGCCCGGCGGGAGCCAGGGCACCTTGTGGGGTTCGGGAACACGGGTTTCGAGCCGCAGGAGGGCCTCGTGGCCCGGTACCTCGGTGGTCCAGGTCCGGGTCAGCGAGGGCAGGTTGCCTCGGGCGGTGATCAGGAGGCCGTCGCCGGAGGGTGCCCGTTCGGCGACCAGCGTGACGGTGTGCCGCTCGTCGAAGCGCAGGCCGAGCCCGCCCCTGCCGTCCACCGGGTCGACGCGGGCCTCGAACACGCTGCTCAGATGGCGCTGCCGGCGGCCGACGAAGTCGGGCCTGAAGGTGTCCAGGCCGCCGGAGTCCGCACTCACGGTCAGGTGACCGGGCCGGGCGGCGAGGGACGCCACATCGGCGGGGGCCCGGCCCACCGCCAGCCAGCCGGGGTCGGCCAGGGCGGCCGGGTCGGTGAACTCGAAGTACTCGTCCAGCGGTTCCGGGCGCGGGCTCACCTCCACGGGTGCCGGGCACGGCCAGTCGTCGACCCATTCCACGCCGGTGACGTACGTTTCCCGGCCCAGGGGTGAGGCCTTGCCGGCCATGCGCGTGCCGAGCAGGACCAGGACGTCCTCGCCGTGCGGGCCGCGGACCAGGTCGGCGTGGCCGGTGCACTGGACGGAGCGGTCGGTGCCCGAGGCGCACAACACCGGGTTGCCCGGGGCGCCTTCGAACGGCCCCTCGATGCTCGGCCCCCGGGCGACGCTCACCGCGTGGCCGTACCCGGTGCCGCCCTCCGCGATCATCAGATACCAGTGGTCGCCGCGCCGGAACAGGTGCGGTGCCTCGGGCGCGACCAGCCCCGTTCCGGACCAAAGCTCCCGGGGTTCCTCCAGCGCCCGCCCTTCGGCGAGGTCGACCCTGGCCTGGAGGATGCCGCGGTTCTCGACGACCGTCGTCCCGTCCAGGTGCAGGCCGCTGTAGGTGACGTAGGCGGCGCCGGTCTCGTCCCAGGCCAGGTCGGGATCGATGCCGATGATTCCGTCGAGGGTGGTGCCGTCGCTCCAGGGCCCGGCCGGGTCGGCGGCCGTGAACACGACGCAGCCACGCGGGCTGGTGGCCACCGTGACGATCACGTGGAAGAGGCCGTCGTGGTGGCGGATGGTCGGGGCCCACACTCCCCCGGAGTCCGGCACGTTCGCGACGCCGACCTGTTCCTCGCGGGTCGCCACGTTGCCGATGTGTTCCCAGGTGACGAAGTCGGTACTGCGGTAGACGGGCAGCGCCGGCAGGTACTCGAACGACGAGGTGACCAGGTACCAGGTGCCGTCGACGAGGACACAGCTGGGGTCCGGGTTGAAGCCGGGGATCAGCGGGTTCGGCAGCGGTGCGGCCGGGTGCGGGTTCGGTGAGGTCATGGCTGGGCCTGCCTTGTCGAGGGTTCGAGGGTCGCGGCATCGCCAAAGGACGCCGGCGGCTTCGCGGGCTGGTCCGTGACCTGGTCGGTCGTCCCGTCGGGCGGGGTGGCGCCCCGCCGTCCGGATCTCTGCCAGGGTTCGCACACCAGTGCCGCGAGCAGCGCGAGAACGCATGCCGCGGCGAGCGGGGCATGCGCTCCCCAGCCGGTGACGAGCAGCCCCGCGAGCGTGGTGCCTGCCACGTTGCCGATGGCGAGCACACTGCCCATCCAGCCGAACGCCTCGGCGGCCGAGCCTGCCGGAGCCGTCACGGACAGCCGTTCGAAGAGGCTGGACAGCGCGGGCGCGACGGTCATGCCCCAGAAGAAGAGCAGAACCATCACAGCGGTCTGGCCAGTGGTGAGCGCCAGCAGCCCCAGTCCCGCCGCCACGTACAGCAACAGGCGCCGCAGCCTCGCCTTCTGACGCTTGCGCGCACCATGGACCAGTCCGCCCACGAGAGACCCGAGGCTGCCCACGGCGAGGAGGAATCCCGCATCCGTCGACACCTCGGTGCCACTCACCAGAGCGACCACGCCGAGGACCTGGGCGGCCAGCGCGCAGGTCAGCAGCGCTCCGGTCACGAACAGACGGGGCAGACCCCGCACCCGCAGCACAGCCCTGCCACGGACTGGCGCCACGGCCACGCGACCGGCTTCCGCGTCACGGCCCGCCGCGTAGGCGAGCGTGCCGACGAGGACGAGTGTGCCGCACGCGGCGAGCGCGAGGTGGGGCCCGCCGAAGGCGGCGAGGGTCGACGTGATCACCGGCCCGACAACGAAGACGACCTCCTGCGCGGTCGCCTCAAGGGCGAAGAAGGTGCGTCCCTGTTCCGGACGGACCAGCATCGGCACGGTCGCCCTGACCGTCGAGGTCAGCGGAGGCGTGCACAACCCGAGACACAGTGACAGGAAGACCAGCAGGGCCGGTTCCGGGGGCAGCAGGATCAGTGTCCCCATGGCCACGGTATGCAGTACGGCGGTGGCTGCGAGGACCCGGCGCCGGCCGCGCGCCTCGGCCAGTCGGCTCAACAGTGGTCCGGAGACCAGGGCTCCGATCATGCCGACAGCCGACACCGCGCTGTACACCGCGTAGCTCGACTGATCGATGGTGAGCATCAGCATGGCGAGGCTGGTCATGCCCTGGTTGAAGCGCCCTACGATCGAGGTGAGGAACAGCCAGGACACCGAGGGAGTGCGCAGGAACTCCCGGTAGGTGGCTACGGACACGGCCGAGCCCTCGCTGCGTCATGGTGGGGCTGACGTGATGTGTTCACTGTGTTCCTTGTGTCAGATGTATGCGCGAGGCAGCTGCGAGGAGCCCGGCACGGGCACCCGGGTCAGCGCACGACGACCCGTACCCGGCCCAGGTTGCGCACCCTGGCGAACGGTGTGTGCGCGTCACCCTCGCGTTGCGCGGTCGCGCGCAGTGCCACGAAGTACGTGCCGGGCTTGTCGTAGGTGAAGGCCGCCTGCACCTCCACGGTTTCCCGCGCGGGGCCGCAGGGGCGTGCGGTGAAGGTTCCGGATCCGGTGAAGTCCCATTCGGTGGCCACGATGCGGCCCGCCTTCGGGGGCGCCTCGATCCTGGCCCGGAAGACGACCGGCCGTCCGGCGGCGACCTCGACGCGGTCCCGGCCGTGCACCGTGAGGTCGACGACGGGCTGGACACCCAGCCGGGCGCGGGCCCGCGACGGCACGGCGATCTGGCTGTCGCTCATGCGGTAGGAGGTGGTCCGCGCCGGCGCCTTGCCCTGTTCCACCCAGGCACTCAGGTCACGGAGCGCGTGCTCCAGGATGCCGGTCCACACGACCAGCCGGGTCGCACGTGGCCCGGAGACGGTACCTTCCAGATGGTCGGCGCTGTCGTTGTACCAGAGCCGGTAGGTGTCGTCGAACCGGTCGCCCATCGCCTGCTTCACCTGGGCGCCGTACCAGTCGGCGGGCACGGGGCAGGCATCGCAGTCGAGCAGGTTGGCGACCACGATGACCTTGCCGTTGACCTTGCCGGTGTGCGTGCCGCCGTCGCTGGTGTTGGTGGATATGAGCGGGCCGATCTGGATCGCCCGCTGCGGGTACAGGGGCTGTCCGTCCGGTCCTCGGTACTGGTCGAAGGTGTGGAATCCGGGCCGGGTCGGAACCTGATGCCGGTGGTAGGCGTGGAAGGCGAGGAACCAGCGGTTGTCGGACTGGAGCCTGCCCCCGCCGGCGAGGGCGTCGAGGACGTTCGCGCTGTTTCCGGCCGCGAGGGTGAACACCTTGGCGGCGACGTCCAGCGAACCTGTCAGCGCGCCGACGCTCGTCGTACCGTCCGCGCCGCGGACCGTGAAGTCGAGGGGTGTCGTGATCGCTGCGGACGGCACACTGTCGAGGAGCAGAGCTGTCGGCACGTTGTCAGCGTCGCGGCGCACCTCGGTGATGGTGGCTGTGTGATCGATCCGCGCGGCACGGACCAGGTCGCCGAGAGGTGACCGCTCGGTGCCCAGGTAGCCCGGCTTCGACCAGAAGTCGTCCGCGTACGTGGGATCCAGGGCGCGCACGACGGCCACGAACCCCAGCAGGTTGTCGGGGTCCACCGGCAGTTTGAGCACATAGGAGTAGTCCTCCCACGTCCGGAGCGGAACACCCATGCTCGACACCTCGCGCAGCATGGCGCGCTCGACGCTGTTGAGACCGGCGTAGGGATCGCCCGAGCCTCCGGGGGCGACCGCGTCACCGATGCGGGCGGCCTTCTCCCGCAGCACGAGCCTGGCCAGCGCGCGCACGGTGAAACTGTTCGGGATGGACACCGGGCTGCCGGGGATGAACGGCACAGCTCCGTCCCACACGCCGACGGTGTTCTCGATGCCGCCGATGGTCTGGTAGGAACCGCCGCTGCCGCCGTAGAGGTATCCGTAGATCCGCCGGCTGGAACGGTAGTACTTCGCCGCGACCGTCCTGGAGAACCTGGCCGCCGCCGCCTCGACGCGGTAACCGATGCCTCCGTTGGTCTGGACGACGTACGCGCCGCTGGCCGCGCCGAAGGCGACGACGTCGTCGGGGGCCTGCTCGTCCTGGGTCGGGTACACCTTGTGGAAGAACCGCCCCTGCCACTGCTTCTTGGGAGGCAGGTAGATGGTGAACTTCTTGGACGTGCCCTCGAAGTGGCCGGACACCTTCCGGTGCCGGACGGGGGAGGTCAGGTCCTCCTCGCTGTCGATCACGGGCCGGTTGTACGTCGGATCGTCACAGTCGGGGGTGATCTGCAGGGGGCCCCCGGGGCCGCTCGCCGCGCACACCGGCCGTGCCTCGGCCGAGGCGGGGGTACTGAGCAGCGGGGTCGCTCCCAGTACGACGGCGGTGCCTGCCGCCGAGGTGCGGACGAAATCGCGTCGGGAGGGTCGTCGTACGCTCATGTGCTTCTCCTGGGAGGGGAGGTGCTGCGCTGGTTCGTTGAAGGCTGATGTGGGTTCCGCGTCGGCACGGGACGTGACGGGTCTCCGGCGGATGCCTGGCGCCATCATTGGTTGCAGGGCATGCCGGGCAGCCACAGGTGATCCCTGGTGTGCGGGTCGACCGGCGTGGGGGTGCGTGTCAGCAGGCGTCCGTCGTCTCGGGCGCGCCGGTGCCCTCGTCGGCGGCGAGGCTCAGCCGCTTCGCCCGGCGGACGCGCTGTCGCTTCGGGTCCGCGACCGGTGCCGCCATCTGGAGCTTGCGGGTGTAGGGGTGCTGCGGGTTGGTGGCGACGTCCCGCGCGTCGCCGATCTCGGCGATGCGCCCCTGGTTGAGGACGGCGATCCGGTCGCTGACCTGGTTCACCACGCCCAGGTCATGGCTGATGAACAGATAGGCCACGCCGCTCTCCCGCTGGATGTCCTGAAGGAGCGTGAGCACCCGGGCCTGGGTCGTGACGTCCAGGGCGCTGGTGGGTTCGTCGCAGATGATGACCGAGGGGTCCAGGGCGAGAGCCCGGGCGATGGCGACGCGCTGCCGCTGCCCGCCGGAGAACTCCCTCGGGTACCGGCGGCCGGAGTCGGCCGGGAGACCGACGGCGTCCAGGAGTTCCCGTACCCGTGCGCGTCCGTCCCGGGAGCCGGCGGCGAGGAGGGGTTCCACCAGGATGTCCTCGATCGCCATCGACGGGTTGAGCGAGGAGTACGGGTCCTGGAACACGACCTGGATGTCGCGTGCGATCTTGCGTCGGCGGCCCCGGGAGATGTTGCTGATGGGCTCGCCGCGGAAGGAGATGGAGCCGGAGGTCACCGGCGCGAGCCCGAGGATCGCCCGGCCGATCGTCGTCTTCCCCGATCCGGACTCGCCCACCAGGCTCAGGGTCTCCCCCGCGCGCAGGTCGAACGAGACGTCGTCGATCACCGTGGCGCCCTTGCCCCGGCGCCCGCCGTAGCACACGACGAGGTTCTCGACCTGCAGAACCGTCTCCGTCATCCGTCACACCTCCGCGATCTCGACACGGCGTGCCGACGAGAGCAGTTCCTTTGTGTACGCCTCGGACAGGCGCCTCGAAGGCTCTTGGTCTTGCCGCCGCCCTCGTTCCTCGCGCTGGAGCCGGCATCGGTGCAGCCGCTCAGCGCGGCATGTGCGGCGACGGCAGTGATCATCGTGACCACTCTGTGAGTGGGTCGAACGGTGCGCCTCATCATTGACTCCTTCGGACGCGCAAATGAGGGTGCCGCCGGGGCTGGGGGCCGCCTGGGGGAATCGTCCGAGCGCCTCGAGGCAGAACGGCGCAGACTGGACGGTGACAGTGGATGTACAACGTTCTACGCGGCAACGTACGGAGTCGGTCCAACCCGCGTCAAGAGGCTGCTCAGACCCTCACGGGTAACGGTTCCGCAACGCCCCCGTAGCCTCGTGTCAACACTCTCCGACGCGAGGACACTGGTCGCCGTCGGCACGGCAGCCGTCATTGAGCAGGGAGGATGCCGACGGGAGGCACGGAAGCGCCTTTCAGCGGAGACCCTTCGGGGCCCGCCCCCTGGCCACGGGAGCCGCGCTGGTCCCACGCGGAAGAAGCCGTGGCGCCACGACGTAGTGGACGGGCCGGGTGCGGCCTTCGAGCCGTTCGAGGAGAAGGCGGGCGCTCATCTGGCCGGTGAGATGGCCGGACTGGTCGACGGTGGTGAGGGAGACCCTGCCGATCGACGAGGCGTTGACGTTGTCGTACCCGGTCACGGTGAGGTCCTCGGGCACCCGCAGGCCATGCTCCTCGGCGGCTCTGAGCACGCCGAGGGCCGCGATGTCGGCGCCGGCGAAGATCGCGGTGGGCGGGGTGGGCCTGGAGAGGGCTTCGAGCGCGGCCTGGTGTCCGCCCTCCTCGGTGAAGGACGTCTCGATGACGTCAGGTTTCAGGCCGTGCCGTTTCATCGCCGCCACGAAGCCGTCCAGCCGCGCGGTGTGCGCGAGGACATGGGGCCGCTCCAGCCCGCCCATGGGGTGTGTCGTGTGCAGGATCCGCCGATGGCCGAGGCCCACGAGATGATCGACCATGAGACGTGCTCCGCCCTGGTCGTCGTCAACGACGGTGTCGTAGCCGGCGGCGCCACCGTGCCGGGCGACGACCACCGTGGGCAGGCTCTCCCCGAGACGCTCCAGCCAGGACGTGCTCATGGCCGGCGAGATGACGACGAGGCCGTCCACCCCCCGGTCCATCAGCG
This sequence comes from Streptomyces turgidiscabies Car8, assembly GCF_000331005.1. Classification (GTDB taxonomy): domain Bacteria; phylum Actinomycetota; class Actinomycetes; order Streptomycetales; family Streptomycetaceae; genus Streptomyces; species Streptomyces turgidiscabies. The sequence goes on from NZ_AEJB01000435.1 coordinate 14,721, forward strand.
CCTCGACACTGCGCTGCTGACGTTCCGTGTCGAGCCCGCCGGTGACGAGAATCTCCTGGTAGGGGGTCGGATCCAGTTCGTCCGTGACACCCTCGACGATCTCCGGCTGGAACGGGTGCGACAGCGCCACGAGCATGACGCCCACGGTGTACGAACTGCCCCGCATCGCCCGGGCGCCCGCCTGCGGGCGGTACCCCAGCTCCTCGATCGCGGCGTTGACCTTGGTCCGCATCTCGGGACTGACGCCATAGGCGTCACGGAGAACCTTCGACACCGCCGACACGGAGACCTGCGCCGCCTTGGCCACGTCCTGAATGGTGACGCGGCGGACACCGGTGGACCCCGGACTTCCGCCCGCGCGCCCCCCGCGCCGCTCCTGTCCGTCCTGCGCTGCGGTCATTTCGCCCCGCCCCCCGTCAGCAGAGCTGGTGTGGATGCGCGCCATGCTACAAGCGCCGCCTTTGCCGTCTGCCCCATGGACCGACGTCCTCCCTCGTCCTTGACACGCGCGAGCAGCGATCCCTACGCTGCACGCGTAGAACGTTATACGATACCGGCCCGCCACACAGCGCTCATCACCGCGCGCGGGCGTTCCTGGGCAAGGCCGCGAAGCCTGCTCCAGGCCCGGTCACCGACTGCCTGAAAAGTCTGGAGACTTGCATGGCCGTGGCAGCCGCTCCTCACGCACCCCACTTCGAGCACCTCACCGACCCCTCCCCGCTGCGAGGCATCGGAACGGGCTCACCCCGACTTTCCTGGACAATCCCGCACGCCGACGCGAGTTACCGCCAGACCGCCTACGAGGTGGAGATCTCGCGCGGCGGAAACACCGAGCACCACCGGGTCGACAGCGCCGAACAGGTGCTGGTGCCCTGGCCCGCCGCACCGCTGAGATCCCGCGAGTTCGCCTCGGTCCGCGTGCGCGTGGCACACGGGTCCCTCTGGAGTGAGTGGAGCGAGCGTTCGGTCGTGGAGGCCGGACTGCTCGACGCCGCCGACTGGTCCGCGGCCTTCGTCAGCCCGGTGGACATCGGCGGCCTGCGGATGCCGGCACCGGTGCTCCACGGGGCCCTGCACGTGCCGGGCGAGGTGCGAAAGGCCCGCCTCTACGCCACCGCGCACGGCCTGTACACCGCCACCCTCAACGGTCACCGCGTCGGCGACCAGGTCCTCGCACCCGGCTGGACCGCGTACGAACACCGGCTGCGCTACCAGACGTACGACGTCACGGACCTGGTGCGCGAGGGCGACAACGAACTGCACGTCCTGCTGGGCAACGGCTGGTACCGGGGGCGTCTGGGCTTCAACGCCGAACGCGCGCTGTACGGCGACCGGCTCGCCCTGCTGGCGCAGCTCGAGGTCACCACAACCGACGGCCTGGTGCACGTACTCGCCACCGACGGCACCTGGACCGCGCGGGAGAGCGAGGTGCTCACCGACGACCTCTACGACGGCCAGCGCACCGACCTGCGTCGGCGCGAAGCCCCCTGGCACGCGGCTGCCGGCGACGTGGAGGTGGTGCCGGGCGACCTCGGACGCCTCGTCGCCCCGGAGGGGCCGCCCGTCCGGGTCAGCTGTCTTCTCCCCGCGGAGAAGGTGTGGACGTCACCCGCCGGCCGCACCCTGGTCGACTTCGGCCAGAACGCGGTGGGCTGGGTGCGGTTGCGCGTACGCGGTCTGGCATCCGGCACCGAGGTCGTCGTCCGGCACGCGGAGGTCCTGGAGAACGGCGAACTCGCCACGGCTCCCCTGCGCTCGGCCGAGGCGACCGACAGCTACCTCGTCAGCGGCGCCACCGAGGAGACCCTGGAGCCCTCCCTCACCTTCCACGGCTTCCGGTACGCGGAGGTGTCGGGCGTGCCCGGTCTGCGCGCGGAGGACGTGGACGCCGTGGTGATCGGCTCCGACCTTCGCCGTACGGGCTGGTTCAGTTCCTCCCACGCCCTGTTGGACCGCTTCCACGAGAACGTGGTGTGGAGCATGCGCGGAAACTTCGTCGACATCCCCACGGACTGCCCCCAGCGCGACGAACGGCTCGGCTGGACCGGGGACATCCAGGTCTTCGCGCCCACGGCCATGTTCCTGTTCGACAGCGCCGGATTCCTCAGCTCATGGCTCGCGGACCTGGCCGCCGAACAACAGCCCGACGGGTCGGTGCCGTACGTGGTGCCGGACGTGATCCGGACCCCGTCGCCCGCCGCGACGGCCTGGGGCGACGCCGCCGCGCTGGTCCCCTGGACGCTGTACCTGCGCACCGGCGACCGGGGGCTCCTGGAGCGTCAACTGCCCAGCATGCGCGCCTGGGTCGACCATGTGGCAGGTCTCGCCGGCCCCGACCGCCTCTGGTCGGGCGGCTTCCAGTTCGGCGACTGGCTCGACCCGACGGCTCCCGCCGAGGACGCCGCCCGCGCCAAGGCGGACCCGGACGTGGTGGCCACCGCGCATCTGGCCCGTTCGGCGGAGGTCGTGGCCGAGGCCGCACGCGTGCTCGGCCATACGGCCGAGGCCGACCGGTACGCCGCTCTGGCGGCCGAGGTTCGCACGGCGTTCGCCCACGCGTACGTCACCCGGACCGGCCGGATCCTCTCCGACGCCCCGACGGTGTACGCACTCGCCGTCCAGTGGGCGCTGCTGCCCGACGCCGGGCAACGCGTACACGCCGGGCGGCGCCTGGCGGACCTGGTGCGTGCGAACGGGTTCCGGATCAGCACCGGCTTCGTGGGAACGCCCCTGGTGACCGACGCGCTGGTGGCCACGGGACACGTCGACGTCGCCTACCGCCTGCTGCTGCAGACCCAGTGCCCCTCGTGGCTCTACCCGGTGACGATGGGTGCCACGACGGTCTGGGAGCGCTGGGACAGCATGATGCCCGACGGCAGCGTCAACACCGGTGGGATGACGTCGTTCAACCACTACGCGCTCGGCGCCGTCGCGGACTGGCTCCACCGCACCGTCGCCGGACTGGCCCCCGGCGCGCCCGGTTACCGCGAGATCCTCGTCCAGCCGCGCCCCTCCGCCGACCTGACCTCCGCGTCGGCCCGTCACATCACTCCGTACGGCGAGGCCCATGTCGCCTGGGAAAGGGCCGCGGGAACGTTCCGTCTGACCGTTCGTGTCCCGGTCGGTGCCACCGCGCACGTGCATCTCCCCGGCACCGACGAGCCAATGACCGTCGGACACGGTGACCACCGTTGGGTCGTGCCCGATCCGGTGGCCGGCGACTCGGGGTCCGGCGCCGTGGCCACGGTTCGCGACCTGCTCGACGACTCGGGCATGTGGTCCCAGGTCGTGGCGTCGGCCGTCGACACCGGCGTCGTCCCGGGCGGCGAGCCGGACGTCGCCTCCCGTCTCGCCCCGTACTTCGACTCGCCGGTGGCCGTGCTCCCGAAGGCCCTCGCACCGCACGAGGTCAACTCCGCGACCAGGGCACTGGAACAGCGGCTGGACTCGATCCTCGGCCTGCGCCCCACCTGACACCGATCCGCACCACAGGAAGAACACCCACATGTCCAGCAACGATCACCGCGACGTGCGCCTGCCCGCCGGCGAACGCGCCACCCTGCTGCTGCGGGAACTGACGGTCGAGGAGAAGTGCCACCAACTCGTCTCCGTCATGCCGTGGACCCTGGTCCGCGCCGACGGTTCGGACTCCGACGAGGCCGAGCGGTGGCTGCGGAACCCGCCGGGGCACGTCGCGCAGCTCATCACCGACGACCCCGCGAAGCTCGCGCAGTTGGTCGGGAGCATGCAGCGGCAGGCCGTCGAGCGGACCCGGCTCGGAATCCCCATCCTGTTCCACCAGGAAGCGCTCAGCGGGTTCCTCGCCGGCGGACACATGTCCTTCCCGACCGGTACGGGCCTGGCGGCGGCCTGGAGCCCGGAGCTGGTCCAGGAGATGACCGAGCTGATCCGCCGCCAGATGATCCGCACGGGCATGCGGCACGCGCTGTCCCCCGTGATGGACGTGGCGCTCGACCCCCGCTGGGGCCGGGTCCACGAGACGTACGGCGAGGACCCGTATCTCGCCGCCGCCCTCAGTGTCGCCTTCACCCGCGGTCTGCAGGGCGACGACCTCAGCCAGGGCGTCCTCGCCACAGGCAAGCACTTCCTCGGCTACGCCCTGCCGGTCGGTGGCGTCAACACCTCGGCGTACGAAGGGGGCGCGCGGCAGACCAGGGACCTGTTCGCGTACCCCTTCGAGGCCGCGATCCAGCTCGCCGGTCTGCGGTCGGTGATGAACTCCTACGGAGACGTGGACGGCATCCCCGTGGGCGCCTCGCGGGAGGTGCTCACCGACCTGCTGCGCGGGGTCCTCGGCTTCGACGGCTTCGTGTCGTCGGACTACATGACCCTGGACCAGCTGGTCGAGCGCCAGCGGGTGGCGGACACCCCCGCGGAGGCCGCCTGCCTCACGATCGCGGCCGGACTCGACGTCGAGATGCCCAAGCCGTACGGCTACGGCCAGGTGCTCGCCGAGGAGGTCAGGCGGGGCAACGCGGACATCGCCGACGTCGACACGAGCGTGTGGCGGGTGCTCCGGGCCAAGTTCGAGCTGGGGCTGTTCGAGAACCCGTACCCGGCCGAGCACATCGACGTGGCCGCCGTCGCGGCCGAGGGCACGGAACTCTCGCGAGAGCTGGCCCGGCGGTCGGTGGTCCTCGCGAAGAACGACGGCATCCTTCCCCTGCCCGGCGGGGTGAAGGTCGCCGTGGTCGGTCCGCACGCGGACGCCGCGAAGCTCCAGTTCGCGACCTACACCTACGCCGCGTGGCGGGAGGCGACGGATGCCGTGCTGAACGGGGAACTCGGCAACATGCTCGGCTCCGACGACGTCACCGACCCCTGGTACAAGGCTCTCGTGACACCCTCCGACCCCGAACAGCTGGTCCACGACCGGTTCGGCGCCCGCTCGATCGCGGAGGAGATCTCCGACTTCGCCGGGCAGGTGCGGACCGAGCAGGGCAGCACGCTGACCCGGTCGCTGGGGGACGACGCGGTCGCACGGGCGGTGAAGGCCGCCCAGGACGCGGACGTGGTGGTGCTCGCCCTCGGCGGCGCGAGCCTGTGGTTCACCGGCGAGCGCACCGAGGGAGAAGCCAGCGACACGGCGGACATCTCGCTGCCGGCCGCCCAGACGCGGCTCGCGGAGGCCATCGCCGCCACCGGCAAGCCCCTGGTGGTCGTGCTGGTGCAGGGCCGTGCCTACGCGCTGCCCGAGGTGATCCGGGACGCTCCGGCGATCGTCATGGCGTCCTACGCGGGCCCGTTCGGGCCGAAGGCGATCGCCGAGGTCCTCTTCGGCGCGACGAACCCCAGCGGCAAGCTGCCGTACAGCATCCCCCGGCACTCCGGCCAGGTCCCGGTGTACCACCACCAGAAGGCCGGCTCCGGTTACCGCAACCCGCTGCCCCCGAGCGTCGACCGGCACTACCTCGACCTGGAGGCCACGCCGCTCTACCCCTTCGCACACGGCCTGAGCTACACCGACTTCACCCTCGACGACCTGTCGCACGACACACAGGTCGACACCGACGGGACGATCCGGATCGCCGCCACCGTCACCAACACCGGCCCGGTGACGGGTGCCACCGTCGTGCAGCTCTATGTCCGGGTGAACAGCAAGGGCGGGGTCACCCGGCCCGCGCAGCAACTGGCGGGCTTCCACCGGATCGAGGTGGCGCCGGGCGACTCCCACCGGGTCACCTTCAGCGTCGCCGCTTCCCAGCTGGGCCACACCGACGCCACCCGAGCGTTCGCGGTCGAACCCGCGCGCGTCGACTTCTTCCTCGGCTTCGACTCCGACGACCAGCGGCTCACGGGCTCCCTCGACCTCGTGGGCGAGCCGCGCGAACTCACCAGCGCCCAGCGGGCCTTCCTCTCCGAGACGGTGACCGAACGTGCCTGAGACCTACGACTCCATCCGCCCGGGCCGGATCTGGCTCGACACCGACGGCAAGCGCATCCAGGCGCACGGCGGTTCGCTTCTGTTCGAGTACGGCACCTACTACTGGTACGGGGAGAACAAGGAGCACTCCAAGCCGGGCAGTGACGTCTGGACCTGGGGCATCCGCTGCTACTCGTCGACGGACCTGTACAACTGGGAGGACCGCGGGCTGATCATCCCCCCGGTCCTCGACGACCCGTCGTCGCCCCTGCACCCGTCGCAGTTCGTCGACCGGCCGCACATCGTCCGCCACCCGCGCACGGGCAAGTACGTGTGCTGGATCAAGATCATGGACAAGGACGGCGGCCAGCGTTCCACTGTTCTCACCGCCGACTCGCTTCTCGGCCCCTACGAGATCGTCCGCACGGGAATCCGGCCGCTCGGCATGGACGCCGGCGACTTCGACCTGGTCGTCGATCCTGTGGACGGCAAGGGCTACTACTACTTCGAGCGGGTGCACAGCGAGCTGGTCTGCGCCGACCTCACCGAGGAGTACACGGGTGTCACCGGCTACTACTCGACTCACTTCCCCCACCGGCACCCGCCGATGGTGCGTGAGGCGCCCGCGTACTTCCGGCGCGACGGCAGGCACTACCTGATCACCTCCGGTACGTCGGGCTACTTCCCGAACCGCTCCGAGGTCGCGGTGGCGGACACCTACCACGGGCCGTACACGGTGCTCGGGGACCCGCATCCCTCGGATGCGAGCGGCACGTCGTTCCGGTCCCAGATCAGCTCCGTCTTCAGGCATCCGGCGCACCCGGACCTCTACATCGCGATCGCCGACCGATGGCTGCCTCATCTGTCGGAGGAGGAGTCCGACCAGACCGAGGCGTTCCACCGGTACTTCGGCGAGAAGGAGAGCGGCGGGGCGGAAGGGTCCCTCCCGCCGCAGGAGTTCGACACATCGGTGGCCGGCCATGTCTGGCTTCCGCTGTGTTTCGACGGGGACATTCCGGTGATCGAGTGGCGGGACGAGTGGCGGATCGAGGACATGGTTCGCCGGGGCCGTGTCTCCTGACATGCCGTGCACCTGTGTTCGGCGGATCGTCGACAGACCGTCCCGACCGACCGTGACCTCGCCGGCCGTACCCATGGCCGCAGGCTGATCCGCCGGGGTCCGCGACCCAGAGGGTCCGGCTGAACGCCGCCACCGATCGCCCAGGCGTGGGGCGTGTACTTCCGGCTGGGACGCCCGGCGGCAGGGCGCCAAGGGGATCGACGACCATGTGGACGCCGACCAGGTCCTGGCCATCGCTGAGGGCGCCGGCTGGTCCGGTCGCTCGTGGAGGACCTGGACAAGCGCACCGGCGACATCTCGATTGTGGGGCCATCCGCGTCAAGTACCTCGCGCACGTGCTGAGCGCGCACGGGCACCACGATCTCGCGGTCACCGTTCTCACCCGGCCTACCCGACCCGCTGGGACGCGTGGGGCCACAGACGGGCAGTGACAGGCTGTGGGAGGCGTGGGACCTCGATGCCCGCTCCCGCAACCCATCCTCCCGGGCCCCGCCTCCGCCTGGATCCACAAGCGCGTCAGGGGCCGGACCACTACCTCTCCTGGGTGGCGAACGTTCGACGTGAACCCGCTGCACGATCACACCGTCGCCCGTGCCGACATCTCACACCGCACCCAGTAGGTCGAGGATTCTGGGCCGATGCCCCTGCCGACGCCCCCCTCAGAACCCGGATGGCTCCTTCGCGGACGTCTGGACACCGCGACCAGGTCCTCGTGTTCGTTCATCACCGTGTCGTCTCTCACGGCACGGTGATGAACGATGTGATAGGGAAGACGCAGGTCAGGGACTCGGCGGCGCGGGCGGGAGTGCAGGGTCCGCGGGCAGGGCCGGAGCAGATCACGGGACAGCTCGCCTGAGAGGCTCTGGGTGGCTGGACGGTGACCAAGGGAGAATCCGATGCTGCGGGCCGAGAGGAACGGGGCAGGGAAACGGCGGAGTGGCGGACATCGGGACCGCCGGGACGGCGGTCGAGATGCTTGGTGAGGCCGATCCAGCCACATCCAACCGTGATGACAAGCCAATGCGCACTCTATTGACGCCCGAGACCACCAGGGTTACCGTCCCCTTCGTAGAACGTTGCACACACTGTGAAGGTGCCCTTTCTCCCCTTCGCGGTCAAACCCTCGCGCATTACATCCTTCTGAGGAGTCTTCATGGGGCGTGTATTTCCCCTCGCGGCCAAGGCCGCCGTACCGCTGACCGCAGCGGCGCTCCTGCTCACGGCCTGCACAGGCCAGGACACCAGCGGCAACACCGGCACGGCGGGCAACACCACCAAAGACAAGCTGGTCCTCGGCATCACTGCCGACATGAACGGCTGGGACCCGTCCTCCGCGCCCCCCTACCAGGCGTGGGGGTACGAGGCGGCCTACGACAAAGTTGTGAACTGCAACAAGGACTGGAGCCTTGCCCCCGCCGCAGCGACGAGCTGGGAGATCAGCGCGGACAAGAAGTCCTTCACCGCCCATCTGCGCGAGGGCATGAAGTTCTCCGACGGGACCCCGGTGACTTCCCAGAGCGTGAAGGAGAACTTCGCCCTTTTGGCCAAGCTGGCCTCGGACCGCTACGGCGGCATCAAGTTCGCCACGCCCGACTCCCGGACCATCACCATTACCTGGCCCGACCCGCAGCCGCTGATGAACAGCCGAGTCTGCAACCCCTACCTCGCCTCCGCCAAGTACCTCGCCTCCAAGAACAAGAACGTCGCCCCCGGGGGATCGGGCCCGTACACCTACGACGCCAAGGCCTCCACCGTCGGCTCGGTCTACGTCCTCAAGAAGAATCCCGCGTTCTACGACGCCAAGAAGTACCCGTACAAGACTCTTGAGCTGCGCGTTCTGGAGAGCGCCACCGCCAGCCTCAACGCGCTGAAGACCGGTCAGATCGACGGCACGGTGATCACCGCCGATACCTACAAAGAGGCCAAGAGCTCGCCGAACGTCCAGGTCATGGCGATCGAGTCCGGAGTCACCGCCCTGATGCTCACCGACCATCAGGGCAAGAAGATCCCCGCCCTCAAGGACGTCCGTGTCCGCAAGGCCCTGAACATGGTCCTCGACCGCGAACTCATCGCCAAGAAGCTCTACAAGGGCCTCGCGTCGCCGGCGTACCAGTTCTTCAACAAGAACGGCGCGGCCTACGTCAAGGACGCGGGCGACCCGTACCCGTACAACGTGGCGGAAGCCAAGAAGTTGATGAAGGAGGCAGGTCAGGAGAAGGGCTTCACTCTCACTCTGCCCACCATGGAGGGGCAGGCCTGGACCGTGTTGCTGCCGTACGTCACCCAGCAGCTCGCCGAGCTGAACATCAAGGTGAAGACCAAGACCCTGTCCGGCCCCAACGCCATCCCTGAGCTGCTCAGTGGTGACTACCCGGCCCCCCTGTGGACCGTCGGCGCCAGTGCGGACTCCGTCCAGGACATCTCCATCGGCGTGATCCCGGCCGGCTACTGGAACGTCTCCCACCAGAGCGATGCCACCGTCGACAAGGAGTGGAAGACGATCCTCACCGGCAGCCAGAGCGAGTCCACCGCCGCCCAGCAGACCATCGGTAAATACGTCCTCGACAACGCGTGGTACGTCCCGCTGGTCAATCCGCAGGTCTTCTACGCGTACAACGACAGCATCAAGATCCCCGAGTCGACCGACCCGAACGACGCGCACCCGATCCTGCACGACTTCAAGTAGCCGGCGCGGCCGGACAGCACTCGACGAGGACGACGAGGAACGGACCCATTCATGCCCGTACTGCTCCTGAGACAACTGGCACGTGCCGCCGGCATCTTCCTGGTGGTGACCTTCTCCACTTTCTGCCTGATGTACGGAAACGGCGAGGGCGTCGCCAGAGCCACACTCGGCATGAGCGCGTCTGCCTCGGACGTACGTCGCCGGATGGCCGAACTCGGCCTGGACCGACCGCTGTTGGTCCAGTTCAGCGACTGGCTCGGCGGGGTGTTCACCGGTGACCTCGGACACTCGTACATCTCCGGCCAGTCCGTGGCCGGGGCACTGGAGGTCCGGGTCCCGGTCACCCTCGCCCTCACCCTGATCACCCTCGCCCTCACCGCCGTCATCGGCGTCGTCCTCGGAGTCACCGCGGCGGTGCACGGCGGCTGGGTGGACCGGGTGGTGCAGTTCCTCTCCGTGCTCGGCACCGCCATCCCCAACTTCGTCGTCGCCATCGTCCTGGTCTTCGCCTTCGCCGTGTACTACAGGGCCTTCCCAGCCACTGGGTACACGTCACCCGAGATCAGCCCGGGCGGCTGGCTCTCTTCGATCACTCTGCCGGTGCTCGCTCTGCTCATCGGATCCGTGGCCGGTTCCGCGGTCCAGTTCAGGGCGGCGGTCCTCGACAACCTGGGGCGGGACTACGTACGTACGCTCCGTTCGCGTGGCATCCCCGAACGCCAGATCCTGTTCCGTCATGTGCTGCGCAATGCGGGCGGCCCCGGCCTCACCGTGCTCAATCTGCAGCTCATCGGCACTCTGGGCGGCGCGGTCTTCGTCGAGCAGATCTTCGCCCTGCCCGGCATGGGGCAGCTGGGCAACCTGTCCTCCCAGGCCGGCGACGTGCCCATGGTGATGGGCACGGTTCTCGTCACCATCGTGATCGTGATCGTCGTCAACATCCTCGGCGACCTGGCCACCATGTTCCTGAACCCGAAGGCGAGGACCCGATGACGCCGCCCGCAGCCCCGGCAGCTGCCACCAGTGAACAGGCCTTGTTCGTACGGCTGTTGCGGAACCCACAGGCCGCGACCTGTCTGGCGTTCGTGGCTCTCGTCGCGCTCGTCGCGATCTTCGCGCCGCTCCTCGCTCCCTACAGGGCCACCCACACCGACCTCAATGCCGTGGACGCCGCCGCATTCACCCCGGGGCACTTCCTCGGCGGCGACGCCTCCGGACGCGATGTGCTGTCCCGCCTCATCTGGGGTACCCGGCAGAGCGCCCTCGCCAGCCTCATCGTCCTCGGTGTCTCGCTGGCCGTCGGAGCGCTCAGCGGTCTGGTCGCCGGCTTCTACCGGGGCCGCTTCGAGGCCGCTTCCGGATTCGCCGCCGACGTCGTCATGTCGCTGCCCGGCGTCGTCCTCCTCATCGCCCTCTACTCCCTCACCGGTCCCGACATCCCCGTCGCCATGGCCGTGTTCGGTCTCCTCGTAGCTCCCGGTTACTACCGGCTCGTACGCGGCGTGGTCGTGGGAGTGCGCTCCGAGTTGTACGTGGATGCCGCTCGCGTCGTGGGTCTGTCCGACCTGCGTATCGTCGGGCGCCATGTCCTGTGGGCCGTACGTGTACCTGTTGTCATCCAGAGTTCCTTCGTCCTCGCCGCCGGCATCGGCATCGAGGCCGGCATCTCCTTCCTCGGCCTCGGCGACGCCAACGCCGGCTCCTGGGGGGTGGTGCTCCAGCAGGCCTTCGAGAACATCTACAACAGTCCGGTGGGGATCCTCTGGCCGTCCCTGCTCATCAGCGTCACCATCCTCGCGCTGATCCTTCTCGGCAACGCCCTCAGCGATGTCCTGCAGGCATCGGCCCGCAGCAAGCCGGTCACCGCCAGGCAGCGCCGGGCGGCGCTCGGCGGCTCGGCCACCGGGGGAAAGCAACCGGCCGCCGCCGCGGAGGACGTCCTCCTCTCCCTGCGTGGCATCCGTATCGCCTACCCGCAGGGCGAGGAGCTCCGAGAAGTGGTTCACGGAGTCGACCTGGACGTCCGGCGCGGAGAGATTCACGGTCTGGTCGGCGAGTCGGGATCGGGCAAGTCCCAGATCGTCTTCTCGATCCTCGGCATCCTGCCCCGTGAGGCCCTCACCCTCGCGGGCAGTGTTCGCCTCGACGGCGCCGATCTGCTCGCCGACGAACGTCTGATGCGTTCCGCGCGGGGCCGCCGCATTGCCTATGTCCCCCAGGAGCCGATGTCCAATCTCGATCCCTGCTTCACGATCGGCCGTCAGCTCCTCTATGGGCTGCGGGCGACCACCGGCCTCGGGCCTCGGGAGGCCCGGGAGCGGATCATCGCCCTGCTCGTCAAGGTCGGTATCAAGGACCCCGAGCGCGTGATGGGGCTGTATCCGCACCAGGTATCCGGCGGTATGGCCCAGCGCGTCCTGATCTGCGGCGCGGTCGCCTCCGATCCTGACATCATCGTCGCCGACGAGCCGACCACCGCTCTGGACGTCACGGTCCAGGCCGAAGTCCTGGAACTGATGCGCGAACTGGCCCGCGAACGCGGTCTGGCCATGATCATCGTTACCCACAACCTGGGTGTGGTCGCCGACCTGTGCGACACCGTCAGCGTCATGAAGGACGGCCAGATCGTTGAACGGGCCGCGGTGGACGACCTGTTCGAGTCGCCGCGCGAGCCGTACACGAAGGAACTCCTGTCCGCCTCCCGCCGCGTTGAGGTGATGGAGACCGAGACGCCGTGACCCAACCCGCATACGGCACCGCACCGTTGCGCGAGGTCGAGGACCTGTGGTCCGCTTCACCGGACGCTGCGGCAAGTCCGTCATCGACGGCGTCAGCTTCGACCTGGCACCTGGCGAGACACGCGGCCCGGTCGGTGGGTCCGGCTCGGGGAGGCCACGCTCGACGCGGCCGGCGTCGAGGGCGGCGCCGGGTCTGGGAGGTGACGTCCAGGGCGCTGGTCGGCTCCAAGATGCTCACTCTCCTCAAGGGCATCCAGCTCGAGACCGGAGTCGCGTACCTCTTCATCAGTCACATGGGGGAGACGCGGACCGGTCGCCACGGCGTCGGCGCATCCGTACACCCACCGCCCGCAGATGGCGGCCCCGGTCGCCGACCCGAAGAACCAGCGAGATCGTCGCGCCCAGCGGTTCGATGTCCGGGTGAACAGCCGGGGCGGTGTCACCCGGCGCCGGGCGACTCCCACCGGTCACCTTCAGCGTCGGCGCCGCACAACCGGGCCACACCAACGCCGCCCGTGCGTTCGCGGTCGAACCCCGCGCGTCGACTTCCTCCTCGGCGGAGAGCGCCGGGGCGGAAGTGTCCCTCCCGCCGCAGGAGTTCGACACATCGGCGGCCGACCGTGTCACACCTCGCGCTTATCCGCTTCTGACTAGAATCACGCACCGGGATCAGTTCAACGCACCGTGGGATTGCAACCGCGGTGGCCCGGTCCGCAGATCCGGAAACGAGCAGCGCTTCGAGCGCTCCCCCTGTCCCCCCCTCCCCCTCCCCCACAGAAGGATTCATGTCCGGCACCAAGCGCGTTCTGGCCATCGTCACCAGCATCGGCGAGTACGAGACCGTCGGGTATCGCACCGGCCTCTGGCTGGGCGAACTGACCCATTTCTACGACGTCGCCGAACAGGCCGGCTTCGAAGTCACCATCGCGAGCATCGAAGGTGGCCCCGTTCCGCTCGACCCGGAGAGCCTCGCCCACAACGTCCTCAGCGATCTCGGAACCGACAAGCGGTACACCGACCGCGCGTTCATGGACAAACTGAAGCAGACCATCTCCGTGTCCCAGGCCGAGGTCGACGACTACGACGCCATCTATCTGACCGGCGGTCACGGCGTGATGTTCGACTTCCACCAGAGCTCGGCCCTGGAATCACTCATCGCGCGGTTCTACGAGACCGGCCGTATCGTCTCGGCCGTCTGCCACGGGCCGTGCGGCCTGCTCGACGTCACACTGAGCAACGGAGACGCCCTGGTCAAGGGCAAGAACGTCACCGGCTTCTCCTGGCGTGAGGAAGAACTCGCCCAGCGTGCGGATGCCGTCCCCTACAGCCTGGAGGACCGGCTGAAAGAACTGGGGGCGTCCTACAGCACGGCCGAAAAGCCGTTCGACACCTATGTAGTGGAGGACTCCCGGCTGATCACCGGTCAGAACCCCGGCAGCGCCAGGGCGGTCGCCGAGGCAGTGGTCCGACAGCTGGCCTGAGAGGCGGCTGTCGGCCATCGGCCATCGGCCATCGGCCATCGGCGGGAAGCATTCGTGTGG
>NZ_AEJB01000436.1 GCF_000331005.1 Streptomyces turgidiscabies Car8
GCCGACCTCCTCTACCCGCCCACAGCCTTCGACGACACCAGCCGCGACCGCCAGCACACCGCCCTCACCGACACCCGGACCGCCCAGCCCGCCCTGGGCATCGCAGGCCTCGCCGCCCACGCCCTCCTCACCACGGCAGGCGTACGCCCCGACATGGCCGCCGGACACAGCTACGGCGAACTCGTCGCCCTCAGCGCGGCCGGCGCCCTCGACCCGGAAACCCTCCTCGCCCTGAGCGCGGAACGCGCGACCGCGATCCTCTCGGCGGCAGCCCAGGCCAACGGCGACGACCCGGGCACCATGGCGGCGGTGTCGGCGGGAGCCGAGGACGTCACGGCGGCCCTCCGCGCGGCGGACACGCCCGCCTCGGTGGTCGTCGCCAACCACAACTCGCCCAAGCAGACGGTGATTTCAGGCCCGACCGAAGCGGTCGACGAGGCCGTGCGGGTACTGCGCGCCGCCGGGCTCGGCGCGAAGCGCATCCCCGTCGCCTGCGCCTTCCACAGCCCGCTGGTCGCCGGGGCGGGCGAGCGCTTCGCGACGGCACTTGCCCAACAGCCCGTTCACGCAACCGAGTTCACGGTGTGGTCCAACCGTACGGCTGCCCCCTACGGCGCCGACGCCGAAGCGGTGCGTGCCGAACTCGCCGCCCAGATCGGTGCCCCCGTCGGTTTCGTCGCCCAGATCGAGGCCATGTACGAGGCGGGGGCCCGGATCTTCGTCGAGGCGGGGCCCGGTTCCGTACTGACCCGGCTGGTCGGCCAGATCCTCGGCGACCGCCCACACCGCACGGTCGCCTGCGAACCGCGCGCCGACAGCGGACTGCGCGGCTGGCTGGACGCGCTGGCCCAACTGGCCGTCGCGGGGCTGCCGGTGCGCACCGGCTGGCTGTTCCACGGGCGTGACGCCGTCGACGCGACCCGGACGAAGGCGCCCAAGCGGCCCGGCTGGACGGTCGACGGCCACCTGGTCCGCACCGCCGCAGGCGAACTCCTCCCCGGTGCCCTCGCACCGGCCCGACGCGTAGTGGAGACGACCACAGTGACCGCGAACGACCAGGACGCCACCCCGGCCGCCGGCAGGGACGCGCTGATCTCCGAGTTCCTGCGCACCAGTCGCGAGATGGTCGCCGCCCAACGGGACGTACTCCTCACGTACTTCGGCGCGGCGCCGGGCCAGTGGATACCCGGACCGACGGCACCGGAGGCCCTGCAAGCGGTCCAGACCCAGACCCGGCCCCAGGTCCAGCAGACGGCGCCGGAGACCGGGCCCACCTACCCGCCCGCGCTCTACGCCGTTCCCGTGCCCGCTCCTGCTTCCGTCTCCGCGGCTGAGGGGTTGACGGAGGCGGAGGTGTTGGGGGTGGTGTTGGAGATCATCAGTGAGCGCACGGGTTATCCGGTGGACATGATCGAGCCGGATCTTGATCTGGAAGCTGACTTGAGTGTTGATTCGATCAAGCGGGCTGAGATCGCTGGTGAGTTGGCGCAGCGGTTGGGTGTGGGTGGTGCCGGTGATCTGACTGTGCTCGGGGATGCCGAGTTGGAGGATCTGGCCAAGGCCCGTACGGCGGCCGGGGTGACGGTCTGGCTGGCGGCGCGGCTAGCGACAGCCGGGCCCCAGCCCGTTCCCGTGCCCGCTCCTGCTTCCGTCTCCGCGGCTGAGGGGTTGACGGAGGCGGAGGTGTTGGGGGTGGTGTTGGAGATCATCAGTGAGCGCACGGGTTATCCGGTGGACATGATCGAGCCGGATCTTGATCTGGAAGCTGACTTGAGTGTCGATTCGATCAAGCGGGCTGAGATCGCAGGTGAGTTGGCGCAGCGGCTGGGCGTCGGGGGTGCCGGTGATCTGACTGTGCTCGGGGACGCCGAGTTGGAGGACCTCGCCAAGGCCCGTACGGCGGCTGCGGTGACGGCCTGGCTGGCGGCGCGGCTCACCGGGCCGGACGAAGTCGAGCAGCAGGGAGCGGCAGGAGCGGCAACGCAGCCTCTCTTGACGGAGGTTGCCGCCGTATCCCCGTCCCCGTCCCCATCGCCCACCCCGGAGGTCACCGGTGAGGCACCGAAGCGCTTCCAGTTGCGGCCTGTGCTGCTGGAACAGCAGGACAGGAACGGGACCCCGAGCAGGGCCGGGGCCGGGAGCACCGACCCCGCCACCGTACTGGCCGGAAAGCGGTTCGCGATCCTGGGCGACGACGACGGCGGTGCGGTGGCCCGGGAGGTCGTGGCGCGGCTCGCCGGACACGGCGCCGACGCGGTGGTGTTCGACCCCGAGCATCTGCTGACGGCGGCGGACGGAACCGACGGGCCGGTTGACGGAGTGCTGTACCTCGACCCGCTGGCCTCGTCCCGGCCGCCGGTGCTGCCGGAGGCGTTCCCCGTCTTCAAGGCGGCCCTGGGGCTCGCCCCGCGCTGGCTGTTCGCCGTACGGGTGACCACGGAAGGCGGCACAGGCGCCGCCGAGTTGAGGTCGGCCGGACTGCACGGGCTCTTCCGGACGGTCGCCCGGGAGTACCCGGAGACGGACGCACGCGTCATCGACCTCGTCGATGACAACGGCGACACGGGGGCCGTCGCCGTCGCCGACGCCCTGCTCGGCGAGTTGCTCGCCCCGGACCGCACCCCGGTCGTCCTGCGAACGCCCGTCGGACGCCAAGGACTTGAGCTGGTCGAATCCCCGCTGGGCACACTCGGCACCACCGGCGCCGGACCCGCCGGGGACGGTGCCGCCGAGGCCGCCGCCCTCGGACTGGACCGCGACAGCGTGGTCCTGCTGGTCGGCGGGGCCCGTGGCATCACCGCGAAGTTCGCCACCGCGCTGGCCTCCGCCTCCCGCTGCCGGATCGAACTGCTCGGCCGGACCCCCGCACCGGAGGGCCCCGAGGACGCGGCCACGGCAGCCGCCGGTACCCGGACCGAACTGCGCGCGGCCCTCGCCGCCCGGGGCGGACTGACCCCGGCCGCGATCAACCGTGAGGCCGAACTCCTGCTCGCCCAGCGGGAGATCACCGCCACGCTCGACGAACTGGCGGCCCTCGGCAGCCAGGCCCGCTACCACTCCGTCGACTTCCGCGAACAGGACGCGGCGCTCCAGGCCGTGAAGGAGATCCACGCCGAGCACGGCCGCCTCGACGGCGTCGTCTACGCGGCCGGGGTGATCGAGGACCGGCTCATCGCCGAGAAGACCACCGAGTCCTTCCAGCGCGTGTACGGGACCAAGACCACCGGCGCCGAGACCCTGCTCGCAGCGCTGGAACAGCTCCCCAACAGGCCGGCGTTCGCCGTCCTGTTCGGCAGTATCTCGGCCGTCCTCGGCAACCGGGGCCAGGTCGACTACGCCGCCGCCAACGACGCCCTCCAGAGCCTCGGCGCTGCATGGTCGGGCCGAACAGGGCAGCGGGCCCTGACCGTGCACTGGGGGCCGTGGGCGCCGACCGGCGGCCACACCGGCATGGTGACCCCCGAACTCGGGCGCGAGTACGCCCGGCGCGGGGTCAGGCTCATCGACCCCGAGGAGGGCACGGCCGCGCTGCTCCGCGAACTGGCCTGGGGTACGGAGTCGGCAGGCGCCGTCGTCTACACGTCTTCGGGCTGGTAGGCGACATGACGAACAGTCATGCGGTCGCCGGACTGGACGCACCGGAGGGACCGGTCCGCCCGTCGGCGACCCCGGTGGCCATCGTGGGCATGTCGGTGCTGCTGCCCGGCGCCGCCGACCTCGACGCCTACTGGCGGAACCTGCTCGCCGGTACGGACGCCATCACCGAGGTACCGGACGGGCGTTGGGACGCCGACGCCTACTACCGGCCCGACTCCGCCGGTGGCCGTGCCGTCGCCGACCAGGTGTACTGCCGGCGCGGTGGGTTCGTGGACGGGCTGGCGGAGGTGGAGGTGACCCGGTTCGGGATCATGCCGAACTCCGTCTCCGGGACCGAGCCCGACCAGCTCATCGCCCTCAACGTGGCCGCCGCAGCCCTCGCCGACGCCGGAGGAGGCGGAGGGCGGGGTGGGGACCGCGGGGAGTTGGACAACTGGCTGCCCGACCGGCACCGCGTCGGCGTGGTCCTGGGCCGGGGCGGCTACCTCACCCCCGGCCTCGTCCGGCTCGACCAGCGGGTGCGTACCGCCGGGCAACTCGTACGGACACTGGGCGAGTTGCTGCCCGACCTTGACCCAGCCCAACTCGACAGCATCCGCACGGCGTTCACGGACAGCCTCGGTCCCGACAGCCCCGAGTCGGCGATCGGGCTCGTGCCCAACCTCGCCGCCTCCCGAGTCGCCAACCGCCTCGACCTGCGCGGACCCGCGTACACCGTGGACGCGGCCTGCGCCTCCTCGCTGGTGGCCGTGGACCAGGCGGTGAACGAACTCGCCTCCGGGCGCTGCGACGTGATGCTGGCCGGCGGAGTCCACCACTGCCACGACATCACCCTGTGGAGCGTCTTCTCGCAGCTCCGCGCCCTCTCGCCCAGCCAGCGCATCCGACCCTTCCACCGGGGCGCCGACGGCATCCTGATCGGTGAGGGCACCGGCGTGGTCGTCCTCAAGCGCCTCGCGGACGCCGAGCGCGACGGCGACCGGATCTACGCCGTCATCCGGGGCACCGGCGTGGCCAGCGACGGCCGCGCCGCCGGGCTCGTCAACCCCGACCCCGGCGGGCAGGCCCACGCCGTACGCCAGGCCTGGCGGGCCGCCGGACTCGACCCCGCCCAGCCCGGTTCCATCGGCCTCCTGGAAGCCCACGGCACCGCCACCCCCGCCGGAGACAACGCCGAACTGGCCACTCTGGCCGAGGTGTTCGGGCCGAGGTACGCGGGAAGTGAGGGCGGCGCCGATACGGCGGTGATCGGGTCAGTGAAGTCGATGATCGGGCACACCATGCCCGCCGCAGGCGTCGCGGGCCTCGTCAAGGCCGCCCTCGCCGTCCACCACGGCATGCTCCTGCCCACCCTCCACTGCGACGACCCGAACCCGGCCCTCGCGGCCACCCGTTTCCGCCCCCTGGACCGGGCCGCGCCCTGGGAGACCACGGCCGAGCAGCCGGTACGACGGGCGGCGGTCAACGCGTTCGGGTTCGGCGGGATCAACGCCCATGTGGTGCTGGAGGAGGCGCCGGGAGCACGAACGAGGGCGCCCGCGTCCCCGTTGCCTTCCCCCGGGCCGACGGTCACTGTTGCCGAGCCCGAGCGCGTCCTGCTGCTCGCCGCCGACACCCCCGAGGCCCTCGCCGCCCTCCTCGACACGGACGACACCTCCGTACTCGCCGCCGGACTCGACGCCGGCCGTCCACATCCGCAGGCCGGACGCAGCCGGCTCGGCATCGTCGATCCGACCGCGAAGCGGCTCACCCTGGCGCGCCGAGCCGTCGCCAAGGGACGGGCGTGGCAGGGCCGTAGCGACGTCTGGTTCCGCCCCGAGCCGCTACGCGCCGACACGATAGGGGAGTTGGGAGGCCTCGCCTTTGTCTTCCCCGGCCTCGAAGGGGACTTCGAACCCCGCGTCGACGACATCGCAGCCCACTTCGGTCTCACCGACGTCCTGCCGGCCGGTGAACGGGCCGAGGTCGGAGACGTGGGCCGGCACGGGTTCGGCGTCGTCGGGGTCGGGCTGCTGCTCGACGGGGCACTGCGCCGCATGGGCGTCGTCCCGGACGCGGTGGCCGGGCACAGCGTCGGCGAGTGGACGGCGATGGTGGCCGCAGGTCTGTACGACGGTGACGAGGTCGGCGCCTTCATGGCGACCTTCGACCCCGACTCGGTCAGTGTGCCGGGACTGGCCTTCGGGGCACTCGGCGCGCCCGCCGAACGGGTACTCGCGGCACTCGCCGAGGAAGACTGGGCGGACGCCGGGATCGTGCTCTCCCACGACAACGCGCCGGGCCAGTCGATGGTGTGCGGCCCGGACACGGCGGTCGAGGCGTTCGTCCGGGCGTTCCGGGCCCGGGGTGTGCTCAGTCAGGTGCTGCCTTTTCAATCCGGCTTCCACACACCGATGTTGGCGCCCTACCTGGCCCCCATCGAGCAGGCTGCGAGCAGCTTCCGGCTCAAACCGCCGACGGTCCCCGTCTGGTCGGGGACGACTGCGGCGCCCTTCCCGGCGGGCGAGTCGGCGGTGCGTGAGCTGTTCGTACGGCATCTGCTGGAACCGGTGCGCTTCCGGCAGCTGGTCGAGGCGATGTACACGGCCGGACACCGGACCTTCATCCAGGTGGGCACCGGCCAACTCGGCTCCCTCATCGGCGACACGCTCTCCGGGCGCGATCATCTGGTCGTCGCCGCGAACTCCCCGCACCGAGGCGGTCTGGCACAACTCCGGCGCGTGGCAACGGCGTTGTGGGTGTCCGGT
>NZ_AEJB01000437.1 GCF_000331005.1 Streptomyces turgidiscabies Car8
ATGCCCCGGCCTCAGCCCAGCTCGGCCGCGCGCCGCACCGCCGGGGCCGCGAACTCCTCGATCCAGGCGGCCGGTTCGCCCGTGCGCGGCGCCAGCATCACCGTCTCGATGCCGAACTTCGCATAGCCCTCGATGTCCCTGACGAAGCCGTCGACGTCGTTCTCGTCCGCCGCGTCGCCCATGTAGAGAAGCGTCCTGGTGATGTCGTCGTACGGGCGTCCGACACTGTCGCAGTGGCCGCGCAGGACGTCGAGCTTGTGCCCGATCTCCTCCGGGGTGCTGGCGAACAGGTTGCAGGCGTCCGCGTACTGGGCGACCAGGCGCAGGGTCTTACGCTCCCCGCCACCGCCGATCATGATCTCCGGGCGCGGTGAGCTGACGGGCGCCGGGACGCAGAGGGTCTCGGCGAGCCGGTAGTGCGTGCCCTCGAAGGGCCCGTTGTCGTCCGGGTCCCACATCTGGAGGCAGATCCGCAGCGTCTCCTCCAGCCGCTCGAACCGTTCGGCCGTCGACGGGTACGGCACCCCCAGCCCCTCGTGCTCCCGGTCGTACCAGGCCGCCCCGATGCCGAGCGTGGCCCGGCCGCCGGAGAGGACGTCGAGCGTGGTGGCGATCTTGGCGAGCAGACCGGGGTGACGGTACGTCACACCGGTCACCAGCGCGCCGAGACGGACCGTGGAGGTGTGGGCGGCGAGGAAGCCGAGGGTCGTGTAGGCCTCCAGCATGGCGTCCTCGGCGCCGCCGTTGAACTCCATCTGGAAGTAGTGGTCCATGACCGTCAGCCGGTGGACGCCCGCCGCCTCGGCCGCGGCGCCGGCCGCCGCCAGCTCGGTGCCGAGGGCGGGGCCGCCCCCGGAGTGGTTGAACCGATTGATGTGCACGCCGAGCCGCATGTCCGTCTCCGATCG
Source organism: Streptomyces turgidiscabies Car8 (assembly GCF_000331005.1). Classification (GTDB taxonomy): domain Bacteria; phylum Actinomycetota; class Actinomycetes; order Streptomycetales; family Streptomycetaceae; genus Streptomyces; species Streptomyces turgidiscabies. The sequence goes on from NZ_AEJB01000437.1 coordinate 909, forward strand.
CCTTCGTCCAGCCGTGTTCCAGCAGCGACGCTAGTTCCTGGAGCGCACACGAAGTCAAGCCTGCGGCTGGGCCGCTTCGGCCTCCTCCTGCTTCTTCGAGGCCCGCAGACTCGTCACGGTCGTGACGGCCAGCACGAGGACGATGAAGCCGAGCGAGAAGGGGATGGAGATCTCCGGGACGTGGACGCCCGACTCGTGCAGCGCGTGCAGCACCAGTTTCACGCCGATGAAGCCGAGGATGATCGACAGGCCGTAGCTGAGGTGCACCAGCTTCTTCAGGAGGCCGCCGATGAGGAAGTACAGCTGGCGCAGGCCCATCAGGGCGAAGGCGTTGGCGGTGAAGACGATGTACGGGTCCTGGGTCAGCCCGTAGATGGCGGGGATGGAGTCGAGCGCGAACAGCACGTCCGTGGAGCCGATCGCGAGCATGACGACCATCATCGGCGTCATGATCCGCTTGCCGTTCTCCACGATGAACAGCTTGGTGCCGTGGTACCTGTCCGCGACGCCGAACCTCTGCTCGGCCATCTTGAGCAGCTTGTTCTCTTCGTACTCCTCCTCGTGCGAGCCCGCCTTGGCGTCCTGGACCAGCTTCCACGCGGTCCAGATGAGGAAGGCGCCGAAGACATAGAAGACCCACGAGAACGTGGTGATGATCGCCGCGCCCGCCGCGATGAACGCGGCCCGAAGGACGAGGGCGACCAGGACGCCGACCATCAGCACCCGCTGCTGGTACTGCGAGGGCACCGCGAACTTGCCCATGATCAGGACGAAGACGAAGAGGTTGTCGACGCTCAGCGACTTCTCGGTGATGTACCCGGCGAAGAACTCACCGGTGGGCTTCGTCCCGCCGTAGATCAGCAGCCCGAGCCCGAACAGGCAGGCGAGGACGACCCACACCACGGTCCAGGTACCGGCCTCCTTCAGGGACACGTCGTGCGGCTTGCGGCCGATGAAGAAGTCGACGGCGACCAGGACGCACAGGCCGACGACGGTCAGCGTCCAGACGGTGAGTGAGACGTTCACGAGTACTCCAGAGGAAAGATGTGCAAATGGCAGCGTTGTCACAGCCGGCGATCACTGCCACCCCCGCTCGGTGAACAATGGTTCACGACTTGGCAAAATCCCGAGGTCACTGCCGTCGGCACCGCTCCGGCCGGGGTCAGGACCCGCCGGGCTACCCGCCGGATGGCGGGCAGGTTCCGCCGGACGGCGGCGTGTCCGGACCCGGCGGACGTGCGGACCATCGTCGTACGATCCGCCGCACGCAGCATGAGGAGCAGAGGCAATGACGCTTACGCCGCCGCCGTTCGACCCGGAACTCGCCGCCGTCCTGGAGATGATCAAGGACACGCTGCCGCCCCAGCTGACCATGGACGAGATCGCAACCGTGCGCAACGGCCCCGGTATCCAGATGCTGGCGGACATGGACCTGACCCTGGGCGGGGCCTTCGAGGTCGAGGACCGGACCGTGCCGGGCCCCGAGGACGCGCCCGACATCTCACTGTTGATCTGCCGCCCCGTCGCGCCCTCGACGGACGGTCCGCTGCCGGTGATCTACCACGTCCACGGCGGTGGCATGGTGCTCGGCAACAACCGTGTCGGCGTGGACGGTCCGCTGCGGTGGGCCAAGGAGCTGGGCGCGGTCGTGGTGTCCGTCGAGTACCGGCTGGCGCCGGAGCACCCGTACCCTGCGCCCATCGACGACGTGTACGCCGGGCTGCTGTGGACCGCCGGCCACGCGGCGGAGATCGGCGCCGACCCCGAACGGATCGTCATCGCGGGGGCCAGCGCGGGCGGTGGCCTGACGGCCGCGCTGGCGCTGCTCCTCAGGGACCGTAAGGGTCCGCGGCCGCTCGGCCAGCTGCTGATGTGCCCGATGCTCGACGACCGCAACGACACCCCCTCCGTGCACCAGATGGAGGGCCTCGGCGTGTGGGACCGCACGGCCAACGACACCGGGTGGACCGCGTTGCTCGGCGCGGAGCGCGGTGGCCCGGACGTCTCCCCGTACGCCGCACCGGCCCGCGCGGAGGACCTGTCCGGACTGCCCCCGGCCTTCCTCGACGTCGGCTCCGCGGAGACGTTCCGCGACGAGGTCGTCTCCTACGCCACCCGCCTCTGGCACGCCGGCGGAGTCGCCGAGCTGCACGTCTGGCCGGGCGGCTTCCACGGCTTCGACGGCTTCGCCCCCCAGGCGACCCTGTCCCAGGCCTGCCAGTCGGCCCAGATGGACTGGCTGCGCCGACTGCTGGCGGAGTAGAACGGCGCGGGCCAGGAAGCCAGGCTCCCTGAGCCGTCACCCGGCCTCTGGGGGGGGCGTCCCCAACGGGCGCAGCCCCCAGGACCGCGGGGGACTGTCCCGTAGGGGCGCAGCCCCCAAGGGCGGCGGGGACTGTCCCGTAGGGGCGCAGCCCCCAGGAGCAGGAGGCACCGTCCCGAACGGGCGCAGCCCCCAGGAGCAGGAGGCACCGTCCCGAACGGGCGCAGCCCCCAGGAGCAGGAGGCACCGTCCCGAACGGGCGCAGCCCCCAGGAGCAGGAGGCACCGTCCCGAACGGGCGCAGCCCCCAGGAGCAGGAGGCACCGTCCCGAACGGGCGCAGCCCCCAGGAGCAGGAGGCACCGTCCCGAACGGGCGCAGCCCCCAGGGGCGCGGGGAACTGCGCGACCAGCCCCCACCGGACCCGCAGCCGAACGCACACCCGCCCCGCGAAGCACCCAGCGGGCGGCACGCCACCCCTCAAGGGGCGCGGGGAACTGCGCGGCGGCCAGCCCCACCGGACCCGCAGCACAACGAACCGCACAACCTGCGGAGCAACTGGCACCATGGGGCCATGAAAGAGCTGGCCGGGCGGCTGACCGCACTGGATCCGGACGCCGGCGCCGCCGTTCGGGTCATCGCCTACTTCGATCGGCTCGCCGAGCACCGTGCGGGCCTGGAGGCGCTGGTACGCGGGGTCGCCGTGCTCGCCGGGTGCCCGGCGCGGCTCGCCGACGACGGGCGGCGGGTGCGGCTGCGCGTCGAGACCGACGGGCGCCGCCGGGACACGGACCAGCCACCGGACCCCGCCTGGCCGTCCGCCGCACTGTCCCCGGACGGCGCCCCGGCCCTGTGGCTGGAGCGGGCGGGGGCGCCCACCGTCGTCGACGCGGTGATCCTGGAGCGGGCGGCGGCTGCCATCCGGGGCGTCCTCGACCGCACCCGTGGACGCGCCCCGGCGGCCCCCGCCGACGACCCCGCGCTCGTGGAGACCCTGCTCGACGCCACCGCGCCCGAGCAGGTACGGCTGCACGCGGCCCGGCGTCTGGGCCTGGACCCGGGCGCCCCGGCCCGGGCGGTCGCCCCGCTCGACGGTCCGCCCCGCGTCATCGCCGCCGGGGAGCCGCACAGGGCGGACTCACCGGCTCGGGCCGGGTCGACCCCGTCCGGCCGCGCCGGTGTCGGGCCCGCCGTGCCGGTCCTCGAACTGCCGGGCTCCTGGGCCGCCGCCCGCACCGCCCTCCGGTTCACGGCCGACGGCACCCCGCACTCCCCCGGCCCACGGGTCGTGTACGCCGATGAGCTCGGCGGTGTCGGACTGCTCGCCGAACTCGTCGTGCCGGGAGCGGATCCGCCGCCCGACGTGCAGGCGCTGGAGGCCGCCGTCGCGGACGCTCCCTGGATGCTGGCCACACTGCACGCCGTGGCCTCGACGGCGAGCCTGCGGGGAGCCGCCGTCGAGGTCAACGTCCACCACTCCACGCTCCAGGACCGGTTGGGCCACGCCGAGACGCTGCTCGGGTGGCCCGTCCGTACCCCGCAGGGCCGGCTCAGACTGCAACTGGCCCTGACCATGCGGCATTTGGGGCGAGCGTAGCCGGGTCGACGCCTACGCCCAGGCCGTCACCGGGACGAAGGAGCTGTCCTGACGGAAGGTGTCGGTGCCGTCCGTCACGTCCACGCGCAACTGGTAGTTGTAGTGGCGCAGGAAGTAGCCCGGGTAGTTGTACGACTCGAAGCGCACCGACCCCGACGTCGTGCCCGTCCTGGCGATGAACGTGGCGTCCTTCGCGAAGGTCGACGTGCCGTCGTTGGCGTCGAAGCGGGCCCGGAAGTCCCAGTGGCGGAGGTAGTTGCCGGAGCTGTCGCGGAACGAGTAGCCGTTACCGTCGGCCAGTCCGGCGACGACCGTGAAGGTGGACGCCTGCTTGAGCGCGGTGGTGCTGGAGCTGCTCACCACGGGGAGGTTGAGCAGCGAGGACTGCACCTGCCAGTACCGCGTCGAGTAGTTGACCGACTGGAAGGAACGCGTGACGCCCTTCGACAGAGTCGGGCCGCCGCTGACCGTCTCCTTGACGACCGTGAAGTGGCGGGCCGTGCCGGAGACCGAGGGAAGCGCCTTCGCGGCGGTCCAGGTGGCGAACGTGTCGTAGCTGTCGCTGTAGTAGTACTTCCCGTCGCCGTAGCCGTCGAAGAAGATCCGCCAGCCGCCGTTGTCGAGCTGGATGACCGACGGGCCTTCGCGATAGCTGCCCCAGCCGGCCCAGTCGCCGGTCTTCGAGATGGTGTAGGGGCCGGCGAGGCTGGTGGCGGTGGCGTACTCGATGTACTTCGTCGTCTCGTTCTTCGGGAAGGCGTGGTAGGTGGAACCGATCTTCACGATGCACGTGTCGATGTGGTTCGACCCGATGCCCGACAGCGCGACCGGTGAACTCCACGTCGTAAGAGCGGAGTTGGTCGCCTTCAGCAGATACGGCGTGAAGATCCACTCGTCACTGGTGACCGAGCAGGACACGATGATGTTGACGCTGCCGTCGCTGTCGACGAAGAACTCGGGTGCCCACGCGCGCGAGAGGTTGGCGATCGGGACCGTGTAGTCGTACAGGAACGTCCAGTTGACGCGGTCCGAGCTGCGGGCGAAGCCGATGGTGGTGCTGGTGTCCTGCCACGTGTGCGTGGTGTAGGTGACGTAGTAGTAGCCGTTGGTGTGCTTGAAGACGCTCGCGTCGCGGATGCGGTTGCTCGGCGGTGTGTAGGCCGAGGATTTCACCAGCCGGAAGTCGGTGGCGTCGTCGGACTGGTAGACGTTCACTGTGCCGTCGTTGCTGTTGAGGAACGGCACGATGGTGTAGCGCGTGGCGGAGCCGCTGGGCGGGGCCGCCGCGGCGGCGGTGCCGAGCAGCCCGGGCAGTTCGCCCAGGACGAGCGCCGAGGCGGGGAGGGCGGCCAGCGCGCGCAGCAGGCTGCGACGGGAAGGCGTGGGGCGGGAACTGGTCACGTACGGCTCCTTGGTGATCCAACCGACGGCTCTCCGCGTTCGACATTGCGAACGCAGTTCGGTAAATCGGTCAGACCGTAAGTCCACGCCTCGTGCGCGTCAATAGTTCGGACATGCTCCGACCTGTGAACTTGCGGCCGAGCACGGCACATTCGACATCTCGCACCGCGTCGCCCGACCGGCCGTCGCGGACGGCGGTGAAGCTGTGCAATCGCTATGAGAGCGCGCCGACTTGGCGTGGCGGTGACCGCCGGCTCAGCCGGTCGTCGACTCGACGGCGGCAGACGAGCGCCCCGGCCCGTACGCTGTGGCCATGGACGACGCGCCGATGGTCGGCTTGATGGGGCGGGTCACGGGAACGATCGGGCCGGGGCTGGTGGGCGAGGTCATCGTCCGGGTGCGTGGCGGCGCCGAGCACTTCCTCGCGTATCCCGCCGCGGCCAAGGACCGTATCGAGCGCGGGACGGTGGTCATGGTCGTCGAGTACCTGCCACCGCGCACCGTGTACGTCACCGCCGCGTACGACAGCTGAACCCGGCGGACGTACGGCCGTGGAGTCCGTACGTCTGCGGATGATCACGTGTGCGTCAAGCTTGCAACAAGGATTCCTCAGCCGCTGTACCCAGGCCCCGCACAGGAGCACCCTTGCGTCGTTCGGTGCCGAAAGGGCACCAGGCAAAGGGGGCGTATGCCGATGTTCGTCGGCGTCGTTGCGGGGGTCGCGGTAGTTTCCGTCCTCGCACTCATCGGTGTTTTCAAGATGATGTGGCGGGTCGCTGAACCCAACGAGGCTCTCATCATCTCCGGTTCGAAGCACAGGACCGAAGGCCTTGAAGAAGGCATGGGGTTCCGTATCGTCACCGGGCGGGGCACACTCGTGCTGCCCGGGATGCAGGCCGTGCGCAAGATCTCGCTCGACCTGAACGAGACCGAGCTGCACGTGGACTGTGTGACCACCCAGGGCATTCCGCTCAAGGTGCGGGGAGTGGTCATCTTCAAGGTGGGCGACGACTTCGTGTCGATCGCCAACGCGGGCCGCCGTTTCCTCGACCAGCAGAAGATGATGGCCGAGCGGGTGCACAACGTGTTCGCCGGTCATCTGCGGTCCATCGTCGGCGGGTTGACCGTCGAGGAGATGATCCGCGACCGCGAGAAGCTCACCGGGCAGACCCGGGCCGCGTGCGGCACGGAGATGGAGAAGCTCGGCCTGATCGTCGACTCCCTCCAGATCCACGAGATCGAGGACCCGACCGGGTACATCAAGAACCTCGCCATGCCGCACGCCGCCGCTGTCCAGCGGGACGCGCGGATCGCGCAGGCCGAGGCGAACCGTCTCGCCACCGAGGCCGAGCAGAAGGCCGCGGCGCGGATGTCGGAGGCCACCAGGGACAGCGAGATCCTGCAGGCCGGCTACCAGGCCGAGCGCGACAAGGCTGCGGCCAAGGCCCGCCAGGCCGGACCCCTCGCCGACGCCGCCGCCCGGCAGGACGTCGTCGTCCAGGAGACCCGCATCGCCGAACTCGACGCCCTGCGCCGGGAACAGCAGCTCCAGGCGGATGTCCGCAAGCCGGCCGACGCGCAGGCCTACGAGACGCGGGCGCGGGCCGAGGCCGAGCGTGACGCACGTATCTCGGCGGCGCAGGCCAAGGCCAAGGAGACCGAGCTCGCGGCCACGGCCGAGGCGAACCGCATCACGACGGCCGCGACCGCCGAGGCCGAGGCGACCAAGGCACGGGGCGCGGCCGCCGCCATGGCGACCAGGGCGACGGGTGAGGCCGAGGCCGCCGCGTCGCAGGCCAAGGGCCTCGCCGTCGCCGAGGCGACGCGGGCGAAGGGGCTCGCGGAGGCGGAGACCATCAAGGCGCGGGCCGCCGCGCTCGCGGAGAACCAGGAGGCGGTGGTCGCCCAGCAACTCGCCGAGAACTGGCCGGAGATCGTCAAGGCCGGTGCGTCCGCGTTCGGCAGCGTCGACAACATGGTGGTGCTCAACGGCGCGGACGGTATGGCGGAGATGCTCGCCAAGGCGCTCACCATGGGCGGCACGGGGCTGGGGCTTGCCCGGCAGCTGCTCGCGTCCATGAACCAGAACGGGCAGACACCGAACGGGACTTCGGCGCTGAACGGGCTGGCGGCGCCGACAGTGCAGAAGGTGCCGGTGGCGAAGGACGAGGGCTGATGCGGTGAAGGCCGTGCCCTGAGATGCGGGGCGCGCCAGGTGGGGAGGGGCCCCGCAGCCTCCAGAAGGCGTCCGGCCGGGTCGTAGCGCAGCGAAGTGACCGTGCCGTCGTTGGTGCGCGAGGTCACCACCCGGCCCGCGGCGTCGCGGGTCACCCGCACCGTCTGGCCGGTACCGTTGGTTCGCTCGATCTGGCGTCCTGTCGGGTCGCAGAGATAGGTGAGAGTACGGCCCTCGAAGTCCGTCTCGCCGATCAGGGTGCCCGCCGCGTCGTAGCGGTAACTCCACTCGTCGCCGTGCGGGTTGAGCACGCCCGTGAGCCGCAGTTCGGAGTCGTGCCTGAAGCGGTAGCGGGTGCCGTCCGGGTCGGTCCTGGCACTGGG
>NZ_AEJB01000438.1 GCF_000331005.1 Streptomyces turgidiscabies Car8
CAGGCCTTTTCCTGTACTCGTCCCGTACGGGAGTTACCGGTCGGCGCGCAGGCCCGCGTAGTACGCCGTGCACTCCTCGTACGACGGCAGCAGTCCGGCGGCCTTCGCCTCGGCCAGCGTGGGCGCCTCGGCGTCCTTCTCCGACAGCACGGGCTCGATGCCCTCCGGCCAGGCGATGCCCAGCTCCGGGTCGAGCGGATGCACCCCGTGTTCACGCCCCGGCGCGTACCCCGTCGAACACAGGTACACCACGGTGGCGTCGTCGGTCAGCGCCATGAAGGCGTGCCCGAGGCCTTCCGCGAGGAACACCGCGTGCCGGGTCTCGTCGTCGAGCCGCACCGCCTCCCACTGCCCGTACGTGGGCGAGCCGACCCGGATGTCCACCACGACGTCCAGGACCGCCCCGCGCACACACGTCACGTACTTGGCCTGGCTCGGCGGTACGTCCGAGAAGTGCACCCCACGTACGACGCCCCGGCGCGAGACCGAGCAGTTCGCCTGCGCGAGGGACAGGTCGTAGCCGGTCGCCTCGCGGAACTCCTCGCCCCGGTACCACTCGTGGAAGGCGCCCCGGTCGTCCGGGAAGATCTTCGGCTCCAGTACCCAGGCGCCTTCGATGTCCAGTGCTCGCATGCTGTCAGGCTCCGTTTCCGCGTCGCAGCCCGGCCTTGCGCGCGATCTTCCCGAGCGTGCGCCGCACCTTGCGGACCACTCGCTGCCCGGTGCTCGGCCCGGCCGGTTTGGCGGGCCGCACGACCTGCAGACGGCCGCCCTTGGCGCTCAGGCCGACGGACATCGCCAGGAACCGGGGCTCGCCGGCCTCCGGGGCCAGGCACAGCGACGGCTTCCACGTCCCGTCGGCCAGGGCGCCGGCGGGCAGCGTCGCCTCGACGAACGCACCCGAGCCCTCGGAAGCACCGGACAGCGTGCCGGGCACCTCCACCGGCTCGGCGACCGCCGCCGAGGACAGCCGCAGCAGCGTCTTGGTGTCGCCGGGCACGTGCAGGGGCAGTGCCACGCGCAGCCGGTCACCCGTGACGGTGACATCGTCCGGCTTGAGGCGGCCGAGGCCCACACCCTTGACGGCGCGGTCGACGTCCAGGGACAGCGTCGCCTGCTTCGCGGTCCAGTACGGCAGGACCGCACGGCCGGCGACCACACCGGCCGGCGGCACCGGGCGGGGGTCCAGCTTGACCGGGCCGAGACGGCACTCACGGGTCCAGCCGCCCAGCTTGATCCGGACGAACACGTCGAACAGACCGCCGCCGAGTGCCACACCGCCCGCCGCCGTGCCGGGGTCGACGGTGGCGGTGCCGCGCAGGACCAGCCGCACCTGTCCGTCCTCGTCGGCCGGGAGGGTCTCGCGGGTCAGCTCCACCGGCTGGAAGAACTGGGCGGCCGTGGTCCGCTCACGCACCAGGAAGTCCGCCGTCGCGCTCCCGAACCGGGCGACGGTCGACGCGCCCACCCGGGCGATCGCGTCGTCGGCGTCGGTGGGCGTGCCGTCCAGGTCGGCGCCGTCGCTGTCGTCCTCGGCGGGGAACGTCATCGGCTTGCCGCGCGAGGTGAACTCGGCGGTGAAGCCGACGTGCAGGACACCGTCGCGCCACTCCACGCTCTGCGGGGTGGCCGATGGCGCGAGGGACGCCTCCCACTCGGCGAACGCGATGACGTCGTCCAGCCGGTCGGCGGCGATCAGCGCCGCCACGATCCGCTGCGCCTCCTGCATGCCGTTCGCGACACCCGGGCCGAAGCGCTCGACGACGACCCCGCGGATCTCGTCGAACATCTCCTTGCGGTAGTCCTCCGGCAGCTTGAGGAGCCGGTTGGAGCGCATCCGCTCGACCATCTCGTTGCGCAGCCACCGCCGGTAGAGACGGTCACGCACCGCACCCGGTTCGGTGTACCGCTCGACGACGTCGAGAGCCTCACGCAGGTTGCGGAAGTAGCCGACGGGGTCGAAGCGCTGGAATCCCGCGTTCGAGGCGTCGTCGCGCTTGACGTGGTAGTAGCAGACGTAGTCGCTGAGCACGGAGACGTTGTCCGCGCGCAGATACGCCTCGGTCACGAAGACATGGTCCTCGAGCCGCCGCCTGCCCTCGGGGAAGCGCAGGCCGATGCGGTCCAGGAACGCGCGGCGAAGCATCTTGTGCGGGGTGAGGCTGTCGATCAGCGGGGCGTTCTCGACGCTGGCCTTGGGGTGGTTGTGCCGGAACAGCTCGACCGGCACCGGGCGGCCCTTGCCGGCCATCTTGCCGACGATCACATCGGCGCCGTTGGCCACGCCGTACTCGTACATCCGCTCAAGGGCCTCGTCGCCGAGGTAGTCGTCGTTGTCGACGAACATCACGAACTCGCCCTGCGAGGCCTCGATGCCGACGTTGCGCGGCTTGCCCGACCAGCCCGAGTTCTCCTGGTGGATGACCTTCAGACGCGGTTCCTCCGCGGCGAGCTGGTCCAGCCGGGCCGGGGTCTCGTCGGTGGAACCGTCGTCGACGAAGATCACTTCGTACTCGTCGGCGGGCAGCGACTGCCGCAGCAGCGACGCGACGCATTCCTCGATGTACGGTCCCGGGTTGTACACCGGAACGATGACGCTGACCTTGACCGGCATACGGCTGGAAGCTCCCTCTTGCTCTACTCCCCGCATCCGCGACGGCGCGGACAGGGCTGCCTGATACTAACCTCGCAGGGGCCCCCGACACCTGTCGGGGGCGCGCCCCCAAAGGGGCGCGGGGAACTGCGCGACCAGCCACGACGGCGCCGCACTCGCGCGACCACATCGCGGCACCCCCAATGGGCGCCTACGCTCACCACCGTGCACCTTCTGCTCCTCTCCGACACCCACCTGCCCAAACGCGCCAAGCAACTGCCGGCGGCCCTTCTCGACGAACTCCCGCACGCCGACGTCGTGTTCCACGCCGGCGACTGGATCGACACGGCGACCCTCGACCTGCTGGAGAGCCGCTCCCGCCGTCTGGTCGGCGTGTACGGCAACAACGACGGCCCCGGCCTGCGCGCCAGACTCCCCGAGGTGGCCCACGTCGACCTGGGCGGCCTGCGCTTCGCGGTCGTCCACGAGACGGGCCCCGCCCAGGGCCGCGAGGCCCGCTGCGCCGCCCGTTTCCCCGACGCCGACGTCCTGGTGTTCGGCCACAGCCACATCCCGTGGGACAGCACGGCGGACACCGGCCTGCGGCTGCTGAACCCCGGTTCGCCGACGGACCGGCGCCGTCAGCCGCACTGCACCTACATGACGGCGACGCTGACGGACGACGGCGGGCAGCTCACCGACGTGGTGCTGCACAGGCTGCCTCCCCGTCAGACCTGACGCTCCTTCGGCGGATGGATGGCGCCGCCCGTCGCCGTCAGTGCCGCCCCGCTGCCGCCCCACCGCAGGGCGACGATCTCCGCGGCCACGGAAACCGCCACCTCCTCCGGCGTACGTGCGCCGAGGTCCAGCCCGATGGGGGAGCGCAGCCGGGACAGTTCGGACGCCGTGAGGCCGGCCTCCGTCAGCCGTCGCCGCCGGTCGTCGTGGGTGCGGCGGCTGCCCATCGCCCCGATGTACGCGGCGGGGCGGCGCAGGGCCTCCTCCAGCAGCGGTACGTCGAACTTCGGGTCGTGGGTCAGGACGCAGATCACCGTGCGCTCGTCGGTGTCCGTGCCGCTCAGGTACCGGTGCGGCCAGTCGGCGATCACCTCGACACCCTTGGGGAAGCGCTCCGGGGTGGCGAAGACCGGGCGGGCGTCGCAGACGGTGACCCGGTAGCCGAGGAAGGCGCCGATCCGGGCCACGGCTGCCGCGTAGTCGATGGCGCCGAAGACGAGCATGCGGGGCGGGGGCGCGAAGGAGTGCAGGAACACGGTGACGGCGTCCTCGCGTCGCTCCCCGTGGGGCCCGTAGTGCCGCAATCCCGTTGCTCCCAGGGCGAGTTCACCACGGGCGTCGGCGGTGACGGCCGCGTCCAGGCCGTTCGTGCCGAGTGTGCCGGCGATGCGGTCGGGCCAGACGGCGAGCGTGGCGCCGCGCTCCGCAGGACCCTCGGTCACGGTGGCCACGGTCACCGGGAGGCCCGCCGCGACTGTCTCCGCGACCGCCGCGAAGGAGGGATCGAGGGCGGGAGTGACGGGCCGTACCAGCAGGGTGATCTCGCCGCCGCAGGTGAGACCCACAGCGAAGGCGTCCTCGTCGCTGTAGCCGAAGGTCTCCAGGCGGGCCTCGCCGCTCGCCACGACCTCCTGGGCCAGCTCGAACACCGCGCCCTCGACACATCCCCCGGACACACTGCCCACCACCTCGCCGCCGGGCCCCACCGCCATCGCGGCTCCCGGGTCACGTGGCGCGCTGCGGCTCACCGAGACGACGGTGGCGAGTCCGAACGGTTCGCCCGCCGCGTACCAGCGCCCGAGCGCCGGGAGAAGGTCTCGCACGATCCGCTCCTTTTGTCGGTCATGTGACTTGATCATCACCCATGAGCGCCAAAAGCTGAAGATTACTCAGGAGTCAGTTTCTATTGACGGCCCCTGATACGCGCGGGACTGTAATGCACATGTCGAAGTCACGTGTGCATCTGCTCGGCGTACTGGTTCTGGTCACCGGTTTTGTGACTACTGTCGGCTCCCAGCCCGCCCGGGCCGACACCCTCTGGTTCGACTCTCCGGCCTCCACCACCCTCACCGTCCAGAACGGCCGGTTCACGGACTCCCTGGGCCGGGAAGTCGTCCTGCGCGGCTACAACGTCTCCGGCGAGACGAAGCTCAAGGAGAACAACGGGCTGCCCTTCGCCTCCGTCGCCGACGCCAAGAAGTCGGCGACCGCCCTGCGGGCGCTCGGCGGCGGCAACAGCGTCCGCTTCCTGCTCTCCTGGGCGTACGCGGAGCCCACCCGGGGGACGGTGAGCAGCAGCTATCTGGCCGCCGCCACCGCCCAGATGGGTGCCTTCCTGGACGCGGGCATCCGCGTCTACCCCGACTTCCACCAGGACCTCTACTCCCGTTGGCTCTTCGACTCGGACAGCTGGTACACCGGCGACGGCGCCCCCAAGTGGGCCGTCGACCTCGGCAACTACCCGGACGAGAACTGCGGGATCTGCATCCTCTGGGGGCAGAACATCACCCAGAACGCCGCGGTGAAGAACGCGACGTACGACTTCTGGCACAACACGTACGGGCTGCAGGACTCGTTCCTCGACACCGCCCAGAAGACGATGACGTATCTCAAGCAGAACCTGACGGGCGACCAGTTCGCGGGCGTGGTCGGCTTCGACCCGTACAACGAACCGCATCCGGGGAATCTCGACTCGGGCCAGACGAGCCGGACCTGGGAGAAGAACGTCCTGTGGCCGTTCTTCGTGAAGTTCCGGGCGCGGATGGACTCGGCCGGCTGGCAGGACAAGCCGGCCTTCGTGGAACCGAACATGTTCTGGAACGCCAACATCGACTCCCAGAAGCAGGAGGGCGGGTTCCTCGACGCGGGGACCGCCGGCACGCGGTATGTCTTCAACACCCACTTCTACGACCAGAAGGCCATCTCCGGCATCCTGATGTGGGGCAACGCGGGCGACGGCCAGTACGTCACCGACTTCGGTACGGTCCGCGACCGGGCCGCCGCCCTCGGGACGACCGGGATCGTCAGCGAGTTCGGCCACCCGCTGAGCGGATCGGTGTCCGGCAAGGCGCCGACGGTCTACAAGGCGATGTACCAGGCCCTCGACTCCCGTGTGAAGGGGGCGAGTTGGTGGGCGAACGCGAGCGTCTCCGGGCCGGTGCTGTCCAGCAGTCAGTGGCAGTGGGACATCTACAACGGCCGCCACAGGGAGCTGATGAACGACAACGCCGACAAGGTGATCACCAGCGGTGACGGCTGGAACGACGAGGACCTGTCCGCCGTACGCCTCGACGACGCCGGTACGGCGGTGCTGCGGCAGGACGCGCGGATGCTGGACCGTGTCTATCCGGGCGCCACGGCGGGGACGGCGCTCGCCTTCACCTTCGAGGACCGTTCGCGGGACGGGTCCACGACCCTGACCTGGAACCCGGTGCCCAGTTCACTGCCCAACGTGTCCCAACTGGTGGGCTCGGGCCAGTACTCGGTGCTGGTGTGGCGGTCGAAGGGCATCTCGGCGCCGACCGAGCTCCATCTGCCGGCGTCCTTCCCGACGGCGACCACCACGGTCGTCTCCGACCTCGGCACGGTCTACGGCCCGCCGGCCTACACCAGCACGACCCCGATCGCCGCGGGCACCGAGCCCGGCAACACGGGAAGCCGCCGCCTGCTGCTCACCGCGCCGGACTCGGGGGTCCTGCACTACGCGCTGGTGACCAACGGGGCGACGGCTCCCTCGGCGACCCTGCTGAACTCCGCGCGGACCGAACTGGCCTCGTGGGCCGCGCAGGAGTTCAGCTAGTCGAGCTACCGGCGGTCAACTGACCTGAATCAAGGGGTCAGTTGATCGCCGGGCCAGTCCAGTCCGCCTCGACATGGCCGAGGCGGACTCGCTGGGGGTGGTCGCCGACCGGCACGGACACCGTCTTCAGCCCGGTGGCGAAGTCGATGGCCGTGACCTGGTCGGCACCGCTCTCGGAGATCACGCAGGACTTGCCGTCGCCGCTCACCGTGGCCCAGTAGGGCTTCGAGGCGGTGACGAGCGGGCCCTCCTGGAGCGTCGCACGGTCGACGACCGTCGCGTAGTCGTCCATCGTGCCCGCGACGCACAGCTTCGTGCCGTCCGGCTTCATCGAGATCCCGTGGTGGCGCGAGTCGTTGACGAACGTGGTGCGGTCGTCGCTGGTCGCCGGGTTCTTCGGCAGGGTCTTCGTCCGGGTGATCTTGTCGGTGGCGATGTCGTACTCGAAGAAGCCGTTGAAGAACGACACCTGGAAGTACAGCTTCGACTCGTCGGGCGAGAAGACGGCCGGGCGGACCGCGTCCGAGTAGTCCTTGAGGCCGATGGCGTTGAGCCGGTCCCGCATGTCGATCACCTTCACCTGCTTGAAGGTGGCCGCGTCGACGACCGTGATCTTCCGGTCGCCCTTCGTGAAGTCCTGCCAGGGGGCGTCCTGGTTGGTGTTGACGTCCCCGATGGCCATGTTCCAGATGTACTTGCCGTCCTTGGTGAAGATGTTCTCGTGCGGCTTGTCGCCGGTGGCGAACGAGCCGATCTGCGCGCCGGTGTTGATGTTCAGCACGTGCACGGTGTTGGAGATCGAGGCGGAGACCGCGACCCGGGTGCCGTCGGGGGAGACCGCCATGTGGTCGGAGCGGTAACCCGACACGGGGAAGCGCCAGTTGATCGCCCCGGTGGCGAGGTCGATCGAGACGACGTCGGCGAAGCTGGGCCGGGAGACGACCACCGACTTGCCGTCCGGGGTGGAGTACATGTCGTCGACCAGCTGGTCGTGGCCCTCGCCGACGCCGTTGCGGATCGCCATGAAGTAGATCCACTTGATGGGGTCGGCGTTGATCGCGGCCATCCGCGCCGCCTTGTCGGGTACGACGTTGATCCGGCCGATCTTGGCGAAGTCGCCGGTGGACTTGATGACGTCCGCGGTGCCTTCCCAGTTGTTGCCGACGAACATCACCTCGCGCAGGCTCGCCGCGGCCGTGCTGGAGTCCTCGGCCGCCGACGCGGCGATGGCGGTGGTCGCGGGGGCGGTGACGGTCAGAACGAGAGCGGCGGCCATGGCACAGAGGTGCCTGGATCTTGAAGCGGACATGAGTGCTCTCCCCTCCGGGAGTGGACGGACGGACTGTGGCGGGTGCATGACATATAGGGCAAAAGAGAGATCGCGGCTGCGGGCGGAAAACTGAACACGGTCACGTTCAGATTGGACTTACTGGAAAGTAAGGAGGGGGTGCCCTTCTCCACAAGACTGCGTGCACGACAAACTTGGCCCCCGGACCGACGAAGGAGGGTTCATTGGCGGGCAGACTCAGGGCGCCGACCGGCCGCTACGCAGGCAGGACAGCCGAGGAACGACAGGCCGAACGGCGCCGGAGATTCCTGGAAGCCGCACTCCAGCTGTTCGGCGACACGCCGGGCTACCGCTCGACGACCGTCGCCGCGCTCAGCGAGACGGCCGGTCTGTCGACGCGCCAGTTCTACGAGGAGTTCCGCACCCTGGAGGACCTCCTGGCCGCCCTTCACCTCCAGGTCAACGACTGGGCCGAGGGGGCGGCGCTCACCGCGCTGGCCGCCGCCGAGGGCCTGCCCCTCGCCGAACGCGCCGCCGCGATCTTCCGCGCCTACGCCGCCAACGTCACCGCCGACCCGCGCCGCATCCGGATCACCTTCGTCGAGATCATCGGCGTCAGCGCCCGCCTGGAGGAACAGCGCCTCGCCCGCCGCTCCCGCTGGGTGACCCTCATCTGCACGGAGGCGGAGGCGGCCGTCGCCGTGGGGGAGGCGGCGCCGCGCGACTACCGGCTCGCCGCGACCGCGTTCATCGGCAGCGTCAACGGCCTGCTGCACGACTGGAGCGCCGGTTGGGTGGACGCCACACTGGACGAGGTGGTGGACGAGCTGGTGCGGATGCTGCTGGGCATCCTGCGGCCGGCGGGCTGGCTGCCCCCGGACTCGGCGCGGGCCGAGGGCACCGGGACCTCCTGACGCTCCCGGGGCGCGCCCGTCCGGCCGGTGCTGCTCAGCCGGCCAGCTGGTTCACCGACTCCAGAACCGGTCCGACACCGTCCTCCGCGCCGATCCGGGCGGCGAGGACACGCGCCCGCTCCCTGTGCGAGGGGTCACCGGTCGCCCGTACCAGGGCCGACGCGGCACTGCCTGAAGGCGGGCGATGTCAAGGACCGCAGCGCCTGGATGCGCTGATCACGCCCCGAGCTGCCGAACGGCGGCGTCTACGGTCTGTTCCAGCAGCGTCGCGATGGTCATCGGACCGACACCGCCCGGCACGGGGGTGATCAGCCCGGCCCGCTCGACGGCGGAGTCGAAGTCGACGTCGCCGATGTTCCCGGGGCTGTACCCGGCGTCGATCACGACCGCGCCGGGCTTGATGTCCGCGCCCCGGATCAGCCGGGGCCGGCCCACGGCGGCGACCACGATGTCCGCCTCGCGCAGGACGGACGACAGGTCCCGTGTCCGCGAGTGGCAGTACGTCACCGTCGCGTCCCGGCCGAGGAGCAGCATGCCGACCGGCTTGCCGAGGATCGCGCTGCGGCCCACCACCACGGCCCGCCTGCCGGACGGGTCGACGTCGTACGCGTCGAGCAGCCGCATGATGCCGCCGGGCGTGCAGGACACGAAGCCCGGCAGACCGAAGCTCATCGTCGCGAAGGACGCGAAGGTGACACCGTCGACGTCCTTCTCCGGCGCGATCGCCTCGAACGCGGCCCGCTCGTCGATGTGCGCGCCCATCGGATGCTGGAGCAGGATGCCGTGCACGCCGGGGTCGTCCGAGAGGGAGCGCAGCGTGCCGACCAGTTCCTCGGTGGTCGTGGCGGCGGGCAGCTCCACATGGCGGGACTCGATGCCCGCCTTGCGGCAGCGGTTCCGCTTCATCCGGACGTACGTGACGGACGCGGGGTCCGCTCCCACCAGCACGGTCGCGAGGCAGGGCGTCGCGCCCGTGCGGTCGGTGAGATCGGCGGCCTTCTTCGCGGTGTCCTCGACGATGCGCCGGGCGAGAGAAGTGCCGTCGATGAGCCGGGCCTGAGACATGATCCACTCCTGAGCGAGCAGTTGTCATCGCCCAGGCGCACGGCACGCACGCACTCTGCGTTCTTCGCGTTCTTCGCGAGGCCGCTCCCCGGTGGTTGTCCACCTCAGCGCCAGTCACGACCCGCGCTCAGCCTAACCGAGTCAGGAATCCTCCTCGTCCCACGCCTGCAGCACGGTCTGGTCGACGATCTTGCCGTCCCGCAGGGACATCATCGAGCCGGCGAGGACCCGGACGCCGTCCGGGTACAGACAGGACTCGGTGTAGGCGACCTGGTCGCCCTGGACGACGACCTGTTCCAGCTTGTGGGTCATGTCCCTGCCGTACACCTCGGTCAGCATGGCGCCGATCTCGCCGCGCCCGTGCATGACCATCGGATGGCTGGGCTGGGTCTTGTGGTCGACGACGCGCAGTTCGGCGTCGTCGGCGTAGAGCGACAGCAGTGCTGCCGCGTCCTGTCCTTCGATACCCCGGCGCAGTGCTTCGGTGTCGAAGGTGGGGCTTGCCGCGGTGCCCATGGTGACCTCCTCCGAGGGCCGCGGCCCGATCGGGTCCGGGCCGCGAAGGGCCTCTCTCCCCGAGCGTCCTCCGTCCCGGGAGGCTCGGCAAGCGCAGACGGATGATGAGCCTGACGAGTGAGCGGGGCGCGGTGCCCGTGTCCGGTGAGGGGCGAGCGACGTTGCTGAGTACATGATCTCAACACGACGAATCGCCGCCGCCGTTGGTCTCGCCATCGGCGTCACCGGCCTCGCCGCCCCGCTGGCGAGCGCGGCTCCCGCCGCCGACCAGAACGCGGGCAAGCTGAACCCGATCGCCCAGCTCGACTCGCTCGCCGTGAGCGAGATTCCCGCCCAGTACCAGGAGGACCTGCCGCGGGTCTCCAGCCAGCTGGGCGGGCTCAACCACCTGAGCGACCTCCAGCAGCTGCACCAGCTGACCGACATGGCCGCCCCCGTGACCGGCCTGCTGCCGGGTATCGAGGCCTGACGGACGGTCGCACCGGAGGTATGTGG
>NZ_AEJB01000439.1 GCF_000331005.1 Streptomyces turgidiscabies Car8
GAGGCCGAGCCCGAGCACGCACGACCCCGCCGTCCGGGTGGCCGTCGTTTCGAAACCAGGCAGCGTGGCTGATGCCCGTACGGGGTTGCTGGAGACATACGTGACGGGTGCTCGTTCGGCGCACTCGCCGTCTTGGCTCACTTTCGGTGGTGCACGTCAAAACCGTGCGCCCAATGACCGCCTTCAACCGCCGTCCTCTCTAACTCAACAACAGATGACGGGGGTTGTCGCCGCACCCGAATCCGAGCACGCCGACCACCCCGGTACCATCGGCACCGGGGTCCTGATCAGGGATTCCACGACCGGACCACCCGGAACGCTGTCCAGGCTGAGGGGTGGTCCGGTCTTTCGTTGTCGGCGTCCGCGCACTGCTGACGCGAGGCGGGCAGGGCTTTCGGGATCAGGTCAGGGCTTTGACCACCTCGGAGATGACGGGCCGATCCCCCGGCGTGTGGCTGAGCATCGCGTCGACCAATTCACCCAGCTCACCGGGCACTTTCACGGGCCGTCGTCGGCCGTTGGCGACTGCCTCTCGCTGGACTGGTCGCGGTGCGTCGTCCGGGTATTCGACCGCCCGCCAGCCGGTGGCGGAGATGAGCAGCGAGGCTCCGAGCGCGTAGACGTCGGCTTCCTGTGTCGGCTCGGCTTCTCCGGTGTCGAGGACGCTGCGCGCGATCTCCGGTGCTTCGTAGTGGACGAGGCAGCCGCGGAACGGGAAGTCGTGTCCTTCTGGAACATGACCGCCGTGGGCAAGGGCGAGGTCGATGAGGTGTGTTCGTTCCGGCCCGATGATGAAGTGGGCGGGCTGTACATCGCCGTGTGCCCAGCCCTTGGCGTGGAGGTCGGCGAGCGCTTCGGCGCATTCCAGTGCTTCGCTGGTGTCCGGTGCGATGGGCGAGTCCTTCGTACGGCAGCGCTCCCACAGCCGGTACAGGTCCGGCCCCTCGTGCCACGGCTGGAAGTTCCACGTACCGTGCTCCCATTCGCCGTACGCGATCCCCTCGACGCCGAGGCGAAGCAGAACGGCACCCTCGCGCGCGGGCGCGAGCGCGGTCCAGGGCTGGGCAGGCCAGTCGGCCGTAGCCTCGACCGGATGGCCGATCTTCACGGCGTAGTGGCCCCGGTGGCTCTCCACCTCCCAGACCGTGGAGCCCCGACGGTTGATGACCATGCGCTGAGTCGTGGGCATGAGTGCGTCGAGCACCACGATCGGCAGTTCAGGGGTTGGGCCGGGCAACGTCTCTTCCCTTCCAGGTTTTAGGCGAGCGCGGCCGACCACGAGTTCGCGTCGGCCGCGTCGCAGCTGTCGTGTGGCTAGGCCTGACCGTACGGTCGGCCGCAGTCCGAATCGCACTGCGCGAGATTCACGCCGTTCACGGTCCACAGGTCGTCGAAGACCATGAATCCGGCAGCCTTCATGGCGCGTGCCGAGGCGGCGACCATCTCCGGGTCACGGGCGCCTCCACCCGACTTCGGGTTGTGGTGAAGGAAGCGGCCCGCGTACCGCTCGCAGAGCGCGGCGTACTCCTTCGTGTGCAGGATGAGCGCGTGGAGGCCGAGGTCCACGTCATCGGACGGGACCATGGGCACGGTGGCGGTGGCCGCCGTGACCAGGAACGCGACCGCCTGATCCGCGATCCGCTCCGCGCGCTCGGCCGACTGCCCGTTGTGGATGACCACGAAGTGGGCGAGGCTCTCGAACAATTCCTCACCAGCCACCGCGCTGCCGGACCTCTGATCGTTCGCCGTTGCCGTCATGTGCAATCTCCCGGTGTGAGGTGGTGCGTGGCACGTGCATGCCGCCCTGATCGCCGAGCCGGTTTCGCAGACGGTCAGGAAGCAGGGGTGGAGGCCGGCCCCGAACGGGGACGGGGGAGCCGTGAACTGGCACCCGTTCGGGGCGGCCGGTCTATTGGCGGATGCCGAGAGTCGCGCCGATCACCAGGCCGCACGAACCGCTGATGCAGATGATGAAAAGGACTCCCGCGTACCGGCCGATGGCGCGCATCACAACCCACCCAGACTGTTGCCGTTCCTGATGGTCAGACGTGCACTCAGTTCCTCTCGCGCACTGAGCGCCACCACGTCGTCCGGAATGGCATCCCACTCCAGGCCGCCACGGATCGGCCGCATCTGCACACGGCCCCCGCACTCGCCCATGACGACGCCGATACGGTCCCTGACGCTGTCCTTGGCCAGTTCACCGATGCCGGGTCTGGTCTGCTGTTTGCTCGCCATGCACACGAGCATCGCGAACTGGGTACCGCTGTCGAAAGGTCAGGCTGATTACCCAACTTGGGTAACATCGCGGCAAGTAGAGAATCAGCGACGTTGCGTAGCCCTCGCAGGGTGGGAGCTTGCCCGATGCCCGACGCCGACCGGCCGCAGGAACTGCCTGCCAGGCTGCTCACCGATCCCGAGATGATCAACGCGTGCCGGGTACGGGACTTCGGCAGAGTCTTCCGGCTGGTGAAGGTACGGGCGGGGATCTATCCGTCGATGATCGCCAGGCGATGCGAGCTGACGCCCAGTCGGGTCGGTGAAGTGATCGCCGGGCGACGCCAGTTGCTGCATATGGACGTCGTCGAACGCATCGCGGACGGCTTGCGCATCCCAGGGCACATGCTCGGGCTTGCCCGTCGCCCCTGGGAGACACCCCAGGCTCTCGTAGTCACTCAGCGAGAGGCGCCCCCGCAAGCTTCGGATCCAGAGCCGCAGACACCCGCGTCTCTGCCGGGACCGGACGTAGACAGCATCTTGGCGTTGGCCACACGAACGAGCCTCAGCAGCGCCACACTTGATGCGTTCCGATCCTCCATCGAGGATTACTGGCGTCGGGACGACCAGCACGGCGGCGAAGCTCTGCGGCCGGCCATCGTCGGTCAGCTCCGGCATGTCGTGGGCCTGTTGAAGGAGAGCCGACCGCCGTCGATCCAGAACGGCCTGTACGGAATCGCGGCTGAGTTGGCGCGACTCACCGGCTGGACCTACTTCGACGCCCGCCAGTACAACCAGGCCCGCGCGTACTTCACCGAGGCCCTGCAACTGGCCAAGGAAATCGACGACCGCCAGTTCATGGCCAACGTCCTGGCCTGCATGAGCTTGCAGGCCACGTACCAGGACAAGCCCGGGGACTCCCTGGCACTCGTGACCGCCGCTCAGGACCAGGCCCGCCCAGCTCTCGGCACCACACCGCGCGTCATGTCGATGCTGTCCATGCGGGAAGCCTTCGCCCACGCCACCCTCGGCAACCGGGACTCCACTCACCGGGCCATCGGGGAAGCGCACCGCCACTTCGAGCAGATCCAGGCGAACGATCCCGACCCGTCATGGGTGACCTACTTCGACGAGCTGAAGCTCATAGTCGACACCGGCATTGCGCACGGCCGACTCGGGGAGGCAGCGACCGCTGAGCCCTTGATCGCGGATGCTCTGCGGCGGGAGAACAGCACCAATCAACGGGGGCGGGCGTTTCACACGTTCTGGCTGGCCCGTACGCAGTTGGACCAGGGCAAGCTTGCCCAGGCCTGCCACACCGCCACACAAGCTCTGGAGCCCGCCTCGGCGGTGTCCTCCGAGCGAGTGTCGGGCCATCTCCGGGAGTTCTACGAGCAGTTGGCCCCGCACAGGCGGGAGCCCGTAGCCCTGGCCTTCGAGGCACGGCTACGGGAACTCCTCCCACCGGTCAGCGGATCGCTTCGTCCATGAGCACGTACAGGAGGCCGACGAGGGATCCGCTGCTCACGATCTCGCGGCGGTCGATCATCCCGCGCACCTCGCTGAGGGGTATCCACTCGATGCGGTCGGACTCGTTCTTCTCCGTGGGCGGCCCGTCGTAGGTCGCGCCGTCCGTGCGGAAGACGTGGTGCTGCGAGTCGGTGATCCCGTTGGCCGGCTCGGCGTAGATCAGGGGCTTGATGGGACCGGGGCGCCAGCCCGTCTCCTCCAGGACCTCGCGTGCCGCCGCCTCCTCAGGCGACTCGCCCTCCTCGACCAGGCCCATGGGCAACTCCCAGGCCCACGAGTCGGTGATGAAGCGGTGCCGCCACATCATCAGCACCTCCTGGCGGTCGTTGACCACGGCCGCCACGGCCAGGTGCCGGAGACGAACGACGTGGTACTCCCACCTGGCGCCGTCAGGCTGCTGGACGTCGACCAGACACAGATTCACCCACTTGTTCGTGTAGATCTGCCGTTCACCGTGGGTCTTCCACTCCATGCCTTCGGCCCCTCTCGATCGGTCTCCAGGATCTCAGACCGATCTGGAGGGGGGCGCACGTTCGGCTCTTTTTCGCGTCACCTTGACGAGATGCCCCTCACGTGCTCCGCACTCCGGCTGGAGAGTCCAAGTGTCAGGAAAGGGAGGGAGCAGTGGTGCGTCGTCGAGGGTCCGGTGCCTTGCTGTGGGCCTGGAGTACGCCGGAGAACATCAGCTTGGGAAGTTTGGGTCTTCGACGGACGACTGCTGGACTGACCTACGGCAAAGTCGCTGTGGCAGCTGACTCGGGCCCGTTGTTCTCCGGCCTACTTGGCACGGTTCTGGCACGACCTCCCTTCATTCACCTGGAACGTTGATCGGGTGTGTCTACACGACGAAAAATTCCTGCCTGAGAAGCCCTGCTGAGCTGGCAACTCCGGCAGTCCACTAGTGATCAAAAACTGTGAAGTCTAAATGGGATGCGCTGCGACTATGCTTAGACGATGGACGCAGACATTTACCCTCCTCGGACTGTGGCAAGAGTAAAGCATGTAAGCGAAGACGGAACGGCAGCGTTCCTTGAGTTGCGCAACGGGAACATCGCTACATGTACGGCCGACGAGGGATTTAATTTCGAACGAGGAGACATTGTATTCATAGATTCCGAGAACAATAGCATTAATAATGCCCCAGGCGAACTATGGGACGAAGAGCCTTGGGTTGGCGTTGTTCGCTTGCTGCCTCCAGGGCAAGTAGTTATCGACATCGGCGGGCGCCTTAAAGTTCTAGACGAGCCACGCGATCTGGACCTACGAGAAGGAAACACGGTCAAGGGGTACGAATCGCGCGGAATTACAGAGGTAATCTCCGAAGACCCTGTCCGTTATATCGACCTTCCCGCTGTCGACAGTGTAACCGTGGAGCAATTCAAAGCCTCACCGGACGGAGCCCTTAGCTTTGATGATTTTGGCGGTTATCCCGAGATCATAGAAAGGGCAAAGGAACTAATTGAGATCCCTCTTGAACGCCATGAAGCTCTGGCGAAAATTGGAGCTCGACCGATCAAAGGTGTTCTCTTCACTGGCTCCCCTGGGACCGGGAAGACCATGCTGGCTAAGATCATTGCACACCGTGCAGATGCTGAGTTCTATGAAATCAGTGGACCAGAAATCCTCAGTAAATGGTACGGACAGAGCGAGGAGCTCATCCGCAAGATTTTTGAAGATGCAGCAATGCAGGAGAGAGCCATCATTTTCTTCGACGAGATGGACAGCCTCGCTTCGCAACGGAGTGAAGATTCACACGAAGCCTCTCGCCGGATTGTAGGCCAGCTGCTCTCTGCGATGGATGGTTTCACTGCTGACACCAACGTGGTTGTTATCGCAACGACTAACCGACCTCAGGATCTAGACGCTGCTTTGCGACGCCCTGGACGATTCGATTGGGAGATTCACTTTCCGCTGCCCAGCCTGGAGGATCGTCGAGCGATCCTTGAAGTTTCTGCTAGAACCCTCAATAAAGGACAGGAGCTACCCCACTCTTACATTGCTGAAAAAACATCTAACTGGTCTGCAGCAGAGCTCGTCGCAGTTTGGAGCGAAGCCGCACTTTTGGCTGTAACGGATTCAAGGGATGCGATCTTTGCGGACGATTATATTTGTGGCTATGAACGGGTTGCGCTACATCGAAAACAAATTTCAGCGAGTCCGTCGGATGGTAATGGAAGGTAGATGATGATTGCTCGAATTAAACGATGGTTCCAGAATCGCAAGAAGCGTAAGGATCGCGCCGCTTCAAGTTCAATTCTTCGTGAATTTGTATACTTGGACGAGGTTAGTGTCACGAGCCTACTCTCGTCACGTCTCGGTGCCCTGCCCAGCGAATATACCGAAACGCTCTCAAGTTCCATCAAGTCTGAGGTAAGCAGCAGTCTCGGCGTAGACGCTAAAGTCGTCAAGTCTGGAATTGGCTCGCGATTTGAGGCCACCCAGGGTCAGGATTCACAGGTTCTCCGAAAGGCTACAATCCAGGCAACATTTAAAGATTTGCATGCTTACGAAAAACGAAAAAACGTAAGCATGATCACTCCTGAAGCCGCCGATGGGCAGCCCCCTAGTTGGTCGGATATTGTTGCCGAGATGTCCAGTCGATCACCCAACTATGCCTTGCAGACTTGGGTACTCGACCAGGACCGGCTAATGAGGGGAGAACTTTTTGAGGTAAAGGTTAGGCTTCGCGCGGATCCGACTTATCGTGTGAGCTCCATTATCTCCACCATGGCTGATCTGATCAGCAATCCACATTTGGCCGCATCGGTCAATGCTGACGGAATGGAGGAAGCTCGGGCTTTCAATGGAATTCTTGAAGGCCTCATGGCGGGTCTCGTCCCACTCAAGTGCGAGATGGTCGACTACTCGACATTCACGATTAGTGGTGCCGAATATGCAATTCATGCGAAAGTGCAACCGAGCCTCCCGGATGGTGTGAAAGCTACGCGGAAGCCTCTCTATCTAGTGGGAGTTACCGAACAGTCCTTGTATTGGAAGGATATCAGGCGGGTACTGTTCTCCGATTCGCCGGTTTGGGCTCTCTGTAGGATTGCTGTCACGGGAATTCGATCGCAGTGGACTCCAATCAAGCTGGCTGAGGTATTGAAGGAAGTTCTACCAGACCTGGGAAATGAAATTGATAGATTCAGTACAGGTGCACTTTCTGCTCTGGCCGAGGATAGATCTTCAGAAGAAACTGCGGATCAAATGGTGCGCGTACTTAGTTTGTACGGCGAGCTAATCGCTGGTCGGTGTGGACTGAATCTGGACTCAGAAACGCGAGCGCAAATTGTAGTCTTGGCTCGCGAAAATAGTGGTCTCTTGGATTCTTTCACTAGCAGTCGAAGAGTATTTCGTCTGGTTGTCGAGGAGTTGGAGAATAGATTTTCTGTGTCGATCAACCCTGACGACGCGGTGAGAGAAAGAAGTCGTGCTTGGGATCTTATTGGGGCATCTCCTGGCGGCACTGTCGCGTTGCGTACTTCTTCGTCAGAACCAGCAGGAGGTACGACAGCTAACGAGCGATATCTCGACTCTGAGTTCGTAGCTATCTACTGGTAGTGAAGTAGGGTCTCCGCTACACGAACCGAGATCGGCGGAGCGGGTTTGGCCGGTGGTCTGCCCGGTCTGGGGAGGGTGTCCGCCAGGTCCTTGTTCACCGTGGCCGAGACGTGCTCCCGGGTGAAGGAGGAGTCGTCAACTCCGGGCGCAGGCGGGTCCGGAATGCCGTCGCGGCTGCGGTGTCACAGTTCGGAGTTGACGGCAGCTCTGACGGCAACGACGGCACATAGAGGCCGATGATCACCAATCTCAGCGACCCGGTCAGGCCAGGGCCGAGCCCCTCCGTAAGGCGTTGCCCGATCCTACGGATCAGAAGGTTGCAGATCCTTCTCAGCGCTCTCGTACTCCACGGAAGCGCAGAGGTGGACAGGACAGCTAGTGCATGCCCTCCCTTCAGGGCACGCCGGCGCAGCAGTACGCTCCGTGCGTCGCCGTGGCGCTGCGGTTCCAGCTGCTGATCACCATGGTGTAGTTGGGCAGTGGAACAGAGCCAGTGGACCCTGTGTGGACCACGCTCACCGTGAACCGCCCGAGCCCGGTACGCTGTACCCGCTCCACCCCAGGTGGGCAGGGGCGTAGGTGGGTTGCCCGAGCGGCCTAAGGGAACGGTCTTGAAAACCGTCGTGGCAGCGATGTCACCGTGGGTTCAAATCCCACACCCACCGCAGTGAACGGTCTCTGACCAGGTAGATCGGTCAGGGGCCGTCGTGCTGGGTGCTGTCCGTTGGTGACCGTCGGTCCCCGGTGTTCGCCGCTTGCTCGGGCACGTCGGGGGTAGGGGCGCCGTCTGATCCGTACCTTGGACGGCTGGTGCGTCTCCGGTTGTCAGTGCTGCGTGGCACTGTGCCGCCATGACGACAACGACGGAACTCACCCTCTTCGCCGACTACTTCCAGATCCACGTGTTCGATGCGGATTCGGACGGCGATCTGAGCGACGCGTGGACGGACCAGGCCGTTGTCGATCACCTCGCGGTTGCAGGGGGCGCGCTGGGTATCGGCACGGTGGTAAATGTCAACGTATCCGTCACAGTTGTCGTCCTGCCGGAGAAGCCGAGTGATGACAGCTCGGAATTCGATCACGTCGTTGAGGCCGGCTTGGATGTGTCGTCGGGTCGCCTGGTGGTTCTGGGCTGTACGGAGTACGCCCCAGATGCGGCTACGTTCGAGGTCACGTCCGGCTGGAACCGCGTGCGCGTGTCCCGGCACAACTTGGCTCGGGCAGCTCGGGCCGATTTCAACTCTGACGAAAGCCCCGAGACCACTGAGAAGATCCGTATCCAGGTGTGGCCGGCGCCGGATTCTCCAATAGAGATCATCAAGCGATGGTCTTAGGTCGGCAGCGCCGTGATGCGGGCCACGTTGCGGATGCGAGCACACGACCTGTTCGACCGGAGGTGGGCACCGAGACACCCGCCGCAGTGAACGGTGTCTGACCCGGTGTTTCAGGTTGGAGGCCGTCTCGCCTCCGCTCTCCTCGGTTCCCGGCCCGTTCGCCGCGGTCGGCGCGTCGGCAGGGCCTCGTCAGGTGTCCTCCCGTAGGCATACGAACTCGTGCGCCGGGATGACCGGTTCGCCGGGTGTCGGGTCGATGGCGCCGATTCTGACGGCGACGGTCGCCACGGCGATCGGCGTGTTGGCTGCTGTCGGGCGCCTCAGTCGCCAACGGTGTTGGGGTGGGACCTTTTTCGCCGGCAGCTCGAACGTGGCGAGCTCGACCCAGCGGTCGTAGTTGGTCGGGAAGCAGCGCACAGTGGCGTGGCAGCGACCGCAGATGCGGGGTTCGGCCCAACCCATGTCCTCCGGGTCCGGCTCCGGATCCGGTGTTGCCGTGGCTCCCTCGCACTCGGCGAGCTCGTTGGCCAGCTTGTTCCAGCAGTTGTCGCAGAGTTCGGCCGACAGGGGCACGATGCGGCCGCGCTCGCGAACGTCAGGTCCGATCGCGGAGCACAACAAGCACTCAGGCCGGTCGACTCGGTCGACATCGCGGAGAACCCCCATGTCGCGAGTGTGAGTGCCGGGTACATCGTTCAGACAGGGTGTCTTTTGGCCGTATTTGGCGAAGTCGCACCTCAGTAGCCCGATAAGTGGCCATGCGTCACCTCACTCCCGTCGCCCCGTCATCCGCGCCGCCGAAGCCACGGTCGCCCGTGCCTCGCGTTCCGTCAGGCCCGTCTGGACGGCCGCTTCCACGAGCGGGGCCAGGAGGGTGGGGCCGATGCCGTTCTCGTAGGCGCGGCAAGCTGCCCAGAAGAGGCGGGTGTTGCGCTGACCCTCGTGGGCCGCGAGGACGAACTGGACGAGGCCCTGGCCGTGTTCGGCCGGTGAGGGAGGCGTCGAGGGGTGTGTGCGGGGCGGTGGCGGGAGGAGGAGGCGCAGGAGTGACGGTGGGCAGGGCGCCGGCGTCAGGTGCGCCGTGCCGGGAGCCGTGCCGTAGACGCCGTGTTCGGTGCGGGAGCCGGGGCCGACGAGGTAGCCGCCGGCTCCTCTGATGTCGATACCGGGGGCGAGCCGGCTCGCCGAGTTGGGGACCACGGCGTCCGGAGGGCCGGTCAGCCACAGGTGGCGGCCGCCGGACGGGGTCAGGACGACCACCGTCTCGGGGATCGTGAACAGGTGGCGCAGGGCCAGTTCGCGCAGGGCCGCGGAGGAGTCCGTGCCCGACTTGGTGTCCAGATCGATGCCGATGAGGTGATGCGGGGGCAGGCCGCAGGCGATGCCGTAGCCGGTGGCCCAGGGGGCGGCGGCGAAGAGTTCGCGGATGCGGGCCGGGTCGGTCGTGGCGTCGTACACGCCGTGGCCCGTGCTTCCGCACTCGCCGTGGCAGGGGGCCGGGTCGGGGGCGTCGCGGTGGGGGGAGCGGAGGGCGGGGAGCTTAGTCCGGGACAGGGGGATGACGGCCAGGCCGCGCTCGGCGGCTGACAGGGCGTGTGTGAGGGCCAGCGTTGTGGCCTGCCGGTCTGTGGTGGCCATGCCTCCATGTTCGTACTCATGTTCGAAAAAGGGAAGGGTGGGGATGGCGGCCGAGGTCATGTCGGTGGAATGGCCGGAAATGTGCGGGAACGCTTCGGCCCTTGTGTCCCTTGGCGTCCTTCGTGGCGGCTTGGCGTGAATCAGTCCCATCGGCCTGACCTGGGACTTCCATGATCCGAAGGGGGTTTATCGACTTGTCATCACGCTTCAGGGGGAATAAGCGGTTCCGGGGTGGTTCGCCGGGGATTCGGTGGGCAATTCTGATCTTGCGACGCAGTGCACAGCGACGGGACGACACCGGGGCGGATGGCCAACTTCCCTGGCGGCAGGAGCAGTTCACGCAGTTCACGCAGTTACGCAACACACGTACTTCGTACTGTCCGGCACTGGAGCCGGGGCGTACATGTTCTGGAGGAAAGACATGGCAAGCATCCGTACCGCTCGCGTTCTCGCCGCCGTTTCGGCTCTGCCCCTCGCCGCCGCGCTCTTCAGCGGTGTGGCCGCGGCGGACAACGGCGCCTTCGCGAACGACGGATCGAACGCGGCCGTCGCCGGCATCGTCGGCAGCGGTGTGGGCGGGAACAACAACGGCAACTCGTCCACCTCGCAGCAGCAGGCGGTCGGTTCGGGCGCCTCGAACCAGAACAACACCGCGCAGGTCAACGGTTCGGCGTTCACGGCTGTCGACCAGTCCAACGCCGTCGTCAACTTCACCAACCTCTGGTGAGCCGTGGGCCGGTGGGGGTGTGGGTCCCCGGCGGTCCTGAACTCCCTGGTGGGGAGCGCTTCATGGGGTGGTGAAGCGTCTGCGCGGCGGCACGTACTTCGGTACCTCGTGTCGCCGCGCAGGCGTTTTCGGACTCTTGACACCCTCCCGTATCTGACGGACAGTCAGAAACCGTGAGTCACCTACCCGGTCGTCCTCCCAATCCTCCGTCGCCCGATCAACTCGCCCCGCTCCTCGCCGAGTTCGAAGGGCGACCCGCCGTCGTCGGCGGTGTCGGCAAGGATCCCGTCAACGAGCCGATGATCAGGCACTGGTGCGAGGCGCTGGGCGACACCAGTGCGGCTTACTCCGGGCCGGACGCCGTCGCGCCGCCCGCCATGCTCCAGGTGTGGACCATGGGCGGCCTCTCCGGGAATCCGGGCCGCTCGGCCGCGTACGAGGAACTGCTCGACCTCCTCGACGGCGCGGGCTGCACCTCGGTCGTCGCCACCGACTGCGAGCAGGAGTATCTACGGCCCCTGCGGCCGGGGGACCGCGTCGCCTTCGACTCGGTCGTCGAGTCGGTCTCCGGGCCCAAGACCACCAAGCTCGGCACCGGGTACTTCGTCACGACCCGGACGGATGTACGAGTGGACGGTGAGCCGGTGGGCACCCATCGCTTCCGGATCCTCAAGTACGCGCCCGTACGCGCGTACGCCCCCTCACGCGCCCCCGATACACCTGCGGGGCAGACGGACCAGTCGGGACAGGCGAAGCAGGTGGAGCAGGCGGGGCAGACAGGGTCGAAGTCCCACGTCACCCCGGCGCGCCCCCGGCCCGTCATCAACCGTGACAACGCCGGATTCTGGGACGGGGTCGGCCGGCACCAACTCCTCATCCAGCGCTGTCTCGGCTGCCGTACCCTCCGTTTCCCCTGGCTGCCGGGGTGCAACGCCTGTGGCCACGGCGAGTGGGACACCGTCGAGGCGTCCGGCGAGGGCACCGTCTTCTCGTACGTCGTCCTGCATCACCCGCCCTTCCCGGCCTTCGACCCGCCCTACGCGGTCGGCCTGATCGAGCTCGCGGAGGGCGTGCGGATCGTCAGCAACGTGGTGGGCGTGCCGTACGACAAGGTGCGGATCGGGATGCCGGTGCGGCTGGAGTTCGTACGGTACGAGGAGGGGCAGTCCGAGCTTCCGGTGTTCCGGGGCGACCTGCCCGCGGAGGTGGACGGATGAGGGCCGGGGACGAGCTGCCGCCGCTGGAGATCGCGGTCACGCGCACGCTGATCGTCGCCGGGGCGATCGCCTCCCGCGACTTCCAGGACGTGCACCACGATGCCGAGTCGGCGCGGGCGAAGGGGTCCCCCGACATCTTCATGAACATCCTCACCACGAACGGCCTGGTGGGGCGGTACATCACCGACTGCTTCGGGCCCGTAGCCGTCCTGCGCAAGATCGCCATCCGCCTCGGCGCCCCCAACTACCCCGGCGACACCATGGTGTTGACCGGCCGCATCGAGGACGTCGACGGCGACACAGCCGTCGTACGCGTCCTCGGGGCGAACGGGATCGGCCGGCACGTCTCCGGAACGGTGACTGTCTCCGTACCCCACTCGGTACCTGACTCCGTCCCCCACTCCGTACCCGCATCCGTCTCCCCCTCGGCCTCGGAAGGCACCCCGTGACCCTGCACGCGCGTGACGACCTCGGCGGCCGTGCGGCCATCGCCGGTATCGGGGCCACCGAGTTCTCCAAGGACTCGGGGCGCAGCGAGCTGCGGCTGGCCGTGGAGGCGGTGCGGGCGGCGCTCGACGACGCCGGGCTGACGCCTGCCGACGTGGACGGCATGGTCACGTTCACGATGGACACCAGCCCGGAGATCACCGTCGCCCAGGCGGCCGGGATCGGGGAGCTGTCCTTCTTCTCCCGGGTCCACTACGGCGGGGGCGCCGCCTGCGCGACCGTGCAGCAGGCCGCGCTCGCCGTCGCGGCCGGGGTGGCCGAGGTCGTCGTCTGCTACCGGGCCTTCAACGAACGGTCGGGGAGGCGTTTCGGGTCGGGGGTGCAGCGACGGGAGCCGTCGGCCGAAGGGGTGGCGCTCGGCTGGTCGCTGCCGTTCGGGCTGCTCACGCCGGCCTCCTGGGTGGCGATGGCGGCGCAGCGGTACCTGCACACGTACGGGCTGTCCGCGGAGGCGTTCGGGCAGGTCGCCGTCCGTGGCCGGAAGTACGCGGCGACCAATCCGGCCGCCTGGTTCCACGGCCGGCCCATCACTCTCGCCGATCACGCGGCCTCGCGCTGGATCGCCGAGCCGCTGCGGCTGCTGGACTGCTGCCAGGAGACGGACGGCGGCCAGGCGGTCGTCGTCACCTCCGTCGAACGGGCGCGCGAGCTGCGGCACGCGCCCGTCGTCGTCGCGGCGGCGGCCCAGGGCGCGGGCCGCGCGCAGGAGCAGATGACCAGCTTCTACCGCGACGACCTCACCGGACTCCCCGAGATGAGCGTGGTGGCACGCCAGCTGTGGCGGACCGCCGGGGTGGGCCCGTCCGACATCGACGTAGCCATCCTGTACGACCACTTCACGCCGTTCGTGCTGATGCAGCTGGAGGAGTTCGGCTTCTGCGCGCCGGGCGAGGCGGCGGATTTCGTCGCGGCCGAGGGCCTGCCCCTGAACACGCACGGGGGTCAACTCGGGGAGGCGTACCTGCACGGCATGAACGGCATCGCCGAGGCGGTACGACAGCTCCGCGGGACCTCCGTGAACCAGGTGCCGGGCGCGGAAAGAGCGCTGGTCACGGCCGGTACGGGGGTTCCGACCTCGGGGTTGGTGCTGGCGACCGCCGGATGAGCGGGACCGTCCGGTCGGCCGCTGTGCCCGGGGCTGCGCCCGGGGCTGTCACTACTACTGGAGGAGCAGCCTCCGTAATACCGTCGTACCACCCCTCAGGGGTGAACCCTCATAGGCCCGTAGTCGGCCTCCACCTTCAGGAGGTGGAGGCAGCCCCCCTCCTACAACCTGAGGCGGACGCGGCTTCGGGACCTGCGGCCGATCCGCCCAAGTAGGGGGCGAACCTAGCGTAGAGCCATGACCACACTCGTCTGCACCAGCGCTTCGAACGCGGCTACGCCGGCGACGCAGACCCTGTCGTTCGCGTCCTACCCCTCGTACACCGCCTACCCGTCGTTCTCGTCGTACGTGAAGGCCCGCCGCCCGGTGCTGCTGCGCACCGCCCGGTCGCTCACGGCGAACCCGAGCGACGCGGAGGACCTGCTGCAGACCGCGCTCACCAAGACGTACGTCGCGTGGGAGCGCATCGAGGACCACCGCGCGCTGGACGGCTATGTCCGCCGGGCGCTGCTGAACACGCGGACGTCGCAGTGGCGGAAGCGGAAGGTCGACGAGTTCGTCTGCGACGAGCTGCCCGAGCCCGAGGGGACGCCGGTCGGCGATCCGGCCGAGCACCAGGTGCTGCACGACGCCATGTGGCGCGCGATCATGAAACTACCGGCGCGGCAGCGCGCGATGGTGGTGCTTCGGTACTACGAGGACCTGAGCGAGGTCCAGACGGCCGAGGTGCTCGGGGTGTCGGTGGGCACGGTCAAGTCGGCCGTCTCAAGGGCGCTGGGCAAGCTGCGTGAGGACCCCGAGCTGGTGCTCGCCCGGTAGTTCCCCTCGGCTCCGCCCGTTGGTTCCCGAATGGGAACCTCTGGTGATCGCCGGTAGTTCCCGTGGCAGGACGTGATCTGATCGATCACTCTCTCCTAGTGACGTACCGCTCGGTATGTGCGCAGAATCAGCACAACCTTTACCACCGAGTAGGCAATGAAGCCCCGGGAGGACGCCGTGCTGAGCACCATGCAGGACGTACCGCTGCTGATCTCAAGGATCCTGACCCATGGGTCGACGATCCACGGCGACTCGCAGGTCATCACCTGGACCGGCGAGACCGAGCCGCGGCGCCGTTCCTTCGCCGAGATCGGGGCCCGCACGGCACAGCTCGCCCACGCCCTGCGCGACGACCTCGGAGTCACCGGCGACGACCGTGTGGCCACCTTGATGTGGAACAACCCCGAGCATGTCGAGGCCTATTTCGCGATCCCCTCCATGGGCGCGGTGCTGCACACCCTCAACCTGCGCCTGCCCCCTGAGCAACTGGCCTGGATCGTCAACCACGCCGCCGACAAGGTGGTCATCGCTGACGGCTCCCTGCTGCCGCTGCTCGCCCCGCTGCTCCCGCACCTCAAGACGGTCGAGCACGTCGTGGTCTCCGGCCCAGGTGACCGTTCCGCCCTCGCCGGGTCCCACGCGCGCGTGCACGAGTACGAGGACCTCATCGCCGGGAAGCCGACCGGCTACGACTGGCCCGAGCTGGACGAACGTACGGCCGCGTCCATGTGTTACACCTCCGGGACGACCGGCGACCCCAAGGGTGTGGTGTACAGCCACCGCTCCATCTACCTGCACTCCATGCAGGTCAACATGGCGCAGTCGATGGGTCTGACCGACCAGGACACCTCCCTGATCGTCGTCCCCCAGTTCCATGTCAACGCCTGGGGACTGCCCCACGCGACCTTCATGACCGGCGTCAACATGCTGATGCCGGACCGGTTCCTGCAGCCCGTCCCGCTCGCCGAGATGATCGAGAAGATCCGGCCGACGCACGCGGCCGCCGTCCCCACCATCTGGCAGGGCCTCCTCGCGGAGCTCACCGCGCGCCCGCGCGACGTCTCGTCCCTCGGCCAGGTCACCATCGGCGGCGCCGCCTGCCCGCCCTCCCTCATGGCCGCCTTCGACAAGCTGGGCATGCGCGTCTGCCACGCCTGGGGCATGACGGAGACCTCTCCGCTCGGCACGATCGCCCGGCCGCCGGCCCGGGTGGTGGGTACGGACGAGGAGTTCGCGTACCGCCTCACGCAGGGCCGCTTCCCGACCAGCGTCGAGGCCCGGCTGAGCGGCCCCGGCGGCGAACGGCTCCCCTGGGACGGCGAATCGGCCGGCGAGCTGGAGGTGCGCGGCCCGTGGATCGCGGGCGCCTACTACAACGGCTCCGACAGCGAACCCCTGCGCCCCGCCGACAAGTTCAGCGACGACGGCTGGCTTAAGACGGGCGACGTGGGCACCATCAGCCCCGACGGCTTCCTGACGCTCACCGACCGCGCCAAGGACGTCATCAAGTCCGGCGGCGAGTGGATCTCGTCCGTCGACCTGGAGAACGCCCTCATGGCCCACCCTGACGTCATGGAGGCGGCTGTCGTCGCCGTCCCCGACGACAGGTGGGGCGAACGCCCACTGGCCACGGTCGTGCTGTCGGAGGGCTCCACCGCCGACTTCACGACACTGCGCGCCTTCCTCGCAGACGAGGGCAAGATCGCCAAGTGGCAGCTCCCGGAGCGCTGGACGATCATCGAGTCGGTGCCCAAGACGAGCGTCGGCAAGTTCGACAAGAAGGTCCTGCGCAAGCAGTACGCGGAGGGCGAGCTGGACGTCACCAAGCTCTGACGGCCGGCCGACCGGGGCCGGCATACGCGAGTTGGCATACGGAGCCTGACATACGGGCGGGG
>NZ_AEJB01000440.1 GCF_000331005.1 Streptomyces turgidiscabies Car8
TGCGTATGAGCCCGGGCCTAGCTGAAGGAGTCACCGCAGGCGCAGGAACCCGTCGCGTTCGGGTTGTCGATCGTGAAGCCCTGCTTCTCGATGGTGTCGACGAAGTCGATGGAGGCGCCGCCGAGGTAGGGAGCGCTCATCCGGTCGGTGACGACCTTGACGCCGTCGAAGTCCTTGAGAACGTCACCGTCGAGGGAACGCTCGTCGAAGAACAGCTGGTAGCGCAGACCCGAGCAACCGCCGGGCTGAACCGCGACACGCAGGGCGAGGTCCTCGCGGCCTTCCTGGTCGAGCAGGGCCTTGACCTTCGCCGCGGCGGCGTCGGACAGGATGATGCCGTCGGTGACGGTGCTGGTCTCGTCCGATACGGACATCTACATCTCTCCCGGGTTGTACGGAGACTTCTGCCGACGTTTGCAACCGGCGGGGCCGCGGATTAATTCCGGGCCGAGAGTCTGTTCTTTCCGTCTGGCTTTTGGGTTCTCCTCTCCATGCTCGCACACGCGCGGAAGCGCGAACAGCGCCCTGTGGACAGGCCGGGGCCGTGCTCCGATCGCGCGCCGGGATTCATGTCACATCGACGCTATGAACCTCGTCAAAGTGACGTGAAGGGGTTACGATAGATAACGTCAATTCGACGAAAAGGCGTGACCGGAAGAACAGAAAGGGTGCGTGTCGTGACCACCGCCCAGACGCAGGACCTCGACGTACAGCCGACGCCCCTCGCCCTGCTGCTCCTCGGCCGCGAGGCCGACACGAAGAGCGAGCGCGGCGTGGACTGCCCCGGGGACCTGCCCTCCCCCTCCGACCCGGACCTGGTGGCACGTGCCCGCGCCGCCAAGGAGAAGCTCGGCGAGAAGGTCTTCGTCCTCGGCCACCACTACCAGCGCGACGAGGTCATCCAGTTCGCGGACGTCACGGGCGACTCCTTCAAGCTGGCCCGGGACGCGGCGGCGCGTCCTGAGGCGGAGTACATCGTGTTCTGCGGTGTCCACTTCATGGCGGAGTCCGCGGACATCCTGACCGGCGACGACCAGAAGGTGGTCCTGCCCGACCTGGCCGCCGGCTGCTCGATGGCGGACATGGCGACGGCCGAGCAGGTCGCGGAGTGCTGGGACGTACTGACGGAGGCCGGGGTGGCCGACCAGGTCGTGCCCGTCTCCTACATGAACTCCTCGGCGGACATCAAGGCGTTCACGGGCAAGCACGGCGGCACGATCTGTACGTCGTCCAATGCCGAGCGCGCCCTTGAGTGGGCCTTCGAGCAGGGCGAGAAGGTCCTGTTCCTGCCGGACCAGCACCTCGGCCGTAACACGGCGGTACGGGACATGGGGATGTCGCTCGACGACTGCGTCCTCTACAACCCGCACAAGCCGAACGGCGGCCTGACGGCGGAGCAGCTGCGCGACGCGAAGATGATCCTGTGGCGCGGCCACTGCTCGGTGCACGGCCGCTTCTCGCTGGACTCGGTGAACGACGTGCGGGCCCGGATTCCCGGCGTGAACGTCCTGGTCCACCCGGAGTGCAAGCACGAGGTGGTCGAGGCGGCGGACTACGTCGGTTCGACCGAGTACATCATCAAGGCGCTGGAGGCGGCCCCGGCCGGCTCGAAGTGGGCCATCGGCACGGAGCTGAACCTGGTGCGCCGCCTGGCGAACCGTTTCGCACCCGAGGGCAAGGAGATCGTCTTCCTCGACAAGACGGTCTGCTTCTGCTCGACGATGAACCGCATCGACCTCCCCCACCTGGTCTGGACCCTGGAGTCCCTGGCCGAGGGCAAGCTGGTGAACCAGATCTCGGTGGACCGCGAGACGGAGACCTTCGCGAAGCTGGCGCTGGAGCGGATGCTGGCGCTGCCGTAGGCGGGCGGGCGGCGCTGCCCGTGTCCATTCGGGTGTGCTCGCGTTTTTGGGATGCA